>DATCTW010000052.1:0-41368 GCA_036567745.1 Ignavibacteria bacterium | reverse complement strand
AATTTAAAAATTATTTTATTGTATAAATTATTAATCGTTTTAATAATAGGAATAATTTAAAATTAGATTTATGATTAGATAAATGTTTAAGGGGCGTAGCCCTGACACGTATATTTATGTGTCGCACCTACGGTGCTTTGTATTTTTATCGTGTCATATACTACAAACGTATCGGGGCTCTGCCCCTCATTGTATCTTAAACATTTTGCTTCATAAATACGAAAGGGGTGTAGCCTTGATATATATTTACGTGCCGCACCTACGGTGCTTTAAATTTTGTTGATTCATATTCTACAAACGTATCGGGGCTCTGCCCCTTATTATAACCGAAACAATTTGCATCTATCAAATAGTTGGCAATTATATTTTATCAAAGGTGCGTAGCACCGACATGTTTGTAGAAATTAGGTTTGATAACCGTCAAAGGGGCGTAGCCCTGACATGTATATTTATGTGTCGCACCTACGGTGCTTAATATTTATTATCGTGTCATATACTACAAACGTATCGGGGCTCTGCCCCTAAAGTAATCGAAGGGTCCAGGCTTTGTATGATATATTAAATAAAAAATGATATCAATTACATATTATTAGTATAGAAATTTGACAAAATATGACAAACAAAGTTTATGTTTCTTGTATATATTTGTTGTAAAAATATTGGAGGTAATAATGAAAAATATTTTTAAAAGAATTTTTGAAATTAAGAAGAAAGATAATTTTTGTTTATCGGAAAGTTATAGAACGTATTCAAAACCTTCGGGATCTTACGAGTTATGGGAAGGGGATAAAGAGATTAGCGAAACTATAAGAAAAAGGATGAATAAAATTGTCTATGAAATGCATTTGAAAAATCCATTAGCAAAAAGAATTTTAGAAATAACAAGAGATTTCGCTATAGGAGATGGTATTAAATATGAATGTGAAGATGATACTGTAAAGGAATTATTAGATAAATTTTGGAATAATCCGCTAAACAATTTAGATATCGAGTTAAGAAGAATAGTATATGATCTTGGATTATGGGGAGAGATAGTAATTAAGGTAGATGTAAACCCGATAAATGGTTTTGTAACGCTATCATATCTTGATCCTACAAAAATTGTTGATGTGCTTGTAAAGAAGAATAACAATAAAGATATTGATTCAATAATTTTATCTGAAGATGATTTATTGAAAGAGAAATCGTATAAGGTAATAAAAGAAAATGAGGAAGGATTGCTATCTGGCGAGGTATTTTACTATAGAATAAATAATTTAACAAATCAAATAAGAGGTTTATCAGATTTATTACCATTAATAGATTGGTTAGATGCAATTGATAAATTTCTTTATAATACAATTGAAAGATCAAGTTTATTGAATTCTTTTGTTTATCAAATTCAATGGATTGGGTTAAATAAGGATGAGATAACTGAAAGAGCAAAACGATTCGGAGTTATTAAGCCTGGCTCAATACATCATACTAATGAGAATGTAAAAATAAATGCAATCACACCTGATCTCAAAGCTAATGATCTATCAGAAATATTCAGGACATTAAGAAATTATATTTTAGGTTGCGCAGGTTTTCCTGAGCATTGGTTTGGTGAGGGTGGTTATGCAAATCTTTCTACAGCAAAAGAAATGGGGTTGCCCGCTTATCAAAAAATAAAAGAAAGACAAACATTAATTTTAAAAATTATTAATGATTTACTAAAGTTTCAGGTAGATCAAGCAATTTTGTGTGGAAGAATAAATTTAAATAATAAGCCTCAAATTACAATTCGTTCAATGGATGTGAAAAGTTTAGGTAAAAATGATTTTACAGAATCTCTGATATCATTAACCGAATTTGTAAAAAATGCAATTCAGAACGATTTAATTGATAAGGAGGCAGGAAAAAGTATAATAAAAAATACTTTGGAATTAAACGGATTCAAATATGTCCAATAGAAGGAGGTTATAATGAAAATTGAAAATGAGATTAATATTATTGAATCTATCGATACAAAGGGCTGGCTTTGGAAAGTAGAGATTTTGAGAGCTGGTCTATCGCAAAATAAGAACTATTATTCTGAAGAAGTATTAAGAAAAAGTGTTGAAAATAAATTGTTTGAAGGTGTAAGATCTTTTGCAAGAACAGATAATGAGCATATAAATAAATCAAATGAAAGTGTAAGAAATACTATAGGTTGGTTTGAAGACATAAAATATTCCGAAGAAATGAAAAGAATTGAAGGGAAGTTTCATATAACAGAAGATGCAGATTGGTTAAGAAAGAAAGCTCTATCAGCTTATCAATCAAACAAAATGGATCTATTTGGTTTTTCAATAGTTGCTTCAGTAAGAGCTGAATCAAAAATTATAAATGGTGAAAAAGTTACTAACGTTCTTGAAATATTAAATGTTCATTCTATAGATCCAGTTGTAAATCCTTCAGCTGGTGGCGGTTTAATAACACTAATTGAATCAAAAATAACTAAAAAGGAGGATAATATGAAAACAAGAATAATTGAAATGATAAAAAAGGATTTTCCAGACTATATTGAAAATGATAAACTACAATTTATGAGCGATGAAGAATTAGTTGAAATATTGAATAAAATAATTTACGGTACAAAGAATACTTTTACTGAAAAAGACAACAAAAAAATTGAAGTATTCAAAGAAGAAATTGATCTGATTAACAAATCATTTGAACAACTTAAACTTTCTGAGACATCAAATAGGTTAAGCGAGGCATTAAACAAATCTACATTGCCTGAACCTGTAAAAATGAAGATAAAGAAATTTTGTGAAGGTAAAATACTTAATCAAAATGAAATAAATAATATAATAAACATAGAACAGGATGTTTATGCAAGCGTAATTGAGTCATTTAATAAAGAGGAATATAGATCAATAAAACTTAAAGAAGATGAAGCCGATAAATTTCAGAATGCACTTGATAATTTTTTCTTTATGGGTGAAAAGTTAAGTGAGGAAGAAAGGAAAAATGAGTCAAAATATAGAAATGGATTTAGGTCTATCAAAGAAGCTTATATAAAGATCACAGGTGATGAATATGTCAGCGGAAGATATGATAATAATAAAAGAATATCAGAATCTATCGATACAACATCATTTACATACGCCCTCGCAAATTCAATCACCAAAAAAATGATAAGAGATTATAATATGATGAATTTGGATACATGGAAAAATTTTGTTGACATCGTTCAGGTTAGTGATTTTAAGCAACAGGAAAGAATAAGAATTGGAGGATATGGTAATCTTTCGAGTATATCGCAAGGTTCAATATATCCAAATATTTCTACCCCTACAGATGAAAGGGTTACTTATACATTAAGCAAATATGGTGGTATGGAAACTATTACACTTGAAGCAATAAGAAATGATGATGTATATACATTAAGAAAAATACCAACAAAATTAGCACGTGCTGCAGCTCAAACATTACACGAACATGTTTACAATTGGTTTAAAAATAATTCTGTTATTTATGATGGTAAACAATTATTTCATAATGATCATAATAATATTGGTTTTACTGAGTTAGATACAACATCATTAGCTGAGGCAAGGTTAAAGATGAAAAAACAAACCCAATCTAATTCAAATAAACCTATAGGTATTAGAGCAAAATACTTGCTTGTACCATCTGACCTTGAACTAACCGCATATAACTTAACTAGATTAGGTTATGGTCAAAATAACGATGTTCCTACCTTTTTACAGGAACAGAAAATTATACCAATTGTAGTAGATTATTGGCAAGATGCAAATAATTGGTTTTTAGTTGCAGATCCCAGAGATGCTGTATGTATAGAGTTAGGTTTTCTTGATGGAAGACAAGAACCGGAATTGATTATTTCTGATGAACCTAATTCAGGATCATTGTTTACTAATGATGTGATAACTTATAAAATAAGACATATTTACTCAAGTGCTGTAATGGATTATCGCGCTTGTTTTGGTGCAATTGTATAATTAATTAAACCACCTCCGTTTATAAATAATTAAACGGAGGTAATTATATTATGGGGTTGTTATGACTTTAAATGAATATATCGAAAAAATAAGAATTAAAATAAAAGATACATCAAATGAGATTAGTGATTCTGATATTTCAGAATCTCTAAATGAAGCTTTAAATAAATTATCAATAGATTATCCGGGAATTAATTCAAAGACATATATTTTTCAAGGTGAGTACATTTTTGATTTACCGGAAGATTGGAACGAAGAATTTACCTGGCTACAAGGTATAAAAATTAATAAAGAAGATAAAACTATATATCTAGAAGAATCTGATTATAATATTTATGTAGAAGAGAGAACATTTAAAATAAAAAACAATGATCTATCAATTAGTGACGAAGTTATATTGTTTTATTCGGTGCCATACAAATTGGAAGAAAATATAAAAGGGAATTTAGTTTTACCATTGATATATTATGCTTCTTCTGTAGCTGTATTTACATTAGCGCAAAAGTATGCTCATTTATATGAAACGGATCAAACTACTGATCCAAAAGTGAATTACAGAGTTGAAGAATTACTAAAAATTTCTGAACTATACAAAAAGAAATATGAGGAAATAATTTGCAACTTAATTTGTGGTGGAAATGATCTTAAAGGTTATATGATTACTAACAGCCATAATAAGGATATAACTGGAATTGATAGAATATTTCATTAATAAAGGTGATTTTATGGAAATAATAGAGTTGTTATTAAACGAGTTTAAAAATAATGGGGTGTCAAATATTTTTGAGAACATTAATTTGGTTATTGATAAAAATTTTTTAAATGAAAATTGTTATAAAATAATAAATGATAAAAAGGTAATAAATTTTTGGATTATTAAAACAAATGGATTTAATGAAAAATATTTTTCAATAAAAAATAATGTTATTGAAGAGGAAGTGATAATTAAAGGTTATTTTGGTCTAAATAATTCAAGTAACTCTTTGCAACAATTTAAAAGAGAAATTGACCTTTTATGCCATTTATTGAAATTGATTAATAAAGGGAGCAATTATTTGAGAAGAAATAGTTTAGTAAGATGTTCAGATATTAAGGAGAAGTATTTTGCAAATATTTTATGTCATTATACTGAAATAACAACAAAATATTTAAATATTATTAATAAGTGGAATTAAAATGAAAATTGGAAATGTTAATATTGAAAATGTTATTCAACCAATAAAGATAAAAATAAAAAGCAATAACATAAAAGTTATTAATAGTAAGGGTATGCTTTGTTATTATGATAAAAATTATGATGAAACATTTCTTGAAATAGAGATCAAAATAATTGATAATTTAAAACTTTCTGAATTAAAGTATTTTATTATTGAAGAAGCAAAATTTAGTAAGAATGTATTTCTATTAGAGTTTGATTCTGAAATTAATTTAGGCACTCAATCTTTAATTAATGTAAGATATTGGTCAGATGAATTTTGTTATGAATTCGATGAAAATGGTTTTTATAGTTTAAAATTATTATTTAGACTGGAGGAATAATGAAAAATATAACTCAAAATTTTATTTATGATGGCCATTTTAATGTTATTTTGTTTAGAATAGATGACACTAATCCAATTTGGATTTCCGATAAAAATATTAATTCTATAATTGGAGAAAATAATTATCTGTTATTTAATGATATTTTACCAATTATGATGAATAATAGGGAATACAAATATTTATCTCAAATAAAGCTAAATATTGATATTGAGAATGATATATATTTTCAGAATGAATCAAATTTTCATTTAACAATTTTGAGAAAAGAAGGACTTGATGAAATAATATCTGATAATTTGATTGGGAAAATTATTGAAATATATATTGGTTTGATTGATGAGAACAAAAACATTATTAAAGATGAATTGTTTTTATTTCAAACTTGTCACATTTCACAAATACAAAATATTAATTATATCTTTAAAAAGATTAGCTTTTCTATTGGTGATGTAATGGTAAATAAAATAATTCCAAGTGATATGTTAAATAAAAATGATTATATCAATTTACCTGATAATAATATTGGCAAAAGTATTCCAATATTATATGGAAGATTTTGTTTAACAGATGAATTAAATGAGGAATATGACCTTGCACCTGCAATAATGATAGATGAATACCAAAATATATATCTTGGTTCAAATCATAAGATTTATAATAGTTTGTATGACTTTTATCTATATAATAGCAGTATCAATAGATATGTTAAAATTATTTCTGAAGTTGAATTTGAAAATAATGATAAAGCTAAAATAAGACCTGACTATATGATGGAGTGTGAAGGGATTTTTAGGTTAAAGAAAATGGGGAATTTGACTTCTAATTCAATTGTTGAAAGATATTTAGAGCATATTAATAATAAAACGACTCACCAGATTTTATCTCAAGAATCTTTGTTTTTATCAAGTGATGAGATAGCTGATTGTGGCTATCTAGATTATTATTATAATGGTTTGGAATTTGGAACCATCAAGATAATAATATCTTTTGGTACGGTTATTAACGGAAATGGAAATATTGCCGGAAAGGTTAAATACTATTTGAATGGTGAATACTTTACCAGCTCAAACAATATTACTTCAAATGATTCAAATATCTGTAAAGAAATTTTAATGGATATCCCAATAGAAAACTTTTTTAGACAAATAAAAAATATTCAATTTGGAATTACTTCAGAACAAAATGCAATAATTGAATTTAAAAAAATGTGTGTTTGTATAAAATTTAATAGGAAGTAGAATGAATAAAATATTTTTTAATGCCTATGGTAAAACTAACGAAAATGTATTGATAGAAAACATACCTGAAATAATAAAATCATTACTAATTGATGATATTATTTTAATGAAAGATAGTTGTGGAAATTATTTAATTGATGAAAATTCTTTCATTACAGCTATACAAAAAAGAAATAATTGGATTGGAGCTTTTTCTTTAGAAAAAATTAGTTCAAGAGAAATAATAAATCTGCTTTGTGATTATTCTGATTCAATAATTATATTTGATAATACGAATAGAATAAAAATATTAACATTAGACAATATAGAATTTTTTACTGAAATAGAAGAATCGGATATTATGCTGGATAGAGATAACCTTTTAGTTTTAACTATCAGGAAAGAGAATAAATACTATAATCATTTTACTATAAATTATAAAAAAGATTATTATACTGGAAAATATACTAAAAGTGAATATATTTACCCAGAAAAATCTTCATTGAATACCAATGAGAACACTCATAATAAATATGGTTCTTATACTAATATCTGCAATTATTCATTTAACTTATATGGTGATAAAAGGGAATTAGTAATAAATTGTGAATTAGTTAGAGATAGAATTACAGCAGTAAATATTCTAAAAAAAATTGTTGAAAGAAAATCTATAAAAAAAGATATAGTAATATTTAAATCAATATTGACTAATAAAATTCTGAAGCTCGAAATAGGTGATCAGATACTGTTAAACATTTCAGATTTATTTTTACAAGATAAATTTTTTATAATTTACGAGATAAATTATGATTTATTAAAATCTATTGCAGAAATAAAAGCAATTCAAATTAATATTTAAATTATTCTTTTTTTAATACTAATGTTTGACCATCAGGATCTGTTAAATGCATAGTATTATCTCTAAGAACTGCTTTAAAATCACCTTTTTCACCTGTTACTGGGTGAATTACAGTTAGAATAATATTATCACCTTCAATTGATTTTACGGTATAAGTAGTATTAATTGGTGGGTGAGCCATAGTGGCGGTTTTCATTTCAATATTTAAGTTTGTTTTGGTAAATTCATATATTACTTCTGTATCATTTGATTTAATTTTCCATTTACCAATTATTTTATCCTGATTATTTTTTGAACAGCCACTCAAAAAATATAGAATTAGTATTGAAAATAATATATAAGAAATATTTTTCATAAAAAAACCTTTTATTTTATTTATCGAAATTTGCTCTTGATTTAAAAATTTTTGTTATAGAAGGAATATCTGTAGAACTAAAAATTGAATTACCTATAACGAGTATATCTGTTCCAGCTTTTACAACTTTTTCAACATTTTCTAGATTTATTCCACCATCAACCTCAATAAGAGTATTTAATTTGTTAGAAGAAATCATTTTTTTAAGTCTCGAAATTTTTTGAAGAGAACTTTCAATAAATGTTTGTCCTCCAAAACCAGGATTAACTGACATAATTAAGACTAAATCGAGATATTGTAATATTTCATCTAAAGTAGACAATGAAGTTGCTGGATTAAGTGAAACACCAGCTTTTGCACCAAGTTTTTTTATCATTTCAATTGTTCTGTGAAGATGAAGAGTAGCTTCTTGATGAATAGTGAGATAGCTTGCACCTGAATCGATAAATTGTTCAACATATTTTTCAGGGTTAATAATCATAAGATGAACATCAAGAGGAATATTTGTAATTTTTTGAATAGTTTTTACTAGCAAAGGTCCAAAAGTAATATTTGGTACAAAAGAGCCATCCATTACATCTATATGTATTAAATCGGCATTACCTTCTTCAAGAAAACGAATTTGTTTTTCCAGGTTTGACAGATCAGCAGTTAATATTGATGGAGCGATTTTAACCATTAATTCTCCGGGAAATGTTTATTTTCAGGTTCTTCTACTACCCATAAATTTATTGCTGTTTCTTCATCAACAACATCACCAGGTCTTGGATATTGATCTACAACTGTGTTAGGAATTAGATCACTTCTATATACATAGATAATTTTTCCAGTGATTAAATTTGAAAATAATATTATTTTTTCTGCTTCGTTTAAACTTTTATTTATAAGAGATGGAACTACAATTTTACCTTCTATATATGGTTTAGGTAATGTAATGCTAATAAATGTATTAGGTTTTACTTTCGAAGTAGCAGGAATAGATTGAGCAATTATAATATCAGGGTTAGCATCTATTGTAGTTGAGTCATAATTAATAGTGCCTAATCTTAATCCGTTATTAATTAGTAATATTTTTGCTTCTTTTACTGTTTTTCCTTTTAATTCTGGCACTTCTGAATATTCTTCTCCTCCACTAATAGTTAGATATACTCTACGTCCTTCACGTACATTCATATTGGGGGTAGGAGTTTGATAAATTACAGTTCCTTCTGGATAGTTACTATCGAATCTCTTTCCAGCCTCAATAGGATCAAGATTTACACTTTTTAAAAGTTCAATTGCTTTTTCTGTTTCTAAACCAATAACGTTTGGTACTTTTACAACACCGCCAAGATTGATATACCATGGAAGAATAACTCTATCACAAACTACGCCGCTAATAAATAAAATTAAAATTAAAATATAACTTTTAATTGCTTTTTTAGATTTAAGTATATCAATAATTTTCATTATAGATTTCCAAATATAATTTTACAATATATATAATTATTTACTTTTTTTCAAGTTATTATAGTAGTTTATTTAATTATTGAATTTTTTATGTATTTTTTTCTTGCTTATTAAAAATAAAAGAATAACTTTATTATGTGTATATTGTATACGTTACTTTTCAGATACGATCTTAAAAATTACTTAATATTCTATCTTCGTATAATAAGTCCTGTAGTAATGTTAATTTAAAATAACAGGAGGTTATTATGAGGAAGTATATTTATTATTTTTTATTTTTTTTCATTCCCTATTTATTACATTCGCAGTATAAAATTGAAAATAATTTTCAGGTATCATTTCAAGTAACTCCATCTATTGTTAAAAGAACAGATTCAATTGGTGTGTATATAGCAAAGGGTGGATTTGATATTAACAAAAATGGGAAAAAAGAAATGTTGTTATTAACAGATCCAACTATATCTGGAGGAAGCACATCAGACTCAAGTAATACTTTATTACTTTTAGAAAATGATGGAAATGATAATTATAAATTGATTTGGTCTTATAAATTTCCATATTCTGTACGACTTGCAAGTTATCATGGATATGGTGATATTACTGTAGCAGATGTTGATAATGATGGTAATATGGAAATATGGGCTGCACTACCAATTCTGGTATCCGATTATGACCCAAATCCTCCAAGAATTTTTTGTTTTGAGTATGATGGAACAAAATTACCCTCTGAACCTACGGTTAGTTGGAATTTAGGATTAAGAGATAAGATGTTGTTCAGGCCGTCAAGTTTAGTTATAGAAGATGTTGATGGGGATAGTGATCCTGAGATTATTGTTGTTTCTAGGAGAGATGATTACACTGGTACTGATAAAGGAAGAACTTTGATTGTTGCTACTGCGGCAACACCTATTGAGCAGAATGGTTTAAATGTTATTCTTCAAGAATATATTGATACCAGTGCATATCTTAAAGGTGGTGGTTTATTTGATATGAAAGTTACAGATTTTGATGGAGATGGTAAAAAAGAAATTTGGGCTTTTACGTGGGATAAACTCACAATTAATATTTTTGAATCCACTGGTAATAATCAATATGCTCATGTGGCAGAAATTAGGCAGGCGATAAATATTCCTTATAATCAATCAATGGGTGATATCGGCAGCTTATATGGTGCAACTTTTTATGATGCAAATAAAGATGGTAAATTGGAATGTTATATTGCAGGTTGTGCTGGTGAAAATGCTGGAGAAGATGGAGCAATAATATTAGTAAAAAACGTTGATGATGTTTCAAAACTTGATAAAGCTAAAGTATCAAATGATTGGAGTAACTATATTAAAGTTATTGGTTATAGATATACTGGTGGCAACCCTCGTGGAGCTTCTGTTGGCGATTTAGATAATGATGGTTTAATGGATTTTGTTTTTGTTGATAGAAAAAACGATAAAGTTATAAGAATGGAGTATAAAGGTTCTGGAAATTTAGAAGATTCTACAAGTTATAATTGGTCTGAGCTATTTGTAAATACAGATCAAGTATATTTACCTGATTATATGAACGCAATGATATCAAAAACGGATATGGATGGCGATGGTTATCCTGAGGTTATTTTATCAAATTTAGATGTAAAAGATCCTTCTAAACCTATGACAATAGTAATTGAGTACTCTGGAAAGCCTAATGATGTCGAAAAGAAATTTGATCTTAATCCAATTACATATAATTTAGCTCAGAACTATCCAAACCCTTTTAATCCAAAAACACAAATTGAATTTGAAATTCCAAAAACTTCATTTGTTAATTTAAGAGTTTTTGATTTATTGGGTCAGGAGGTAACAACCTTAGTAAATAAACAGAAAAACCCAGGAAAATATACGGTAACTTTTAATGGGGATCATTTAGCATCTGGAATTTATTATTATACTTTAAGATGTGATAATTTTATTGCTACAAAAAAGATGCTTATGCTGAAATAATTTTTATTTTAAATATTACTTAAAAAATAAAAAATTTAATTTTTTTATTGACAATATTAAATTATTTATTAAATTTACAATATTAAGATAAACTTTTTAAGTTTCTAAAGGGTTTTACATAATTTTCTTAAATAACTCAAACTCAAAACAAAGACGGAGGTTTCAATGAAGAGGCTAAACTTACTGTTTTTTCTACTTGTTATTCCAGTTTTTACATTTTCCCAGTATGTTCTTAAAAAAAATTGGCATGTTTCAGCTTTAATTAAAAACAGCACTGTTCAGAGGACAGATTCAGTTGGTGCGTGGATTGTAAAAGGTGGTTATGATGTCAATAAAAACGGGAAAAAAGAAATTCTAATTATGACTGACCCCACTGTTTCTGGAGGAAAGACTACTGATACTACAAACACACTTTTCTTACTTGAAAATGATGGTAATGATAATTATAAATTAATTTGGAGTTATAAATCGCCATATCCTGTTAATTCTTATGGTGATGTTGAAGTAGCAGATATGGATCAAGATGGTAAGCCTGAAATTTGGTTTACTTTTCCTACAATTGTAAATAATAATAGACCCAATCCTCCCAGAATAATGTGTTTTGAGTTTGATGGTACTAACATTCCGACTACACCTACACTTGAATGGAATTTTAATGTGAGAGATAATTTTGATATGAGACCATCTTGCATTGTTTTTGATGATGTTGATAATGATGGTACAGTTGAGCTAATTTGTACTACTAGAAAGGATGATTATACAGGCTCTGGCGCAGGGCGTACCCTTCTTGTTGCTTCCTCTCCTTTACCAATTGAGGCAGGTGGTTTAAATTTGCTACAGGTAGAGTTTATCGATACAAGTTCATATCTTAAAGGTGGAGCAATATACGAAGCAAAGGTTTTGGATTATGATCGAGATGGTAAAAAAGAGATCTGGGTATTCACCTGGGATCAATATACAGTAAATATTTATGAAGCTACAGGTGCTGATAAGTATAATCATGAAGTAGAAATTCGTAAAGCTGTGCCTGAAAGTGATATTGGTAGCTTTATGGCTACACATTTTTATGATGCTAATAAAGATGGAAAACTTGAAGGTTTTGTAGCTGGAGCTCAAGGTGATTTTGGAACAGGTGATGTTCTTTATATTGAAAGTTGCGACGATGTTTCAAAGCTAACTAAAAATAATATAAAAGAAATAGGCTATAGAATTGGTTCTAACCCAAGAGGTGCAGCAATTGGTGATTTTGATAAAAATGGATTGATGGATTTTGTTTTTGTTGACAGGAAATTAAATAAAGTAGTAAAAATGGAGTATAAAGGTACTGGTAGTTTAGCAGATTCTACAAGTTACAAATGGAGTGATTTAATGGTTGATACTTCTACAACTTATCTACCTGATTATTTTATGATGTCTGCTGCAAGTTCAGATCTTGATGGTGATGGTTTCCAGGAATTATTGATTGCAAACCTTGATGTTATGCATCCAAGTAAACCTTTAGTTATTGTATTAGAAGCTACAAAGGTTAATTCTGTTGAAAAGAAAGAAGGAGTTATTCCTTCAGAATTTTCACTAGGCCAGAACTATCCTAATCCATTTAATCCAACTACAAATATCGAATTTGCAATTCCGAAATCTGCAAAAGTATCATTAAAAGTTTATAATATGCTTGGACAGGAAATGGCAACTCTTGTTAATGAGACAAAGGAAGCGGGTAAATATGTCGTAACTTTTAATTCTGGGAATTTACCATCAGGAACATATTATTATAAATTAAGTGCGGATAATTATTCTGAAGTCAAAAAGATGATGTTAATGAAATAGTGAATGTTTGAATTAAATACCCCATCTTTAATAAGATGGGGTATTTTTTTAATTTAGTTTTTGTCCTAAAGCTTTCAAAAACAAACCTACATCTGTTACTATTCCTATAGCTTGTCCGGAACCTCGATCAGCTAATTTTGTAACTACAGCTGGATTTATATCTACACAAATAGTTTTTACCCATGCTGGCAACATATTACCTGTTGCAATAGAATGTAACATTGAAGATAACATTATTACCATAGTTGCATCTTTAATAATTTCTGCATATGCAGCTTGAGCTTCTATCATATCTGTTATTGTTTCAGGTAATGGGCCATCATCTCTTAATGAGCCTGCTAGTGCAAAGGGAATTCCACTTTTAATTACTTCGTACATAATACCGGATTTCAGATCGTTGTTCTCTACAGCTTTCTTTATGCTTCCGTGATAATTTATTCTATTAATGGCTCGCATATGATTTCGATGACCTTCATCAACGGGTTTGCCAGTTTTAAGATCTACACCTAAAGAAGTACCATAAAAAGAGCACTCAATATCATGAACAGCTGTAGCATTTCCTCCTAACAAACCATTTATGTATCCTTTACGAATTAATTCCGCAAGATATGGTGCTCCTCCTGTATGAATTACGACTGGACCAGCTACGACAACAATTTTACCATTTGCATTTTTTTGTTTTTTCATTTCATTTGCAACCATAGTAACAGATATATCTACGCTCCGTTCAGATGATACTTCATTTTGCATAAAGCCAAATTCATCAGTGCTTCTTTCGCGAAATGGAGGAAATATTCTTACAGAATCGGAAGAACATAAAACCAGATCACCTTTTTTTATATCACGTAATTTTTTACAATACAATTCATCACCGTTTAGTACAATTACTCCGTCCATTCTTTGATTCTGAACATCTCTCCATTTGCCTTTAACGTAGACTTTAGTTTTATAATTTGTGCTTGAATAGAAATCATCAGGTACATTTTTATCTTTTTCTGCTGGTTTAAAAATAGCTTCTTGAATAACTTTTTCATAACAACCAAGATTTACTAGTTTTGAAGTAATATTTGATAGTGTAAACTCATCTTCGCATTTTACTTCAATTTCCATAAAGGAAGGGTCAAGATTAGTTTTTCCAATTTTGAAGTCAATTATTTCGTAATCACCATTTTCTTCGATTATTATATTAAATATTTTGGTTAAAATACCAGAATCAATTAAATGTCCTTCAGCCTCAAACCTTCTTTTAATCAAATTCATATTTAATCCTTATCAAAATTATTTAAAATTTTAGATAAAAAAAATTAACAATAATATCAAGGGAAAAATAATAATAAAAATTAATTTTTATCTAGATAACTATTTTAATATTCAAGTTTTAAAAGCAATTTCAAAAGATGAATATAAAAAGCATATTTAAATATAATTATAATATGAGAAAAAAATAAAAAAACAAGTTTAATTATCAAAATACATTCAGGTATTAAAGTGAAAATTTTACTCTTTTATTTCAAAATAAACAAATTTTTTATTTGCTTTTTTTATCTGACTAATATAAATTTAAGTAAGAGAATAATTTTTTTATCATAATAAAAAACTTATTAGTTGATAAAAAAAAAACTTGATTATTTTAAAAAAAGTCTTTATATTAAAAAGCATTAATTTTTTGCCGGGGTGGCGGAATTGGCAGACGCAAAGGACTTAAAATCCTTCGAACCGCAAGGTTCGTGCGGGTTCAAGTCCCGCCCTCGGTACTAAATTAAGGGCAATTGGCGCAGTTTGGTTAGCGCGCTTCCTTGACATGGAAGAGGTCACAGGTTCGAATCCTGTATTGCCCACGTTTTGGGAATAATCAGAGGTCGATCTAAAAGGTCGGAGAAGTTGCTCCGATTTTTTTTTAAAATTAAAATATGAAAATGATAAAACTGCAGTTACCTAATGGTGAAATAAAAGAATATGAAAGTGGTATTACACCTCGAAAAGTAATTGAAGGTATTAGTTCAAGGTTATTAAAAGATTCTTTAGCTGCTAAAATTAATGATAAAGTAATTGGTTTAGATCAACCTATTACAATGGATGGCAGTTTTAAAGCTCTTACCTTTGATGCTGATGAGGGAAAAGAAGTTTTCTGGCATAGCACTTCACATCTTATGGCTCATGCTATTGAAGAGTTGTATCCTGGTGCAAAGTTTGGTGTAGGTCCAGCAATAGAGAACGGTTTTTATTATGATATCGATCTTGATAAAAAACTTACTTTAGAGGATTTACCTGCAATTGAGAAAAAAATGCAAGAAATTGTTCAGCAGAATAATCCTTACATCCGCCAGGAGCTTACGAAAGAAGAGGCTATCGAGTTTTTTAAAAAGAAAGGTGATAACTATAAAGTAGAAATTTTATCAGGTATTGATGAAAATTCAGAATTGATTTCGATATATAAAGAAGGCTCATTTACTGATTTATGTCGTGGTCCACATCTTGAAAGCACAGGTAAGATTAAGCATTTTAAGCTTCTATCTATTTCAGGTTCTTATTGGAAGGGAGATGAAAAAAATAAACAACTTCAGAGAATTTATGGAATATCTTTTCCAACTAAGAAAGAACTTGATGAATATCTTACAAGATTAGAAGAAGCTAAAAAACGGGATCACAGAAAGCTTGGACAGGAGCTAGAGCTCTTTTTGATTACTCCTAAAGTTGGTGTTGGGCTCCCAATGTGGTTGCCAAAGGGCGCAGTAATAAGAGAAAGTCTTGAAAAATTTATGAGAGAGGAGCAAAGGAAACGGGGCTATCAACCAGTAATTACTCCTCATATTGGAAATATAAATTTGTATAAAACAAGTGGTCACTATCCATATTATAAAGATAGTCAATTTCCACCTGTTAAATTTGATGATGAATCTGGTGAAGAGTATTTGTTAAAACCAATGAACTGCCCTCATCATTTTCAGATTTATGCATCTAAACCAAGGAGCTATAAGGACCTTCCAATCAGGTATAGTGAATTTGGGACAGTATATCGTTATGAACAATCAGGAGAATTAAATGGGTTAACACGAGTAAGATGTTTTACTCAAGATGATTCTCATATGTTTGTAAGACCTGATCAATTGAAAGATGAGATTTGTCAGGTTATTGATTTAATACAGGTTGTTTTCTCTACGATGGGTTTTAAAGATTTCACAACTCAAATGTCCTTTAGAGATGATAATGCTGAAAAGTATGGTGGTGATATTGCTCAATGGGAGAAAGCACAAAAGGATTTAATTGAGGCAGCCGATAGTATGAATTTGAAATATGTAATTGCTCTTGGTGAAGCTGCTTTTTACGGTCCAAAAATTGACTTTATGGTAAGAGATGCTTTAGGCAGGAAATGGCAATTAGGTACTGTTCAGGTTGATTATGTAATGCCTGAGAGATTTGAACTAGAGTATATGGGAAGTGATGGACAAAAACACAGACCTATAGTAATTCATCGTGCTCCATTTGGTTCACTTGAAAGGTTTATAGGTGTATTAATTGAGCATTATGCAGGTGAGTTCCCTTTATGGTTAGCACCAGTTCAAGCTATAATAATGCCAATAACAGAAAGGCAAATAGAATATGCTACTGGAATTTATAATAGAATGAAAGAAGCCGATATCAGAGTCGAAATAGATGATAGAAATGAAAAGATTGGTTATAAAATAAGAGAAGCTGAGGTTAAAAAGATTCCTTATATGGTTGTCGTTGGAGATAAAGAACAGGCAGATAATGAGATTACTTATAGAAAACATAAAGAAGGTGATAAGGGTCGAATTAAGCTCGAAGAATTAATAGCTTTGTTAAAAAACCAAATAGAAAATAGACTTCAATAATTTAGGAGAACGTTTATTAAAGAAAAAAAAATCAGGATCAATGAGGAGATAACAACTCCGAAGATCAGAGTAATCGACGCTGACGGCTCACAGCTCGGTGTTATTAGCCCAAAAGAAGCTCTTGAAATAGCAGAACAAAGGGGGCTAGATTTAGTAGAAATAGTGCCAAATATAACACCACCTGTTTGTAAGATCATTGATTTTGGCAAGTACAAGTATGAACAGCAGAAAAAAGAAAAATTACAAAAGAAGAATCAAGCTGTTATCCATGTAAAAGAAGTTCGGTTCCATCCAAATACTGATGTGCATGATTTTGAATTTAAAGCAAGGCATGCACGTGAGTTTTTAATGGATGGTCATAAAGTAAAAGCTGTGGTTGTTTTCAAAGGAAGGGAAATCACTTATAGGGAATTTGGAGAAAACTTGATAAACAGATTAACTGAGAAGGTAAGTGATGTTGCAAAAATTGATCAACCATTGCATATGGAAGGCAAAAACATGATTATTGTTTATATGCCTGATAAGAGTAAGAAAAAATCTGAAACTAAAACAATTAAAATAGATAAACAGAAAGAAGAAGGAATAAAAAATAATGCCCAAGATGAAAAGCAATCGTAGTGCGTGTAAAAGTTTTAAACGCACTGCCACAGGAAAGTTCAAAAGAGAAAAGGCGTATAGAAGCCATATTCTGACTTCAAAATCAAGAAAAAGAAAACGCCAATTAAGGGCTAGCACTTTAGTATCTAAAGCAGATCAAAAAAGAGTTGCTAGGCTCCTACAACACAATTAAATTTGAAATTTTTTTAAGGAGAACTCTATGCCTAGATCAAAGAATAAGGTAGCTTCCCATCGTAGAAGAAAAAAGATTCTGCAATTAGCAAGCGGATATTGGGGAGCAAGGAGTAAGGTTTATACAGTTGCAAAGCATCATGTTGAAAAAGGTTTGCAGCATTCTTATAAGCACAGAAAAACAAGAAGAAGAGAATTTAGACAATTATGGATTACAAGAATTAATGCTGCTGCAAGGCTTAATGGTACAACTTATTCAAAATTAATTGATCTTTTAAATAAAAAACAAATAACAATTAATAGAAAGATCCTTGCCGATATGGCAGTATCTAATCCAGATGCATTTGCTCAAATTGTTAAATTTGCTACTGCCTGATTGAGAGATGATTACTGATATTGATGAGTTAAAATCAAAGATATTGGGTGAGCTGGAATCAATTAAAGATTCCAGCCAACTCGAAAATTTACGAATAAAATATTTAGGTAGAAAAGGATTAATTGCAAACCTTTTCGAAGAGATGAAAAGCATTAAAGCAGCTGAAAAGCCTATCTTTGGTAAAAAAATAAATGAATTAAAACAAATAGTTACTAAAATTGTTGAAGAAAAAGAACTATTTTTTTCATCAAGTAGAAAAAAGACTGAAGCATTTATTGATCCTACTATTCCAGGTAGAAAAAAACATTTAGGTTCAATACATCCTTTAGTTCAAACAGTAGAAGATATTAAAAAAATATTTTTAAAGATGGGTTTTGATGTTGCTGAAGGACCGGAAATTGAATCCGATTATTACAATTTTGGTGCATTGAATTTTCCTGATGATCACCCTGCCAGAGATATGCAGGATACTTTCTTTATTTCAAAAGAAATACTTCTGAGAACTCACACAAGTCCTGTGCAAATTAGGGTAATGGAAAAACAAAAACCACCTTTAAGGGTAATTATGCCCGGTAGAGTATATCGTAATGAAGCTGTAAGTGCAAGAAGTTATTGTTTATTTAACCAGGTTGAAGGGATTTTGGTAGATAAACATGTTACTTTTGCAGAGTTAAAAGGGACTCTTGTATCATTTGCTAAACAATATTTTGGCAGTAATTTAAAATACAGATTCAGACCAAGCTTTTTTCCTTTTACAGAACCTTCAGCAGAAATGGATATAACTTGTTTTGTATGTGGTGGTAAAGGGTGCAAAATTTGTAAGTATACTTCATGGTTAGAGGTTTTAGGTTGTGGTATGATCGATCCAAATGTTTTTAAGTCGGTTAATTATGATCCAGAAGAAGTAACTGGCTATGCTTTTGGTATGGGAATCGATCGTATGGCATTATTAAAATACAATATAGATGATATCAGAATTTTTTATGACAATGATATCAGATTTTTGAAACAATTCTAATTTTTTATTCATAAAATATAAAAAATAATATAGGAATTTTTACCTTTGAAAGTTTCATTTAATTGGCTTAAAAATTATATTGATTTATCTATTACACCTCAAGAGATAGAAGAAAAACTAACAATGAGTGGTCTTGAAGTTGAATCAATTGAGGAAATTGGTAAGGATTTAAAAGATTTTATTATAGCAGAGGTTAAGGAAGTTGAAAAGCATCCTAATGCTGATAAGTTAACCGTATGTAAGGTATTTGATGGAAATATTATTCATCAAATTATATGTGGAGCTCCAAATGTAGCAGCTGGCCAAAAGGTAGTTCTTGGTTTAGCTGGAGCAACAGTACCAAGGAATGCTCATTCACCTCAAGGAGAGCCCTTTAAATTATCTAAGGTAAAAATTCGTGGTGTAGAATCTAATGGGATGATATGTTCTGAGTATGAGTTAGGTTTAGGTGAAAACCATGAAGGGATACTTGTTCTAAAAGATGATGCACCTGTAGGAAAGAAATTTTTAGAATATCTTAATATTGAAGATGTTGTATTTGAGATTGGTATTACTCCCAATAGACCAGATGCTTTAAGCCATATTGGTGTGGCAAGAGAGCTTTCTGCTATTTTAGATATCCCTTATAAGCTACCGGAAATAAGTATTAGTGAGGATAGTGAAAGTGCTTACAATTTTATAGGGATCGAAATTAAAGATATTGATGCATGCCCGAGATATGTTGCTCGAGTAATAAAAGATGTTAAAATAGCACCATCTCCTGAATGGCTTCAGAAATATCTGAAAGCAGTTGGTTTAAGACCTATTAACAACGTTGTAGATATTACAAATTTTGTTCTTTATGAATTAGGTCATCCATTACATGCCTTTGATTATGATAAGATATCAGGAAAGAAGATTATTGTAAGAACGGCTAATGAAGGAGAAACCTTTATTACTCTTGATGGTAAAGAACATAAATTAAATAATGATACATTATTAATTTGTGATACTGAGAAAGGTATCGCTATCGCAGGTGTAATGGGTGGAGAAAATTCTGAAATTTCTGATCAAACTGTAAATGTTGTTTTAGAAAGTGCTTATTTTAAGCCTCAAAGCATAAGAAAAACTTCAAAATTATTAGGACTTTCTACTGATGCCTCATATAGATTCGAGCGAGGTGCTGATTATGATATTCAGGTTTTTGCTGTTAATAGAGCAGCTCAGCTAATTCAGAAAATTGCTGGTGGTAGAATACTTAAAGGAATAATTGATATCTATCCTAAATTAATTTCAAATAGAATTATCAACCTTCGTATTGATAGATTAAATTTTGTGCTTGGCTCCTCAATTTCTAAGGATGAATGTGTAAGAATTTTATCTAGATTAGGAGTCAAAATAATTTCTGATAAAGGGAATGTTGTAGAATGTGAAGTGCCATCTTTCAGACCTGATCTTGAAAGGGAGATTGATTTAATAGAAGAAGTAGCAAGAATATATGGCTATAATAGAATTGAGGATCAATTAAATTCTACAATTAATTACTCTACTACACCACCTAAACAAGAAATTGAGAGTGAAATTAGATTGGCATTGTATAGTTTAGGTTTTAATGAAATACTAACAAATAGCTTGCTAGAACGAAAAGAAGCAGAAGTATTTTCAGATAAACTGGTCTCAATATTGAATCCTATTAGTCAAACTATGAATACAATGAGGCCTAGTTTAATCCCTGGTGCCCTTCAGATAATTAAAAGGAATATTAATATTGGTGAAAATAATCTTCGCTTATTTGAGATAGGTAACATTTTTGAAAAAATTGGCTCGGGAGATAAATTAGAAGATTATTACGAGAGAAAATCATTAATGTTATGCATAACAGGTGATGCTGAATTACAGAATTGGAATCAAAAAAATAGAAGTGTTGATTTTTACGATTTAAAAGGTGAGTTAGAAAGTCTTTTTAGTAAATTGAGGATAGATGATTATAGATTTGAAATAGTTAAAGAAAATGAATTTGTATTGAATATTATACATGGTAAGAAGATAATAGGTTCAATTCAAAAAGTAGATAAAGAAATATTGAAGTTATATGATTTAGAACAGGATGTATTTATTAGTGAGATTGATATTGAATCTTTAGATTCTATCCCCAAGCGAATTAAAAAGTATATCCCACCATCAAAGTTTCCTGTAGTAAAAAGAGATATTGCATTTGTTCTTGATGAAAATATTAATGTTCAAAAGATCGAAGAATTAATTAGAAAGTCATCTAAAATATCACTTGGTAAGGTTGAGCTTTTTGATATCTATTCTGGTGGAAAATTAGGTGCTGGTAAAAAGAACGTTGCTTTTTCCCTTGAATTTGTCTCGAAAGATAATAATTTAACATCAGAGGAAGTTGATTCAGAAATAAAGGCGATAACAAAGGAACTAGAAAATAAGTTTAATGCTCAATTAAGACAATTTTAAATAAGGATATTCCATTATGGATACTCCGTCTTCTTTATTGCCAGAAAATGATAAATTATATTACACATTACGTAATATAATTCATCAGTTAGATGAGTTATTCTCAAGATATAATAATCTTAAGAGTAGAGAAAAAACTCTTAAGGAAGAGGTAAATAATTTAAAAGGAGAAAATAATTATTTAGCTACCAAAGTTAAAAATTTAGAATCTGAGAAAGAAGAATTAGCTCTGGAATATCTTAAATTTAAAGAAGAGAATGAATATAAGAATCAGCTTTTAAAGGATTATGAATTTAAATTAAAAGATATGGAACAGCTTAATCTTAAGTTGAGATCAGAGTTAAGTAATAAAAATGAGGAACTTGAAACTTTAAAAAATAAATATGAAACTGAAACCAAAAATTTATCTGATTTAATCTTTGAAAAAGAAGAAATTATTAAAGATAGAGTAATTCTTTCTGAAAGATTAAAAGAAGCGATTTTATCTGAAAAAGATAAAAATGAAACTAAAATTAAAGAACTAATGTTAAATATAGAAGAGAAGGAAAGAATTATTAAAGAATTAAGAGAAAGGGTAAACGAAGAAGAATCTTTAAGTCTTGAATTTGAAGAACATCGGAATAGTTTAAAAGAAAAGATAAATCAGGTTATTGAAAGAATTAATTCACTGGTTAGTTAAAAATCGGAGAAAAGTTAGTAGTTATTGATTGCAAAGTTGATAAAAAATTAAAAATTGAAATGGAATTAAAGAGTATAAGAGTTAAAATATATGGAACCGAATATCCTCTGAAAGGTGAGGATGAAGAGTTGATGAGGCAAGCTGCTGCTTATGTAGATAGCCTTATGCAAACTTTTAGCGAAAAAATGCCTCAACAAACACCTTCAACTTTAGCTGTATTAACAGCACTTAATATAGCTGAAGAATTGTTGAAGTACAAGAATCAAAGTAAGCTTTCTCTGGAGGAAGCAGAAAGAGAAATAAATTCAATTTCTGAAAAAATTAAATTGTTTCTTGATACTTCATCAGAAGATATCGGTTAAGTTTTAACCGCACTTTGCAGTCACAAAAATATAAGAACCATCAGTTATATTTTATGGGAACCTGACTCAAGAATATCAATTACAGGCCTCAAATTTACCTCTTGGTAAATTAAACTATTCCGGGTTCGGATTGATAGTTTCAGTGGAAGTAAAAGATATTCTGGCAGGCAACCACTGTGACGAAAAAAGGTTCTTACCCTTTTTCACTGCAAGTGCGGTTTTTATTTATAAGGTAAATAATTATTTTATGAACAATAAATTTAAGTACTAAATACTAGATAATGAAGGAAAAATCTTATGCAACTTGATGTTGTTCTAATTGTGATAATCGTTGTTTTAGCCGGTATTGCATTTGCTAGCGGTTGGATTTTGAATGCAAAAACTGGGCAAAACAAAATTACTAGCGCGGAAGAAAGAGCAAAGAAAATTATTGAAGATGCTGAAAAAGAAAGTCAGGCAATAAAAAGAGAAAAACTGCTTGAAGTTAAGGATGAGTGGTATAAAAAGAAACAAGAACACGATGCTGAGTTTAACAGAAAGCAGAATAAACTGCAGAATTATGAGAAACAACTAAATGCGAGAGAAGAGAATATAGATCGTAAAGTTGATCTATTAAACAAAAAAGAGAAGGCTCTTCAACAGTTAGAAAAAGAATTGGCTGAACTGAGTAAACAAAACAAAGAAAAACAAGAAACCTTGAATAAATTGCTTGAAGAAGAAAATCAAAAATTAGAAAAAATTTCTGGTTTAACCAAAGAAGAAGCCAAGAAAATCCTTATGGATAATTTAATTGAACAGGCTAAGGTTGAATCTTCTCACATGATTAAAGAGATTCGCGATCAAGCAAAATTAGAAGCCAAAAAAGAAGCACAGAAAATAATTGTTCAAGCAATTCAAAGAACAGCTTCAGATCATTCTGTTGAAACTACAGTTAGTGTTCTTAATATTGCCAGTGATGAAATGAAAGGAAGAATCATCGGACGTGAAGGAAGAAATATCCGCGCTTTTGAAGCTGCTACGGGTGTAGATGTTATTGTTGATGATACCCCTGAAGCAGTTATTATTTCTGCTTTTGATCCTTTAAGAAGAGAAGTAGCTAAAATTGCCCTTGATAGGCTTATTCAGGATGGAAGAATTCATCCTGCAAGAATAGAAGAAATTGTTGAAAAGGTACAAAAAGAGCTCGATGAAGAGATAATGAGAGTAGGTGAAAACACTTTACTTGAATTAGGAATTCATAATATGAATCCTGAGCTCATCAAGGCTTTAGGTAAAATGAAATATCGTACCAGTTATGGCCAAAATGTACTTCAACATAGCATTGAAGTTAGTTACCTTTGTGGAATAATGGCTGCTGAATTAGGGCTAGATGTAACTCTTGCTAAAAGAGCTGGATTGCTACATGATATTGGAAAATCCGTTGATAGAAATGTTGAGGGTCCTCATGCTGTGATTGGTTATGAGATTGCCAAAAAGTACAAAGAGCACCCAATGGTATGTAATGCAATAGGTTCACATCACGAAGATATGGAAATGGAATCTCCTATTGCTGTTCTTGTTCAAGCAGCTGATGCAATTAGTGGAGCAAGACCAGGAGCTAGAAGAGAATCTCTTGAAGGTTATGTAAAGAGGCTTGAGAAGCTTGAAAACTTAGCTAAATCTTTTGAAGGTGTTGGTAAAACCTATGCAATTCAAGCAGGTAGAGAGATACGTGTAATGGTAGAACATGATAAAATAGATGATGTTTTAGCTGATCGTTTAGCCCATGATATAGCAGCAAAAATTCAGGAAGAGATGGAATATCCTGGACAAATAAAGGTTACAGTTATTAGGGAAGTAAGATCCATCGCTTACGCGAAATAAAATGAAACCTAATAAACTAAAAAGAGTTGGAATAACTGGTGGTATTGGTTCTGGAAAAAGTGAAGCATGTAAAATACTTGAGCAATTAGGAGAAGTAGTATTATATGCTGACCTAATTGCAAAAGACTTGACTGATAATAATGCTAATGTTATTAGTCAAATAAAGAAATATTTTGGAATAGATTATTATGATAAATCAGGCAAGCTAAATAGGAAGAAGCTTGCCGATTTAGTTTTTAATGATCCAAAGGCACTTGAAACTTTAAACTCTATCGTTCATCCTGAAGTATTTAAAGTTATCGATAAAGAGATTGAGAAATCAGTTAAAAAAGGATTAAAAAAAATATTCATTGAAGCTGCTTTAATTTTTGAGTCAGGGATGGATGAAAATCTTGATCTAGTTGTTTTAATAGATGCTGATGAATATATAAGATACGAGAGGGTTAAAGAAAGAGATAGAATGACAAAAGAAGAATTTATTAAACGTGTGCAAGCTCAAATGCCATCAGAAGAAAAGGTGAAACTCGCAGATTTTACAATAAAAAATAATGGTTCACTTGAAGAGCTTAAAAGAAATATTATTTTCATTAATGACTTAATAAATAATTATTATTTTAAAAAATGACTGAATCAATTAATAGTGATTTCTTTGTTCTTGGGAGCGGAATAGCTGGTTTAATATTTGCTCTTGAAGCTTCAAAGTATGGGAATGTTATTATTATAACAAAAAAAGATAGAGCTGAATCTAATACAAATTATGCTCAAGGAGGTATTGCATCCGTTTTTGGAAATGATGATAATTTCGAAAGCCATATACAGGATACATTAATTGCCGGTGCGGGTTTGTGTCATAAAGATGCAGTAGAATTACTTGTAAATGAAGGTCCAAAACGTGTTCAAGAATTAATGAACTTAGGTGCACATTTTACAATGAAAAATGGCAGGTTGCATCTTGGTAGAGAAGGTGGTCACTCTAAAGATAGAATTGTACATAGCAAAGATTTTACTGGTAGAGAAGTTGAAAGGGCTTTACTTGAAAGGGTATCAAGAAATAACAAGATAACGCTTTTAGAGAATCATATAGCTATTGATTTAATTACTGAAAAAAATTTTAAGACAAAACCTGAAAATTCCGGAGAAATAAATTGTTGGGGTGCATACGTATTTGATGCTGTAAGTAAAAAAGTAAAAAAAATATTAGCAAAAGTTACTGTATTAGCTACAGGTGGTTTGGGTCAGGTTTATTTACATACAACAAATCCAAAAATTGCAACTGGAGATGGAGTAGCTTTAGCTTATAGAGCAGGGGCTAAAATTGGAAATTTAGAATTTATCCAGTTTCATCCAACAACACTTTATCTCCCCGGATCAGATTCTTTTTTAATTTCAGAAGCTGTACGAGGTTTTGGGGGTATATTAAAGACAAAAGATGGTAAACCCTTTATGGAAAATTATGATCCTCGTGGTTGTTTAGCTCCACGCGATATTGTAGCAAGAGCAATAGATAGTGAAATGAAAAAACGTGGAGATGAATTTGTATATCTTGATGTAAGTCATAAAGATGCTGAAAAAATTAAAGAAAATTTTCCTTCAATTTATGAAAAATGCTTAAGCTTTGGTTTGGATATTACAAAAGATCCTATTCCAGTTGTACCTGCTGCTCATTATTCCTGTGGAGGTGTTGTTACAAATTTAAAAGGTGAAACTAGTATAAAAGGTTTATATGCTTGTGGTGAAGTAGCAATGACTGGTGTACACGGTGCAAATAGACTTGCAAGTAATTCTTTGTTGGAAGCTTTAGTTTTTTCACACATTGCCGCAAATTCTTCTGAAGAAATTTTTAAGTCAAGGGTGCATTTCCCTGAAGTATTGGATTGGGATGACTCAGGTACTTTTAATAATGAGGAGTGGGTTCTTATTTCGCATAACAAAAAAGAGATTCAATCTGTTATGGCTGATTATGTTGGAATAGTACGTTCTAATCTTAGATTAGAAAGAGCATATAGAAGAGTAAACTTAATTTATTCTGAAGTTGAAGAATTCTATAAAAAAACAAAAGTAAATTATGATGTCATTGAATTAAGGAATCTTTGTCTCGTAGCTAAATTAATCATTATATCTGCTTTGAACAGAAAAGAAAGCAGAGGTTTGCACTTTACAACTGACTATCCTCATCTTGATGAAGTTAATGGACCACAAGATATTATTATAACAAGAGATAAAGATTCATATAAAATAGAATATAAAAAAATATAATAAAATGTACGAATATAAAGGTGTAATACATATTCATTCAAACTATTCTGATGGTAGTGGTTCAATAGAAGAGATAATAAAATCTGCTTCAGAAGTTGATATTGATTTTATCATTTTGACAGACCATAATACTTTAAAACCAAAAAGTGATGGTTATGAAGGTTGGTATGATGATTTAATGTTAATTATCGGAACAGAGTTAAATGATAAGGATGATAAAAATCACTATCTTGCTCTTGGAATAGATAAGTTACCCTACAAACACGATAATGCTAAAGAATATGTAGATTATGTAGAAAAACAAGGGGGGATAGGTTTTATTGCTCATCCTTTAGAGAAAAGAAAAGGTTTAAACAAACAACCATCATATCCTTGGGTTGATTGGAGTATAAAAAATTTTACTGGAATTGAGATCTGGAATCATATGTCTGAATGGATTGAAGGTTTAAACGATAATAATAAATTAAAAAGATTAATTCATCCATTAAAATCTATAAATGCACCTACAAGAGAAGTTTTAAAACTTTGGGATAAGCTTAACATGGAAAGAGACGTTCCAGCAATTGGTAGCGTTGATGCACATGCATATAAACAGGATTTAGCGAAATTTTTTAATCTAGAGATTTTTGCCTATAAAATTCTTTTTAAATCTATACGAACTCATGTGTTATTGGAGGATGAGATTGGAATAAAGAAAAGATACCGTTTTGAAAAACAGAAGAAGGAAATTTTGAACGCCTTAAAGAATGGTCATTCTTTCATTGGTAATTTTTATCACGGCGATCCTAAAGGATTTAGATTTTCAGCTCAGTGTAAAAAGAAAAAATATATAATGGGAGATTCTCTATTTAAAGATAATAACGATGTGGTCTCTTTTTCAATTCAAGTGCCATTTGAAGGTGAAATAAAGTTGTTAAAGAATGGAGAAGTAATTCTTCAAGAAATGGGTATGGAGCTTTTATACAATACTCGTGAGTATGGTAACTATCGTGTTGAGGTAATGAAAGGTAAAAAGGGTTGGATTTATTCAAATAATATTAAGGTTTTAAAAGATAATAGTATATGAGAGAGAAAATGAAACAGAAGAAAAGGATTGATAAGCCACTTTGCAATTGTGGTATTTTTGGAGCTTTCAATGATTCAAGTGCTGCTTCAACTGCATATCTTGGGTTACATGCACTACAACATCGTGGGCAAGAAGCGGCTGGAATAGTATCTGTTGAATGGGATGTAAACAAGAAGAAGTATCAATTTCATATAAAAAAGGATTTTGGTTTAGTTACTGAAGTATTTCGTGATGAATCTATTTTTTTCAATATTCTTAAAGGTGATTCTGCAATAGGTCATAATAGATATTCTACCAAAGGATCTTCAAAAAGAACTCAAAATATACAACCCTTTTTTGTTCATTATCATAAAGGTAATTTGGCGCTGGCTCATAATGGTAATTTAACAAATACAAAAACATTAAGAGATAGATTAGAAAAAGAAGGAACAATTTTTCAGACTACTACTGATAGTGAAATTATACTTCACTTAATTGCAAAAAGCAAGAAAGAGGATCTAATTTCTCAAATAATCGATGCTTTGAATCAAGTAAAGGGCGCTTATTCTCTTGTAATGTTAACAGAAGGGAAACTCTTAGGAATAAGAGACCCTCATGGTGTAAGACCACTTGCATTAGCAAAATTAGAGAACTCATATTATATTGCTTCAGAAACCTGTGCTTTTGATATAATTGGTGCTGAATATATAAGAGATATTGAACCTGGCGAAATTGTAGTTATTGACGATGAAACAGTAAAAACCGGTGAAATTAAATCTTATCGGTTAGAGGAAAAAGTAGAACAATATCACCACTGTATATTCGAGTACATTTATTTTTCTAGACCTGATAGTTTTATTTTTGGTGAAAGTGTAGATAAGGTAAGAAGAAAATTGGGTAAAAGTTTGGCAGAAGAAAAACCTGTTTACCATGTTGGTGATGAAAAAATTATGGTAATGAGTGTACCGGATTCAAGTAATACTGCAGCAATTGGTTATGCTGATAGAAGCAAAAAAATGGGTATTAATACAAAACTCGAAATAGGTTTAATTCGAAATCATTATGTGGGAAGAACTTTCATCAACCCGGAAAAAAACGGGAGAGAAATGGCTGTAAGAAGAAAATTTAATATTGTTCGTGGTGTTATAAAGGATAGAAAAGTTGTTGTTATTGATGATTCAATTGTGAGAGGAACAACATCAAAAAAATTGCTTAAGTTAATTAAAGAAGCTGGTCCAAAAGAGATTCACTTTAGAGTTTCATCACCTCCAATTATTAGTCCTTGTTATTATGGAATGGATTTCCCGAGTAAAGAAGAGCTTATTGCCGTTAAATGTGATGAGGATGTCGAAAAAATTAGAGAATATCTTGATGTAGATTCTCTTGAATACCTATCAGTAGAAAAACTTCTTGAATCTGTACCAAAAGGTGGTAAAATCGGTTATTGTACTGCATGTTTTACTGGTAAATACCCAATCCCTTTTGATAATTATGATAATAAAGAAGAAACAGAAAATTAGTAATGTTAAATGGAAAAGATCTTTAATATCTCAAATAGCTTGAGTTTTTTTCGTTTACTGCTATCAGTACCTTTGATATTTTTTTTAATGAATGATGATGTATTTGCTGTTTTAATTCTTATTATATTAGCTTATATATCTGATTTATTAGATGGTTTTTTTGCAAGAAAATTAAATCAAATTACAGAAATAGGAAAAATTATTGATCCATTAGCAGATAAAATTTTTGTTTCTGTTTTAGTAATAATTTTAATGATAAAAGGTTATATTCCGTTTTGGTTTTTTATCATAGTGCTTTTGAGAGATATTTTAATATTACTTGGAGGATTGTATATTTCGAGTAAACAAAAAAAAGTTCCAGCTTCAAATATTTATGGTAAAATTACAGTTTTTATTATTGGCCTTACACTTTTACTTAGTTACTTGAAAATATTTTCATCAAGTATAATGCTTTATTGTTATATTCTAGCAAGTATTGGTATAGTTATATCATTTACAGTATATTTTAAAAATTTTATTGTAATAATTAAAAAATAGGTTTTATGGGATTCTTAGATAAAATAGGTTTTTCAAAGTTAAAAGATGGTTTAGCTAAAACCAGAGATAATCTTATACAGAAAGTTACAAATATTATATTCTCGAAGACAAAGATTGATGATGAACTCTTTGATGAAATTGAAGAAAGTCTTATTCTTGCAGATGTTGGTGTATCTACTACATCAAAGATAATTATTGATATTAAATCAAGAATTAGAAAAGAAAAAATTGAATCACCAGAAATGCTTCTGCCAATTATAAAAGAAGAAGTAGCTTCAATTTTTTTAGATATTCCTGATGGTGAAAAAATATATGAGCTACCTGAGGAATATAAACCTTATGTAATTTTAATTGTTGGTGTTAATGGTGTAGGTAAAACTACAACCGTTGGCAAGTTAGCTTATAATTTCAAGAATAAAGGATATAATGTAATTATTGGAGCAGCAGATACGTTTAGAGCAGCAGCTAACGAGCAGTTAGAAGTATGGGCAGATAGAGCCGGTGTAAAGATAATTCAACAAAAACAAGGAGCAGACCCTTCGGCAGTAGCTTTTGATACTTTGCAATCTGCAAAAGCTCAAAAAGCAGATGTAGTAATTATTGATACAGCTGGCAGGTTGCACACAAAAGTTAATTTAATGGAAGAACTCAAAAAGATAAAAAGAGTTATGCAAAAGGTTATAGATTATGCTCCAAATGAAGTATTATTAGTATTAGATGCAACAACAGGGCAAAATGCTATACAACAAGCTAAGATTTTTGGTGAAGCTACGGGTATTACAGGTTTAATTTTGACTAAATTAGATGGAACTGCAAAAGGCGGTGTTATTTTAGCTATAGCTAACGATTTAAAACTACCCGTTAAATTTGTTGGAGTCGGAGAAAAAATTGATGATCTTCAACCATTTGATAAAAATTCTTTTGTGGAAGCATTATTTAATAAAAGTCAAGACTAATGCCAAAATATATTAACATATTACCTGATAGAGTCATAAATAAAATTGCTGCTGGAGAAGTAATTCAGAGGCCAGAATCTGCAGTAAAAGAGTTGATTGAAAATAGTATTGATGCTGGTTCTTCAGAAATTACTTTGATTATTAAAGATTCTGGTAAATCACTTATTCAAGTAATTGATAATGGTTCAGGAATGTATCCTGAAGATGCTGAAATATGTTTTATAAGGCATTCTACAAGCAAGATAATTAGTGAGAATGATCTGGATAGCATTCACACTTTAGGTTTTCGAGGTGAAGCACTTGCATCAATGGCTGCGGTGGCACAAATTGAACTCAAAACAAGAACCGAAGATAATGAACTTGGTACATTTATTAGAATTGAAAACTCTAAAATAATAGAGTCTAATCCTATTGCCTGTGAAAAGGGAACTTCAATAAGTGTAAAGAATATATATTACAATACTCCAGCCAGAAGAAATTTTCTCAAGAGTGATGCAACTGAGCTTAAACATATAATTGATTGTTTTCTGCGATTTTGTATTTCTTATCCAGAGATAAAATTTAATTTGATTAATAATGAAACTAAAATTTATCAATTCGATAAGTCTGATTACCTTCAAAGAATTCTTCAAGTATTTAAGAATCAAAAGAAAGAAGACCTAATTTATTTTTCAGAAAGTTTAGATTTTATCGAAATAAAGGGATTTATCTGTAAACCTCATTTCTTGAAGAAAAATAGAGGCGAACAGTTTTTATTTCTTAATAGAAGATATATACAAAATAGAATGATAAATCACGCAATATCATCTTCTTTCGAAAGTGTAGCAAAAGTTAGTGGATATCCATTTTATGTTATGTATTTAACAATTGATCCATCAAAAGTTGATGTAAATGTTCATCCTGCAAAACTTGAAGTAAAATTTGATGATGAAAGAGGAATTTATCATATAGTAAGTTCGGTAATTAAAAAGGCATTAGCTGAATCTGATTTAACAACCGAATTGAATTTTAGTAATTCAGAAATTGGGTTCGGTTTTCAAAAACAACTAACTGAAGCGGTAAAAGAAAGAAAAGATAATTTTGTTGGAAGTTCGAGTTCTTTATTTAAAGGTTATAGTGATTCGCCAAAAATAAATTATACTATAAATGATTATAAAAGAATTTTTGGAGGAGATTCAGATAAGGAGGAAAATAATACTGACCAGGTTGGTTTTTTAACTTTTGAAGCTCAGGATTATTCAGAAAAAAATTCAACAACTGAAGGTCAGATAATGCCTCAAAATGTTTGGCAAATTCAAGAAAAATATATTGTAGCAAAAATTTCATCGGGTATATTGATTATAGATCAACATGTAGCACATGAGAGAATTTTATATGAAAAGGCACTAAAGTTTCAAAAAACTAAGATACCTTTAACACAACAATTACTTTTCCCAATTACGATTGATCTTTCACCTGTAGATTTTCAAATAACAAAAGAATTATTGGAAGATTTAAAAAATCTAGGTTTTGAAATTAAAATATTTTCAGATACAAGCATTGTATTGGAAGGTATTCCTTCTGATGTAAAACTTGGCAACGAACAAAATATTTTGAAAGAGATTATTTACGATATTCGAAATAATAGAGAACCTGAAATTGATAAAAAAGACTATCTTGCACGAACTTTTGCCTGTAAAGCTGCAATAAAATTTGGTGATATCTTAAGTCCAAAAGAAATGATTACTTTAATTGATCAACTTTTTGCTACTGAAATACCTTACGTTTGCCCACATGGTAGACCTGTATTAATCAAAATTTCTATTGATGAACTTGATAAAAAATTTGGAAGAAAGTAAATTTTTGATAATATTTTCTTCAATTATCAGAGCTTTAAAAATATTTACTTTTAAAAAAATGAAAACAGATATTTTTTATTATTGATGTAATATTAATCAAGATTATGGATATTAATATTCTTATTAAAATTGAATTGACAACTATAATCAAAATTATTAAATTTATAAGATAAATATGAAAAATATAACCAAAAAATTATCCAAAAAGTAAAAGATTTAATTTTGATATATGAGTAAGTATTATAATATATATTGTGAAGAGTATAAACCAGAACTCGTTACAGATGAGACTGATACAATTAACACAGCTTTTCCTTCTAAGGTAATTTTATTTAATGATAATATACATTCATTTGATGAAGTAATAGCTCAATTAATAAAAGCAATAAAATGTAGCACCGAACACGCTGAAAATCTTGCATGGGAAGTTCATACAAAAGGTAAAGCTTGTGTTTATGAAGGGGAAATAGAAGATTGTCTTAGAGTAAGTGGTATACTTGAGGAAATTGGGTTACATACTCAGATAGAATCGTAGAATGATAAAATAAAGGAAATTTTATGAATTATCGCGAAGTTAGAAAGAGTTTTATTGATTTTTTTCAAAAAAAAGATCATAGATTTGTTCCTTCTAGTTCTTTAGTCCCTTACGACGATCCAACCTTGCTTTTTACAAATGCAGGTATGAATCAGTTTAAAGATGTATTTTTAGGAACTGGTAAAAGAGATTATACTCGAGCTGTAAATTCACAAAAATGTATAAGAGTTAGTGGTAAACATAATGATTTAGAAGAAGTAGGAAGAGACACATACCACCATACATTCTTTGAAATGCTTGGTAATTGGTCTTTTGGTGATTATTATAAAAAAGAAGCAATTGAGTGGGCATGGGAACTTCTAACAAAGGTATGGTGCCTACCAAAAGAAAGATTGTGGGCAACAGTGTATAAATCTGATGATGAGGCATATAATCTTTGGACTCAAGTTACAGATATTAAAAAAGATCATATTCTTAGATTTGGGGAGAAAGATAATTTCTGGGAAATGGGGGAAGTAGGCCCTTGTGGTCCTTGCTCTGAAATTCATTTTGATTTAACAGATAATGGTTGTAAACCTGAAGATATAAATGCAGGTAACCCGTTAGTTATTGAAATTTGGAATCTTGTTTTTATACAGAATAATAGATTACCAGATGGTTCACTTGAGAGATTGCCTGCTACCCATGTTGATACTGGTATGGGTTTTGAAAGAATATGTGCTGTTTTGCAGGGAAAGAAATCAAATTATGATACTGATATTTTTACACCAATAATAACTAAAATATCTGAAATAACGAAACAAAAATATGAAGGAGAAAATAATCAAGTAGCAATGAGAGTGATTGCTGACCATATTCGTTCACTTACATTTGCTATTACTGATGGAGCCGTACCTTCTAATGAGGGTCGTGGATACGTGATGCGAAGGATACTAAGGAGAGCATTAAGATTTGCAAGAAATTTAAAGATGAAAGATCCAATATTGCATAAATTGGTACCAACTGTAGTTGATGCTTTTGGTGATTTCTTCCCTGAAATAAAAGAAAAACAAAATTTAGTTCAAAAGATTATTCTTTCGGAAGAGGAGAGTTTTAATTCTACTTTGGATCGTGGTTTAGAAATATTTGAAGATATTGTAAAGAAAAATGTAAAAAAAGACATAAAGGTAATTTCTGGAGAAGACGTATTTAAATTATATGATACTTATGGATTCCCTGTAGATTTAACAAATTTACTTGCTCTTGAAAAAGGATTTTCAATTGATATGGAAGGATTTAATAAGTTAATGAACGAGCAGATTGAACGTTCAAGAACTTCTGGTAAATCCTTTTCTCTAGTATTGGATGATATTCACGAGGTTATTAAACAACTTGATTTTGATAGTATTCCTGAAACAAAGTTCATTGGTTATGAAGAAACGGAATCTAAATCTAATATATTAGCAAAAGTTGTTAAAAATAATAGAACTTACATTGTGTTTGATAAAACCCCTTTTTATGCAGAGTCAGGTGGCCAGGTAAGTGATACTGGAGAAATATTAATTAATGGTAAAGTGTATAATGTAATCGGAATGAATAAAGCAGGTTCACATTTTATACATGTTATTGATGGAATTCTTGAAGATTCTTATACTGATGCTTTCTTAAAGATAGATGTATTGAGAAGAAGAAGAATAATGCAAAACCACTCAGCTACACATCTTTTGCATGCTGCTCTAAGAAAAGTTTTGGGTAGCCATGTTCAACAAGCAGGTTCGTTAGTCGATGAGGAGCATTTAAGGTTTGACTTTACACATTACCAAAAAATGAAACAAGAGGAAATAAAAGAAGTAGAAAAAATTGTTAATCAAAAGATATTAGAAGCTTTGCCTAGAATACGATTTGCAGATATTGAACAGGAAAAAGCAAAGGAAATGGGAGCTCTTGCCTTTTTCGGTGATAAATATGGTGATAAAGTTAATGTGATAAAATTTGGTGATTTTAGTATGGAGTTTTGTGGAGGTACTCATGTTGAAAATTCAAGCGATATTGGGTTCTTCAAAATTCTTAACGAATCAAGCATCTCAAGTGGAGTTAGAAGAATAGAAGCGGTTACTTCTGTTGGGATTCAAAAATATTTAGAAGAATTAGATAAAAAATTATTAGAAAAGCAACAAGAGAATGAAATTCTTACTGAAAAATTAAAACAATTTGAAAAAGAAATTAAAAAATTCAAAGCCTTGAATTTAAAAGATACAATTGAGCATATAATAAATAACTCGCCAAAAGTTGAAGATATAAAGGTCGTATCATATAAAACAGATGTTGAATCTATTGATGAGTTAAAATCAATAGCTGATATGGTAAGAGATAAATTGAAATCAGGTGTTGCAGTGTTAGGTGCAATTGTAAACGATAAAGCTCAAATTGTAGCAATTGTTACAGATGATCTTGTAAAGACGAAAAAATTAATGGCTGGTAGTATAGTAAATGAAGTTGCAAAAATTATAAATGGTGGTGGAGGTGGTAAACCAAATTTTGCTACAGCAGGTGGAAAAGATGTATCAAAACTTGATGAAGCACTGAAAACAACAAAATCTATAGTTGAAAAATTATATAAAAAATAAATTTATAGGAAAAATAAATGAATAAAATTGATGCTCAAAAATATATAAAAGATTCTCTCATTGAAAGTAGTGAAGTAAAAAAAAGAATTATAGATGAATGTTCTAATGATATTGAAAAAGCAGTTAATCTTATTGTTGAGTGTTTTAAAAATGGTAAGAAGTTGCTTTTAGCAGGTAATGGAGGTAGTGCTGCTGACGCTCAGCATATCGCTACAGAATTTGTTATTAGATTTAGCGCCGATTTCCCACGTCCATCTTTACCAGCCTTTGCTATAACAACCGATACATCAAACATTACAGCAGGTGGAAACGATATTGGTTTTGAAAATACATTTGCAAGAACTGTTGAGGGATTAGGGTCTGAAGGTGATGTATTTTGGGCAATAAGCACCAGTGGTAACTCTGAGAATTTAATTCGTGCAATTTATAAAGCTAAAGAAAAGAAAATGAAGGTTATTTCTTTCCTTGGAAACAGCGGTGGAAAAATGAAAGATATTAGTGATGTTTCCATTATTGTACCTGCTAATGGAACTGCAAGAGTTCAGGAAGGTCATATTACTATTGCACATATTATTTGCTATCTTGTAGAAAGGTATTTGTTTTAGTATTTCAAATAATGATTGACTTAGAAATGCCTGCATTTTGTAGGCATTTCTTTTTATTTTAAAATAATACTAAGAAATGATAGAAAAAGAAAATATTAAAAAAAGATTATTAGAGTTTATTAAAAAAAATAATCTTATAGATAATAACGATAAGGTATTGGTAGGTGTATCGGGTGGAGTAGATTCAGTTACTTTACTGTTTTTATTATTAGAAATATCGAAGTTTTTTAAAAATTTAGAATTTGGTGTAGCTCATGTAAATTATAAATTAAGAGGAGAAGATTCAGATAAAGATCAGAAATTAGTTGAAAATATATGTAAAAAAAATAATTTACCATTGTATATTCATCAGGTGAAGAATCCAGAATATTTGAAAAAAAATTCTTTACAAGTAAAAGCAAGAGAGATAAGATATAAATTTTATTCAAAACTTAGTGAAAAATATGGATATACAAAAATTGCTTTAGCTCATAATGCAAATGATAATGCAGAAACTTTTTTATTAAACATTTTCAGAGGTACTGGAATTGATGGTTTAAAAGGTATTCCAGTTATTAGGGATAACATTATTAGACCATTATTGTTTTTATCGAGGAATGAGATACTTGAGTATGCTATTAAAAATAAGATAAGATATAGACACGATAAATCTAATTTCAAGGATGATTATGATAGAAATTTCCTGAGGTTAAAAGTAATTCCTTTAATTATTAAAAGAATCAATAATAACACAGTTGAAAATATAAATCATTTATCTAAAATCTTTAATGACTTTTCTACTTTCGTTGATGAGTATGTCAAAAATGCATACAAATCTGTCTGTTCCCAAAAATCATCTTATGAAATTTCACTTGATATTAAAAAATTAAATAATTACATTTACTATATTAAAGAAAAAGTAATTCTTTCAGCTTATTATAATCTGACGAAAGAAACTTTATCTTTTAACAAGGTATTGAAAATATTAAACTTGTTAGAATCTCAATCTGGTAAAAGGCTAATTTTAAATAAAAATATTGTTCTTTGGAAAGATAGGAATAGTTTAATTTTTCAAAAGAAAAGAAATTTTGAAGAAGAGAAGTTAATAACATTAAAAATTGGTGATAGTGTAAATATTAATGATATAAAATTGAAGATTTCGAAAGCTTCTAAACCAATTTTTGATTTAAATCCTAAGATTGAGTATATTGATGAGGAGTTAGTATCTAACAATTTTATTTTAAGAAAGTGGAAAGATGGGGATTATTTCTATCCTTTTGGAATGAATGGTAGAAAAAAAATTAGTGATTTCTTAACAGATATTAAAATAAGTAGTTCCGAAAAAAACAACGTATGGGTTCTTTTGAATAATGATAAAATTGTATGGATTGTTGGATTAAGACTTGATAATAGATTTAGATGTAATGAAAAAACAAAAAAGTATTTAAAATTAGAAATGATAAAGGAAGAATAATTGGAAAGTATTACTGTTAATGGAGATCAATTTACTGAATTTATTTCTGAATCTGAAATTCAAAAAAGGATAAAAGAATTAGCAAAACAAATTAATGAAGATTATGAAGGCAAAGTTCCGATTTTTATTGGAGTTTTAAATGGTTCTTTTATTTTTCTTTCAGATTTAATTCGTGAGATTACTATTGATTGCGAAATTGATTTTCTTAAATTATCAAGTTATGGGGATAGAAAAATTTCATCTGGTAATGTTAGGCTTTTAAAAGATTTGAATTGTCAGATAGAAGGTAGGCATATAATTATAGTTGAAGATATTGTTGATTCAGGTTTATCAATTAATTATATGAAGGAATTAATTGATATACATCATCCTGAATCTTTAAAAGTAGTAACATTATTACATAAAGAAAGAGATGTAAAGTTAAATATTAATTTAGATTATGTTGGTTTTAAAATTCCAGATAAATTTGTTATTGGTTATGGCCTTGATTATGCTCAAAAGGCACGTAACCTAAAGTCAATTTATGTAATCAAATAAAAAAGAATGTAAGAAAAGGAGCGTATTTTAGAAATATGACAAAATTTTATTCCGAAAATAAATCGGATAATAACAATAATCAGAATGACAAGTTTAAGAATGATTTTCAGAAGTCCTCAAGGAAAAAAACACCTCTTCCTCCAAAAAACGATGATGATATGAATTGGAATCGTATTCTGAAAGTCATTTTGGGTTGGTCTGCTATTATTATGGCAGTTTTCTTTATAATGACTTTTATTAGAGGTACTGAAGGTTCTGAATATAAAATTACATATCCTCAATATGAAGCTTTACTTAATAGCAATAAAATTGAAAAAGCTGTAGTTAAAAAGTCTGAGTTAAACAATGTTGAATTTCACGGAATCTTAAAGCAACCTGAATTTTTAAAAATTGATGGTAAAGATGTAAAAGTTGAAAGATTTGTTATACTTTTACCGTATATTGATGCTGACATGGTAAAAACTTGGACTGAAAGATCAGTATCTTTTACTGTTGAGAAAGAGGACAATCTCTGGCTAAATGCACTTATCAATATGTTGCCATGGTTGCTTTTAATTGGAATATGGTTCTTATTTATGAGAAGGATGCAAACTGGTGGTAACAAGGGTATATTTACTTTTGGTAAAAGTAGAGCTAAGTTAATTAGTGATGGTCATGCGAGGGTTACCTTTGCTGATGTTGCTGGAGCTGATGAAGCAAAAGTAGAATTACAGGAAGTTATTGAATTCTTAAGAGAACCTGGTAAATTCCAAAGATTAGGTGGAAAGATACCAAGGGGAGTGTTGTTATTAGGCCCTCCGGGAACTGGCAAAACACTTCTTGCTAGAGCAGTTGCAGGTGAAGCTGGTGTACCATTCTTTTCAATAAGTGGTGCTGATTTTGTGGAAATGTTTGTTGGTGTTGGTGCTTCAAGAGTAAGGGATTTATTTGATCAAGGTAAAAGAAATGCACCTTGTATTATATTTATAGATGAAATAGATGCTGTTGGTAGGCACAGAGGAGCTGGTTTAGGTGGTGGACATGATGAAAGAGAACAAACTTTAAATCAATTGTTAGTTGAGATGGATGGCTTTGAGCAGAATATGGGTGTAATCATAATTGCAGCAACTAATAGACCTGATGTTTTAGACCCAGCTCTTTTAAGACCAGGCAGATTTGATCGTCAAATTGTTGTTGATAGACCTGATGTTCGAGGAAGGGAAGGAATACTTAAGGTTCATACAAAGAAAATTCCACTTGCACCTGATGTAGATATTTCTGTTTTAGCAAAAGGAACACCGGGTTTAGCTGGTGCTGAATTAGCTAATCTTGTAAATGAAGCTGCTCTACTTGCTGCAAGAAAGAATAAAACAAAAGTATCAATGGATGATTTTGAAGAAGCCAAAGATAAAGTAATGATGGGGGTTGAACGGAAAAGTCTTATTATTTCTGATAAGGAAAAAAAGATTACAGCTTACCATGAATCTGGCCACGTACTTGTTGCAAAAATGATTCCAGAAGCAGATCCTGTTCATAAAGTTACTATTATTCCTCGTGGAAGAGCTCTAGGGGTTACAACTTACTTACCAATCGATGAAAAACACACATACTCTAAGGATTATCTTGAGGCAATGATTGCTTATGCACTTGGTGGTAGGGTAGCTGAAAAAATAGTATTCAATCAATTAACTACTGGCGCTGGTAATGATATTGAAAGAGCTACTGCTCTTGCAAGGAAAATGGTTTGTGAATGGGGTATGAGTGAGAAATTAGGACCTCTAACTTATGGCTCTAAAGAAGAAGAGATATTTTTAGGAAGAGAAATTACACGGCATAAAGATTACAGTGAAAAAACTGCTATTGAGATTGACGAAGAGGTAAAATCAATTGTAAATTCTGCTCTAGAGAGAGCTGAGAGAATATTGAGAGAAAATATCGATACTTTACATAGATTAGCTGGTGCTTTATTAGAAAGAGAAATATTAGATAGTGAAGAAATTGATAAGATTATAAAAGGAGAAGAATTACCTCCTGTTAACAATACAAAAAAGACCGAACCACCAAAAGATAAAATTGATCTATCTGCAAGAGCTGATGAAATAAGAAAAGCTGTTGAAGAATTGAAAAAAGCTGAGGAACAATCAGATTCAGGTAAAAGTGATCAACAATCATAAGTAAAGGTGGTTTATTGAAAGATATTATTAATGTTTCAAATAAAACTAATTTAAAAAAAGAATTGATAAGAAAGGGTATTCATATGATATCCCTTTCTATACCTATTATTTATTACTATATTCCAAAAGATCTTGCCCTTTCAATAATTATTCCTTTAACATTAGGTTCAATTATACTAGATATTTTGAGATATTATTCTTCTACGGTAGCGAATGTTTTTTATAAAATATTTGGAAATATTTTAAGAAAACACGAAGTAAGTTCTAAGAAAACTTTAAATGGTGGAACTTATGTTTTAATATCAGCATCAATTTGTATTTTTATTTTTCCAAAAGTATTAGTGGTTATGAGTTTCTCGATATTAATTATTTCTGATATACTTGCTGCTCTTGTGGGAATGAGTATTGGAAAAATAAAAATTAATGGCAAAACTCTTGAAGGGAGTTTAGCTTTTTTTATTAGTGCAGTAATAGTAATTTTAGTTACTCCAAAAATTACATATACACCCATAGAATATATAATTGGAATTATTGGTGCTTTAATTGGTACTCTTTCGGAGTTGTATTCTTTTAACCTTTTAGATGATAATTTTGCAATACCAGTTTCAATAAGTAGCACAATGTGGTTATTATATTGGTTGCTCCTCCCTAATGTAAATCTTTACGCTTTTGAAATAGTTAAATAGTAGAATTAAAAACATACAAATTAGTAATTATATTTTTTTTACAAAAAGTATCATTT
>DATCTW010000051.1:0-168409 GCA_036567745.1 Ignavibacteria bacterium | reverse complement strand
AATAATGAGAATTAACTAATCTATAACAACAATTCTTTTATTTTTAAATAAAACATATTATTTGAATCAGAACTTCAAATAAATTTTAAAATTAAGTTAAATTCAATATAATTATTTCAATGCTAATAGAGAAAATTCTATAACTTGACTTTATGAAATTATAATATTATATTATGTAAACATCGCGGGGTGGAGCAATTGGTAGCTCGTCGGGCTCATAACCCGAAGGTTCTAGGTTCAAGTCCTAGCCCCGCTACAAAATAAAAAAGGATTCATACGAATCCTTTTTTGTTTTAATATCGATCTTTAAAATTTTTTATTTAAAAAGAAAATTATACTAATTAAAGATTATCTTTAATATTCTGCTCAAACACCTCTTTTGAACGAAGACCTACAAAAACATTCTTAATAATACCCTTTCTATCAACAACAAATGACGTAGGTATTCCCGATATACCTCCATAAAGATTAGAAACCTCTTGATTACCCATAAGAATAGGATAGTTTATACCATTATCCTTAACAAACTTTACTACTTTTTCCTTGTTATCTAAAGCAATACCTAGTATAACGAGTCCTTTTTTCTGATATGTTTTATAAAGTTCAATAAAATCAGGTATTTCTGCCTTACAAGGTGGGCACCAGGTAGCCCAAAAATTAATAATAACAACTTTCCCTTTAAAATCAGAAAGTTTTACATTTTTTCCATTTAGATCTTCTAAAGTAAAATCCGGGGCTTTATTAGAACTGGCTTGATTTTCAATTTTCCTTTGAGCAAAAAGTTGAGTAAAAGACAAGAAAACTATAATTAACAAAAGCGACTTAAATATTTGATTTAAATTCATAAATATTCCTTTTATTATTTGTTATTTATTAGATGCAATAGCATTAAAAAAGATACAAAATATTAAACCCAATTTGGTTTTCTGTTTTCTAAGATTGATTTTATTCCTTCTTTTAACTCATCACTAGATGATATTTCACCAAGACTTTCTGAAGTAAACTTTAATACTTCGTCATATCTCATAGTCCTTATATGAGATATAACATCTTTAATTTCTTTAATTGAATTAGGAGAACTTGTTAAAATTTGATTGACAACATTTTCAGTTGTTTTATCTAACTCTTCCCTCTTACAAACAAAATTAACGAATCCAATTTCTTTTGCTTCATATGCAGTAAAAGTCCTACCTGTAATAAATAGCTCTTTCGCTTTATTTTCACCAATTTTTTTAATCACATAAGGGGCATAAACTGAAGGTGTAAATCCATATTTAAGCTCATCAAAAACCATCTCTATATCATCTGGAGCAATAACAATATCACAAACAGAAACTAAACCCAAACCACAACCTGAGACATAACCATTAATTTTACAAATAACTGGTTTTGGTAAGGAATATATCATAAAAAGTAGCTTACCAACCAACAAAGACATCTCAGCATTTTCTCTTTTGCCCATATTCAATATATTTTTTAGCCAATTTATATCTGCACCTCTACAAAAAAAATCATTTTTACTTGAAATAACGACGCAACGAATTTTATCAGATTTCTCTATTAATTGAAAAGCATCTGAAAGATCACCTATCGTACTACCACATATTGAGTTACCCTTTTCTGGCTTATTTAAAAAAATATAAGCAACTTTATCTTTTACTTCTAAGATAATATTTTCATACTCCTGAATTAGATTCATAAATCACCTCCAAAAAAATACAAATAAGGTCTCTATAATTTTACACTTAAAAAAAACTAAAAGCAAGTGAAAATTTATAGAGAAATTATTTTTTCAAAAAAGGATATAATACTCTTTTATACGTTAATATTTTATTTCAAAAAAATTTTGGAAATAAAAGTGTTTTAAAAATAAAAAGAAATATAGTATTAGAATTTTCATCTACATATTAAAATACAACTAACAAAGGTTGGCAATACTCAACTATCTACTTTTAGCAAAAGAGTTCTGAAAAAAAATAATTATATAAAAAGATGGAAAACTAATGCAAATTCCATTCTCTTTTCAGATAATTAGCAACCCTCTTCACATATTTTATACTTTTAGGAAGAACAAGTATAGTATCATCACCAGCTATAGTACAAAGAATATCAGGGTGGTTCCATGAGTCAACAACAACCGCTACACTTTGAGCACACCCCGTAAGAGTTTTGATTACCACAGATGTTTCATTTAATAATACTTCCTGTACTTCAATTGTAATAACAGATTGAAGAATAGGTGATTTTTCGGAGTTAAATTGATATCTCAAACCATTTTTATCTCTTACCCTCATAACTCCAATACTGGCAAGATCTCTCGAAAGAGTTGCCTGTGTTATCTCGATACCAGATTTTTTTAATTCCTTAACTAAATCTTCTTGGGTGTTTACTACTTTGTTTTTTAAAATATCCAGTATCTTATTAATTCTTTTTTTCCTCTCGCTTTCCATAAAGATATCAAATAGTTGTTAAAACATTATCTATAATACTTATAGCTTTATTAATATGCTCTTCTTGAATAATTAAAGGGGGAGCAAAACGAACCACATTAGTACCTGCGGCAGCTGTTAACAATCCTCTTTTTAAAAGAGAGTTACCAAAATCAGATAGAGATATTTTATCTTCCAATTCAAGACCACACAGTAAGCCCAGACCTCTAGCCTCCTTTACTTTTGTTTTATATTTAGCTGCTAAATTTTTTAATTCAGATAAAAAGTATTCTCCCATCTTTGCAGCATGCAAGTAAATTTTTTCTTCAATTAAATAATGTAAAGAAGCAAATGCTACACCAGTTACAAACTCACCTCCACCAAAAGTAGAAGCGTGATTGCCGGGTTCAAAAGCTGAAGCTATATTTGATTTTGCAAGCATTGCTCCTATTGGCAAGCCTCCACCTAAAGCTTTGGCTAAAGTTATAATATCTGGTTCAATATCATAATGCTGATATGCAAATAGTTTACCTGTTCTACAAATTCCAGTTTGAACTTCATCTAAAATTAACAAAAGGTTTTTTTCTTTACATAATTTTTCAATATTTTTGATATAATCCTTAGATGGTATAATTATACCACCTTCGGCTTGAAGCGGTTCAAGCATTATAGCTACCGTTAAATCGGTAATAGCTTTTTCAAGCTCTTCGAAATTGTTATAATTTACAAATTTAAATCCAGGTAAAACTGGCTCAAATCCTTTCTGATACTTTGTTTGCCCGGTAGCAGAAAGAGCTCCCATTGTTCTACCATGAAAGGAGTTATACATTACAATTATTTCATATCTACCTTTCCCCCATTTACGAGCAAGTTTTATAGCAGATTCATTTGCTTCTGCTCCACTATTACAAAAAAAGACTTTGTCAAGATCCGAGTTTTCTATTAATAGTTTAGCTAATTGTGCCTGGTTTTTTGTATAAAAAAGATTAGATGTATGAAACAATCCATCACCTAATTTATGAATAGTTTCTTTAATAACAGGATGATTATAGCCTAAAGCATTGACAGAAATTCCAGCTAAAAAGTCCAGGTATTCATTTCCATCATAATCATAAAGATAAGCCCCTTCACCATTTTTCAAGGCTATTGGGAATCTTTTATATGTATTCATTATATATTTATCTGCTAAATCAAAAACCTCTTGATTAGTCATTTTAATATTCCTATAATAATTATGAAATAAATTGAGTTCCTATACCTTCATCAGTAAATAATTCAAGCAATAAAGCATGCGGAGTTCTTCCATCAATAAGATGAACCTTGTTTACTCCACCCTCAATAGTATCAAAAGCAGATCGAGTTTTTGGAATCATACCGCCAGTAATTTTACCTTCTAATATATATTTTTCAGCAGTTTCTTGATCTATTGAACCAACCCTTTCGTCATTTATCATTACACCTGGGACATCACTAATATAAATTAATTTTTCTGCTTTTAATGCTTTAGCAATACTACTTGCAGCAATATCAGCATTAATATTGAAAGGTCTTCCTTCTTCGCCCCATCCTATAGGAGAGATTACAGGTATAAAACCTGAATCAAGAAGAACATTCAGTATTTTGGTATCCACAGATTCTACTTCACCTACCCAACCAAGGTCATCGCCAGTTTCGGATAAAATTTTTTTTGCTTTTAATAAGTTACCATCTTTACCCGAAATACCAACAGCTCTCACACCTTGTCTATTAATTAAACCAACTATTTCTTTATTAATTTTTCCTCCTAATACCATAATCACCACATCAAGCATTTCCTCACTTGTTACCCTCTGGCCATTAACAAATTTTGATGTTATGCCTAGCTGATTAGAAATGCTACTAATTTCTTTACCACCACCATGCACAATAACAACACGTATATTTAAATTAGCAAGAAGAGCAATATCTTTAGAAAAACTAACTTTTAAAGCTTCATCATTCTGAGCAGCTCCACCATATTTAATTACCATTATTTTATCTCGGAATTTTTGTATATATGGTAAAGCTTCTACAAGAGCATGTGTTACGCTTTCGCTTTTTTGATTTATTTCTTCCATATTAACTCCGGTAGCTTGCATTAATGGTTATATATTCTTTACTTAAATCACTTGTCCAAATTGTTTCCTCATAAACACCATCGTGAAGATCAACTTCAATTTTTACCTCATTTTTCATTAAGACTTCTTTAGCTTCCTTTTCACTAAATACCACTTTATAGCCAGCATCCAAAATATTTAGTCCACTAATTTTTAATGTTACTTTTTCTGGGTTAAACTCTATTCCAGAATAACCTACTGCAGCAATTATTCTTCCCCAATTTGCATCTGCCCCGTGAATAGCTGTTTTCACAAGATAAGAATCAGCAACAGCTCTGGCTGCTTTAAGAGCATATTCTGGAGTAGCTGCACCTTTTATATTAACTTCTATAAGTTTTGTAGCACCTTCTCCATCTTTTACTATCATTTTTGCAAGTGTTTTACATACCTTCTCTAAAGCATTTAAAAATAGGCCATATTCTTCTGTATGTTTTTTTATTTCTGGCACTCTGGATAAACCATTAGCAAGAACAATAACCATATCATTTGTGCTTGTATCATTATCAACACTAATACGATTAAAAGTTTTATTGACCACAATTTTTAATGATTCTTGTAATAAATCTTTTGAAATTAATGCATCAGTTGTAATAAAAGCAAGCATTGTAGCCATGTTGGGTTTTATCATGCCAGAACCTTTTGCCATACCACCAATAATTATTTCACTATCATTAATAGAAAATTTAACAGCATATTCTTTTGAAAATGTATCGGTGGTCATTATGGCTTCAGCAGCTGCTGTATGATTATCTTTTGAAAGGTTTTTCACAGCAATAGATATACCCTTCATAAGCCTATCCATAAATAAATTTTTACCAATAACACCAGTTGAAGATATTAAAACAGAATCTTCACTAATGTTTAATTGTTCAGCTGTAAAACGAATAGTATCCCAACCATCTTTTAACCCTTGCTCTCCTGTGCAAGCGTTAGCAATTCCACTATTACATACAATAGCCGAAATTTTATTACCTTTAGCTAATTGTTCTTTATCAATAATTACTGGTGCAGCTGCAACTTTATTTGTAGTAAATACGCCTGCAGCTACAGCGGGTACTTCTGAAAAAATTAAAGAGACATCTTTTTTATTCATCTTTAAACCACCGTGTACACCAGCAGCTTTAAATCCATTAGGAGCAGTAACTCCACCATTAATTTCAATTTCCATTTAAACCCTCGTCTTCCTTTAAATTAAACATAATATTCATATTCTGAATAGCCTGACCAGCAGCCCCTTTTATGAGATTATCTATTGCAGAATTTATTACCAGAAAATTACTATCTTTTGCATAAGTAAGATGTATATCGCAAAAATTAGTATATACCACATCCTGTAACTGGGGTACACTACTAAACATTCTAACAAAAAAAGAGTCTTTATAAAAATCATTATAAATATTTCGCACTTCCTGTATATCAATCTCCACCTTGGGCTTAAGGTATATTGTTGTATAAATACCCCTATTAACAGGAATTAGATGAGGAACAAAAATTAAATCTATTCCCTTACCTGAAAAATTCTCCAAAACACTTTCAATCTCTGGTGAGTGTTGATGGTTTCCAATTTTATAGGCTTTAACAGATTCATTCACCTCACAAAAACTATAATCAATGGTTGCTTTTCTTCCAGCACCAGAGACACCAGATAACGAATTAATTACAATACTATTTAAATCGAAATAATCAGTTTTTACTATTGGAGCTAAAGCTAATATTGCACTAGTTGGGTAGCAACCAGGATTTGCGATATAATTGGCTTTTTTAATTTTATCTCTAAATAATTCTGGTAAGCCATAAACAAAATTTTTGACAACATCTTTTGACGTGTGCTCCTTGTTATACCACTTTTCATAAACAGAAACATCTTGAAATCTAAAATCACCACCCAGATCAATTACTTTAACATTAGTGCCAATTAGTTCTGGCAATATCTCCATAGATTCCCCATGTGGTAAAGCTGCAAAAATTAAATCAATGTCTTGTATTTTGCTAATATCAAATGAATCAATCAGAATATCAATTTTCTTTTTGAAAAAAGGATAAATATCATTAATATTTTTACCAGCTGTACTTTTAGCAAAAATTGATTTAATTTTAACTTCAGGGTGCTGTAACAATAATCTTATCAACTCTTTACCTGAATAACCAGAGCCACCAATTAAAGCGACATTAATCATACCAATCCTTATAAAATTAAAATGTGCATAATTATACAAAATATTTTATAATTATGCAAGTTAAAAATAGTTAATGATTAGAATATCGCTCTACAATTTTTCAAGAATTATGAGAGGCATATATGAACAAATGTCTTCATATTTATTTCTTGCTATCACCCATTTAGAAGCATTTGAAGCAGCAGCGGCGAAAGCAAATCTTATAATATCAATAAAATCATAATTCTTAATAAAACCATAAATTAAACCAGCGGTTATTGTATCACCACTTCCTATGGGATTTATAACGTTTACTTTTGGGGGTTTTACTCTATAAAAATCGTTTTCATATTTTATATATGAATAATTCACGCCATTTGTTAATATAGCAAAATGAATATCAATGTAACTATCCAGAGCTTGTAAAAAATCTTTTTCATCAATTAAGGGTTTGTTAAAAAATAATTCTGCCTCTTTTTTATTTTGCTTAACGAAAAAAGGTTTTGCATTAATTCCTATTTTAAACTCCTCTCCATAGGAATCAAAAAAGATTTTAGCATTATTATTATTTTTAATTAAATTAATCATATCATAATAAATTCCAGAAATACTTTTATCTGGCACTGAACCCGAAATAGCTATATAGTTACAAAGAGATGAATATTTATTTACTTTGTCTAATAATTTATTTTTTTCATCTTCAGAAACTTTATGGTTTGGTTCAAAAACTGAAGTTTGAACAAGATTTGACTCATCTAAAATAGTAAAACCAATTCGGGTATTACCCTTAACCCACACGAAATCATTTTTGATATTATCATTATCAAGTATATGTTTAATCTGCAAACCAATTTCTCCACCTAAAAAACCCGTTGCGATATTTTCAACTCCTAATTCTGTGAGTTGTAAAGAGACATTTATACCCTTACCACCTGCTACATCTTCTACTTTTGTAGATCGATAGATATTACCTATTTCAAATTTTGGTAAAAATAAGGTTTTATCCAACATTGGATTTGTTGTTATTGTTAAAACCATAAGTTCTCAAATATTTTAATAAATTATAATTAAATATAAAAAATTATAAAACAATATGAAAGCTTATTACTACTAAAAAAAATAAAATTCCAACAAAGGAAAACCAATTAAAATAATTCTTGATAATTCTAAAATAAAAAACTATATTTGACTTAAAGCGAATTTTGCTAAGATAAGAAATATAAAGAACAGATAACGTATAAGCCCACTAAGAAACGTAATCTAACAATTTTTTTAACAACTTTTTAACTATTAATATGTTAAAAAAAATATTATTTTTTTTAGCGTTCATTAGGTTAATAGCAACAACTTACTCTCAAGTTATAATATCAGGAAAAATATCCGATAGTAATAATTCTGGTATTAATATGGTTAAAGTATATTTTATTTCAGATAGACTGGATTCTGTATATACAAATAGTAACGGAGAATATTCTTTTACAGCTATACAAGGCAAAACATACACAATAAAACCTTTTAAAAGCACTCCCACAACTGAAAAGAGATTTTTTTTGCCTGAACAGATTGTAGTATCGAATATATATAACTCCATTAACAACATAAATTTTACAGGTTATATTTTTTATAGAATTTTGTGTACTATTCGTGACGAGAAAAACGAAACCATTCAGAATATAAACGTCCGATTAACCGGGAACAAAAACGATGAAAAGTTAACAACAATCAATGGACAGGTTGTTTTTGATACATTAGCAAGAGGAACATATATTGTTCAACCTCTTTCATTCATTTATCAGTTTACACCAGAAAAATATAGTTTTAATGATTTGACTAACGATCAAATAAAATATTTTACAGCAAAAAAACTACCCACATATAATATTAGCGGATATGTAAAAGATAGCTACAACAATCCTATTCAAAATGCAACAATTAATTTAGAAGGTTTATTACAAAAAAGCACATCTACAGATGAAAATGGTTATTATTTTTTCACAGATATTATTAGTGGTGATTACCAAATAAGTATAAGTAAAGCAAGTTATTTTTTTCAAGAAAATTCTAAATCTGTAAAAGTAATATCGAGTTCAATTAATAATATAAATTTTACAGGGTTAAAATTCTACAAAATAAGCGGATATACTTATAACGATAAAAATGAAATTCTTAAAAATGTAAAACTAGAAATTACAGGAACTAAAAACGGAAATACATTTAGCAATTTATATGGATACTATTCTTTTGACACGATTTATTCTTCCCCATTTACAATAAAACCTTTATTATACTCATATAAATTTGTACCAGAACTTATTACAATCGATAATATTTCAAGTGATACAACGAATCTAAATTTTTGGGGCACTAAATTAAATTTATTTTCAATTTCAGGAAAGGTAGTAGATAAAAATGGATCCCCTTTAAAAAATGTAAAAGTAACTCTAAATGGTAATAACTATTTTGAAACCTTAACTCAAAGTGATGGAACATTTAATTTTTCAGATGTTGAAAAAAATCAATATAAAATCTCGTTTGTTTTAGATTATTATAAGTTCGATTTGAATGATTACCTAATTAATGTTGATAGTAACATTACTAACTTGAATGTAATAGGTATAAGATTCTTTCAATTAGGAGGTTATATTTTTGACAAAAACAAGAACCCTTTACAGAATATTAAAGTTATTTTAACTAATAGTAATATTAACGAAGAAACTTCTTCTGATAAAAATGGTAAGTATGTTTTTGATTCACTTGAAACAAATAATTATACAATAAGCATTACTCATAACAGATCAATATCTGAGCCAAACACATATACTATTAACAATTTAAATAAAAACATTTTAAACAACAATTTTACCTTAAAAAATATTTTCAGAATATCTGGCTTTATAAAAGATTATTCTGGAGCACCATTGAAAAATATAACAATAACAATATCTACAGAAAAACAACTTCAGACAAAAAGTGATGATAGTGGTAAATTTGTAATAGATTCTTTAATAGAATCCAATGCTAGTATTATACCTTTTTCCGATGGTGTGTTTTTTTCACCCAATCAAATAAACTTGAAAATTGAAAAAGATATAGACTCATTAATGTTTTACGCATACTTATCAATATCTGGAAAGACGTTAAGCTCAAAAGCTATTCCTGTTAATAATATAAAGATAAAATTATCTGGTAAAATGAACGACTCATGTATTACAACAAATGATGGATCGTTCGTTTTTAACTATCTTCCATTTGGTAAATATTCAATTCTACCTTTAGGTAATAACTTAAAATTTATACCAACAACTTATATTTATGATACACTATTCAAAAGTAGATTTGAACAAAACATTACAGTAATAAACGGTAATTCAATTTCTGGATATATAAAGGGAATAAGGGATAACCCAATAAATAACATTAAAATTATATTATCTAATAGTGATTCTGTTTTTACTGATAATAACGGATATTATTGTTTTAATGATATCGTAAACGGGACTTATGAAGTAATTCCACAAAATCAATCCTATGTGTTTTATCCTAACAAATTTAGTGTCACAGTAAATAACGAAGTCATTTCAAATCAACTTTTCCTAGCAAAGAAAATCATCGATATTTCAGGCAATGTAACAGATGTTAAAAAAGCTCCTTTAATAAATGTAAAAATAATTGATAAATATGATACATCAATAATAGCATATACAGATAGCAATGGCAACTACATTTTAAAACAGCTTCAATCAGGTAATTTTCATTTAAAAGCATTAAAAAAAGGATTTTATTACAATCCCGATGAAATTATTTTAACAAATTTAGATAGCTCTATATACAAAATTGATTTTGTTGGTTATCTAAAATTATCAGGTTATATTTTTACACCCCAAAAAGAGCCAATAAAAAATGTAAAAGTAATACTTAATGGTGATCTACAAAACGAAACTTTAACTAATGAATATGGGCATTATGAGTTTTCAAATCTAAATAAAGGTAATTATGAAATTACCTTTTGTAAAGAAGGATATGATTTTAAAACTAAAAGAATTAATTATAAATACATTGAATCTTCGATAGAAAACGACACAATAGTTGCCAAAAAATTACCCTCTGTTTTGGTAAAAATTCAAGATAAAAAGAAAAGAGATATTACTGATATTATATTATTAATTACTGGAGACACAACACTTATTATTAATTCAAATGAAAGTATAAAAACATACTTCAGAAATGGCAAATTTAAAATTACACCTTTAAAAACAGGATACAAATTCATTCCAGAAAATGAAGAAATTAAATTTATTGATGATGAAGATAAAGAAATTTCATTTTTTGGATTTTTTGGTTTAGAAGGCATAGTAACAGATTCAACTGGAAATGGAAAAGAAGGGATTGAATTAAAATTAAACGGCGATATTTCATTAACATCAACAACAGATAAAAATGGACATTTTTTATTTGATACTTTATGTGCCGGCAGCTATATAATAATACCCAGCAACAGCAATTATAAATTCTCTCCTGAAAGATATATACTACAAAACATCGATAAATCACTTAATAACCTAAAATTTATCGTTTCACAGAATTTTTTAACTTCAATAAATTCTTCTCACGATAACCTGACAAATAAATTAAATATATATCCCAACCCTTTCAACAGCATGACGAGAATAAAATTTTCATTAGAAAAAGAGTCTATTATTACTTTATCAATTTATGATATATTAGGGAGGAAAACTTCAGAACTAATAAATAATCAGACTTTACTAGCTGGCAATTATGAATACTATTTAGAATCTAATAAAACCAAATTGAGTTCTGGCATTTACTTTTGCTTGTTAGAAATTACCAATAAAAATTATACTAAATTTTTATTACAAAAAATAATCTTAATAAAGTAATTAAATATATAGTTTATTCTTTTTTATGTAACTTGCCACTTTTTCAGTAACATAGAATTCAAAAGATTTACCCTTTTTGATTCTATTTCTAATTTCCGTAGATGAAATATCTAAAATAGGGTTATCAATAAAAATACAATTTTTTGATGGGAGTTCTGTTTCAACATCTTTTAATTTTTTTTGACAATAACTAACGTGATGTTTATTTTTTGTTTCATTATTTAAAAATCTTTTTAAAACAATTGTTTTACAATTTTTTAATATCTCTTTGTAATTTTTCCAACAAGTAAAATCTTTATAATTGTCATATCCTATAATTAAATAGAACTTTGTATTTTTATTTTTACTTTTAAGATACATTAAGGTATCATAGGTATAAGATTTACCCCCTCTTTTTATTTCAATATCAGAAATCTTAAAATACTTTTTATTATTGATTGATAACTTAAGCATATTTAAACGATGCTTTGCATCAATTAAATGTATTTTAGCTTTATGTGGTGGTATGTAAGCTGGAATAAAAATTAACTCATCTAACTTGAGCTTATCAAAAACCAAATCAGCTAAAATCATATGACCAATATGTGGAGGGTTAAAAGTTCCTCCAAAAATCCCAATTTTTTTCATCATCATTTACTAATTATTTCTTCAAAAGCATTTAAAATTTCTTCTACAGTAATTATCTTCATACATAAAGCGTCCCCTCGTTTGCAAATAAATGTATTACCAACAAAGTTACTTTTATCTTTTACAGTTACAGGTGTATAACAGGGACTGCAATCGATTAAATGAAAAATTATCTTGTTGCCATCATTTAATGGAGCCCATTGATTAGGATTATCTGGACCATAAAACATAATAACTTTTGTACCGGTCGCAGCAGCTAAATGTAAGATACCTGTATCACCACCAATAAATGTTTTACATTTTTCTGACAAAGCAGCAATTTGTTTTAGAGTTAAATTAGAAAGCAATATACAATTTTTATTATTTATTGCCTCATTTATTTTTTCTGCGTTTCCTTTGCCTTCTTTAGAATTAATTAAAAGAAAAGTAATATTTGAATATTTTTTCAAAACATTTTGAATAAATTCAATATATTTATCAGAACTTAATTGTCTTATTTCCATTATTTGACCTGGATTTCTTCCACCATCAGCATAAATACCCACCAAAATATTATTTTTAGGTATATTATATTTGGAAAGCAAATTATTAACAAAAGTTTTATCCTCTTCTGATGGTAAAATTTCGGGAAGTTCAATTATTTCTTTATAATTGAATGAAGATAATAACGATAAAAATTTCTTTGATTCATGCAAAGTATCATCATAAAATACTTTTCTATTTAGAAAAATATTTTTACCAAATCCAATTCTTACTTTGATATTAGCAAAGAAAAATATTATGGGGAAAAATATACTTCGGTGTAAGTTTATACCTACACAGTATTTACCGAAAAATATTTTTCTCCAGAGAGAAAAAGAATGTAATAATTTTGATAAAATAGATATTTTTTGATATGGTGCATCAAAAACAATAATATCATCTATTTCAGGAACCATTTCGATAATTTGTTTGCACCAATTAGTAACAACATAAGTTATTTTAACATCAGGATCATTTCTTTTTATTGTTTTTATTAAAGGTATGCTATAAATAACATCACCAACACAACACAATCTTGTAATTAAAACTTTTTTACTCTTCATTAAAACTTTGGTTAAGCCCCTCCATTTTTCATTTTAAATTGGTGTTCTATGTAAAAGGTAGGAAATTTCTTCTCTTGCAGATTCAACTTCTTGTTCATAGAAAGCTTTTTTCCTACTTGAACAATTTTTATATTGTTGTTTTCGAAACGCTAAAGTAGTTGCTACTTTTAAGTATTTGTTTTGATCAACATCTTCAGGTAACCATCCCTTTTTATTTCTTAAATGAGTATATGGTAAATAATTAAGATGTTCTGTTGGTATCAATCCTTTTTCTGCTTCTTCTGTAAGTTCCTTTTTTATTAACTTACTTTCAACTGATAGCGAAGACTCAAAAAGTATAAACATAATAATAACTGAAACAAAAATAAAAATAGCACCAATAATAGTAAATTTTCCTGCACCATAAGATACTGAAAAATTCCAAATAAAATGAATCGTCATAGCAATTAAAAAACCTAAAGGAACAAGGTAATATTTTTTATTTTTACTTTGGAATTTTGAATAACCTATCATAGCTCCTAAAGCAGAAGTAGAACAAGCATGCATTACAGCACTAAATACAGATCTTATTGGTACAAGAATAATCCATTCTTGCATTGTACTTACATTTAAAAAATATAAGAAATTTTCCGTCATCCCAAAACCCAAACCAATAGCAGCACCATAAACTACTCCATCAGTCATATTATCAAAATCTTTTAAAGGGGCTGTAATTACAAGAAGAAAAATACCTTTAGCAAACTCCTCTACAATAGGTGCAGTCAAAATAGCACTAAAGAGAACCTTGTTCTCAGAATCAAAAAGTAATTTCGAAAAGCTTTGTTCAAAGAACCAACTCCCAAAAATTCCAATTAGAATTGCTCCTATCGCACCCCAAAAGAAATTCAAAGCTACAAGCCAAACGGGCTCTCTATCATAGCGATCCAATAACCAGATAGCTATCATATATAAAAGTATTGGTATTAGTGCTGCAAAAAGTGAAATAATTGCTAAAGATATATTCATTCTACACCTATAAAATTAGTGTTTTTTTCTTCTTTAGAAGAAAGATTTTTTTCAACCTTTATTAAGCTAACTCTACGTTCATCTTTCTTTAAAATTGTAAAGCAAATATCTTTATAAAAAATTTTTTCGCCTATATCAGGTATTCTTCCAGCACATTTAATTACAAAACCACCGATAGTATCATAATCTTCATCTTCAGGAATTTCATAACTTTTAAACTTTTCATTAAAATCAGAAACATTCAACAATCCATCTACAACCAGAGCACCAGTAGGTGATATTTCAAAAGGATTAGTTTCTTCATCATACTCATCATGTATTTCTCCAACTATCTCTTCAAGAATATCTTCCATTGTTACAATACCTTCAAAGCCACCAAATTCATCAAGTACAATAGCCATCTGAATTTTCTTAGACTGAAAGTCTTTCATTATCTGACTAATTTTTTTTGTATCAGGAACAAAATAGGCGGGTCTTAAAATATCTTCAAGAATAATTAAATTTTTATTTTCAAGAAGGCCTATTAAATCCTTAGCATAAATAATACCAATAATATTATCAATTGTTTCTTTGTAGACAGGTAATCTTGAAAACCCTTCTTCAAGAACAATTTTAATTATCTCTTCTCTTGAATCCTCAATATTTAAAGCAACAACCTTTGTTCGAGGCACCATAACCTCTTTTGCGGTAGTATCTGTAAACTCAAAAATACTTTTTATTAAATCGTGTTCGGTTTTATCAATAACCCCTGTTTTAGTACCTTCTTCTAATAATAATTTAAATTCATCTTCCGAAAGATCCTTATTAATTACCTCCTGGTTTTTGCCAAGAGGCTTAGTGAATAAATTAGTAGAGGCACTTAAAAATTTTATAATTGGGTGTAGAAGTTTTAATTGGAAAATGATAAATTTTGCAAAAAAGAGAGATAATCTCTCTGCATATCTTAATCCCAAAGATTTTGGGACAAGCTCACCAATTATTAAAGTTAAATAGGATACTATAGCAACTACAATTATAACAGATATTGATTCAGAATAATAATGAATCCATGAGATATTTATCAACTCAATAAGTGGTTTTAGGTGAGTAACAGCTATAACACCAGCAAGAGCAGAAGCTAATGAAGGTAATACTGTCATTCCAATTTGAACAATGGCAAAAAAGTCATCGTGATTTTTCAATAGATCCAATACTATTTTTGCTTTTTTGTTTTCTTGCTCAACAAGTTCTTGCAATCTACTTTTTCTTACAGAAATGATTGCAATTTCGGCAGCGGCATAAAGCCCACTCCAAATAACTAGAATTGGAATAACGATTATATCGAACCAAATACTATGAAATATATCCATTTATTATGAAATTATCTTAAATTAATTATAATTTAATGAATAAAATAAAAATAATCAAATTTTTAATAGAAAATTATAAGAAATGAATTCTATTTATTATCAACATGTTTTTTCATAAATTCAGCAATATCTAACATTTCAGAGGTTGCACCAGGGTAATCTATTAATTTTATATCAGCATTTTTAGCCATTTCTTCCATACCTTTAATAACAGCAAGAATCTTATTTGATTGCATTTGTGTTACTTTAATTAGCTCTTTAACCTTTTCAGGATCATTAGGATCCACTGTCTGTAAAAACAAAGAAACAGAAGAAAGAGCATTATTAATATGATGAGATAGTGTAACTACAGTTTGTTGTAAAAGTTTTAAACGTTCCAGCTCGGCTTGTTTTTCTGCTAACTCTATACGTTGTTTATGAAAATTGTAAATAGCCATTACCTTCGCTCTAAGTTCATCGTGGCTAAATGGCTTTACAATATACTCAATTGCACCATACTCAATACCTTCAATTAAACCTTGAAGATTTGATTGAGCTGTAACCATTATTATTGGGGTTTCTTTTCCTCTTTCTAACTTTTTTATCTCTCTAATACATTCAGAACCAGTAAGACCGGGCATATTAAGATCCATTAATATTAAGTCGAACGGTTCTTTTTTGAAAAATTCTAATGCTTCATTACCCGATGATGCTTCTACATAATCAAATTTCTTTGATCCTAAAATTGTTCTTATGAGCTTTCGATGCATCATCTCATCATCGACAAGCATTATTTTACCTTTTTGCTCTACTACCTCATCAGGTTTATTTTCTTCAATTGCCATTTTACAAAATAATAATTGTTTTATTTAGAATTTTTTTGATCATTTTTCATTAATTCATCTTTCAAAAATTCAAAAGCTTCTCTTGGAGTATCAGAAAAATGGAAAATATTTAAATCTTCTTTAGAAATCATACAATATTGCACTAGAGCATCAAAGTTAATAATATTTTTCCAATATTCAGAGCCATAAAGTATTATCGGAATTCTTTTTTTCACTTTTTTAGTTTGTATTAAAGTTAACATTTCCATAAGCTCATCCATAGTACCAAAGCCACCAGGGAAAACAACTAAAGCTTTGGCTAAGTGCATAAACCATAACTTACGCATAAAGAAATAATGAAATTCAAAATTTAATTCTGGAGTAATATACGGATTAGGGTATTGCTCATGTGGCAAACTGATATTTAGACCAATAGATTTACCCCCAGCTAAATATGCTCCTTTGTTTGCAGCCTCCATTATACCGGGTCCACCACCAGAACAAACAACAAATCTATTTTTATGGTTTAAAGTTTTTGACCATTCGGTAAGTAATTTTGATAAAGTCAAACAATCTTCATAGTATTTTGAGAACTCCAACCTCATTCTTGCCTGTATGTTTAACTCAAAATCTTTTTTATTCGGACGTTTAGATTTAAATATTTTCGATTCAATTTTTTTTAATTCCTTTTTTGAAACTTCGTAGGGCAAAATTCTTGCTGAACCAAAAAATACTATAGTATCCGCAATATTTTCTTTTTTAAACCTTGCTTCAGGTTCAAGAAACTCTGCCAAAATTCTTATAGTTCTGGCTTCATCACTGCTTAAAAATTCTTTATTATAATATGACTTTTGAGATCTTTCTTGTTTTTTCACTTTCATTTCCTAAAGCTATTTTAATATTTTACCACCATCAATTAAAAAAACTTGTCCTGTAATATATTTAGAATTTATTAAATAATAAATGAAATTCGTAATCTCATCTGGTGAAACATATTTCTTTAAAGGTATTTTATCAACTGAAGGCAAAAAATTAGAGTTCGGTTCATTTTTGAAATCAATAATTCCAGGAGCAATACCATTTACTAAAATATTAGGTGCTAATTCTAAAGCCAAACATTTTGTCAACATATTAACACCAGCTTTCGATACAGAATAAGGAAGGTAATTTTTATAGGGTTTTTCTCCACCTAAAGAAGAAATATTTATGATTTTACCCCCTCTTTTTTTTGACATATATTTTACTACTTCTAAAGAACATAGATAGTAAGATCTTAAATTTGTGTTAATTGTTTTATCAAAAATTTCTTCATTTAAACTATCGATGGGTGTTCTATAAAAAATTGAAGCATTATTAATTAAAACATCTATATTTTTAAATCTTTGATATGAGTATGAAAAAAAATTTTTGATATCTTCAACCTTTGTTAAATCGGCTTTATATTTAAAAACATTTACATCGTATTTTTTAATTTTATTTTCAAGCAAAATTGCTTCTTTTTCAGAAGTAAGATAACTAAACCCTATATTATAACCTTTTTTTGCAAGAAATAAACAAATTTCTTTCCCTAATCTTTTTGCACCACCCGTAACTATAATATTTTTAGAAGATATTTTTTTCATACTTTAAATGGCAAATCAGATATTATAATTTTAATTATTTTATATTGAACTTTTATGTACAAATCTAATTTTGAATCAATAAAATTTCTTTTAATTATTCCTAATCCAATATATGAATTTAAACCAACAGAATAACCAATACTGGTAACTATTCCAACTTCAATATCATTTAAGAATATTTTAGGTGAAGATAATATTTCTTCATAGTTTACATCATTGTTTTCAAAAATTAGCCCACATAAATTTTTTTGAATTTTATCTTGAGAATCAATTCTTGCAATTACTTCCTGACCAGGATAACACCCTTTATTAAAACTCACATAATGAATTAAGTTTACTTCATAGGGATTATATTTTTCGATAATTTCATAACCATAAAGTGGTAACCCTTTTTCTATTCGTAAAGAGTTAAAAATATCAAAATCAATATCGGTCAAACCCAGTTCTATACCGATTTTATTTATTAAGTTATTTAAATCACAATTAAATTTTTTTTCAGTAATTATATTAATACCAAATCTATCATTATAAATTATTACTGAAATATTATCTATACTCGTTTCAATGAATTTTCCATTATAAATACTATTTAAACTTATTTTTAATTTTTCAAACAATAATTCCCTTTTATCCCCCATTATTAACAAAATATTGTAATTAGAAGTTATATCCTCAACAGTAAAATCTTCAGTAAAAGTAAATGTATCAAGCCAATCCTTTATCTTGTTATTATTATTTTCCCCAGTTATTAGTATAGATTTGTCATTTTTATGTAAGATAAATAATAAGTCGAGAATTCTACCTTTTTCATTTGTTAAGACCAAATATGATGAGTTGTATGGGTTTAAATTTCTCAAGTCGGTAGCACAAAGTCTATTTAATAAATCAATTCTATCACTTCCTTTCAGAAGCAATTTACCTTGTTCAGATCTATCAAATATAACTATGCCTTCTTTAGCTTTAAAGTATTTTTCTTTGTTTATCAATAAAATTCCCAATCTTATTAATTTAGAATTTAAAGAAATAGAGAATATGATTCAAGAAAAAAAATAATTTCAATTCTTTTGAATATAAAGTATTTCAAAAGGGTATTTTTTCTTTAATAATATCTGTAATTTGTGAAAGTATTATTGTTTTTTTCTTTAAATAAAAGTAAGCAAAAACACCCCAAAGTATTGCTATTACAATCCTGATAATAAACCTTAGAACATTATCATCAATAATAAATTTTAAGGAAAAAGCAAACAGAATTGGAATAACAGGTAAAGCTAACCTAATATACATCCATACAATTCTTGTAAAATTATAGAATTCATGATAAATAAAAAAGTAAAGAGAAGTTGCAAAAATAAAATATCCAATTACAGAAACATAGGTTACCCAGATAATATCTTTACCAAAATGTGACAAAAAGTAGTTAGCCAAAAGAACTATTACAATTAAAGTTATGATTAATATCAGAACAAATCTATAATTTTTTCTTATAAGCATATAAGAATAACACACCAATCCAATTGCAAGGAAATAGACTCCAATACTTAATTTATCGACAAATCTCAAACTATTAATATATTTTGGTAATAAGAAAATAATTGCTGGTTCAGCAAATGCTACCAGAAGTACAGAAAAAAAAGGAATTAAAAAAGCCACTGCAAAAATATTTTCATCAAGAAAAATTTTAATTTCTTTTGCACTTTTATTTTTACCGTACAGTTCTATCATTCTTTGAGAAACCAAGCCATTTATTGCAAGCGCAATTGTATAAGGTAACATCGCAAAAGCCACAGCATTCGAGAAAAAACCCATCTCAGTTTTTGTGTAATAATTTGCTACAGATAATTTATCAGCAGTTGTGAATAAGGCAAAACAAAAGTAAATAATTAACAATTTAAATCCAATGCTCGTTATTCTTTTAAAAATATTTTTATCAAAGGATATAAATAAATCATTAAACCCTTCCTTACTCATTATAATAACAAAAAATAATAATGAAATAGCCATTCCTAAAAAAGCTCCTGACAAACCAAATATTTTCAGAAGTACAAAGGAAAGCACTAAATCAGATAATGTTAAGAAGAATTGATATTTTCCTGCTGTAGTAAATCTATGTGTAAATTGAAATCGAAGAGTGAAAAAATTAATGTTTAAAAAAAGTATTATTGAAAGGCTAACAATAGTAATTATGAAAAAATTATTTGAAAAAAACTCAGATAAACCTGAAAAACTAAAGAATATTAAAAAAACAAAAGTAATAATTCCAAAAGAATTGGCGAATGTTATTGCTGTTGAAAGCAAATTAGTAACTTCTTTTTCTTTCCCATTATTTAAGTATTCAGGTACTAAAAAAGAAATTCCGGTAAATAATCCAAAATGTGAATACTGGCCATAAGTATAAATTAAATATATTGAAGCCCACAAACCATAGCCTTCAGGTCCTAAATATTTTGAGAAAAGAAAACCCCTAATAAGCACTAAAAAGAGAACAGAATATTGAAATAAAATGTTTAATGAAGCATCTTTAAAAGCTTTTTTACGAGTCCAGACCATTAACTATAAATCCTGATTATTAGATTTATAACCAGTACCTGAAATAACAATAACAAATTCCCCCAAAGGTTTTATTTTATCAATATTCATAATTATATTAGATAATCTATCTCTAATTACCTCTTCAAATTTTTTTGTCAATTCTCTGCAAATAGCTACCTCTCGATCACCTAAAAAATCGAATAACTCTTTTAGAGTTTTAACAACTCTATGACTTGATTCATAAACAACTATAGTTCTTTCCTCTTCCTTTAGTTTATTAAGTCGTGTTTGTCTCCCCTTTTTTAAAGGAAGGAATCCTTCAAAAATAAATCTATCACAAGGCAAACCACTTACAATCAATGCCGTAAGAAAAGCAGAAGCCCCCGGAATATGAATAACATCAATATTTTCATTTATACAAGCTTTTATAATGCTATAAGCAGGATCAGAAATGCCCGGAGTTCCTGCATCGGTTACTAACCCATAAGATAATCCACTTTTTAAGCCTTCAATAATATCAGGAATTTTTTTCTTTTCCACATAAGAGTAAAAACTAATTAATTTTTTTTCTTTAATATTATAATGATTCAAGAGAAACCCTGTTTTTCTAGTATCTTCAGCTAAAATAAAATCAACGCCACTTAAAATTTTTATAGCTCTAAAGGTAATATCTTCAAGGTTGCCAATAGGAGTAGCAATTACATACAAAGCTGGTTTAATTTCTTCCATATTCATTCCAAATTTTTTTAAAGATTTTAAAATAACACCTTAAAAGCAATGTAGATATTTTGGATAATAATAAAAAAAATAATTGTAACTTAATATACATTTATTTCGTATATTATAATGTAAAAAAAATTAAATTATTAATAATTTATGAACGAACTTGTTTTAAAAACAAACAATCTTACTAAAACTTTCAAAAAAAAGAAGGCTGTTGACTCACTTAATCTAGAAGTACTAAAAGGAGATGTCTTTGGTTTTTTAGGCCCTAATGGAGCTGGTAAAAGTACTACAATTAGAATGTTATTTGGACTAATTTTTCCGGATTGTGGTGATATTGAAATCTTTGGAAAATCTTTAAAAAATAACAGGAGAAATGCACTTAAAGACGTTGGGGGTATTGTAGAAAAATCTGATTTTTATCTTTATCTAACAGGTTATAAAAATCTTGAACTATTAAGCTCATTAAGTGGGAAAGTAGATAAAAAAAGAATTTTTGAGGTTTTAGAAATTGTCGGGTTAAAAGAAAGAGCACACGACAAAGTAAAAACATACTCTCATGGTATGAAACAACGACTTGGAATTGCCCAAGCATTAGTTTCTAACCCAAAACTTATTATTCTTGATGAACCAACAAATGGCTTAGATCCACAGGGAATGAAAGAGATTAGAGATTTGATCAAAGAACTATCTTCTTCACAAAATATTACTGTGTTTATTTCCTCTCATTTACTCAATGAAATTGAGCAAATAGCGACAAGGATGGCTATCATCAATCAGGGTAAACTAATAACTCAGGGATATGTAAAAGATTTACTAAATTCAGAAGAAACCAAATTTTTCTTCAAAATAGATGATAAAGAAAAAGCAACTAATATACTTACTGAAAAATTTTCTATAACCGATATCACAACCCTAGAAGATGGTTTAGAGTGTAAACTAAAAAATGATATAATTCCATATGTAAATAAATCTTTTGTTGAAAGCAATATAAAAGTATACGCTATTACTCCGAAAAGAACACTTGAAGAGTACTTTTTATCTGTAACTGAAAATAACGAAAAATATTAAGAATATGATTAATTTAATTTATTACGAATTACTAAAAATATTTAAAAAATGGCGAACCTATATTGGCTTTATTGCCATTGGAATATTAATTCCACTAATTGAATTTGTATTATATTTTTCAGGACAGGGTATTATTGAAAACACCACAAAAAGATTAGAACAGGATTTTATATTAGTAGGAAATCTTTTTAATGGTTGGTTTGTAACTCATTTAATAATGAATAGTTTATGGATTCACATTCCTTTTTTAATCTGTCTTGTTGCTGGTGATGTACTGGCCGGTGAAGCTTCTGCTGGTACTTATAGAATATTATTGATAAGACCAGTCTCTCGAAATAAAATTCTCATTAGTAAATATATCGCTACTTTAATATACACTTTAAGCCTTGTTTTTTTTCTGGCATTTATTAGTTTGGGGTTAGGTTTACTTTTATTGGGAACTGGAGATTTACTTATCTTTAAAGACGGCTTATTGATTTTACCACAAGATGAATTATGGTTTAGGTTTTTTCTTTCTTTCTTATTTGCTTCATATGCTATGTGTGTAGTATCTACTCTTGCTTTTCTTTTTTCGTCTTTAGTAGAAAACTCTATAGGACCTATTATTGGCACAATGGCGGTAATAATATTTTTCTTTATAATTGGGAACCTTCCTTATGATTTTTTCATCACTTTAAAACCATATTTGTTTACAACCTATCTTGATGTTTGGACATTAGTATTTGATGAAAAAATTGATTGGAGTTTGATCTTAAAACATATATTAATTTTGAGTATATATATGCTATCATTATTTTTACCCACATATTTATTATTTAGAAAAAAAGATATTTTATCGTGAGGGTTGTATGAAAAAGATATTATTTTTTATTTTTTTGATAACTATAAATATTAACTACTCTCCTTCTCAAACTATTACTGTAGACCAAATATTAAAAAAGATGAAAGAGAGATTCAATCAAGTTAATGATTACACAGCAGAGCTTGAAGCAAACGTTAATATGGAAAAAATTAAAATGCCAAAAGTAAAGATAACGGTTTATTTCAAACAACCAGATAAATTTCATTATGAATCAAAAAGTTTTGCTATGTTACCAAAAGGAGGCATAAATTTTAATCCTTCGGAATATCCTGAAGACAAGTATAACTATAAACTTTTAAGTAAAGAAACTATAAATAATTATAATTGCTACAAAGTTGAAATATCACCTAAAGATACCAAAAAAAATACAGAACCATTAAAGACGTTTCTATTTATCGATTCAGAATATTATGTTATCAAAAGAATAGTAAATGAAAAAAGTGACTTATTTAATATAGTGATTGATTTTAGTCATAATTGGTACGAAAACAAATACCTTTTACCTTCAATAATTAAGCTTTCTTATGATTCAAAAGTAAGCCCAGAAGATGAATCGAATGAAAGGCAAACCAATAGAAGATTAATGAAATTTCAAAAGGGAGAAATAACTATTAATTTCACCAAATATAGTATTAATACCGGATTAAGTGATGATATCTTCAAACAACCTAATAAAAAATGAGACTACATTCGTTTTGATAAAATCATTAAAAATAACTTATTTTATAATAAGCCTTTTAATAATTATTACATTATTTCTCTTTTTAATTTTTCCAAATGATTTTTTACTTAAAATCACTCCAATATGTGAATGGAAAATGAAATATGGCAAAGAATGTTTCTTCTGTGGTATGACAAGAGCTTTTATATCAATTAAAAATCTTAATTTTTCAGAAGCACTTAGATTAAATAGTTTTAGTATCCCTTTTTTTATTATAATTATTACAAATGAAATAATATCTTTTTTATTTTTAATAAAACTTTATAGGAAATAATTTATGCAAATTTTTAGTTTAATATGGGGTATCTTAGCATTAATAGGTTTTTTTATTGGATTAATACCTTGTTTAGGTTCACTTAATTGGTTAAATATTCCTTTTGCAGCAGTTGGATTAATTATAAGTATTGTAGCATATACATCAGATAGTGAAAATAAATCACCAGCTGCAATAGCAATTGCATTTAATAGCATTGCTATTGCTTTTGGTATAATACGTTTAATTATTGGTTTTGGTGTTTTTTAATTTTATTATTTTCTCAAAGGATGATTAAATAAAATTAGACCTCTTTTTTTTGTTTTAATTTTATAAACAGCATTAGTTTCATCTTCTGTTAGGTACAAAGTTTTTAGATCATTACCTGCAAACTCGATGTTACTAGGTTTTTTCCCGGGAGCAAAAAACTCTTCTAAAATCTTACCCTCTGGTGATACAACATACAAAAATCCAGAACCAAAATGAGCTACATATAGATTGCCTTCTGAATCGAGAGCCAAACCATCTGGTGAACCACCTGGTAACTCAATAAATACTCTTTGATTTACCAAATCTCCGTTTTCTAAAACATCAAATTTAAGAACTCTTTGTTTTGCAGATTCACTCAAAAATAATGATTTACCATCAGCTGAAAAAGCTAATCCATTTGGATAAGCAATCTTATCTAATAATAATTTTACATTATTATTTTTACTAATCATAAATACTCTGCCATCAGGGTTAAGAGTATCAATTGTCTTTGGATCTGAAAAATAGAGGTTTCCTTTTTTATCAAAGGCAAGGTCATTTGGTCTGTTAAATCTTTGTCCCTCATATCCAGTAGCAATTGCTTTTACATTTCCTTTTTTAGAAATCTTTAAAATTGCACCTAATCCAAAATCACAAGCATACAAAAAACCATCTTTAGAAAAAACGAGTCCATTAGTTTGTTTAATTCCATTGCTATCAGCTTCAACAAATAAGCTTATGTTATTCCCCTCAATTTTTTTTATGAATCCTCCATAACAACTTGATACATATACAGCCTTTCTTCCATCAAAAGCGGGACCTTCGGGGAAATTCATTTTATCTAGAACCAGTTCAAATTTTTCAGACTCAAAAAAATTGCTTTTCTGAGAAAATAAAATTGCCGGTAAAATTAGAATAATTAGTATTATCTTAATGGTTCTCATTTTTTCTTTGATAACTCCACCATTTTTTGTAAATCTTTTTTCAATAACTCTAATTCTTGACCATAATTAGACCATTTACCTTCTTTAATATATTTTTCAGCTTTCTGGTAATGATCCCAGGCTGAATTAGAAAGGGTTTCTAAAGTAATTTCAGAGGAAGGAACTGTTTTTTTAATAGTACCTTTATCTGTTTCCTCTTGAGGTATTTCTTCATACGAAGAAGTGCTAATCTTACCACCAAAAATTTTCATCAAAGCTTCATCAAGAGAGCTTTCCATTGCAATTTTATTTCCAAAGGCTACTATTACTCTCTTCAATTCAGGCATTTGCCCTTCAGTAGCCTGTAGATATAAAGGCTGAACATAAAGAAGTGATTTTTCAATTGGTATTACAATCAAATTTCCCCTTGAAACACGAGAACCCTGCTGATTCCACAATGTAAGTTCTTGAGAAATAACAGGATCTTGGTCAATTCTTGCACTTACCTGCATAGGTCCAAAAACTAATTGTTGCTTAGGGAATTTATATACTATCATTTTACCATAATTATCTCCATCACTCCGAACAGCCATCCATGCAATCATATTATCACGTTTATTTGGAGTAAAAGGCACCAACATTAAAAATTCTTCTTTCTTCTCACCAGGTAGTTTCATTATTGCATAGAAACTTTCCATTGGTTTTACTTTACCTTCGAACTTCTCGTTTGCAATAGTCCAGAGATCTTCTTTATTATAGAATATCTGAGCTTCTATCATATGATATTGTTGATAAATTTTTGCTTGAATATCAAACAAATCTTGAGGGTACCTAAGATGTTTTTTAATTTCTACTGGCATTTCATCTAAATTTTTGAAAAGGTCAGGGAAAATTTTTTTATACACTCTTATAATTGGATCATCTTCAGGCTTAAAAAGATAAAAATTAACCTCACCAGTATAAGCATCTACTGTAACTTTAACAGAATTTCTAATATAATTATTTTTATTGTCATAAGGAGTAGAATAAGGATAGTATTCAGTTTGAGTATAAGCATCAAAAATCCATATTAATTTACCATCAGCTATAGTAATATAAGGATCTCCATCTAATTTAAGAAAAGGTGCTATTTTACTTACTCTTTCAGAAATATCTCTTATATACAAAATCTTACTTTCAGAATTTATATAGTTAGTAACGAGGTAGTTAATATCGGAATATTTCCATGCAAAAAGTAAACGACGGAAAAACGAACCAATGCTAACACCAGAATTACCTTGATAATAGGTATATTTATTACTATCACCAACAGGATAGTCAAACTCGGCTATATTACCTTTTACGATTACAGGATTTTTTGTCATTTCGCCAAAATAAATTTCAGGTCTATCAATTTTTATATCACTATTAGATTGAGGAGGAATATCTTTAATAAAAAATATTGGCATACCTTCAGTAGTTACTACATTAACAGGGCTTACAACAGCACCATATCCATGAGTAAAAATCAATTCTTTATTTACCCATGTCTGTGCATCACTTGATAATTTATTCAAATCTATTTCTCTAGCACTAATCATTATTTGTCGATACTCATTATTGACAATATATCTATCAATATCTAAATCATTAAAATTATAATAAGTTCTAATTACCTGAAGTTGTTTAAATGTAGTAAGAAGAGGTCTGTAATCCCATAACATTATATTTTTTATGGTCGGATTATTTTTCTCTATACCACTTATATCCAGTTTATCATCTAAAACAAAATTTTTTTCTTCAATTTTCTCCAAATCATAGGCTCTTCTTGTAAAATAGATATTGTTTGAAATATAAGGCAATTCTTTTGCTTGTTCATTCGGTTCAACAATAAATTTTTGTACGATTATTGGATATAATACGCTAAAAGCGATTAAGCTAGCAAAATATACAAAAATTGCATATAAAAGAACCTGCCATTTTTTCTTTGTAATACTTATAATAAGAAGTATTGCACAAATAGCCATAACAACCATCATAATTCTATATGCTACCAATTGTGCATTAACATCGGTATAACCAGCACCGTAAAATATTGAGCTTCTTGATGAATAAAGCAAATTAAATCCTCTTAACCAAAAAGCAAAAATCTCTAAAGCAAATATTCCTATTAATAAAATTGAAATATGAACCTGTGCTTTTGGTGCTATTAAAAGCTTACCTGTGCTAAATGAAAGAGCTTGCTTATAGAAATAGATTAAAATAACAAGTAGTAAATTTATAATTAGTACAGCCATTAACCATGATTTAATATCAAAATATAATGGCAATTGAAAAATATAAAATTCAAGATCTTTCCCAAAAATTGGGTCTACTATTCCAAAGGATTCTCTATTAGAAAAAGTTAAAAAATTCATCCATGAAGAGGAAGCAACTCCAGCCATAATAAGACCGATGACAAAAAGGAGTGCCTTTAAAAACAATTTAGGAGATTTGAATTTATAAAATTCATACATTATGTCAGAAGTTGAAGGTATAACAGGTTTTGCTGAAACAGCGATTTTTGAATTTAAATATGCAAAACCAAGGAAAAATATGAAAGAAGCCAGCCATACAAAATATTCTGTATTGAAACTTTTCCAATATACAGAAGCATAATTCATACTTTCAAACCAGAGCACTTCCGTATAAAAGTTTACAAATATCGAAAAACAAATTAATATAAAAATTGCAATGAAAATGAATGGCATTATTTTTTTCTTTCTTTGTGCCATAATGACCCTCCTTTCTATATTTTACAATCTAAACTATTTTTTAATAAATATCAAGAATAAATGGAAAGTGTGCATTAGATATTTTAAATAATTATTAAGAAAAAGAGAACAATTAGAGTAGTATTAATTTTGAAATGATAAGAAATATTAAAACATTACATTTTATTGTGAATATTCTTCACAGAACATACTTTGACATGCAATTTTACCTATATTCAAAATGAAAAAATTTCTCCTTTATAATTCCTAAAAAATTCAGTATAATAAAAGAGCTTCTTTCCAGTATCTCTGTCCGGGTCTTAGAAAGGGGCATTAATAAGGAGACAAAAATCCTCACTACTTGCAGGAAAGAAGCAAAATAAAATGCCAGCCCGGAGGAGATACAATTATTTTTTTAGTAACAGGAAATAAATACCTAAACCTATTAAGAAAATAGGCCAGAAGAAAGTACTTGTATCCATTAACCCCAAAAATACAAGACTAATAAAAGATATAATTGACCCTGCAATTAAAAACCCTTTTTGATACCCTCCAAAGAAATACATTAGTAAAAACCCTATACCGGGTGCCATTATAAAGATTGGCCACAAATAACTTAATGAATCCCAATCCGAAAACTCACAATAAAAAAACAGCAACCCATAAATAGTGCATATAGTAGCAGGCATCAAGTAGCCAATATTCTTTCCCTCTTTATAAAACATAAAAGTAAAAAGGATTCCTGGAGCCAAAACAAAAATTGGCCAAAACTTTTCTAAAGAGAGAATTTCAAGATTTGAAAGGAGAAAAAGTACACCAGCTAGAATTAATACACTTCCAATAAAAATTTTTTCTTTCATAGCTTTAAGTTAATAATAACATCATTGAAATACTAATTACATAAAGAGAGAACCCAACTATAAGAGATATCAAAGAAAGTAAAAAGTATTGAGCTTTACGATTTCTGTTTTTCAATAAATAAAAAATAAAAGACTGGGTGTCTTCCTCAAACCATTGAGAAATAAATCTAATTCTGATTATTCCCCATATTGCGAGCATACCTGCTAATAGAACAAAAAACAAACCTACGACAATAGAAATTCTCGAAAGAAAAGAGGTTTGAGCAATTATTTTCCCTGAAAAACCGGTAACAGTAATAACTATACCAGCTAAACTTAATAAAGTTTGAGATCTTTGGTATAAAACTTGAAATTGATTCTCAAACATTTTATAAATTTCGATTTTGTTATTCTGAAAATAGTTAAAAATTTCTTTTGATTCCTGCTCAATTGTTTTATTTCTAACTGGTACCATCTTTTAAAGCTTCCTTTAATTCGTTCAACTTTTGTAATGCTTGCATAGGAGTAAGATTATTTACATCAACTTTGTTTAATTCCTCACGGATTTTTGAATCATTCATTTCAAATAAATTAATTTGAAATAAATTAGGAATAATTTTTTTCATACTAATATCTTTAACAGCTTTAGTGCTATCTTTTTCTTCATCCTCATAAATTCTTAACTCGGATTCTTCAAGGTTTTTCAAAATTTCTTTTGCACGTTCTGTAACCTCTTCAGGTAAACCCGCCATTTTTGCAACCTGTATACCATAGCTATGATCTGCAAATCCTGGGGTTACTTTATGAAGAAAAATAACTTTATCATCAATTTCTTTTACTTCAACTTTATAGTTTTTTATCCTGGGAAATATTCTTGCTAATTCATTCAGTTCATGATAATGAGTTGCAAATAATGTTTTAGCTGCCACCTTCTTATTTTCATGTAAATATTCAGTTATAGCCCATGCAATAGATACTCCGTCAAATGTACTTGTACCTCTACCAACTTCATCAAGTAAAATTAAACTTTTTGGGGTAGCATTATTTAATATATTCGCTGTTTCATTCATCTCAACTAAAAATGTACTTTCACCTGAAGCAATATTATCTGAAGCCCCAACTCTTGTAAAAATTTTATCAACTAAACCTATTGTTGCTTTTTTAGCTGGAACAAAACTACCTATTTGTGCAAGTAATACGATCAATCCAACCTGTCTTAAGAAAACACTTTTCCCTGCCATGTTTGGGCCAGTAATTATCAAAATCTGATTTTCATTATTACTAAGATATACATCATTAGGTATAAATGGAACACCAATAGGTAAAAACTTTTCTATAACTGGATGTCTACCTTCAATTATTTCTATTTCGTCAGAATTATTAACAATAGGTCGAACATAATTATTTTCGTGAGCCACCTCAGCCAAACTAACAAGGCAATCAAGTAAAGCTATTAGATGAGCATTCTTTTGTATACTTTCAGCATGTTCAGAAATGAATTGTTTTAATTGATTAAAAAGCTCATCTTCCAAAACTTTAATCTTCTCTTCGGCATTTAAAACTTTTTCTTCATACTGTTTTAATTCAGGAGTAATAAATCTCTCAGCATTTACAAGAGTTTGTTTTCGTATGTAATTATCAGGTACTTTACTTAAATTAGCTTTTGATACCTCAATATAATATCCAAAAACAGAATTATATTCAATTTTTAAAGAATTTATACCTGTTCTCTGTCTTTCGTACTGCTGTTGATTTGCTATCCATGATTTTGCTTCACTTGCAATTTTTCTTAGCTCATCTAAGTCGGTACTATATCCTTTTTTAATTCTTTCTCCAGAACCTCCGGGAGATAAGCTTTCCTCATCCAAAGCTGATTCAATTTTACCAACAACAACTTGAAGAGGATCTAAATTATGAAATACTTTTTCAATAGTTGATGTATTTAGTGTTGATATAATTGCTCTTAAATTTGGTATTTTTTTTAGTATCACTTTAAGGTTTACAACATCTCTCGCAACAGCTCTTCCAGTACAAATCTTAGAAATAAGTCTCTCGATATCTCCTATTTCAGATAGTTCATAAGCAATTTTTTCTCTGATATCTTTCTTAACAAATAATTCTTCAACAGCCTCAGCTCGTTTATTAATTAAATCAAGATTTTTTAATGGTCTCGAAATCCATTTTTTAAACAACCTACCACCCATTGGTGTTCTGGTTTTATCAAGAATGGATAAAAGTGTACCTTCTCGATTACCATCAATTAGAGAAGATATTATTTCTAAATTTCTTTTTGTTGAAGGATCTAATATAATAAAATCACTATGATCATACTTAGAAATTTTTTTTATATGGCCAAGGTTGGATTTTTGTGTATCTAAAAAATAGTTAAGTACGGCACCAGCAGCAACAATAGCAAGTTTCATATTTTCGATGCCGAAACCTTTTAACGAATTTGTTTTAAAATGCTTTATTAAAATTTCATAACCAAAATCAAAAGAAAAAACCCAATCATCAATTTTTGTTAATACAGGTTTTTCAATGTTTAGGGAAGAAATAATTTTAAATAATATTTCTTTATCTCTTTTAGGGTAGAGTATTTCTGTTGGGGAAATATTTTCTATTTGTTCTTTTAACTCTGAAAGCAAAATTTCAGACGTATAAAACTCACCTGTAGAAATATCTGAAAAAGCAAAACCAGCAAAATTATCTTTAATATATATCGCTGCAAGATAGTTGTTTTTTTTATTCTCTAACAATTTATCGTTTAAGGTTACTCCTGGAGTAACAACTTCTGTTACATCTCTTTTAACAATACCCCGAGCAAATTTTGGATCTTCAAGTTGATCACAAACTGCAACACGATAACCAGCTTTCACCAATTTAGGCAAATAAGTATCTAATGCGTGAAAAGGAAATCCAGCTAAAGGAACTTCAGAAGCGGCTCCATTTGCTCTTTTTGTTAAAGTAATGCCTAATACACTTGATGTAATTTTAGCATCATCTTCAAAAGTTTCATAAAAATCCCCCACTCTGAATAGCATAATAGTATCAGGATATTTATCCTTAATTTGTCTATATTGGCGCATTAAAGGGGTTAATTTTATATTTTTATCTTTACTCATTATCTATTCATAAATGAAAAATTACCATTTGTAATTTACATAATAAAAAAATAAATTCAATATAAAAACCATTGTACGATTCATTTGCTAAATTCAAATAAAATTGATTTATTTATTTGAACTTTATAAGGCATTTTTGTTTAATTATATTACTTTTCAATAAAAGATATCTTTAGCAACTTAAAAAAATAAAAAAACTAAAAAATTTTTCTAAACTATTGACTTTTAATATTTTTTTTGTATTTTTCAGTAGAGAACTTGTAAATAACACCTATCATATTTAATAAAAATATGTTCTCAAACATAATAACAAAATTGGAGGTTTTTTTATGAAGAAGGTTTCCCTACTTTTTATTTTACTCCTTTTAGCAAGTTTCACATTTGCACAAAATCAATGGATGAACCAAAGAACTATTGATCCTGGCTCTGTTGCTATCAGGTACAAACCTGGTAAAATTTTAGATAATGGCAAAACTATCTGGTTATGCGGAGAAATTGGCTCACCTGCAACAAGTTGGAGTTTTAGATCAACCGATGGTGGTAAAACATGGTTGAAAGGAACTGCTGTTAATGGTCAAACAGCTGGTATCGATGCCATAGATGCTAATACAGCAATTATGGGATTAACTGATGGTAGTATTGTAAAAACTACAGATGGTGGTGTTACATGGAAAAAAGTACACTCTTATACTGGTGGAGAGCCATGGTTTGATGGAGTAAAATTTGTAACTAAAGATATCGTTATAGGTTTTGGCGATGGTGATGCAACCGGTCATTATTATGTTTGTAGAAGTACCGATGGTGGTAACACCTTCACACAAATTCCATACTCACAACTTCCATCAGCTGGTAGATCTATGTATGCAATCTTCACTTATGGAACACCAATGGATGTATATGGAAATAATGTCTGGCTTACTTTATACCCCGATGAAGGATCTGATTATTATCTAGTAAAATCAACAGATGCAGGTGTAACCTGGAAAGCAATTAAATTAGATAGTACTACTTCAGCAATTTACGGTATTTCTTTCTTAAACGAAAAAACAGGAATGATGGTCAATGGCGGCTTCACTACATTTTTGACTCAAGATGGTGGTACAACATGGACTAAAGTTACAACACCAACCGGTATGACAGTAAGAAATGCTTACGCTCTTAGAGGAAAAGATAGATTTTACATTCTTGGTAATGAAGATAATGTTAATAAAACCCCTGTTATTTATTGGACAAGCGATTTAGGCGTGACATGGGAAAGAGACTTTTTACCATTACCAGATAATGCTTCATATATAAGGCTTTATGCGGCTGTAATGCTTGATGAAAATACAGGTTTCGCAATGGGACGCGATAGAGTAATATATCAAAAAGGCGCACCTGAAATAAATAAAAATCTAGTTATTGCAACTGAAGTATGGCCACAAGGATTAGTTTACAAACCAGGTGTTGTATTAGATAACGGAAATACCATATGGTTCTGTGGACATGAGCCATCTGGAAATAGAGATACTTATCCTTTCCTCTCAACTGATGGAGGTAAAACTTTTAAAACTGGTACAAAAGTATCTGGTAGAACTGCTGGTATAGATGCATTCAATAGCACTACAGCTTTAATGGCAACAGCTGATGGTAAAATTATGAGAACTACTGATGGTGGAACAACATGGACAAAAGTTCACGAATATAAGATTGGTGGAGATGTTGGATTTTTCGATGGTCTAAAAATTTTAGATGCAAATACAGTAATCGCTTTTGGAGATGGCGAAACACCAGGGAAACCATATTTTTGTAGAAGTACAGATAAAGGGTTAACTTTTACTGCAATTCCAAATGAAAAATTACCTACAGTTGGTGAAACTTATTATGGATATTTCTCTTATGGTTCATGTATTACGTCATATAGACAAAGCGTTTGGATTGCTACTTATGGAAATACTGGAACTATGGGTTATGTTTTAAGATCAAACGATGCCGGACAATCTTGGTGGGTATCTCATAGACTTTCATTTGCTGATAGAAGGTTCCTTTCTATTTATTTCCCAAATGGAACCTATGGAATGGCTGTAGATAATTCAAGAAAGATGTACTTGATTATTAATGGTGGAGATATTTGGGTACCAATCGATCCTCCAACTTATCCTACAGGCACAGTTTCAATTTATAGTGTATCTGGATTACCAGAATCAAATGTATTTATTGCTGGTGGTATAATTGCTGATACATTAGACAAAACGAAAAAATATTACGGCGTATTCTATACAAATGATTTAGGAAAAACATGGAAGCAAATTCCAGCTCCATACTCAGGTAAAGGAGGATCATCTGATTACATTATTGGAGGCACATACTTTAACGAAAGTTTTGGTTATGCATTCAGCAATGGTGGATTTGTTCTAAAGCTTGGAACAGGCACACCAACAAGTGTTGATAATCCAATAAATGTTGTATCTATACCAAAAGAATTCGCACTTGAGCAGAATTATCCAAATCCTTTCAACCCTTCAACAAATATTAAATTCCATTTAAATAAAACTGAACATGTAAAATTAGTAATATATGATGCTCTTGGTAAAGAAGTAGCAACACTAATTGATGACAACATAGTGGCAGGTGACCATAATGTAATATTCAACGCAGATAGACTTTCTTCTGGTGTGTACTTCTATACATTAAAAGCTGGCAATAAGATCGAAACCAGAAAAATGATGTTAATGAAATAAAAAGAACTACTATTTAACTTAAAAGGCGGAAAGAAATTTCCGCCTTTTTATTTTTTTGTTCCTATAAATAATTTTAAATGAATAGTTACTTCATCAGGTAACCGTTCAATTTTATTTTTTTGAAAATCTATAAACAACTGATTTGTTTTTAATAAATGCTCTTTTAAACTCTCTGATAGTTTTTTCTTATATAAAAATTCAATAACCTCATTCATTTTAAATCTTTTTGAAAAGTATTTTTCAACAACATTTTCCCCTTTGTAATTCCGATAACGGTTATAAAACAAAATATCTCTTATCTCAATAAAATGATTTTCTGAGGGAATGATCTTGAAAAAATAACCATTATTTTTCAATATTCGGCTAAACTCCTTATAATTCGCCGGGGCTAAAAAATTCAATATTAAATCAATAGAATTATTCTTTATGTTTAAATTATCAATATTGGATACAAACCAAAGTATATTTTCAAATTTTTTAGAGGCAAGTTTTATCGCTGTTCTAGATATATCTATACCCATATAATTATATTCTTGGGATAGAAGATTCAGTTTATGAAGCAGAGAACCCTCACCACAACATGCATTTAGAATTATTGATTTAGGTGGAATATTTTTTATCACTATATATTTTAACTTTTCAATTACTTCATCAAATAGCCCTGATAAAATTATTTTTCTTTGATTCAGAAAAAACTTTAACTCATTATCTGAATATGCTTTTTTAATGTTAAAATTAATATACCCGTTTTTTGAAATATCAAAGGAGTGATTTTTTATACATTTTAAACGTTTATGAGAAAAACAAAAACCATCATAACAAATTGGACAGCATAAAATATCAAGATATTTCGTTATATTTAAATGCTTATCTTGCATTATAATTATACTATAGCTTTTTAAAGCAAAAGAAAATTTTAAAAAGACGAAAGTAAGAAAGAATTAAGAAGTATTATTGAAAAAATAATCCAAAATATTATTCTATTATAACATTTCCTTACAGTTATATTTAATTGATTTAATAAAAAATTCACCATAACAAAATTCCTCATCAGGTTTATGGTAAATTGCTTTTGCTGATATAGGGAATTTTCTTCCATTAAATTCCCTATATCCTGAAACTGGAGTTGACCATGGATAGTTATTATATGTTTTACCATCAATTGTTTCAAATCTATCATTGCTAATAAAATTTATCATTTCGCCTTTTTCATTAAAAAACAACTTTGCAGTAATAGAAAGATTACCATTTGTAAATTTTGCTTCTACAGTTAATGGGTTTATTTCTTTCCATTCGATGTTTTTATCAATAAGGGATGCTGGTGCCAAAAAACACATATCATTAAACAAGGTAACTGTTTCACCTTGATTCATCTCTTTACCTTTGGCGTCAGCAATAGTAAATAAATTCATTAGTTTTATTACCATTGTGGCTTTTTCATTTTTATATAAGTGTAATCCAATGGCAGGAATCCCCATTTTTTTAGCTTTAATAAAAAAAGCTCTAGTATAACTATCTAAAAAATTATACTGTTCAGATACAAAATTCATCCATGGATCAGATGATCTTGATCTGATTTTACCATTCATTAGTGCGAAAAAATTATAAACTTTTTCCTGACCTATTACTCCAACATAATGTAAATACTTTTGAACAATATCTGGCAAAAATTTTATATCATCTTCTGAAAGAATATCACATCCAAAATTTTTTGTTCTTTCTAAGCATTCCAATACTTCTTTACGATAAATCTTTTTCATTTAAGCACCTATAATTTTATTTTGCTAGATATTTAGATAGTTCTTTAGGTAAATAAAAGGTGTCATTTTTATCAACATAAATTGTAACAGAATTTAACTTATGTTTTTCACCATTAATATAAAAATAATTTCGATAAGCTGGTACTTCAATTGTTTGATTATGATTGCGAACTATTAAAAAAATATCCTTTTCATCAAAAAATTTTTTTTCATCATTATTTTTATTTAAAAATTTTAAATCGAGAAAAGAGAACTTATTTATACCAATAAATTTTTTAGATAGATTATCCCATTTATAAATTGAATCCTTTTTAAATAAATTAATATCAAAGCCGGAAAAAACATTATAATGTTTAGAAAAGTATTTTTCCGTTGAATCATTTAAAGTTGTTCTTCCCTTCTTATCGATCAAATTTAAAGCTTTGCATAAATATTTATTAATCTCATAGCTTCTTACTAAGCCTGTAGGTTGATCTTTATTTTTATCGTAAATAGCAAGGAATACATCTTCTCCAGTATGGCCAGTAGTAGTAAAACCTATATAATTTCTCTTTTTTATGATATCAACAATAATTGGTAAAAAAATTTCTTGTAAATTGCTCGCTAATTTTTGACTTTTTTCGTAACCTGAAATAAATTCTTTTATTTCTTTAGAAGTAAGTTTTACCTGTGGATTGCAATCACTAATTAGACTTTGAATAACAGTAGAATCTGGTTTGAAGTTTTCAGCTAAATATCTTGCAGCACCCCATGCTGTTTTTTTCCATGTTACAAGTGGCTCAAATAATTCTGCAATACTTAATTTTGAATACTTACCATTAGAGTTCTCGTTACCGAAAGTTATACCTCCGGTAGAATGATCAGGTAGTACAACCACTATTGTTTCACCATTTTTACTTTGTTTTGCAAAATATATTGCTGTATCAACAGCCTTATCAAAAGCTAAAAAATCAGTTATAGTGCCTATTGGGTCATTTGCATGAGCAGCCCAATCTACTTTGCTACCCTCTACCATTAAGAAAAACCCTTTTGAACCATTAGATAAAATCTTAATAGCTTTTGCTGTCATCTCTGCTAGTGATGGTTCAATATTTGGGTCTCTATCTAAATCATATTGCATTTCCTCATCACCAAAAAGTGCCCACAATTTAGAGTTCTTTTTAATTTCATAATTTCTGAATCTATAAACGTTATTTATAATAGTATCATAACCACAAGAAACCAAATATTCTGAGTTCGTATTTGTTAAATACTTAACACCACTACCAAAAATTACGTCAATATCATTATGAACTATTTGTTTTGCTATAATATCATATTTACTTCTGTTATACCAATGTGCCGAAAAATCTGCTGGTGTTGCATGAGGAAATTGACAGGTAAAAACCAATCCCGTTTTTTTACCTGATAGCTTTGCTGCTTCAAGAACTGTAAGCAAAGGTTGATATGTTTTAGTTGAATCAATTTCAACAAGATCATTCTTTTCATCTTTAGGTGGATACATAGCAATATTACTTGCTCTTGAAGCCTCACCAGTTGAATACCAACTTGACGTAGGAGCAGAATCACCAATTGGTGCATTTGAACAATGAGTTCTAACTAAACCACATATATAAGGATCAACAGCAAGATAAGGAATGTTTTTTATATCTCCATTTAAATAACCTTGATAATATCTAGCAAGAGAAAGCACTGCAGTACTTGTTCCATCCGGTATCATTATTATTACATTTTTTACATTATTTTGTGAATATAAAAAATTAAAGCAAATAAAAAAATTTAATATTAAAAACAGCTTATTTTTCACTTTTCCTTTACCTCTATTTTTTTTAACAACAAACTATCGTTAAATCTATAAATTTTTTTTTTAAGAATAAATATATTTTTAAGTATAAATACCTTGAAAAAGAAATTTGATTTTTATATGTTTAATTGAATAATTTTGAAGGAGAAAAAAATTGATACTGGTAGTTGGTTCTTTAGCACTGGATACTGTTGAAACACCTTTTGGAAAAGTTGAAAATTCATTAGGGGGTTCTGCTACATTTATATCTATAGCTGCTAGCTATTTTACTGCTCCAATTAAATTAGTTGGAGTAGTAGGAGGAGATTTCCCAAAAGAACATATTAGTCTTTTAGAAGAACATTCAGTTGATTTAGAAGGTCTTCAAATAATTGAAGAAGGAAAAACTTTTCGATGGGCAGGCAAGTATCATTATGATCTGAATGTTCGTGATACTATTTATACACATTTGAATGTTTTTGAAAAATTTGATCCAATAATACCCGAAAAATATAAAAGAACGAAATATGTATGTTTAGGAAATATTGATCCAACTTTACAAAGAAAGGTTCTTCAACAAATTGAGAAACCAAAATTAGTATTATGTGATACGATGAATTTCTGGATTGAGGGCAAAAATGAAGAATTAAAAGAAACATTGAAGTTAGTTGATGTTTTAGTTTTAAATGATTCTGAAGCTCGTTTATTAGCTAAAGAACCCAACCTAATAAAAGCTGCAAAAACTATAATTTCTTTAGGCCCTCGTTGTGTTATAATTAAAAAAGGAGAACACGGGGCTCTTATGGTTACAGAGAATACTATTTTTTCTGCACCAGCATATCCAATTGAAAATATAAATGACCCAACCGGTGCTGGTGATACTTTCGCAGGTGGTTTTATTGGCTGGATTGCTCGAACAGATGACACTTCTGATGAAAATATAAAAAAAGCTGTTATTTACGGAAGCACAATGGCATCTTTCTGTGTAGAAAAATTTAGTATAGAGGGATTGTTATCACTATCTTATCTAAAAATACAAGATAGATTTAGAGAATTTATTAGTCTCTCAAAAATTGAAGAGTAAATCTTTTATGTTTAGAGCCTTCGAATGGAAAGTTGATCATGTAGAATACATTGATCAAACCAAATTACCCCTGGAAGAAATTATTATAAAAACAAGAGATTACCGTATAATAGCAGAAGATATTAAAAGGCTTGCAATAAGAGGAGCCCCATTAATTGGTATATCTGCTGCTTTCGGAGTTTATCTTGCTGCCAAAGAGTATGAGAAGTTTGATAAAAATAATTTTGAAAAGAGCTTATTAGAAGCTTGTAATCACCTCGCATCAACAAGACCTACTGCACAGAATTTATTCTGGGCAATTGATAAAATGAAAAACGTTTTCAATACAAACAAAGAACGTTCAAGAGAAGAAATTCTTAATAAGCTTTTAAATGAAGCTCTATTTATCCTGAATGATGACGTAAATAGATGCGACCTAATAGGAAATTTTGGGAATGAATTAATACCTGAAAATGCAACGATTATAACGCACTGTAACGCGGGTTTATTAGCTGTTGGAGGAATGGGTACAGCATTAAGTCCAATTTATAAAGCAAAAGCCTCGGGTAAAAAAGTAAAAGTATTTGCCGATGAAACCAGACCCCTTTTACAGGGAGCAAGATTAACAACATGGGAACTTCTCAAAAATGGTATAGATGTAACCTTAATTACAGATAGTACCGCAGCATTTCTTATGCAAAAAGAAAAAATTGATTTAGCAATTGTAGGTGCAGATAGAATTGCACTTAATGGTGATGCAGCTAATAAAATTGGAACTTATAGCTTAGCAATAGCATGTAAAGAGCATAATATACCATTTTATATAGCAGCACCTCTATCAACTTTCGATTTCAACATTAATAATGGAAAACAAATACCTATAGAAGAACGATCAGCTGATGAAATAACAACTTTCTTTGGTAAAAGAATTGCCCCACCAAATGTTAAAGTTTTTTCACCAGCTTTTGATGTAACACCAAATGAACTAATAAGCGCTATAATTACTGAAAAGGGAATCATCAGAAAACCATTTAAAGAGAGAATTATAGAATTAGCAAAAAATAAAAATGATTGAAAAATCAGATGCTATAATTATCAAATCCAGAAAATTCAGAGAAACAAGTAAATTACTGACTCTTTATACAAGAGGATACGGAAAGCTTAATATGATAGCTAAAGGTAGCCGTTCAAAAAATAATAAATATGGCGGTTCTCTTGAGACTTTAAATCATATTTCAGTAATTTTTTATTACTATCCTCAAAAAGAATTTCACTATATTTCACAAGTAAGCATCAATGATTTTTTTCATAATATTCATAATGATATAAAAAAAACGATGATTGCTCTCTCAATAGCAGAAATTTTAAATAACACAGTTCATACCAACGATAAAAATGAAGCACTATTTAACCTTATTTTAGATGTCTTTAGAGCTTTAGACAATTCAAATAACGATTACATAAAATATTTAGTGTATTTTCAAATTTATTTTTCTAAGATAATGGGTTATTCTCCTAATTTTACATTCTGTGTAATGTGTAATAAAAAAATTGAAGATGACTATAAGGATGATTCTGTTTATTTAAGTTTTGAAAACGGTTCTATTTTTTGTGAATCTTGCAAAAATAAAGTAATTACCCCTCTAAAGAATTGTTCCCCAAAAATACCCGCTATTATCGATAAACTTGAAAACACATATATTAATAATTTATCTGAAATAAAAATCCCTTATGGTCTTCTGAATGAAGTTTTTGCCATCTATCACAAATATTTAAAAAACCATTTATTAGGGATGAAAGATCTCAAATCTCTTGATCTTTATTTTAACATTACTTGAATTAATGAAAAATTAATTTTGAATTAATAAAAAATAATCAAAAATTTGTTAACTTTTTCAATTTTTTTTCGTATAATTAATATAGAAAAAGTAAATTTATCTTTGAAACTATTATAGGAGGGTTATTGTTTGATAATTGATACGATTTTTAAATAACGTATCATAAAACAAATATTTAACGGAGGTTAAAATGGTTAAAAAATCTGCTTATTTTGCGGTTATTTTATTGCTTGTTGGTGCTCTCTTTGGTGCATTTATGATTTTTGGGTTTGATGGGACTAATTCTACATATGCACAGGGAGTAAAAATTGGAAAAGATAAACCATCCGAAGCAATATTAAATTTACAAGCAACGAGCGATGCTTTTGTTGCTATTGCTAAAGAAATAACCCCAAAAGTAGTAACAATAGAAGTAACTACAAAACCATCTAAATCATCTAAAAAAGATTTAAATGAATTTTTTAAGTTCTTTGGGCCTGATTTTGAATTACCAGATCAGCAACCTCAACATGGGGCTGGTTCAGGTGTAATAATTTCATCAGATGGTTATATTTTAACAAATAATCACGTAGTAAAAGATGCAGATGAAAACAATGGAATTAAGGTTACAACATTTGACAGAAAAATATTCTACGCCAAAATAATTGGAACTGATGAATATACAGATCTAGCTGTCATAAAAGTTGATGCTAAAAATTTAGAACCAGCATATCTCGGTAATTCCGATGAAGTTCAAGTGGGTCAAATAGTGTTAGCTGTAGGCAATCCATTAGGATTAAATTCTACTGTAACTCATGGAATAATTAGTGCTTTAGGAAGAAATATCAATATTATAGATGATAAAAGAACCGGATATGGTATTGAAAACTTTTTCCAAACAGATGCAGCAATAAATCCTGGCAATAGTGGTGGTGCTTTAGTAGATTTAAAAGGAGCAGTGATAGGCATTAATACAGCAATTGCAACAAGCACAGGATACAATCAAGGATACGGTTTTGCAATACCAATAAATCTTGCGAAAAAAGTTGCTGAAGATATTATTAAAACCGGTAAGGTAAGAAGAGGTTTCATTGGTATAAAGATGGATAATAGAATGATCGATGAAACTACAGCAAAAGCACTTGGACTTTCAAAAGCAACTGGCGTTTTAGTTCAAGAGGTAGTTAGCGGAGGAGCTGCTGATAAAGCTGGTATAAAATCTGGTGATGTACTTCTTGAAGTAGATGGTAAAGAAGTTTCTTCGCCAAGTCAGTTACAGGAAATCGTTGCAAGAAAGCATCCCGGAGATGAAGTTAAATTAAAGATTTTTAGAGACGGAAAAACCTTTGATAAAGTTGTAACACTAATGTCAAAAATGGAAGATAGTTCTTTAGCTGAAAGCTCAACTACAAAAGAGGAAGAAACAACAACAAAATCCAATAAAACAGAAGCAACATTTGATAATATTGGATTATCAGTAAAGAATATGACTTCAGAAGAAAAGTCTAAATACAAAGTTGATTACGGTATTTTAGTTACTAAAGCTAAAAACTTTGGTATAGCTCAATCAAGAGGAATAATTGAAGGGACAGTAATAACAGATGTAATTAAAAAAGGAAGCACTATTCCAATTAAAACTGTAGGTGATTTTGAAAAAATTATTAAAGAATCAAAATCAGGTGATGCCTTTATGGTAAGACTCAAAACAGAAATTGGACCTAGATTAGTAGCTATTGAAATTCCATAATAGAATATTTAATGATATTTAAACCCTGCCAAAAGCAGGGTTTTTTTATTTCATATATAACAGTTTTATAGTCTTATAATGATAATTAGTTAATAGTATAGCATAATAAACACCGCTCGATATGCTTTCTGGTTTCCAAACAATTGAGTAACTACCCTTTTCTTGAATTCCATCAACTAATTTAGTTATCTCTCTTCCATATATATTATATATCTTTATTGATACTTTTGAGTTTTGGGGTAAATTATACAAAATTGTGGTTGAAGGATTAAATGGATTAGGATAATTTGTAAATAAATAATCACAATTAGTACTAACCTCATCAACTTTCATCACAGAATAATTAGAAGCTAAAAATTCTACATTTTGATTATCAACAATCGAAGAAAATGATTTTTCTGATGGTTGAAAAGAAAAACCGGATTTAAAGGGTTTTATTACATAATTTCTCAATGCATCAACAGAAAATGAAAATTTACCTAAATAATCTGTTTTATTAGTTACTTTAATCACTCCATCTTGACTTAGATTTATTATAACATCGCTTAATGGATTATTATAAAAATATACTTTTCCTTCAATTAATATTTTATCAATTGAAGCTAAAAAATCTTTTTTTTCATCTGAAATTAACTTTTCAATTTCGTAGTATTTAGGATCAAAAGTATAACCCTTTTTAACAGGGGTAATTCTATATTTGCCTTCATAAGCCAGATTTACAGAAAAGAATCCTTTTTCATTAGAATAAGTATCAATGTTATTAGAACCTGTAACGGAAATATTGACTCCACTTAAAGGTAAACCATTACAAAAAATATAACCACTAATTTTTTTACCTGTTAACAACTTTTCAACATTATAGTATCTAATATATTTATCCCTTGTTACGACTATACTTTTACCATTTGCATTGAGTGCAAAACTAATCGCAGAATAATCCATATCTAATTTTTGTAATAAATTGCCAGAATAAGAGTCAAAGAAGACAATGCTTTTGCCACCGCCACCTATAATAACCCCATCATCTTTAGAAAATTGTACTGAAATAATGTTCAAATCATTTGTGCTAATAGTTTTTAATAAACTATAAGTATTCAAATCAATTATACGTATGCTTTTATCTATACAACCCAATGCTAATCTATCACCAGCCATTGAAATAGTGACACTCAAATTACCAAATGATAAATTTGAAAGATCTTTCAATAAATTCCCATTAAAATCAAATATCTTTAAAAAATCTAAACCTCCTACAACAATTTTTCTACCATCTTTTGTGAAGGTAAACGAACTCCCTGAGTTATAAATTGATTTCAATAATTCACCAGTATTTGTATTCCATAATTTAACGGTATTACTCCAATCCGATGATACAACCAATGAGCCATCTGGAGAAAAGTTTACTTTCCATATAAAATCTGTATGTCCTAAAAGATTATTTAAAAGTAATCCTGTTTTTACACTCCAAACCTTTACAGTCTTATCAAAACCAGCAGATACTAATCTTTCACCATCTGGTGAAAATGAAAGAGAAAGAATACCATCAGTATGTCCGCATAAGGTTGCTACTAAATTTCCACTTTCAAGATTCCATAACTTTACGGTTTTATCCCAACTTCCCGTTGCAACTATTTTACCATCAGGTGATATGGCTACTGAACTTACAGATTGTATATGGTTTGATAGACTTTTAAGGGTTACCATTTTTTCTACATCAAAAACCATAATGTACTCGCTGCAATTAAAAAATGTCCTTGAGCCATCTAAAACTATCGCAGATAAAAACCCTTCTACTTTAAACTTTTTTATCACTTCATATTTTTTGGTATCCCAGATAAACACATTACCATTATAATCACCAGAAATAATTTTAGAGTCATCCAAAGTATAAAAAGCTTTATTAACAAGTTTATTATGACCTTTAAGAATTTTAACAGTATCCCCCGTAATTGAGTTTAAAACGATAAGATCATTATTATTACATCCTGCAACTATATTTAACCCACTAAAAGAAAAATTAACAGAATTGATTACTCCATTAAATTTTATAGATTTTGATATTTGGCTCCAATTTGCACAATTCCAGACTTTAATAACGCTATCACTACCAGCTGTTGTTAGTAAATTGTTATCAACAGAAAAATCTAATGAATTTACTATCCCATTATGAGCAGAAAACGAATACAATAATTTATTTTTACTCAGGTCATAAATTAAAACGTTACCATTATTACTTGATGCAGCTAATCTCGTTTTATCATAAGATATACTTATTGAATTAATATTTGAAGATGAGAAAGTAGAAATGTTAGAGTAATTTATCAAGTTCCATACTTTTATTACATTATCGGTAGAGGAAACAAGTATTTTCTCATCCGAAGAAAATTTTATAGCTTTTACGGATTTATTATGACCCAACCACTCTTTAATGATTCCACCAGAATTTACATCCCATAATCTTATTGTGCCATCTTCATAACCTACAGCTAAAACATTACCACTTCTATTTACATCAATAGAAGAAACAAACGAAAAGTTACTTCCAATATCTTTGTATTCACTTTCGTTTATTTTAGTAACATCATTCTGGTAAAAATTATTCTGAGTTAAAAATTTGATAAGACTTACTTTATCGTTTAATGATTGAGAAAATAAATTATTACAAATTAAAAAAATAAGACAAAGATATCTATAGAAAATATTCATTTCCCAACCAATTTGAAATAAATGTTACCTTAAGGTCAAATATTTTGTATTATATATATATATTATCGGTTTTAAAATGATTGAATAAAGGGAGGTAAGTAATAATACTATTTTGATTTTTTATGATTTGAAATACAATTTTCTAAGATTTTTAAAGTTTTTTCTGCAGCTTCATCCCAATTAAAACTTTTTGCCCATTTAATAGCATTTTGTTCTAATTCATTAACAACTGAAGGATTATTAAATAGATATAATATCTTTTCAGCTAACTCTTCAATATTACCATATTCATAAAGTAGGCCTGTTTTTCCATTTATAACAGAATCTCTTAAACCTTGAACATTTGCAGCAACAACAGTTCTGCCACATGCATTAGCTTCAACAACCGTTAACCCCCATCCTTCTTTTGATGAAGTATTAACAATAAAATGCATTTTTTGAAGATATTCGATTTTCTCTTCTTCTGAAACAAATCCAGTAAAAATAACATTATTTTCTAAACCTAAATCTTTAGATAGTCTTTCAAGGTTTTCTTTGTTATCTCCATCACCAACAATATAAACTTTTAAATCAGGTATCTTTTGAACAACAATTTTAGCTGCTTGCAATAAATGTTCTATGCTTTTATATTTTTTTAATCTACCAAGATAGCCAATAGCAGGGAAAGGTAGTTTTTCTACACCAGTTTGGCGAAACACATTATGATCTACACAATAATTAATAACAGTAACCTGTTCTTTTGGGAATCCCCATTCAATCAGCTCTTTTTCTGTACTAGGGGATCCTACTATCCAATGAATTTTTTTATAAATAGGTTTTACAAGTCTTTCCATTAGATAGACATATAAAGCTATCGGTAATGGGACTTCTAAAAAAATACTTTTCCCAAAAAGATGATGAGTTATACCTTGAAGTGGTTCTTTTACATAAAGAGGGGTATAAAAAGGGATCTTGTTTACATCATCTATAACTATATCAAATTTTTGTTTTTTGAACTTAAAAAAATAAGCAAAAGGCACATAAAAATTAAAAAGGAACCTATAACCTTGCCTAAAAACTTTTATACCATTTATTGTTTCTTCTTTTTTTGCTCCGGGAAACATCGAAGCATATAATACAACCTCATGTCCTTTCGCTGCTATTCTTTGAAAAACCTCTTGAAGATGAACTTCAGCTCCACCACCGAGTGGATTTTTTATACACTGCCAGTTGAATACTAATATTTTCATTCAGCAAATACTTTTGTATTAAAATTCTTATCGGGGTCTTGTTAAATCATGGTCAACCATCATATGAACAAGTTCTTCGAAGCTAGTCTTTGGTTCCCAACCTAAAATCTTCTTTGCTCGGGATGCATCTCCTAATAATTGATGAACTTCAGCTTTTCTAAAAAACTTTTCATCAACAACCACATATTTTTGCCAATCTAAGCCTACATGTTCAAAGGCTAATTTAACAAAATCCAAAACAGTATGCATAACACCAGATGCAACCACAAAATCCTGAGGGGTATCTTGTTGCAACATCAGCCACATTGCTTCAATATAATCACCAGCATAACCCCAATCACGGCCAGCTTCCAAATTACCTAGCCTTAACTCTTTAGCTAATCCTAATTTTATTTCAGCGACACCATTAGATATTTTTCTTGTTACAAATTCTAAACCTCTTCGAGGAGATTCATGATTAAACAAAATACCTGAAACTGCGTACATATCATAGCTTTCGCGATAATTTACTGTAATAAAATGTCCATATACTTTTGCTACTCCATAAGGACTTCGAGGATAAAAAGGTGTCATCTCATTCTGTGGAACTTCTCGTACTTTTCCAAACATTTCTGAACTAGAGGCTTGATAAAACCTGATTTTTTTATTAACAAGTTTTATAGCCTCAAGCATTTTTGTTACACCTACTGCTGTAAACTCAGCAGTTAAAGTGGGTTGAAGCCATGAAGTAGGCACAAAGGACATTGCTGCAAGATTGTATATTTCATCTGGTTCAGCTTCTTCAAGTATTTCAATAATTGATAGCTGATCTAATAGGTCAGCCTGTCTTAATTCAATTTTATCTCTTATGTGTTCAATTCTCTGAAAATTTTCGGTACTGGCTCTACGTACCATACCATATACTTTATATCCTTTACTAAGTAAAAATTCTGCTAAATAAGAACCATCTTGACCTGTAATTCCAGTAATTAATGCAGTTTTCAAGGGACACCTCAATTATTGTTTTTTAAGCTATCATTTGAATTTTTATTCATAAGGGTTTCCAAGTATTTGATTCTTCCAATAAGGTTTTGATCATTTGGAGTTACCTTTAAAAATCTATTGTAAATATCTATAGCTTTTTTATATTCATTTCTACGTTCATAAATCCATGCAAGAACATTTAATAATTCAGGATCATCAGGCTTTGATTTAAGTTGTTTATTAACTTCTTCTTCAGCGATAGATGAATAATGATTAAACACACTTCTATCTGTTAATTGATTTGTCATATCAACAATATCTAAAAGTAAATTAAAATTAAATGGCATAACGCTATGAGGGAATCTCTCTGACATCACACTAAGAAACTTTTTCACTTTTTCTTGATCAATACCAATATACTGACGGGCTACCATAGCATAAATAGCTCTATAAGTATCTATCATATCCTGAGCCTGCTCTTCAATATTTAAGTTAGGATTGTTATAATTATGAAATATAAAGCCTAACTGATAATCTTTTGAAGGTGTAACATTTTCAGCTAAGAGCTGTTTTTCTACAATTGGAAGATTCATATTATATCTATCACCAGGAGACCTCTTTACAGGAACTATTTCAAGAGCCATTCCTTGCATCTGTAAATATTCATCTAAACCTATTCTATCAGATGGATTGCCAGATAGAGCAAAATAAATTGGTCTTTCCCATTTGTTTGTAAGCACAATATTCATTATCATCAAATCTTGTAATCTGATAACAGATCTTCCTTGTAGCTCTGCAAAGGGTTTCATAGTAAAAGTAAGATCCTTAATTTGAGATGAATCTTTGATACCATATTCTTCCCATTTTTCTTTCGGTACTGGTGGCATTTTTACAGGTTGTGGAGGTAGTTCAGAAAAATATGTTTCACTCAAGTACTTGATATCCTCATCAGAAAAACTTATGGGTACTTTTTTAGCACCAAAAGGTTCATCGTTTTTTTGTTGTAATATATACCAATCTACATTTATCAAACTAAGATTAACAATTCTAATATCTCTTCTAATACCTTCAGCATTTTGCAAATACCACAACGGATATGTATCATTATCACCTGCGGTGAATAAAATAGCATCTTTTTTACAGGATTGTAGCATATTATATGCACTATCCCATGCGGCATAATTTAGGCTTCTATCGTGTGTATGATAATTTTGATATAGCATATTTACAGGTATAATAAGGGCTAAAATAGCAATACCAACATTTGAAACATATTCTTTCTTAAAAGAATTTTTAAGAAATTCACTTATAAAAAACGCACCTATACCTATCCAGAAAGCAAATACAAAAAACGAACCAACTACAAAATAATCCCTTTCTCTAGGTTGAGGCTCTGGAACATTAAAGAAAATAATAAGACCTACCCCTGAAACAAGGAATAACGAAACAAAAGCAAAAAATGTTTTCCAATCACGCTTCACATGATAGAACAATCCCAATAGACCAACAATAAGAGGAATAGCATAATATTTTTGTGGCCATCCTTTCATTTTTGCCCAACCCTCAACATTTTCAAAAAGGACTACTGGTGCATCCTGAATATCACCTGCTCTACCTATAAAGTTCCAGCCAAAATACCTCCAATACATATGACCCAATTGGTATCTCCAAAAGAAATCCCAATCACTTGAATACTTTTTATAATTTCTTTGATACTCTGGTTCCTGTCTGGTTCTTCTTTTGAAAATAGACGGTTGCTCACCATACTGCTTTCTTTCCATAAAATCTACAAAAGCCTGAGTAGTAGAAGGGTTTCCCATATTTAAAGGAGGGTTATCGTGAGCTCGTAAAATTACAATTATATATGTAGTATATCCTAATAAGATCAAAAGGAATGAAGAAAATGCTAAATTTAAAACTTTCTTTTTATGCTTTTGAGTATAATAAATACCATAAATAACACCAGCGGTTATTAAAAACGGTAATATTCTTATAAAATCACTATCTGTGGCTTTTATTGGTTTTTCAATTGTACCATCAAGCATTGCAGGCAACCACTCAACTATACCAGGGTAAATAACAAAAAATATTAATGGAGCTGAAATACAAAAAATTATAAAATTATTTAAGTTAACATTTTCTGTTTCTTTAAAATAAACAAGCCAGGCAATAAAGAAAAACGCCAGCAAAGACAATTGATGAACACCTATTGAAAGGCCCATTAAATACGCAACAAGTAAAATATATTTTTCAAGACCAGGCCTATCAGGAAGAATAAACCACTTTAGCCCAAGCCACACAACACCTGAGAAGAATAACATGCTTGTAGCATATACTTCTGCTTCTACTGCATTAAACCAGAATGAATCACTAAAAGAATATGCTAATGCACCAATTGCAGCTGAGCCATAAACTAAAATTTTATCTCCTAACGAATTGAGTTCTTTTTTCCATAAGAGTAATATTTCAGTAATTATTAGAAAGAGAAACATAACTGTAAGAGAGCTGGATAGAACTGAAATAAAGTTCATCCTGATAGCAGGATTATCCCCAAAGGGTAACATTGTGAAAATTCTTCCAAGTAATGTAAACATTGGGGCTCCAGGAGGATGAGGCACGCCCATAGTTGCCGCTGTAGCAATAAACTCTCCACAATCCCAATAAGGCACTGTTCTCTGGAAAGTTAAAAGAAAAACAATAAAAGATATTAAAAAAACCGAAAAAGCAACAATATTCTTTGTTGTTAAATATTTTTTATACATAATTCTTCTTTAAATTTAATTTGTTGTGTCTTTTTCAAAAGGATTAATTCCCATTTTCAATTTTTGTACTATTGCAATTTTATTCTTTACATCAACTGCTTCAGGAAAATATAATTGAACTCTTTTTAAAAGATCTATCTCTTTATCATATTGCTTTGATATTTCATAAACATCCATCAAAACCCTATAGGGGTTCCAAGGTCCTGTAATATCCATTGGATTTCTATTTATCATCGCCAGGCACTGATCTTCTATCTTCTGAACCATATCGTCAAACTCTTTTTTCTTACCCATCACATTATAAAACAATATAAGATTATATTTCATTCTATAATCTAATGGAATAGTTTCTTCAGATATCTTTTGTGTCATTAAATCAATAACTTTTTCAGCTTTTTCTTTATCTTGTTGAATATTAATAAAATAAGAAGCTAAATTCGTAAATACAGATCGATAATTTTGGGCTAATCTTAAAGCATTTTCATCAAGATATGTTTTTGGATTATTCAAATTTGTAAACTTATAACCATAAGCCGGCTCTGTTGAAAAGCCCTGTGGTTCATTATTAAGGTGTTCCCATACAACTTTGGGATTTATATACTCGTTCGGAGAAGTACTCTTAAATGGTGTTAATCTATATACCAATCCCTCCATTCTAAAGTAACTATCTAATCCTATACGAGTTTCAGGAGAACAAGTCATAGAAAAACAAATAGGTCTTTCCCAATTGCTATTAAGAATAATATCTAAAACAAATAATTCCTGCGCCCTAACACCATAATGCATAATTCCTCTTCTATCAGGCATTGAAATAGAAGCTTTCATAGTAAAACTAATAGTATCAGGGTAATTTAGAGTATCTGAAACATTTTTTGGCAAAGCAAGAGCAGTTGTTTTATAATCATCTGAGATATTTTTATACTCTTCTTCTAAAAATTTTCTATATACTTCTTTTGGAACAGGAATTTTAATTTGCCTACTTTCATCCCATGGATGTAGCCTAATAACCATATCTTTTATTTGATCATCAGAATAAGTAATAGGCACTTTTTTTGCTCCATAAGGAGTTTCATTTTTCATCTGTAGAGCATACCAATCAGTATTAATCAAGCTTAAGTTTACAAGTCTTACGTCTCTTCTTACCCCCTCAACATCCTGAATATACCATATAGGGAATGTATCATTATCACCATTTGTAAAAAGTATTGCATCTTTCGGGCACGATTGAAGCAAATTATAAGCAAAATCCCATGCTAAGTGATTGCCGTGTCTGTTGTGATCATCAAAGTTTTGATAGAGCATATTGCCGGGGATAATTATTACAAAAAGAGCTAATAAACCAACAAGAACATTTTTATTTTCACGTATATAGTTTTTACTTTTTTCTATCATCTCAAATATTGCAGCAACACCAATTCCAACCCACAAAGCATATACATAAAATGAACCAACAAAGAAATAATCTCTTTCACGTGGTTGAGGATCCTGCATATTTTGATAGAACATAAGTCCAAAACCGGTAACAATAAATAATATCCAGATAGAAAAGCCAATTTTCTTATCTTTATATAAATGATATAAAGCACCGATCAAACCTATAATAAAAGGAATAGCATAATATCTATTAGGGAAAAACTTTCCGGGAGGACCAACAATCCACGAATCATCAGTTTTTCCTAAGAATATTGGTGGGGCATCCTGGACATCACCAGCACGACCTACAAAATTCCATAATAAATATCTAAACCACATATTATAGAATTGGTATCTGACAAAATAATCCCAATCGCTTGAATAATTTTTGAATCTTTCTACCCTATAACCTTCATCTGTCCACCTTCTTGGGAAAAGTTTACCATTCCATTTATTTTTATCAAAATTCACTACAGGATAATCCCCATATTGCTCTCTTGAAAGATAAGACACCAATTTTTCGAGAGTTTGAGGGTTATTCTCATTCATTGCTAAACCTTTTCCGGCTCTAATTACTATCAAAGTATAAGTAGAATATCCAATAACCATAAGTACAATAAAGAGCAATCCCATACTAATCAAACCTTTACTATGTTTTTGTGCATAGTATAAGCCATAAAGGACTATTGCAGCTATTAAAAAAAACAAAATTCTCTCACTGGAAGTATCAAGCATGGTAGGTATGCCTGTGATAATCCCTTTATACATTATTGCAAAAATTATTAAAGTAACTATAGAAAAATAAATAAAGGATTTAACAGAAAACTCATATTTTTTAAAATAATAAATAAGAGCAACAGTAAAAAAGGCAAGTAAACTAAGTTGATGAACACCAATAGATAAACCAAAAAGGTAACCAATTAATAAAAAATATCTTTCACTTCTTTCTTCATTATCACTTTTATCCCACCAATGAAGAGCCAACCAAACAACAAAAGCAAGTAAAAATAGTGAAGGAGAATAAACCTCTGATTCAACAGCATTGAACCAGAATGTATCACTAAAACTTAGAGTTAAAGCACCTATAGCAGATGAACCATATACAATTAATTTATCTATAAAACTTTCGGGTATTCCTCTCCATTTTGTAATTACTATAACACTTGATAAATAAAGCATCAATACTGTAAAAGCTCCAGCTAATGCACTCATAAAATTCATTCTGAATGCAATATCTGAATAGAATGGTACCATTAAAAAGATACGACCTAACAAAGAGTGTAAAGGGGCTCCTGGTGGATGCGGAACCTGAAGCAAATATGCAGCAGCTGTAAACTCTCCACAATCCCAGAATGGCACACTATCCTGAGTTGTTATTGTTAATATTAATAAAGAGATGATAAAAACAATTAAAGCTACAATCCGATTTTGTTTCTTATGTTCCATAATAATCATGATTTATTTAATAAATTTAAACAAAAAATATAAAATAAATAGGGTATATTATCAAGCTAAAAAGAATTTCCAAATAATATACCAATTAAATGGATATAAAACTAATACTATTATTATATTTGATAAAAATAAATGAGATTTTTAAAAGGAATAAATTTTTAAATAAGATTATTATATTATTGGTAGAATATCACTTAACAAATTATTATAAAAAAGAAACCCTAATTAAAAGCATTTTGATTTGTTATATTAAATTTTCAATTTTTCTTTAATAAAAAAGCGGTGAATCCATCTGTGTTATGAATATGAGGATATAATCTTAACTCTCCTTTTATTATTTGAATATTATATTTCTCAAAAAATTCTTTATTATATACTACAGAGAAATTACTTTTTGAGAGCACATCTATTACTTTTTCGTTTTCATCTACAAAAAATGAACAGGTGATATACAATAAAAATCCCCCGTCTTTTACATAATCAGCATATTCATTTAATATTTCTTTTTGAATATTTGATCGATATAAAATGTCTTCTTTTTTTAGTCTCCATTTTAAATCTGGATTTCTTCTTATTGTTCCTGATCCTGTGCAGGGTGCATCTATAACCACGAGATCAAAAGTATTTTTCAATTTTTGTAATTCTTCTTTAGATTCAATAATTTTAATTTTACTATATCCTTTGCCTTTTAACCTTTTTTTAAAACTATTTAACCTTTCTGAATCTATATCATAAGCATAAACCATACCTTCTTCATCAATTAAAAGCGATAAATATAATGCTTTACCCCCTGCCCCAGCACAAGCATCTAGAATTTTCATGTTACCTTTAGCTCCTGAAAATAGAGTAACCAATTGACTACCTTCATCCTGAACTTCGAAAACTCCTTTTTTAAACAATTTTATTTCCGGGAAATTTACCCTCTTTGAAACATAATAGGCATGTGGGGCAAACTTACATTTCAGCAATTCAGCATTCCTTTTATTTAGTGCCACCTTTAAATCATCTAGAAATTCATTTTTTACGATTCTAATTGTAATCGGGGCGGCTGAGTTAAGAGATTCTAAGAAAAGCTCCATTTCAGATTTTGAAATTATTTTTTCAAATTCATTTATCATCCAATCAGGGAAAGAATATTTTTTGGTTATGTCTGATGTTAAAGATTTATATTCTTCAAAAATTTTATCATTTAAATGTTTATAATCCTCAAATAGTGAATTTACTAATTCATTTTTCTCAAAAATTAGATTAAAAATATATATTAATTCATTAAAAATATTTTTTGTATGAATTAAAAACACTTTGGTATGCAGTTCTTCTAAAAGAAGCTTGTTTCTAATTATTCCATAAATAAATTTAAGAATAAAAGTTCTATCTTTTGAACCAAGATATTTTCTTTTTTTAAAGTATTCACTAATAACTTTATCAGCGGGTCTATTCCAATCGTTAATTGAAGAGTATAATTCACAAACGTGATTTATTAAGGAGGAAATATTCATTTTCAATTAAAGGAATGTAAATAAATTATTTTCTATCAAGAATTTGACGTACAGCCTTAGACAGTTTTTTCAAATCATAAGGTTTTAATATAATACCATTTACACCCTGTTTTATTATCTCATCATAAGTTTCATTATCCATAGATCCACTTGCTATCAGAGCTTTTATTTCAGGATTGATTCTTTTTAAACAATTAAATAGATCAACTCCATTAACTTTTGGCATCGATAAATCTATGATAACAAGAGCAATGTCTTCTTTTTTCAGTTTATAAAACTCAGTTGCACTTATAACAGAACTTGCAGTAATTATATTATACCCTATGCTTCTAAGTAACTCTTTACCTGTTTCCAAAACCATATCATCATCATCAATCAATAAAATTGTTTCTGAACCACCAATAAGCTCCTCTTCCTGCTTTATTTCTGTCGTAACTCTTTGTGATTCTGAAACAGGGAAATGAACTTTGAACTTAGTACCTACATTTACTTGTGATTCAACAATAATAAATCCTCTATGACTTCTAACAATTCCATATACAATAGAAAGTCCAAGCCCGGTACCACGACTATTATCTTTTGTTGTAAAGAAAGGCTCGAAAATATGTTGCATAACTTCTTCTGTCATACCATGACCTGTATCAGCAACCGTAACCATTACATAATCACCAGCAGGAAACTCTTTTGGTTTTTCAATAACAGCATCCGTTACTCTAACCAACGTGCTTTCTATAGTTAATGTTCCGCATTTGTTCATAGCATCACGGGCATTTATACATAGGTTCATAAAAACCTGTTGCAGGTGATTATAATCTCCATCAATAAGAGGCAGATTACCTCTAAGATTAGTTTTTATTTCAATTGTTTTTTCAAAAGTTTGATAAATTAATTTTAAAGTATCACTTATAACCTGATTTATTGATAATGGTTTTACTGAATATTTATCCAATCTGGCGAAAGAAAGCAATTGCTTTGCAAGATCAGAACCCCTTTGAGCAGCTATACGAATTCGTGCAGCACACTTATAAATTTTTTCATTCTCCTTAGCATTCTGACCTATCATTTCAGAACTACCGATAATTACAGTTAAAAGGTTATTAAAATCATGAGCAATGCCACCAGCCAACCTGCCTGTGCTTTCCATCTTCTGAGATTGAATAAGATTTAATTGTAGCTTCTTTTCTTCTGTAACTTCATTAAATATACTCAAAACCATTAGAGGATCATTTTCTGAAAACAAAATTGAATTCGATACCCTAACCCATATTCTCTTATCATTCCATAAAGTAATTTCTTTCTCACAATTACTTTGTATCTCACCGGTAAAGAGTCTTTCAGAAAACTTTTTCCTTATATCCTTTCTTACATCAGGGGAATACACTAAAGCAAAATGTTTTCCTAAAAGATCATCTCTTGATTTCTGAAATATTTTACAATAAGCATCATTAACCATTATTGTTATACCGTTTTCATCAACAAGTCTGAAACCTTCACTGCATTTATCCCAAATTAACCGGAATCTCTGTTCAATTTTATTTCTATCAATTTCATATAGTTTTCTTTCTATAGCATAAGAGGCTTGATTGGCGATCGTCATTAATAAGTTCTTATCTCTTTCTGAGTATATGTTTTCATCGTTATAATGCTTTAAAGCTAAAACACCAATAATTTCTGATTTAGCATAAAGAGGTACACCCAACCATGATTTTGCTCTTTTAGCTTTATCTTCAATAACATTATCTGATATTAATTGTTTAAGCTTTTCTTCAGTTAATAAAAGTGGATTACCGGTTTTAAGAACATATTCGGTCTTACCTTTTGAAAGCTTTCGTAACCCAGGATTTGAACTATATTTATCTACATAATATACAAACGATATCGTATCACTAAATTTATCATATAACGCTATCGAACAGTTTTCAGCATACATCAGTTTTTTTATATTCTCATGTATTGACGAAAGTAACTCTTCAAGGTTTCTTGTTCTATGTATTGATTCTCCAATTAAATATAAAACTTCTCTTTCTAACTCTGCCCTTTTTTGATCTGTAATATCTACTATAAATCCTTCAATAAATAGGTGCCCCTTTTCATTTGAAATTACACCCATTCCTTTATTTAGAACCCATTTTATATTATTATCTTTATCAATTATTCTGAATACAATTTCAAATGTTTTTTTCTCACTAAGAGATTTCTGTAACTCAACCCACACATATTCTCTATCTTCAGGTACAATTAAATCAGCAAATGACTTTTCTGAATTATACAATAGCTCAGATGGTTCATAACCTGTTAAATCAAAACACCCATCGCTTACAAATTGCATTGTCCATTCTTTATCATTAAAACATCTATATGCTATGCCAGGTAAATTTTTTATTAAATTTGATATTACTCTCTGACTATCTCTTAATGTTTTATCTGCAATCTCTTCATTTTGCTTCTCTGCTATAGCAACACTCATAAAATTACATACACTTTCGATGAACTCAACAAATTTTTCATCGATTGAATGTGCTGGCTCACATACTAACCTGAATAAACCAACCAATCCAAGGTTATTAATTAAAGGTACTACAACAATAGAGCTTTCATCTGCATACTTCTGTTCAGGTTCTATTTCATATACTTTTTCACTTTTATTAGAGTAAACAAATACTGTTTCTTGCTTTTCAATAGCTAATGCATCAATACCTTTTACTTCTTTTAACCTTACAACTTCATACTCTTTTTTTGACTCATCACCTTTGATAAATTCATATACAATTTGAAATTCATCATATTTTATATTATACGTTGCCAAGTAACCAGAAAGGCGATTAGAAAAATAAAAGTTCTGAAGATGTTTAAAAATCAGTTTGCCAATATCAAGATATGATTTTATTGAATGAAGTTCTCTTGAAAAATTTAGAAGTGTGTTTAACTCATCAAATATCCGGGATTTTTCGCTCACCCGTTCTTCTCCATCTTTTATTCTGTTAAAAATAAAACTTGCTAATTTCCCTCCCCTATATTCTTTTGCCCCTGAGATTTCCATAAATAACCCAGATTATTTAGAATCTCAACTTACAGCAATTATACAGTTACAAAAAGAATTTAATAAATAATTTAATTAAATTCAAAGAAAATTATCAAAAAATAGATAAAATTTTTATTCGATGTATATTATTGAAAAACAATAATATAAAGAGCGGATTTGAAAACCCAGAAGATTTATTAAGAATATTATTATTTAAAATTTACGTTTCAAAAATAACAAATAGATAATAATTTTTAATATTATTTTATTAAATTTAAGTTTACAGTATTATTAGAATATTTTCTTCAATAAAGAACTAACTAAAAAAAAATTCGGGGTAACTAATATTACCCCGAACACATCTTTATTTCTTCAATTCTTCAAACATACTTTTTATACCACCTAGTGAAGATAGCACTCCTGCTGCTTCGTAAGGTATATAAACAACTTTATTATCTTTACCAGATACCATATCCTTCCATGCATCAATATACTTCATAGCTATAAGGTAATTTGAAGGATTGCCACCAGATGTAGTAATAGATTTTGTAATAAGGTTGATAGCTTCTGCTTCTGCTTGAGCAATTTTTATTTTTGCTTCTGCTTCACCTTCTGCGACTAAAATTTTTGATGCTTTATAACCTTCAGCTTTTGTTACTTCGGCTGATTTTATACCTTCGGCTTCAAGTATTTTTGCGGCTTTCAAACCTTCGGCTTCAAGTACATTTGCTCTTCTATCTCTTTCAGCTCTCATCTGTTTTTCCATAGCATCACGAATTTCACGAGGAGGATTGATATCCTGCAATTCTACACGATTGACTTTAACACCCCACTTATCACTTGCTTCATCAAGTATTTTTCTAAGTTTATTATTTATTGCATCTCTTGATGAAAGGGTCTCGTCAAGATCCATACCTCCAATAACACTTCTTAAAGTGGTTTGTGTTAGTTTTTCAATAGCATCAGGTAGGTTTGCTATTTCATAGACAACCTTTTTAGGATCTATTATTTGAAAATATATGAGAGCGTTTATTTCGGTAACAACGTTATCACGAGTAATAACATTTTGTTTCGGGAAATCATAAACTGTTTCACGCAAATCAATTCGTGTTATTGTTGTTCTTCTTATATAAGTTTTTCCATCTACTCCAGTATGAACATATCTCCACTCCATTCTACGAGGCTGATCAAAAATTGGTAAAATGATATTAATTCCTGAAGTCAAAGTGCGATGATATTTACCTAATCTTTCAATTACCATAGTCTCTGCCTGTCTTACAACACGAATTCCTTTGAGAATAAAAAAGATAACAAAAACAGCAATAATAATAAGAATAGTATCCATATCAATCCTCCTTTTTTGATTTGTATGGGATTACATATAATTTTACTCCATCAATTTTTTTTACCTGTACTTTTTGCCCTTTCTCAATTACTTCATCATTTAATGATAATGCTTTCCAGTTATCACCACCAACTATCACTCTACCTGTATGTTCTATTGGATCGATTTTTTCATCTACCACACCAATTTGATCTATCAAAGCATCAACATTTGTTTTGATATCTTCTGCTGATTTGTATAAATGTTTAACAACTATAGGTCTTAATGTAAAAAACAAAACCAATGATACCACAGAAAATGCTACTATCTGATATTCAAAACCAAGGTGCAGATAATCCATCAAAGCACCAGCAAGACAACCTATACCAAAACAAGCAACAACAAAACCGGGAGTGAAAATTTCTAAAATAAAAAGAATAACAGCAATTATTAACCAGGTGTGCCATGCTTCCATAAAACCTCCTAAAAAATTGGTATGCTTTAACCAAAATAATACAAAAAAAAATTAAATTCAATTGTTTTTTATTTTGGCTTCGACAAGCTCAGCCAACTATAGATAGTCATAGATCCCGCTTCGACATGCTCAGCCAACTATAGATAGTCATAAATCCCGCTTCGACATGCTCAGCCACATACAAATAGTGATAGGTTCGTTTTCGAAAAGATATTTGCTATTTTACTATAGAATAATCACGAAATTTAAGAGGTTCAGCAACTTTATTTGTTTCAATTAGTATTTAAATTTTACTGAACCTCAAATTTCTCTATTGCTTCTTTTACTTTTTTAATAGCTTCTTGCGAGTTAAAACAGCCTTTTAAATATTGTAATTCAATTATAATCTATTTAAGATACATCATTTTTTTCACGTCCTGGAAACGACTTGTCTTAATTCTATAAAGATAAACACCGGATGGCAACCCTTTGGGTATAAATGATACTTCATACTCACCAGCTTCTTTAAACTCATCAACAAGCACTGCTACTTCACGACCTAAAATATCATACACAATCAAATTTACTCTGTCATCATTTTCAATAGAATATCTGATAATTGTCTCAGGATTAAAAGGATTAGGTCTATTTGCAAACAACATATTAGGTGTTTTACGTTTTAGCATTCTTGAGCAGGAATCACACCCAGCATTTAAATTAATTTTGTATTTTGCTGTATCGGAATATGAGCAACCTAAATAAGAAAATGTAACAATAGATTTTCTGTTTAAATCCGTTGGCTTATTGAAACAATTTCCATAAAGAGAATATACAATTTGGTAACCATTAGCATTTTCTAAGAGGTTAAAGTTAGTTATTGTTTTTCTATTTTGAATTGAATCTTCATCAATTACTGTAAAATAATTTCTATTCAGTGCTTTAATAAGAAAAGTTTCTTTTGTAAACCAGGTAGAGTCTACTTTCAAATCTACGACAATATTTGGGAATATATTAGGCTCTGATTTTATAACGTCAAAATTTACCTTTGCCATTTTTGCAATAAATACTTTGTTCGTATCCATAACAACACTTCTATTACGAGTACTTACATTATCATTCCATTTTATAAAACTATATGGGCATTTATCAGTAAGTGATATTTTAAGGGTATCACCACAAGCTAAAGTATCTTTGTTCGGTGCTTTAGTAATTATAGCACTATTAGAATAGTCTGTTGTAACCTGTGCTGTATAATTTTTCTTTACAAGTAATGCTTTATAACTTACACTTCCTTTATCCATCGTTATTGTTCTTGGGTTTGAAACATCCCCATCATCCCATTTAACAAAATTATAACATTTATCAGGTTTTACAGATATTGTAACAACATCTCCACAATCATACTCGGTTTTATCAGGTGATCTTGTAATTACTCCTGAACCAATTGGGTCAATTAGTGTGGTTAATGTAAACTTTTTAATTCCAAAGTAAGCTGTGCCATTTATATTATTATATATTCTGAAACCAATTGGATTAATTGATATTGAGCCGGTATCATTACCAATTTTATATGCCCATTTATCAAAATCATAGCAATTACTTGGTATTGCACGCAAGGTAACTGAATCACCACAATTATAGGTGCCATCTGAATTGGTTGGAGAAGGATAAATGTTTATAGTACCGCTGCCAACAACATCACCCGTTATGCGATAGGTTTTTATTTTAAACTCTGCAGTAATAGATTTATTTTTCCACATATTTACAATAATTCTGTTTTCACTTGCTGTGGTATCCCCTTTCCATCCAACAAATTGATAGCATGGATCTGACTCATAAGATAATTCAACATTATCACCATTCTTGTATCGATGAATACCAACTGATGGTTTCGTGGTTCCAGCACCAACAGGGCTTACACGAATTTCTAGGTTAAAACTATCGACCATAAACTTTGCCGTAATTACTTTATTGGTATCCAGATAAAAAGTTTTAGGATTCTCCATTTTATCACCAGGGTAATCTCCTTCCCAACCAATAAATTTATAACCCTTATTTGGTGTAGCAGTAATGGTTACAGGCACATTACACTCATATCTTGGTCGATCAGGGAATTTTTCTGCTATACCACCACCAATAGGATCAGCATTCAAAGTTAAGGTATACAATCTGTTAGCGGGCACATATATTTTTGTCGTACAAAAATTAGTATCAGCTGATTCACCTGTTACCAATACTTTTATGGTTTCTTCTTTACTTGAGCATTGATTTTTTGTGTAAATTTTCCACGCGGCAAGTTTCTGCTCACCACCTAAAATCTGTGGCCAGTATCTTACCGTATCTGCCGGATCCTTTAAATAAAAAGTATTGTTATTAAATTTTATTACCGCTTTAACATTATTTATTGTTAAACCGGGATTCCTTACAGAAGCAAGATAGTCAAATGGATTAATTTCATAATCAGAATTTGCATCTACTGTTAAAGTATCATAAGGTGAAGAACAATATAATGATAATGTATTACCCTGATATTCTATTTCTGCCATACCATAGAGAGTAGAAAAATAAGTAGAGTCTCCGGGCTTTAACTCTCTTTTATTCCATCTTAATAAAATTTCACTATCTATATACGGATCACCTGATTGCAGAGGTTCATCGTATTTGTAATATGTCAAATATTCATAATTCCCCACAAATAAAAAATCGGGGCATACAAGTTCCTTACCTCTTAATGTACCTCGACCAATCAAAGCAGATGTATCTTCGATGTTTTCGAAAGCTAACCAATAATCTGGTATAGGATTAATTTCTTGTTGGTTTCTGATAAGTCCCACAGGTGTAGATAGCCTAGCTGTATCACTACCTGTAATATTATCGTAACCACCAATGTAAGTATCTAGCTTAAGAGCAGCACCAACCCATTTTGTGACACCAGAATTATTTTTAAATACATATTTAATTAAAACAGCTCCAGCTTTTTTTGCAATATTTTCTTTTGGAATTAATTCCTGTCTAATTTCAACCCCATCACATTCATAATAGGTTACGCTTAACTTGTTACTATCGTTATTAAAAAATCTGGGTACCACCTTCGATGCACCAGATATAGCTGGATTCATAGTATAAAGAGCATTATTTATAACAAAATTTGCATGAGTAGTATATAAATTTTGTGTAAAAAATGGTTGATAACTCATTAATAAATTTTTATTCCCCAATGGTGTTTTAGCCTTAATAGTAAACCTTCCCTCATTTCTTTCCATATAAACTGCAATATAGTTTTTTGAAAGAGTATCAACAATTGCATTAATTTTATTACTTGAACCAGGAATTTTTTTTATTTTAAGATCTGGCTTATCTTGAGCAAATACACTTGCAATATACAAAAGGAAAAAACATATAATAAAAAACTTTTTCATATATCTAACCCAAAAAATTAAAATAAATATGAAAATTGTAAACCTAAATTTATATCCATTAGTTTAAGAGAATTATCAGAAACAAATTTTGTTAAAGGGTAGTTAAAGTAAAAAATTGGAGTCAAAATATATTTATAACTTATCCTGAAATCATAACCAAAACCGCAACTTAAAAAAAACTGAAATGAGTTTAGATTATCAATTTCTCCTTTATAAATAAGATCACTTGTTTTTTCGGAGCCATAGAAAACAAAATTATCATCTTTTATAGTTTCATCCTGATTTATTTCATTATCAATTATAAAACGGAATGCTAAACCACCTAATACAAAAAAGTCACTAAAAACTTTTCTTTTATACCATAGATTCAAATTTATAGAAGAAACATCTACCTTAGCTTTACTTTCCATTTTAATCTCTACTGGAACAGGCTCACCATAAACAGCTTTTATTCTCATCATCTCTTCGGTTGATTCTAAATTAAAACTTTGGTAACTCACGAGAGCATAAATATCACTCTCGTAGTTTATAGGCATTGAACCATTTAAAGAAATATAAAAACCTGGTCCAGATAAGTTTTTAAAATCATAACCACAATGACCAAAAAGCGAACCGTTCGAAAAACCATAACTAAACCCTCCTCCAATACCTAATTTCCAGGATAGCTCACCGGGTATAAGAGCTGAACCACCTGTAACCTGTGAAAAAGAAGGAATTGATAAAAGAAAAAGAAATATTGATAATAAAAATTTTTTCATAATAATCTTTATACAATTATTTTTTCTAATTCAAAATTTTATTAATATTTAATTAAAACCATTTCAACTCGTCTATTAGCTTGATGAATCTCTTCAGTATCACCCTGGAATAAAAGTTTTCGCTTACCATAACCAACAGGTTTTACCCTTGCGGGGTCTATTTTCCCATTAACAATAATATAACTTGCAACTGATTCCGCTCTATCCTGTGAAAGCTTATCGTTATATTCATCGGTTCCTCTTTTATCGGTATGGCCTGCAATTTCTACATAAACCTGAGGGTTAGCCTTTAAGAATTCAATCGCATTATTTAGATCAGTAAAAGATTCTGGTCTTAGTGTGGCTTTATCAAAATCGAAGAAAACCATTAGCCTTACAGATGGTTTATCACCAGTAGTCCCCGGGCTTTTTAAAGGAAACAGCTGAATATCTTTTCTTAACTCCTGATACTTAGCATCTGCAGGAATCTCAAACTGGTTAGAGTAAAATAAATAACCGGGAGCTTTTGCCGTTATTCCGTAATTTCTTCCTCTTGTTAAAATAATATAATATTCACCAGTTGCAGAATTGCTCATAAATTGAGCTATGGTGCTATCATTTTTTAAATCTTTTATTGTTAAAGTAGCACCTATTGGTTTTAAAGGTTTTGAATTAAACTCACTTACTATACCGGTTACAGCTACAACAACGGGCTGAAAGGTAATCGATTTAACTGGAGGAGGCACGGCAAGCCATATATCAAGAGAGTTTTTTATTGCGCCTTCTCTATTTGAACAGATATAAGCAGTATCATTAGCAGCAGGTATGGTAATAAAATATTCATCTTCCGGAGAGTTATATGGTTCACCAATATTTTTTCTCAAAGACCATACTCCGTTATTATACTGAGAAACAAAAATATCGAACCCACCAACACCCGGACCAGAGTTAGATGAAAAATAAAGAGTTTTATTATCCAGAGATAAAAATGGACTCATCTCTTGACCGGAGGTATTTATATTTGGACCAAGGTTTTGCGGTTTAGACCAATTGCCTTCATTATCTTTAAAAGTAATCCATAAATCAGAATTACCATAACCACCAGGTCTATTTGATGCAAAAATCAACGTTCTACCATCTGATGATATTGTTGGATTGTGATCCCAATAAGGAGAATTAACAACAGGGCCTAAATTTATAGGTTCAGTCCATCTTAAACCTTCAAGCCTTGAATAATAAAGATCACAATCACCATAACCATCCTTTCGTTCTGACAAAGCGAAATAAACAAATTGACCATCTGGTTGAATTGCTGTTGTACCTTGGTTACCTTTATCATTTATAGGGAAACCTAAATTTTTAGGTAACCCCCATTCTTCTCCTTCTTTTATTGAATACCAGATATCTTCATCTCCTTTCTCTGAAAACCTATTGGGTCTATTCGAAGTAAAATAAAGAACTTTGCCATTTCCTGTAATTGCAGAGCCAAATTCATTATATTCGGTGTTTATTTTTGGTCCAAGATTTTTAAATACAACATTATCATTTAAAGTGATTCTTATTTCTTCTTTATTTTTTTCAGATAGATCTTTAGTTGTTTCCTTATGAGATGAGCAGGAAACAAAAAGTAATAAAAATATAAACAAATATAAATTTAAAAGTTTCATTTTCCCCTATTGATAAGATATTTATATTTAATATATTCCATTTTATTAATAATTCAATATAAAAAGAAAAGAGTTAACTTTTCTAGTTCTATTTTAATCTATAACTGCCTGATAAACAAGGGCTTTAAATTTATCTGATATCCTACCTTTGGTTGTTGGCCAAATTTGCGTATAAATAAGACAAACAAGTTCTTCCTTGGGATCAGCCCAATACTGTGTATTAAACATTCCACCCCAAGAAAAAGAACCAATAGTAAGTGGAGAAAGATAATCATTTACTGGTGTTTCGAGAGCAAAGCCTAAACCAAATTGCCTTGTAGATGATACTTCTGGAGTTATTTGGTTAGTGAGTAATAGTTCAATGGTTTTTCTACTTAGCAATCTTTTCCCATTATAATGACCTTTATTTAAAACCATTTGAAGAAATTTTGCATAATCTTCTATACTTGAACTTAAACCTCCGCCACCTGAATAATATGTGCCTTTATGTAAAGGGTAGTTAGGATCACCTTCAACATTAGATAACATTTTTTGAAGTTTACCATCTTTTTCTTCATAAAGAGTTGTCAATTTACTTTTCTTGTTCTCAGGTAAATAGAAATAAGTATCATCCATACCAAGAGGGATAAAAATTCTTTTTCTAAAAAATTCATCAAGTGACATACCAGACCACAACTCAACAAGATAGCCAAGCAAATCTGTATTTAAACCATAAGTAAATTTTTCTCCTGGTTCGTGCATCAAAGGTAGCTTACCAAGAATTTTCATTTTTTCTGATAGAACACCATTACTATTACCCACACCGCTAGGCACTCCTGCTTTCGCATAAATTGCATTCATCTCTTTAGTGCCAATACCTGCATATCCAATACCAGAGGTATGAGTAAAAAGCTGTCTTATTGTTATTTCTTTCTTTGCTGGTTCAGTAGTATAAGAAGAATCCTTTTCGTTAAAGGTTTTTAAAATAACAGGGTTTTTGAATTCTGGAATAAATTTAGACACAGGATCATCGAGATTGTATTTCCCTTCCTCATAAAGCATAAGTGCAGCAATACTTGTTATAGCCTTAGTTTGCGAAGCTATACGAAATATTTGATCTTTTTTCAGAGGAATTTTTTTCTCAATATCATCGTATCCAAAAGATTTATAATATACAATTTTACCCTTTCTAGCAATAAATGCAACCGCACCAGGTATATATTCTTTTTTTACGCAATCATTAAGAAAAGTATCAATTCTGGACAATCTTTCTGAGGACATTCCAACTGTTTCAGGCTTAGCAACCGTAAATTTTTTAGCGGGTTGTGAAAAAATACTATTATGATTTAAAAATAAAATAAAAATAAAAACAAGTACCTTTTTCATATTATTTTCTCAAATTATGAATAATTTTATAATATAATAAATTTTTAACTAAAAAGTGAACTTATAGCTTTTAATAAATCTATTTTTTTTACTGGCTTTTTTAAAAGATAATCCACACTTGGAATATCATTTTTATCAAGTAAAGTGCCCCAACCTGTAAGTAAAATAATTGGAGTATTTGGTGATATATTTTTAATTTCTTTCGAAAGAGATATACCATCCATACCAACCATACCTAAATCAGTAATTACGAGATCATATCTTTTACCTGAATCAAATGCCATAACAAATTTAGATAGGGCTTCTTTACCATTATTACATACATCTACTTTATAATTTTCTTTTTCCAAAATATGTTTTATTACCTCAATAATTGTATCATCGTCTTCAACATAGAGAATTTCTAAATTATCAGGAATATTAATTTGTGAATATATTTGTTTTTCTTCGATTACCTCTTTATTATAAGGGATGAGAATACTTATTGTTGTACCTTTACCCTTAATACTATTAATTTGCAATTCACCTTTATGCCTTTCAATAATACCATAAACCATAGAAAGTCCCAAACCTGTACCTTTATCACCCTTAGTAGTAAAAAATGGTTCAATACATTTTGAAAGAACATCTTCATCCATTCCAACACCCGTATCTTCAATTTCTATTAATATTCTTTCCTCTAATGCACGAGTTCTAAAAACCAATTTACCACCAGAAGGCATAGCATCACAAGAATTAAGAATAATATTAACCAAAGCTTCTCTTATTTCGCTAGAATCACCATAAAAATCTGAAATATTATCATCGAAATCTTTCACAATTTCAATAATAAATCCAGATGTTTCTGGAATACTTTTCCATCTGTGTCTAGTAAGCTCTATTGATTCAAGAATTAATGAATTTATATTTATTCTATCAAGATTATCAACTGTAAGTTTAATTTTATAAAAATCTCTTAATCTGTTTACAGTATTAGAAATATCATTTGTAGACTTAATAATTAAATCTAAAGCTCTACCGTATTTTTCCTTCAAAAAATGATCTTCTCGCAATATATCAACATAACCCATAATTGGTGTCAATGAATTATTGATATCATGACATATACCACTTGTCATCTGACCCAAAGCCCGCAATTTTTCCTGCATAAGAATTTGCTTCTGGGCTTCCTGCAAACTTTTTAAAGTTTTTTCAAGTTTGTTTTCAATGTTTTTTCTCTCAACAGCTTTAGAAATTGAATCAGAAAACACAGCCAATAACTCTATCTCTGAATCAGTCCACTCTCTTTCTGTATGACAATCGTCAAAACCGACAAAACCATAAAATTTATTATTAACAAAAATAGGCAAAACAATTATTGACAAAATATCTTGGGAGAGAAGCACCTCTTTAGTTTTACATTCTGGTAAATTTCTTACCAAACAATTAAAAGGCTTATTATCCATTAGTGGTATAAGAAATTCTTCATTATCTTTAAATGGAACATTTTGCAAATTTGGATTGTTTATTTGTGGAATAATACCTTCATTAACCCACTCGAATTTTTGACTAAAAGTGCCATTTTTAAAATCATCTTTTAAATATACTTCAAAAAAGTAAGCTCTATCAACATTTACAGACTTACCTAAAATTCGTAAACAATTCTCAATTGCACTATCAATATCACGATTGGTTAATAATTCTTTGATTGATTTCGAAAGACCGATTAGCATATTTTCTTTTTGAATTAACTTTTCTTCTGCTCTTTTTCGTTCAGTTATATCAATACCCATAACCATTATTGCTGGTCCATCACTTAGGTATATTGGTAGAGATGTTGACTGTGTAAATATTTGTTCTCCATTTTTTTTAATTATTTTGATCTCAAGAGGTGGATTGCCTAATCCTTCTTCACCTCTTTTAATTCTATGTTGTATAACATTGTGATACTCAGGAGATATTGATTTCTGAATTTCAATTTCCCTTAGCTCATCGATAGAAGAATAACCAAGCATATCCAATCCTTTTGGGTTTGCAAAAATATATTTACCATTCCTTACAAGAAAAATACCCATAGGCGCTGAACTTATAATCTTTTTGTATCTTTCTTCACTCTCCATTAAAGCTATTTCTGATAACTTAATTTCTGTTATATCCCGAAAAACACTAAGCAATACTATCTTGCTGTTTTCTATTTCAAACAAAGAAGTAGAAACTGAAAACCATACAGATTTCCCATTCCATAATTTACGATTTTGTTCAAAATTAGACTTTATTTCATTATTTGCAATTCTATACAGATAATCATTTAATATTTTTTCTCCTTCGTCTTTTTCGTAAATTACTGATAATAACTCCCCTTCCAATTCTTTCTTGGTTTTTCCAACTATTTTACAAAAGGAATCATTTACTAAAAGAATAACTCCCTTTTCATCGGTCAATCTCATCCCGTCTGTAGCAGATTCCCAAATTTTCCGGAATAACATCTCTTTATGAATAATTTTTGAATCGGCCTTTTTCCTTTCAGTTATGTCATGAATTATACCAAATACTTTGTTTTTATCCTCATCATAAGTTGCAACAGAATGAATGTATCTGATTTTATTATCACATGGTCTGCGAATTTTAAACTCTACATTATAAGGTAAATTTTTTTCAACTAAATCTTTCAAAGCTAAATCCAAGCTAGATCTATACTCGCTAAGAGGTATTTTTTGAATTTCTTCAATAGAATATTCTTTATCAGACATTCCATAAATTGTTCTAGCCCCTTTTGACGCCCATACTTTCTTTGAAGTTAGATCAAACTCCCACGAACCGAAACCAGCCAGCTGTTCTGCCTTATCAAAAAGAATACTTTCTTTTGTTCTGATTTCATCTGCTTGAATTTCTTCAGTAATATCCTTACCAAATAATAACACATAAACAATTACGTTGTTTTTATTTCTTATAGGAATAAAAGTACATTCAATATAGCTATGACAGAAAAATTTGTTTTCAATCAAAGCAATTGTTTTGTTTCCTTCAAAGGCTTTATGTAAGTAATCAATTATTTCAAACTTAATAGAATCGGTTACTTTATCATTAAAAATATTACTGCCAATTTTAATATCTTCACCATTTATAATTGATAAAAATTTAAAAAACTTATCATTCCCACTAACAACACTTAACTTCTCATCAACAACCAGAAAATAATCCCCTAACTCAGAAATTAATGAGAAAAAATCAAAATTACTCTCATCTACCATTTATTTATCTCCTAGAAAAAATAATTAAATAAATTTAACCAGAAACTTCAGGTTTTATTTACAAGAGAGTAGATGGCTTTCATTAACTCTGATATTTTTATGGGTTTGTTAAGAAGGCAATCTATAGAATCTATTTCATCAAAATTAAGAAGAGAACCGAATCCTGTAATCATTATAATTGGTTTATTTGGATCAATTTTTTTTATACCTTTTGATAAACTAATCCCATCCATCTCTCTCATACCAAGATCAGTAATAATAAGATCAAATTCGTTAACTTTTTCTTTCTCTTTCATATAAAGATCTAATGCTTCTTTACCATTCTTGACTGAAAACACTTTAAAACCTTCTCTTTGTAACATCAAGGTTATCATTTCAGTAATTACGGGATCATCTTCAGCTAAAAGTATCTTTAAATTTTCTGGCAATTCAATACTTTCGTTATTAGAAGCTACTTTATCAATTTTAATATCTAGCACTTTAGGGAAAATCAACTGCACAATAGTTCCTTCCCCTAATTTAGAATCAACAAATAGTTTACCTTTGTGTCTTTCCATAATGCCATAAACCATAGAAAGCCCCAAACCGGTACCTTTATCTCCTTTAGTAGTGAAAAAGGGTTCAAGACATCTTTGAAGAGTCTCACTATCCATACCTATACCATTATCAACTACTTCAATAATTACATCGTTTTCATTAGTAAAAGTTTTTATTTTAATAATGCCACCATTTGGCATTGCATCACATGCATTAATAATAATGTTTGTTAGTGCTTCATTTACTTCGTTTTCTGCTCCTATTATGGGTGGTAAATCTTTAGATAGTTCTGTTTCAATGTTTATAGTTATACCACTCATATCAGAAATATTTTTCCATTTGTGTTTAGTAAGGTCAATTGTGTTAATCACAATTGAATTGAGATCGATTTCTTTTAGTTCTTTATCTGTAAAATCAGTTTTGTAAAATTCTCTTAATCGATTAATAGTTTTAGCAATGTTACTAGCTGATGTAATTATACGATTAAAAGCATTCTTATGTTTTTCTGAAATACCGCTTTCTGATCTAAGAATATCAACATAACCTAAAATAGGCGTTAGTGAATTATTAATATCATGACATATTCCACTTGTCATTTGACCCAAAAGACGCATTTTTTCCTGAAATAATAATTGCTTTTGTGCTTCTTTTAGTTTTATTAATGTTTCTTCAAGTTGTTTATGTGATTCTCTTATTTCATTTTCTGCAAGTTTACGTTCTGTTATATTTACATGTGAAACTATTACACCAGAGTTCGTTTTTTTCATTGGTGAAACGCGCATTATAAACCATCTTTTTTCATTTTTTGAATTACATGGATATTCAAGAGAAAATAATTTTTGTTTTCCAGAAATTACATCCTCTATACCCTCTAAAGCTTTTTTGGCATATTCATCTTCCAGATAAACTGCATTTCGAGTAACATTTAAATAATTAGCACCTACTCCCAACTTTTCTGGATCACCACCATTTTCTAAAGCAAATTTTATCCACTCATCATTTATCGCTATAATTTCACCATTATTATTGAGAACAGCAATGCTCATTGGCAGAGAGTTTAAAATATCATCTTTGAACAATTCATTCTTTCTGAGAGCTTCCTCAAGTTCAATTCTATCAGAAATATTTCGAGCGGCACAATATATTACATCTTCTTTTTTATTAATCATCCACTCAATCCATTTATAAGAATTATCTTTAGCCCTGAAACGATTCACAAAAGTAACTGGTAAGTATTCTGATTTTATTCTTTCAAATTTTTCTTTTGTAACGTTAAAATCAAGTTGATGAACAAAATTAAAAAATGATTTATTTTCAAGTTCTTTCAAATCGTAACCAAAGGTATTACACCACGATTTATTTAGTCTTTTAAAATACCCATTTATATCCATAATGCAAAAAAGTTCTAAAGCATTATTGAAATAACTTTCAAGCTCAAGAGTTTTTTCTAATAATAATTTTTCAGCTTCTTCCTTTTCTCTTTTATTCTTGAATTGAAGAATTGCCTCATTAACGGCAAATGGCAACCTTGTAATATTTTCTTTTATAACATAATCTACAGCTCCCAATTTAAGACATTCTACAGCTATTAATTCATTCATTGACCCTGTTAAAATAATAAATGGTATATCCTTTTTTGTCTCGAGCAATAATTTAAGTGCCGTTTTACCATCAAATTGTGGCATAGCATAATCAGAAATTATTATATCGGGCATAAAATTGCTCAACTCTTCAAGATACTCTTTCCTTGTATCTACTCTCTTATAAACAAAATTAAGATCATTCTTTTTCAGAATTCGAACTGCAATTTCCACATCAGTAGGAAGATCTTCTACAAATAAAATTTTTAATAAATTATTTTCCATATTATTTCTTATAAATTATTTTCATTTGTATAAGGTAACTCAAAATAAAAAGTGGCTCCGTTATTAACCTTTCCCTCAGCCCAAACTTTACCGTTATGTCGAAGGATAATTCGTTCTACTATTGCCAGACCAATACCGCTTCCCTCGTATTCATTCTCGTTATGCAATCTCTGAAATGAAACAAATAATCTATGGGCATATTCATTATCAAACCCAACACCATTATCTTTTACATAATACACAACACCATTATCTGTTAAGTAACTTCCTATTTCTATAATAGGATTTTCTTTATTCTTAGTAAATTTTAAAGCATTTAAAATAAGATTTACCCAAACCTGCCTAATTAAAACAGAATCTGCTAAAGTATTATGTAAATCATATACTTTAAAGTTTATTTTAGCTCTTTTTTCCTCATCGGTAAGTTCATAAAATATTTTTTTAACCATGGAAGTCATATCAACTAAAACCATATTAAGATTTGTTTTTGATACTTTTGCTAAAGCAAGAATGCTAACTATAAGGTTATTCATTCTTTGTGTGTTTTCACATATAACATTTAAAAACCTCAACCCTTCTGCGTCCAAATTTTTAGAATAGTCTTCTAAAAGCATTTTTGCGTATCCTTCAATAGCTCTGAGAGGTGCTTTTAAATCATGAGAAATGGAGTAAGAAAAACTTTCTAATTCTTTATATGCAATCTCTAGTTCATTTGCTCTTTTTGCAAGGTCTTTATTCAACAACTCAATTATTTCACGTGATTTTCTAATTTCTGTTATATCAAACATAGTTGAACGGCTCATTATGAAATTTCCGTTTTCATCCTTCACAGCTGTTGCATTAACCATTACAGGTAATATTGAACCATCCTTTTTAATAACATCAAACTCTAAATTATTTACCCAACCTCGATTTAAAAATTCTTTAAAACTTTTTTCAAATACTTTCTTACTTTTTTCAGAAATTATATCAGTAAAATGAAGTTTATTTACCACCTCTTCTCTTGAGTAACCAATCCACTTTAACTCTGTATCGTTTATTCGAATAATTAACCCTTCTTTATCCAGTGAATGATAACCACAAGGAGCATTATTATATAAATCATTCACTTCATCGGCATATTTTCTTATTTCTTGTTCTATTTGTATTCTTTCTTCAATTTGGTTTTGCAATTCTAAATTTAATTCTTCCAATTCCCTTGTTCTGATTTTTATTCTAGACTCTAATTCTGCGTTTAAAATTTTTATTTCTTCTTCAGCTTTTTTTCGTTCGGTAATATCAATACAAGAACCAAGATAACCGATAAAATTATTATTTATATCAAAAATTGGGTTTCCTTTATCAATAATCCATCTATACTCACCATCATATCTTCTTAATCTGTACTCCATTTCAAATGTTTCTTTCTTTTCAAATGCATCAAAATAGGTGCTCAAGCATTTTTCAACGTCATCTGGATGCACACATTTTACCCAACCATCCCCCAATTGTTCTTGAAGGCTTTTTCCTGTAAAATTAAGCCATACATCATTAAACCATGTGCAACCTTTATCAAGACCAGACATCCACAACAATGCAGGTGAAGTATTTGCAATACTTTCAAACATATTTCTTGATTCTAATAATTCTTTTTCTGTTTTTCTTAATTTTGTAACATCTTGAATGAAGCCTATAATCTTGTGTGGGTTGCCTTTATTATCTTTAACTAATTCTGCTACAATATAAAGAACTTTCTTTTCTTTTTTATTTTCTAAGAATATTTCAAACTCAAAATCAACTTTATTATCTTTAAACAAAATATCAAATAATTCTTTTATTTTTTCCTTTTCTGAAATAATATTTTCAATTTTCTCAATCTCTATCTCCCCTTTTTCATTTTCATCTAAACCAAAAATATTAAAACCCTCTTTAGACATAACTAACTTTTCTGTTTTTAAACCATACTCCCACGCTGCAATATGGGCTAATCTTTCAGAAAATTCTAATCTATCATATAGTTCTTTTATCTTAGTATAGTTTTGTATAAGCTCTTCTTCTTGAGATAAAAATTCCAAAGCATAACCAAGATCTGCAGATAATTCTTTTAATAATTTAATTTCTTCCTCAACAAAAAAATCATATTCAAAGGCACAAAAACATATAAAACCAATCTGTGTTTTATTATACTTGAAAGGAAAAATTGAAATAGAATGAATATTACATTCTACAAAATATTTAAATAAAAAAGGATCATCTCTAAGAGTTTCTGATGAAAACACATAATAATTCATCTGAGTAATTTGTTTTTTTACACCATACTTTTCACTTAAAATTATTTCTTTTAAATAGTCTTCTCTAACAAAACAATTTTTAAAATAAGCAGTCGAAAATATTTCAACTTGATTTTAACTTCAGATAAAAAACCTATGCAGGTAAATAAAAAATTACCATACTCAACCCCAATTTTACATATTTCATTTAGCAGTTTTTTCTTTTCTTTAATTCTTACTATACTTTGATTTACATTACTTAATACAGAATATACTCTGTTTAGTTTCTTTAATAGGTTTTCTTTTCTTCTTTGCTCAGTAATATCCTCAAATATGACCAATATACCAATTATTTTATTATCATTATCAAAAACAGGGAGCTTTATCATATAAAAAGTTTTTATCTTACCATGTTCAACCACTTCTTCTTCAAGAAACAAGGGTTTTTTAGTCATAATAACTTTGTTATCTTCCTTAATGTATGAATCAGCTTCTTCTTTCGAAAAGAAATCATAATCTGTTTTACCAACAATCTCATGTGGTAATATACCCAAATATTTCGCATGCTCATAATTACAGGATACATATCTAGAATCAGTATCTTTAAAAAGAATCCTTTGAGGTAAACTATTTATCAATGTTTTATATAACTCTTGCTTTTCTCTAAGAGCTTTTTCTGTTTCATACTGCTCTATAAAATATTTTGTTCTTTGCCTTTTCCATAAATATCTCAAAACAACCGCAAAGAAAGAAACCAAAAATAAGGTCAAAGTAATTATTAACTTTTGTTGAGTTCTAAGTGGTTCTAAAATCTCAGAACTATCAACTTTAGTAACTATGAACCAGGGGAAGCATACTACTGGTCTTACATAAGCAACTACATCTATACCCCGATAGTCTTTGCCAATAATTAACCCTTGATAACCTAAAGCAGCTTGAACTGAAGGTACTTCCTTTTTATCCAATGATATTCTAAGATTCAATGCTGAATTGGTATGAAATAAAACATTATTAATAAAAATTACGCTATCTTTTTCTTTCTTTATTATCAAAGTCTCACCTGTTTTTTCATTACCAGGCCAATATATTAGAAAAGGATAAAGATACTCATTAGGATCTATTTGCATAAAAAGATATCCAAGAAGTTTATTATATTTTATATCACTGTAGATTGGGTATGCAATAGCAATATAAACTTTATCATTATATGGATTTTTAAAAAAATCTGTAAATTGAGGAGTATTCTCTTTCTGTGATTCAATAAGACTTTTTATTTGATCTTTTGAATCTGTTATTTCACCCTTAGATACACTTAAAATTTCATCAAAAGAAGTATTGTAAATAGATATTTTACTATATTCATAAGCATTTCTTAATTTATTTAGCCATACTTTTACTTTTGTTCTACTATCAATATCATTCTTAGATTCAAGATACTTACGTAAGTGCATTGAAAAATCTTCATTTTGATAATATAATGAAGCATCTCCCAGCCGTTCGTTTTTCCATTGTTCAATTTGATGCACTTTTAAAGATGAAATGGATTTTAACCCATTTTCGATTTTATCAATAAAACTTTTCTCAATATCTTTATAGTAATAATAAACAGCACAAACAACTGCTATTAAAACAATAATAAATGAGTTGATGAAGTGAGAAGTTTTATTAAATAACTTCATTTTACTACCTCCCCTTTATTAAATTGGATCGGAGTAAACTTTAAAACCGGTATGAACTGATTTCTAAAATATTATACAAAATTATCTTTACATAAGCAACAAAATTAATCACTTGAAGTAATCACATTTTATACTTAATTAATTCTAAAAGAAGGAGACTATATGGCGGACTTAAAATTACCTAAAGATTTTATTTTCGGAGCAGCAACAGCAGCTTATCAAATTGAAGGTGCTTATAACGAAGATGGAAAAGGGGAAAGCATCTGGGATCGATTTACTCACACTTCAGGTAAAATTATAAATAATGATACTGGAGATATTGCTTGCGATCATTACCACCGATACCAGGAAGATGTAGAATTGATGAGCGAACTAAAAATTGATGCTTACAGGTTTTCTATAAGCTGGTCAAGAATTTTACCAGAAGGTAAAAAGGATATTAATCAAAAAGGAATAGATTTTTACAATAAACTGATTGATAAATTACTTTCAAAAAATATTATACCATTTATTACTTTATATCATTGGGATTTACCACAAAAATTAGAAGACATAGGCGGGTGGTCAAATGATGATATATCCAAATATTTTGCTGATTACTCTGAAATATGTTTTAGAAATTTTGGGGATAGAGTAAAATATTGGATAACACTAAATGAGCCATTTTGCACTGCTATTCCGGGATATTTTACCGGTGAGCACGCTCCGGGATTAAGAGATGCACAAAAAACTTTATCAGCTGTGCAAAATCTTTTACTTGCTCATGGTGAAAGTGTGAGTATATTTAGATCCTCAGGATGTAAAGATGGTAAAATTGGAATAACATTAAACTTTAGCCCAACTAAACCTCTTACAAACAGTGAAGAAGATTTTGCGGCAACTATTAGATGGAATGCTATATTAAACGAATTATTTATTACTCCAATCATTTATGGCAAATATCCGCGAGCAATATCTGACATCTTTGGTTTTGACATAGAAATTGACACGGACTTAAAAAAGAAAATAAATCAAAAAATTGATTTTTTAGGTGTAAATTACTATTCAAGAAATATAGTAAAATATAACCCCCGAATTCCATTTATTAAAGCTGAGGTTGTTGTTCCTGAAGGTGCAGCTGTTTCAGATATGGGTTGGGAAATTTATCCCGAAGGCATTTATGATTTATTAATATGGATAAAAAATTATTACGGGAATCCACCAATATACATAACTGAGAATGGTATGGCTTTGAAGGATGAGCTAATATCTGGTAAAGTTGATGATACAGCAAGAATTGAATATCTTGAACAGCATTTGAAATATGCTCTTAAAGCCAAAGAAGAAGGCACTAACCTTATAGGTTATTTCGTTTGGTCACTAATGGACAATTTTGAATGGGCTTATGGCTATACAAAACGATTTGGAATAATTTATATTGATTATGTGACTTTGAAAAGGGTGCCCAAAAAGAGTTACTATTGGATAAAAGAACTACTTGCAAACAGATAGTTTTAAAGAGCCGATTATTTATCGGCTCTTTTTTTATTCCTAAAATGTTCATCATTTGATTTTCTTAGCTCTTCAGCAGCAAAATCTGGATCAGTTGGATTGATTATATTACCACCTCCTGATTCAAAACCAGCCATATATTTTAGCTTATCGGGGCTTCGGAGAGGCGGATAAAATTCGAGATGAAAATGATAAAATTTACTGTAATCATCACCATCTACAGGTGCGTTGTGCATCATCATTATATTAGGCATAATCATATTAAATAGATTGTCATACTTACAAAGAGTAATTTTCAAAATTTCTACAAAGTCCTCTGTTTCTTTTTCAGTCATTTCTGTTATTTGATGAAAATGTCTTTTGGGAAATAAATAAGTTTCATAAGAGTACCTTGCAAAATAAGGAACAAACAAAACAAAACTATCATTTTCATAAACAATGCGAGTTTTCTCATCTAACTCACTTTTTAAATAGTTGCAAAATAAACATTCGTTTTTATTCTTATGATATTTAGCACTTGCAAAAATCTCCTGCAATATTATTCTCGGAATAAAATCTGTTGCATATATTTGACCATGAGGATGAGGATTACTTACTCCTATAACTTTACCCTTATTTTCAAAAATCAAAATGTTCTTAACATATTCTTTTTGTGATAGCTCAATAAATTCTTTTTTCCATGTCTTTACAACATCCATAATCTCACTTTTATCCATTTGAGCTAAAACAAGATTATGCTTTGGGCTAAAACATACAACTCTGCAACTACCCTTAGCCGGTATAGCTTTAAAAAACTCATCATCTCTAAAAACTTCTGGTGCATGAGGAGCAAAAGAAGCGAAATCATTATCAAATACAAAAGTATTTTCGTAATCAGGATTTTTTACACCACTAGCTCTTACAACGCCTGGACATAAATAACAATTCTCATCATATTCTGGTAAAATTTCTTCTTCTTGTGATAAGATATTACCATTCCACGGTCTTATTGAGGTTTGGGAAGCAATGATAACCCATTCACTCAAAAACGGGTGCCATCTCATTTCCCATTTATTATTGTTTTCTTTCATATTTATTAGTTAATCCTTAAATTAAATTTCACAAACACCATCAGATGGCTTGAAATAGTATACATCTGGATATATTCCCATTATATTGTGATATTCTCTTTTTATTATTTCAGAAAATTCATCTTGTTTCCCATGTTGAATTAGATTTACAGTACAACCCCCAAAGCCGCCTCCTGTTAAGCGTGAACCGTAAACAAAATCCATTGATTCTGCAATTCTAACCATCTCATCGAGTTCACTACAACTAACTTCATAATCATCTCTTAAACTATAATGAGATCCCTTTAGGAGATCACCAAACAGCTTATAATCATTATTCTTTAGAGCTGAAACAGAAAGCATTGTGCGCTCATTTTCGGTTATTACATGTTTACATCTTTTATAAATCACATCATCTATTGAATTCTTTACGGAATTTAGATATCTCATATTAGCATCACGCAATGAATTAACCTCGCTAAATTTATCTTTCATAACCTTAACGCCTAACTCACATTCTTTGCGTCTTTTATTATACTCTGTTGATCCTAGTTCATGTTTTACCATTGTATTACATACAATGATATCAGCTTTCGTTGAATCAAGATGTACTAGTTCATAATTAAGAGATCGACAGTCAAGAAACAAGGCACAATTTTCTTTTCCATGAATAGAAACAAATTGGTCCATAATACCACACTTCATACCAACAAAATCATTCTCTGCTTTCTGACAAATTTTAGCTAAATTCAAAGTATCAATTTCTAAACCGTTTACAGTCATTAATGCATAAGCAGTAGATACTTCAATAGCTGCTGACGAGCTTAATCCAGCGCCGAGAGGAACATCACTATAAATAAAAATATCAGCACCACTTATCTGAAAGCCCATATCCAAAATAGTTGAAGCTACACCAACCACATAATCACTCCAATGCTTCATGGGTTTTGCTGTATCAAGATTGATGGTAACATTCTCTTTATAGCTATCAGAAAAAATATTAAATATTCTATCATCTCGTTTTGATATAGCAACGTAGGTAAAACGGTCTATAGCCATCGGAAAAACGAAACCCTCATTATAATCTGTGTGTTCCCCTATTAAGTTTACTCTTCCTGGAGCTTTAAAAACTCTAGGTTGATGTGAATATAATTTTGCAAATTCAGATAAAATTTTTTCTTTCAAAATATACCTCAAAAAATTTTACTCAATATAATAAAATGTAATAAGTAGTTCAAGATGAATTGTATGGTAATTTGGTGTTAAAAAATGAAATTATATCAAATATTTCAACACAAAGTTATATTAAAAATATTACATAGATTTTTAAATTGATTAAATGATTCTGATAGAGTAAATTTGTTTCAATTTATGAATTGGAAAAATATTACATTATTTTTGATATTAGTAATTCTTTTTGTTTTGTCTGGTTTATATAATCAAGTAAATCAAAAAGACATTACAATCTATTTAAACAATCCAGAAGATAATGATAAACAAAAAATATCCGTTTCTGGAACAGTATTAAAGATTGATAATGATGAGATTTTACTAAAAGATAGTATGTATGGTAAAGAAATACTGTTAAAAAATGTTTATGACAAATACCAAACTAATCAATTTATTAATATTCAGGGTATATTTCACAAAGAAGGATATATTGAATACAGAAAGGGTGAAGAAATCTGGGATAAAAAAATAAAACTAATACTATCTATATTTGGTTTTTTGTTTGTTGTATATATTTTTATCACTGATTACAAAAAAATAAACTTGTTTAAATAATGCCGGATCTAATAACACATATTGCAGCTACACATTTAATAGTTAAACTACCTTCTATTTTTAGAGATAGAATATTAAACTATTATAACAATTATAAATCTTTTATTTTTCTTGGTGCAATTTTCCCTGATCTAATCTCTAAACCCTTTCAGTATATTTCACCAAAACTTTATAATTTTTCTTTACCCCTGCACTCTCCTTTTGTTGTGCTTATTACGGCTTATATATTAACGCGTTTTATTTACATACAAAACAAAAACACCTCATTTTACACAATTGCAATTTTTTCGATCTTTCACATTCTTCTAGATAATTTGCAAAAAGGTTTAAATCCTGGTTACCAAATATTCTTTCCATTTTCTTTGAAGAGATATGGGCTTAATTTAATCAGCTCAGAAATTTATATTTATATAATGTTAGGTTTATTATCATTTTCTTTTATTGTAGAGGTTTATTTTTATTATAGGAAAAAGATAGCAAATTAAGTTTGCTTTTTTGTATGGTAACCACGATCTCCATAAGGTTGCAATTTATCAAGCCACAATTGTAGCAAAGTATTAAGTTCTTCGGTGTAATCGCTTTTTGGGTCATCGCCAGGTTCTAAAACATCAAGATCATCATAAACAAAAGCATCATCTCCGTATTTATTCCAATCATTCTGAAGTTCTCTGATAAAATAATTATTATCTTTAAAAGCAAAAGGGAAGCGATTATGTGTTGCTGGTAAATTTTTTGAAGCTATTAAATATATTTTACCATTAACCTTATTTGTAATTCTAAAAATGCCCATTTTAGGTGGGCTCATTTTATATTCTTTTATTAATTCTTTTTTGTCTTTCATTTTTTGCATTACTGGTATTACGTTTATAATTTCACTTAATGTGAAGTTGACTTTTTACTATTTAATAAAATTTAACTTTAACTCAAGAAAATTAGTACCAACCATATTCCTCAACAGTATCATACAGCGCCAGAATATTCTCTCGGGGCACATCAGGCGCTATAGAACAGGCAGTACTAAGAATAAATCCTCCACCGGGTTTACCAATCTCAATTCTTTTTCTTGCGTCTTCTTTTACTTCTTGAATAGATTTTTTTAATAATGTGTTTACGGAATCAATATTACCTTTGATAAAACACCTTTTACCTAATCTTTTTTTTGCATCTTCCAGATCACAATCACCTATTGGTGGGGGGTCAAGGCATTCAAGTCCACTTGTATCAGATTCAGCGATTAATTCTAATCTATCACCAATACTACCACAGGTATGTATATAAACATGTTTTCCTTTTTCACGAATTGCCTTTGCAATTTGAGTTTCATAAGGCAATACAAATTCTTTATAAAAACTTCTCGATAAAAAACCAGCACCAGCATAAGGGGAAGATATTTTTATTGCATCAATATTTTGTTCGCACATTTTTAAAGCAAGGTTTTTTATTCCATCGGTATATTTTTGTAAGATATCTTTACACTTTTCAGGTTCATCTATTAATGCCAATAATGACGATTCATGACCTAATAAATCCATAAAATAATCAAGTGGTGAAGTTATTTCTCCATGTATAGAGTATTGTTGTTCTGTTTTATCAAATATTTCATTAAAAATTGATAGCAAATTATCTTTATCTAAATGAAAGTATAAACCCTGAGATACAGGGATATAATCAATTTCTTCAGGAAGTTTATCCGGGTTGATATCTTCAATATTTAATTTTTGATTTTTTTCCTTTGGTATATGATATGGTAGATCATTATCAGGGCAAAATGTTTCATCTCCATTAGACCAAAAAACTCTTTCTCCTTTACTTTCTTTTGCAATTCTTAATACATTTTTTCTCCAATTCAAATTGTGGCCATGTAAACTGACCAATATACCATCGAATTTAAAGATACTTCTAAGTTCGATTAAGCCATCAATAAATGTTTTATGATCAAACCAGAATTCAGCTGGAGATATTTTTAATTGTTTTAGCATAAAACCTATACTAAACTGACACATTAATGGAACTCTATCTGGTTCTTCAAAATTCATTGTTTTTATAATTCTTTCTCTTGAATTCATTTTTAATATCCTTTTGCTACTCCATACCCTCTTATATCAGAGGCACCATAATAATATCCATCTTGAATAAGAATTGCCTCTACTTGATTCGGCGCTTTAATTTGTTCTTTTAATGTATAACCCATGTTTTTTAATTTTTCGATAACATCAGTACTTATACCATGTTTTTCATAATTGAGAACATCTGGTATCCATTGATGATGAAATCTATATGCATTTACAGCTTTTTGTATATCCATCTTATGATCAATCACATTCATAATAACTTGAAATACTGTTGTGATGATTGTAGAACCTCCGGGTGAACCTACAACCATAAAGGGTTTTCCATCTTTTACTATAATTGTTGGAGTCATAGAGCTTAGCATTCTTTTATTCGGTTGAATAGAATTTGCATAACTACCTATCAAACCAAACATATTAGGCGAACCTGGTTTAGAACTAAAATCATCCATCTCATTATTAAGTAAAAATCCTGCGCCTTCTACAACAACATAATTGCCAAAACTATTATTTATTGTAGTAGTAACACTTACAGCATTGCCATCTTTATCAATTACAGAATAATGAGTTGTTTCTTTACTTTCCCAATCATTAAAAACACCATGTGATACTTCTTTAGAAGGAGTAACTTTTTCTAAACTAATATTACTTGCTATAGTTTTTGCATATTTTTTTGATAAAAGTTGATTTATTGGTACTTTAATAAAATCCGGGTCGCCAAGATATTCAGCTCTATCTGCATAAACTCTTTTCATAGCTTCAGAGCAAACGTGAATAGTTTTACTCGAGTTCCAGCCCCAATCAGCAATTGGAAAGTTTTCAACAATATTCAACAATTGTGATAAAGCTATTCCACCAGAACTTGGTAGACCCATAGAAATAAACTCATAGCCTCGATAGTTCCCAATTATTGGTTCTCTAATTATTGCCTCATAGTTTTTTAAGTCTTCTAAAGTAATTAATCCACCGCCTTTTTCCATTTCTTTAACAATCAATTTAGCAGTTTCACCTTCGTAGAAACCTTTTTTCCCATATTTTAAAATAAGCTGTAAAGTTTTTGCAAGATCTTTTTGTTTGAATATATCTCCTTCTTTATAGGGAATACCATTTTTTGTAAACACCTTATAAGTAGAAGGATATTTCTTAAATTCAGATAACATTGATTCAATATGTTCAGCAAGGCGATAATGTAATTTAAAGCCATTTTTAGCAAGTTTAATAGCAGGCGTCATTACATCTTTTAACTTTAACTTACCAAATTTTTCCTGTGCTAAAAGCAGTCCAGCTACTGATCCAGGTACACCAGATGATAAATGACCTGATCTACTTTTTTGAGGATCATAATTACCATCCTTATCTAAAAACATATCTTTAAATGCTTTTGATGGGGCTTTCTCTCTGAAATCAATTGTTATAGATTTACCATTATTCATTCTAATTACCATAAACCCACCACCGCCAATATTTCCTGCTTGTGGATATGTAACTGCAAGAGCAAAACCAGTAGCAACAGCGGCATCTATAGCATTTCCACCTTTTTTAAGAATTTCAAGACCAGCTTGTGAGGCATATTCATCTGCTGAAACAACCATACCGTTTTTGCCTCTTGAAAATTGCTGGGAGAGTAATATCTGAAATGAGACGAGGAATAAAATAAAATAAATAAATTTTTTCATTCTTATAATATAATATGTTGAGAATTTTTACGAGAAGTTTTTATGTGCAATATCCTTTAGTGCGTTAGAAAACTCCTCAATTTTAGTTGTATATTGTGTAAGTTCGTTTTGTTTTTCTTCAATAAACTTATAATCTTGAATAGCTTTTAAGTTAATGAGAATATTATATAAAGCTGCTAATCCTGTTGATTGAAGTAAAAGAGCTCCAACACTTGCATCACTTATAGAATTTACATTTCCTTTGTTAGCCACAATTATTGAATGCTCGATCATTTCAGAAGTATATTTTAGTACAAGCATAGGTACTTCGACCGCTTTTTTTAGAGCATCTTCGATTGCATTATTTCTAACTTTCTGTTGCTCTTCAGTTTCTTTTGGTAGTTTATATGCATCCATTACTAAATTAAAAGCCTTTGTATCTTCATCAATAAGGCGAGTAAACTCTTTTCTGTAAAATTCTGTTTTTTCTAAAATCTCTTGCAATTCCTCACTAACATCCATATATTTTTTCTTCCCAATAGTCAATCTGCAAACCATTGAGCATAAAGCGCTACCAAGCGAACCGCAAAGAGCGGCAACACTTCCTCCACCGGGTGCAGGTGAATTGGAAGCTAATTCGTCTAAAAAATCATTTAATGTTTTTTCTGTTAACATAAAACCTCCATTGCTTTTTGCGGTTATATCATATATTCAATTATTTTTTTCTCTGGTATAAATTCTTCAAGTTGGCTCAACCCTAGATTATCTATAGCGATTTTTATTAATTCTTTTTCGTTAGTAGGAATTTGGTTGCTCTCTTTTGATGCATAAAACCTACCTGCCATCAATAGGGCTTCTTTTGGAGTAAGACCAACAATTTCACTTCCAGTTACTTCAACACCTAGTGTTTTAGCCTCTTTTTTTACTTCTTCAAAAGCTATGTGTGGTGGTGTAACTAAGTAGTTCATTACATTTATAGATACCTGAGCTATATGGTATCTTTCAAGTAATACTCCCATAGCCTTTATTTGTTTTAAAGATCCTGGTATGATTATTTTTTTACCGCTTTCATCCAGAACAAACTCACCTTTTTCGTTTTTTTTGGGTCTTCCACTTTCCCTTATCCGAAGAGCAATTTCATGTGCTATGGAAGAATCATCTGTATTCAGGTTTACATTATATGCAATCAGGAAAAATCTAGCACCAGTAACTAAAGCACCTATTTTAGGGTTAAATATTGGTTTTCCAAAATCCGGGTACCAGTTTGGGTCTTCAAGTTTTGCTTTTAGTCCTTCATATTCTCCCTTTCTGATATCAGATAAATTTACTCTTTGAGGTTTAGTAGAAGCTTCAGCATATAGATAAATAGGTATATCATATTTTTCGGCAACCCTTTTTGCATATTCTTTTGAAATCTCTACACACTCTTCCATTGAAGTATTTGATACAGGTATAAAGGGAACAACATCAACAGCACCTATTCTTGGGTGCTCTCCATGATGTTTTTGCATATCAATTAGTTCAAAAGCCTTTACAGTAGATTGATATGCGGCTTCTTTTACTGATTCAGCAGAACCAACAAAGGTAACAACGGTTCTATTGTAATCTCTATCGGGTTCTACTCCAAGTAATTTTACACCATTTACTGACGAAATTGAATTTGCAATTTGGTCAATAATACTTAAGTCTCTTCCCTCACTAAAGTTAGGGACGCATTCAATTATCTGTGTCATATTTTTTATGTATTAATTTATTTTTCATTATACTCTTCAAAATCCACTTTACCTGAATGTAAATTGTAGTATGCAGAGTAAATTTTTAACTCACCTTTTTCAAATGCTTCTTTTATTATATTACTGCTTTTCAAAGAGGTTTCTATTTGATTTCTTACATTTATTTTTATTGCTTCATCTAAAACTTCATTTTCGTTATGTAAGTATTTTTGTTTTGCTTTTTTCACTGCGGGTTTTATTTTGTATGCAATTGCTCCAATATTTGGTGGAACTTTACCACCTTCCATAGTTGCTTTCACAGCTCCACATGATTCATGCCCCATATAGACTAAAAGGTGACTATGTAAATGTTCAATCGCATATTCTATACTTCCGAGGATATCAGGATTGACTACATTTCCTGCAACGCGAATAACAAAAAGTTTACCAAGGGATTCATCAAAAATTAATTCGGGAGGAACTCTTGAATCTGAACAAGTAAGTATTATAGCATATGGTTTTTGACCGCTAGTCAATTCTTTACGTTCTTTAGCAAAATCTTTATGAAATGTACTTTCAGATACAAATCGCTCGTTACCTTCTTTTAAACGATTAATATCCTGTGAATAAATATTTTGGTAAAATAAAACAAATAGTAATAGAAAAAAAACCGGAATATGTGCAGTATCCATAGTTCCTCCAATATTTAATTATTATTGTTTTAAGAACAAAAGCAATGTTGTTACATCAGCTGGAGTAACACCGGAAATTCTTGAAGCTTGTCCAATATTTACAGGTTTAACCTTGTTTAATCGTTCTCTTCCCTCGGTTGATAATGTCTTTATTTTATTGTAGTCAAAATCTACAGGTATAGTTATGTTTTCATTTTTCAGGAATTGTTCAATCAATTCCATTTCAGCACGAATGTACCCAGCATATCTCATCTCTATTTCTATTTGATTCAATACTTCCTTATTTTTAGCAATTTCCTTTATTAAAGGATCATCTCCGTTTTTATAATACTCCAATATTTTATCCAATTGTGTACGGGAACGTTTAACAAGTTGAGATAATTTTTCGTGCTGAGCAAGTTCCTTTTCACCAATTGATATAAGATAATCATTTATATCTTTAGGTGCAATAGTTCTGTTTTCAAGATAGTTTGAGAGATAAAATATTTGTTTTTCCTTTTCTTGAACTTTTTTATATAGATCTTCAGAAATTAGACCAAGGTTATAACCATACTTCATCAACCTTCTATCTGCATTATCCTGTCGTAATAATAACCTGTGTTCTGCTCTTGAGGTAAACATTCTATAAGGCTCTTCTGTGCCTTTCGTAACAAGATCATCAATTAATACACCAATATAAGCCTCTGATCTTTTTAAAATAAAAGGTTCTTTACCTTGAATTTTCAAGGCGGCGTTTATTCCTGCCATTAAACCCTGAGCTGCAGCTTCTTCATAACCAGATGTGCCGTTGATTTGTCCAGCAAAGTATATACCCTTTATTAATTTTGTTTCTAATGTTAAAGTTATTTGATAAGGAGGGAAATAATCATACTCAACAGCATACCCAGCCCTTAACATATTTACGTTTTCTAATCCAGGAATTGTTTTTAAAGCTTCAAATTGTATATCTGCGGGTAGGCTTGTAGAAAATCCATTAACATATACTACATTTGTATTTCTTCCTTCTGGTTCTAAAAATATGTGATGAGTTAATCTTTCACTGAAACGGACAATTTTATCTTCAATTGAAGGGCAGTATCTTGGTCCTTTACCTTTTATTCTTCCAGTAAAAAGAGGTGAATCTTCAAAACCTTTTCTAAGTATATTATGAGTTATTTCATTTGTTGCTGTTAAGTAGCATGGTATTTGATCTGTTATTACTTTTTGTGTTCTATATGAAAATGGTGTGGGGTTTTCATCTCCGGGTTGAATAATAACTTTTGATAAATCTATCGAATTAAAATCAATTCTTGGAGGTGTTCCTGTTTTTAACCGTTCAGAGATATAACCCAATTTAACAAGATTTTCTGTCAACCCTTTTGCAGGTGGTTCTTTGTATCTTCCACCAATAAATGTATCTTTACCGGTATACATTATTCCATTAAGAAATGTTCCGGCACAAAGAATAAAAGCTTTTGTTTCTATCTCTGATCCATCTTGCAAAACAACTGCTTTTATTGTATTATTTGAAACAATTACATTCTTAACCTCATTTTGTAATAACGTAAGATTTTCTTGAGGTAATATATGTTCTCTTGCAACTTTTGTATATAATTCTCTATCATTTTGTGATCTAGGTGACCATACCGCAGGACCTTTTGATCTGTTTAACATTCTATACTGAATAGCTGTTTCATCAGCTAATAGACCAATTTCTCCACCCAACGCATCAATTTCTCTTACGAGATGTCCTTTTGCAGTACCTCCAATTGCAGGGTTACAGGACATTCTTCCAAGAGCATATTCATTTTGTGTTACAAGAAGAACTTTACAACCTAATCTTGCGGCTGCAAGAGCTGCTTCTATTCCTGCGTGTCCACCTCCACCAACAACAATATCATATACAGAACTTACTGACAAATTCTAACCTTTCAAATTTATTTATCTTATTAATTTATTAAATTTTAATTGAAAAATAAAGATAAAACAAAATGACAATTATCAGAACGTACTTAATTACAGAAAAAATGTTCATCTTTTGGGGGTTTTATATAAAAAACTAAAATGTTATTATTAAACTTTTTCTTTTAGAAATAAGATAGTTTTAAAAAAAGCAACCTCCTAAATATCTTATTTTTATAAATTGTTTAATCATAAATTCTATATAAGACTTAAATTTTTGAGTGGTTTTTATTTATAATAATTACAATAATTTTTTTAATCTAAATTAAAACAATCGTATTATTCATTCATTTTTGGGGTTTTAATACATTTCAGTAATACTATTTTAATTTTCTTCCTAAAAATAAGATTATTTTATTGATAATATCATAGAATTATATTATATTGTAAAAAAAGAAAATAAAAATTATATTATTTGAAGAAATATAGTTTTATTAAAAAAGGGTTTATAAAAAGGGAAACAAATAATTAAACTTCTGTAACAAAAATATTTTACCAAAACATTACTTATATTCAAAATAAGCTGTATTTAATAATTCAAAGAATTTATGGATTCATATTTTTTTAACAAAAAAGGAGAAAAATTATGTTACGTATTATTTCTATTTATTTCTATTTATTTCTATTATAATCTCTTTCGAAAGTTGTGAGTTAAATAACCCATCAAATACTAACATCAACACAAACACACAAGGATTATCTACTCAATTGTTATTATCCGATATGATTGAGGTAAAAAACTTAACATCAGTTCCAGATACAATAAGAATGCAAGCAATTAAATGTGTACCAGAAGAATATTTACAAACATATTGCACCATAAGATATAACAAATATTTAAAGGATGATAAAGAAATTTATTTTGCAACATATTCGAATAAAGTTAATTCTAAGAATGAGTATTTATTAACTAGTAAATCCATAAATTCTTATTAAGGATTGGAATATTATGAAAAAAATAATAGTAGTAATTTTAATATTTTTTACTCAAATAATAGCTTTTTCTCAAACAAAAATCAGTGTTTCTGGTTTTGTTTATGATTCTACATCTAAAGAACCTTTAATTGGAGTAATGATTCAAAGTAAAGAATTGAATAGAGTTGCTTTTACAAATAATTCAGGATATTTTAATATCCCTGATTTACAGTGCAAAACAAAACTTAAATTTTATTTAACTGGATATGAATCAAAAACAATAGATATAAATGAAAATAAAATACTACAGATATACCTAATAGAAAAACCATTTGTTGGGAAAGAAGTAGTATCAAGTGCAGAACACCTTGATGAAAAAGAAAAAATGTTAACAAAAAATATTTCTAGTATTGAAATAAATGCTATACAGCTTAAAAACATGCCCCAATTAGTAGAAAATGATCTTCTAAGATCTCTTCAAAATTTACCGGGAGTAAGTACCATATCTGATTTTTCTTCAGAACTTTTTGTTAGAGGAGGTCAAAGTGATCAAAATCTTTTTTTAATAGATGGTACAGAAATATACAATCCAACACATTTGTTTGGTTTACTTTCTACTTTTAATACTGAATCTATAAAAAAAGTAAATTTCTTGAAAGGTGGCTTCCCTGCAGAATATGGTGGTAGACTCTCATCAATAATTGATGTTATAAATATTGATGGTAATAAAGATAAATTTATTTGTAATGCGGATTTGAATCTTTTAACTCTTAAAGCAAATGCTCAAATACCCCTAAAAAAATTCGGTTCAATATCGGGTTCTTTTAGAAGAACATATTTTGATCAGTTTTTATCAAAAAATGGATCTTCTCATTATTTTTTTTATGATGGTAATTTAAAGGCAACAATAGATGTCTCAGAAAAAAACAAAATTACTTTTAGCCTCTTTAAAAGTAAAGATAATCTATACAACCCTCTTGACTATGCTTTGAATAATAATTTAGAATACAACTGGAATAATATAACAACCAGTAGCAATTGGCAATCAATAGTAAACGATAATATGCTTTCAAATATTTGGATTACTTATAGCAGATACAGTTCTTATTATAAATTTAATGAAGAGGGTGTATTTGAATCGAATGAGATATCTGATTTATCCTTTAAACTTAAGGAAGAATTTTTTTATCGTAACGATCTAAAATTTAAAACCTGAGCAGAAGTAAAATTTCTTAATTTAAAGCTTTTCCAGATATTCCCCGATACTCATTTTAATAATAACACCAACGCTAAACTTTTTTCCTTCTATTTTTCTTCTAATTGGAAACCTGATATATTGTGGGATTTTGAACTTGGTTTGAGAACCAATCTATTTTCTTCAGAGAAAAACTTTTTACATTTAGAACCACGTTTTTCTATTAAATACCTTTTATCTGAAAACTCAAACATAAAATATGCTTTTGGTTTATACAATCAATATGTTCACAGAATTCATCGTGGCTTCATTATGGGTTTATATACATTAGCAAACAAAGAAATAGAAAGCTCTAACGCTATTCATAATATTTTAGGTTATTATTTATGTCTGTCTGACAATTTCTCTTTGGAAACAGAAATATATCATAAAAAATTTAACAATATATATTCACTTAATCAACTTTTCATGATAGATGCTGACAAGAGTTTTTTTGACATAGTAAATAATGGCTCCAAATATAATCCTTATGGAATAGATTTCTTGAAAGGGAAAGGTTATTCTTATGGTTTAGAGTTTTTATTCAGAGTAAACATTGGTAAATTTATTGGATATTTGAGTTACACATTCTCAAACACTAAATATTTAATTCCGAATCTAAATCAAGGAGAATATTTTTATCCAAGACATCATAGATCACACTCAGTAAATGCTGCATTAAACTTTGATGTTCTTGAAATTATTAGAAAAAGAGAAAGTGAAAAAGATTCACGTATTTTAATTGGCACTAATTTTTCTTATAATTCTGGTCAACCCTTTACACTACCATCTTCTGGATTTAAAACTCTAAATCCTGTGTTTAAAGTTAATGATAGTCTATTTGTTTATCCAACAAAAATAAACAATGGTAGATTACCAGATTATTTACGTTTAGATTTAAGTATACGATATGAAATATTTTATGAAAAATGGAAAATGATTCCTTATCTTCAAATATTTAATATTGGAAACAGAAAAAATGTATGGGCGGTAAAATATAACACAATCAAAGAGATTGATGAAACAAAAATTGGTGCAGAATCTATTGGTATGATTCCAATTATTCCTAGTATAGGTGTAACGATAGAATTTTAATTAAAAAAAAGGATTTAAGATGTATAAATATGTTTTAATAATATTATCTTTAATACTTACTTCCTGTGGTGATGGTATAGTAGAAATTGACTCAAAAATTTATGAACCCAAAATTGTAGTACGCGGCTTTCTAGAACCAAATAAACAGGTTAGCAATATATCAATATCAAGGAATTTCCCATTAAATCAGAAATTTAATCAAGATTCTTTACATTTAGAAAATGCAAATGTTATTTTAACCGATTTAATTCTGAACAAAAGCTATAAATTAGAATATGATAAAACATCTAAAACATACCAAAAGCTCGATCTTATAGTAGAAAAAGGAAAAATTTACAAATTATATGTGAGTGCAACAATTGATAATAAAAACCTGGAAGCATGGTCAACAACAAAAGTACCAGATGAACTACTTGAAATTGATACTATAAAATCAAAACTGAAACCTTTTATTGCATTTGATAAAGATGAAACCGGTAATTATAAATGTTTTGAATTATATTGGAAGTGTTCGCCAGATAATTTTTGTTTTGTTTTTAATAAAGAACCTTTAAATACAGATTGGTCTAACATGATGTTCTCTTACCCTTGGGATGCAGATGATAAAGCTAAACAAAAATATGGAAATAACTGGTACTCTTTAAGACATATTACAACTTATATAATTTTTAACAGGAACAAACAAAACGAGTTCTACTATTCTATAGAACCTGTATTATTTGTTTATTATGGTTTACAAAGATTAATTATTACTACAGGTGATATTAATTTTCTAGATTATATCACTCAACCACAAGAAATGGTTGATGTTGATGGAAATTATTTTGAACCAAAACATCACATAAATGGTAATGGCATAGGTGTATTTGGCTCTATGATTTCTGATACAGTAGAAGTAATGCTATTAAAAAGAAATTATGAACAATAATATTTTACTGTTGTTAATCTAAATATGATAGCATCGATTTATCATTTTCATACTTGTTAATATTAAGAAGAAGTCAAAACTCTAACAAGGAGATATAATAATTGTTTAATAAGAGGAAAGCAAAAAAATAAAATTGCCCTCTCCTTTTCAGAAGAGGGCATTTGTGAAAATAAAAACCGTGAATATAGATTATTATACTTATTTTTTACTTTTTCTTTGTTTCTGATTTTGTCTTCGTTTCCACTTTTTCTATTTTTTCGGCAGGCTTTTCAGTAGATTTTGTTTCTGGCTTCTCCTCTTCTTTAAGAATTCCAAGCTTGTATTTTACGTTTTTTTCGACACTTTCAAGTAAAGCCGGGTCTTCTAGTAAACACTTTTTAACTGCATCTCTACCCTGACCAAGTCTATCACCTTTATAAGAGAACCAAGAACCGCTTTTGTTAATAATATCATAAGTTACAGCCACATCAATTAGATCACCTAATTTTGATATTCCTTCATTATAAAGTATATCGAATTCACACTCTTTGAAAGGTGGTGCAACTTTATTTTTTACTACTTTAACCTTTACACGATTACCTACAATATCATTCCCCTCTTTTATTACTTCTTTTTTTCTAATATCAAGGCGAACAGAAGCATAAAATTTCATGGCATTACCACCCGTAGTTGTTTCAGGATTACCAAACATAATGCCTATTTTACTTCTTAATTGATTTGTAAACATAACTGCGGTATTTGATTTACTTATTGCGGCTGTAAGTTTACGTAGTGCCTGTGACATAAGTCTTGCATGCACTCCCATAGATGGATCTCCCATATCACCTTCAATTTCAGCTCGTGGCGTAAGGGCTGCAACAGAATCAATTACAATAACATCTACTGCGTTACTTCTTATTAAAGTTTCAACTATTTCAAGAGCTTGCTCACCAAACTCAGGTTGAGAGAAAAGCAAATTTTTTACATCCACACCTATTCTTTTTGCATAGTTAATATCAAGTGCATGTTCTGTGTCGATGAAAGCAGCTATTCCTCCGCTTTTTTGGGCTTCTGCTATAACATGAAGACATACAGTTGTTTTACCTGAAGATTCTGGTCCATATATCTCTGTAATTCTACCTTTTGGTATTCCCCCTACCCCAAGACAAGCATCCAGAGAAATTGAGCCTGTAGAAATTGCCTCAATTTTCATTATTGGGTTATCACCCAATCTCATTACGGATCCTTTCCCGAAGTTTTTCTCAATTTGATCAACCGCAAGTTGCAGTGCTTTAGCTTTATTCTCTTTTTCTTCCATTTAATATCTCCAAAATTTATATAATTATTCTATCAATTATTTCGTAAACTGAACCTGTCTTTTGCAGTATACTTTTCATAACATATACTTCAGAAGCAGTATCATTAATTGCATCATGATTTAACTCTTTCAATATTTCAATTACATCATTAACTCCTTTAGAGCCTTTGACTCTTCCAAGAGTAATGTGAGGATGAAACTTGTTAGACTCTCTCTCAAAGTTATAAGATTTTGCTTTCTCTTCAATAGATTTATTAAGAGCAAATAACTTTTTTTCATTATCCTCTGCTCCAATCCAAATTACACGAGGTAATCGCATATTTGGAAAGCAACCTAACCCTTTGTATAACAAATCAAATTTACCGAAATCTTTTAACTCGTATTTTAATTCATCTGTTAAGTTTTTTAAAACTTGTTCATCTATATCACCTAAAAATTTAAGTGTAATATGAAATTTTTCTTTAGGTTCCCATTTAATATCAGATTTTATTTCTGAGAGTTCTTTTTGAATCTTAAATATTTCTCCTTGCGCTCTTTCTGACATATTAAGAGCAAAAAATGCTCGAATTTTACCCATTTTTTAATTCACCATCAGCTTTTTTTAAAATCTTTTCTTTGATACTTTTTGGTAATTTTTCACAAGCTATATATAAAACTTTTCTTGCTGTTTTATCTTTCCATCTCATAAGAAAATCTGCCACCTCAATTGGATGCTTTTTACTCGCCTCTTTTAATAGCCACCCAACCCCTTTTTGAACCATATCGTCACCATCTTTCATAAGCTTTGAACATATTCTAAAAACCTCATTAAGCATATTACCTTTTCTTGCTTCAGGTACTAAGGATACTACAGATAACCTTCTTACCCATCTATTATCAGATTGAGTCCATTTTAAAAGCTCTTTAAATAAATTATTATCCATACTTAAAAGTTTACTAACGTGATGAGTACCAAGATCATCTGTATGAGCCCAATTCGTTAAATATCTTGTCCACGAATTGAATAGTTCAAAAAATTTTGGTGTATATATGTTATGGTAATGCCTCAAAATTTCAAGCGCCAGAGTTACTTCTTCCATCCTTGCAGTCATGAAAAGTTTTTCAACTAAATCTAAAACCTTATTAACATCATATTTTTCTTTTTTAAATTTTTTAACATACTCTTTTGCTAAAGCTCTAACTCGAGGCACTTTCCATCCGGCGGTATTTATGCTTTCCTTAAAATATTTATTAAGCATTCTTATGTTTTCAGGATCTGCCCCACGTCTAATTGTGTTTTGAATTTCGGTAAATAATTCTTTTGTGTTCATTTCTTACGAATAAAATTTTTTATTATCTGTTCACGCAAAATATTTAACGCCATTTGTGATGCTCTTTCCTTAAATATTTTTCTATTATCTCCCAAATAGAAACTCTTCGCAAAGCTTTCATATTTATCTGAATATCCAATCCATATTAAACCTACAGGCTTTTCTGGTGTTCCCCCTGTGGGTCCTGCAATACCTGTTGTAGAAATTCCAATATCGGTTCCTGATTTTAATCTGAGATTTTCTGCCATAAGCAAAGCCACCTCTTTACTTACTGCTCCTTTTTCAGAAATTAATTCATCTGGAATGCCAAGTAAATCAGTTTTTGATTTATTACTATAAGTAACAAGACCTCGCATAAAATATTTTGAGCTTCCAGATATATCGGTTATTCTATCGGCAACTCTACCTCCAGTACAAGATTCTGCTATAGCTAAAGTAAGATTATTCTCGGTTAACAACTTTCCTACAACTTCTTCTATCTCTTTCTCTTCGTCAGAATATATGTAATTATTGGCTTTTTCATATATAATATTTACGACTCTATTTAACTCATATTCAGCATCATTTTCATTTTCACTTTTAGTCATTACCCTTATACGAACACCCCTAGCATTAGGAAGAAAAGCTAATTCTGCATTTTTGGTAAGTTCATTTATATCACCCAAGAGATTAAATAATGAGGATTCTGCAATACCACAGGTCATCAAAGTTTTAACTTTTATAAAAAATTTATTCTTGCTCTTTAAATATGGTAAAACATGATTTTCCATTATATATTGCATCTCAAATGGAACCCCGGGCATAACAAATATTTCTTTTCCGTCTTTTATAAAATGCATTCCTGGCGCAGTCCCAAGTGCATTAAACAAAACATTGCAAACCTCTGGCACCATAGCCTGCTCTTCATTTATTGGTTTTAGAGGAATATTCCTTTTTGCTAATAAATTTTTTACATGTTCATATACAGCTTCATCACGTTTATAACCACATTTAAAAAAGTTTGCAAAAGCTTTTTTTGTTACATCATCATGAGTTGGTCCCAATCCACCAGTAACAATTATAATATCATTTTCATTTAATGCTTTTTGTAAAGCATTTATTATTATCTCCTCATCATCACCAATTGTTGTTGTTCTTTTGACTTTAATTCCAATCGTGAGTAATTTTTCACCAATATAAGCTGCATTAGTATTAATTATTTGACCTATAAGAATTTCATCACCAATAGATATAATTTCTGCTTTCATATTATTACCATCAATAATTAATTTTTTTAAGTTCGTAAATATTTTAATCAAGTGCAATTAAAAAAAATATGATATAATAAACATTTGAATAACATTCTAATTATATTACCCTAATTTCTTAAATTATTTTCATTTTTTTTAAATGTTACTAAATGAATTAAAGTTTAGTAATTAAAAATTTATTTTTCAACAATAATTCTTATGAATTATCTCTTGAAATAATCTATTAATTAAACTATATTCGATTGGGGTTTAATTATTATGAAAAATGTTTAAATACTTTTTAAAAAGAATATTTTTTGCTTTTTTCATTGTTTTGGGTATTGCCACACTAACATTTATTATAACAAGATTAGCTCCTGGTGACCCTTCAATGATGTACCTTTCACCTGAAATAAATCATGAAATAGCAAAACAAATTAGAGAAAACTATGGTTTAAATGAATCACTACATATACAATATTTAAAATGGTTGGGTGTAATTCCCCCTTTTGAAGGTATAGTACAGGGTAACTTTGGATACTCATTTTTATATCACCGACCTGTAAAAGATGTGATTATAGATGTTTTACCAAATACGCTCTTTTTGACTTCAACAGCATTAATTATAAATTTTTTACTTGGATTTTTACTTGGTATATATTCTGCTTATAATGTTAATAAAAAATCTGACAAAATAATTTCTTCTATTTCGATTGCTTTGTATTCAATGCCAGAATTCTGGATTTCTTTGCTCTTAATTATTATGTTTTCTTTACTTCTGGGATGGTTCCCATCATCACAAATACATTCTACTAATTACGAGGATTATAGCTTTTTTGGTAAAGCATTCGATTACTTAAAGCATCTTTTTCTACCTATACTCGTTCTTGGTGTTTTTTCATCAGCTACTACAATACAGTATATGCGGGGGGGTATACTCGATATTTTACAAAAGGATTTTATTCTTTTCGCAAGAATGAAAGGTTTATCAGAAAAAGAGATCTTTTTTAGACATGTTCTGCGAAATAGCTTAAATCCAATTTTTACACTTATTGGATTGTATTTTCCATTTTTATTAGGAAGTTCAGTCATAGTAGAATATGTTTTCGCTTTACCAGGAATTGGAAGAATTACAATTGATTCCATATTTGCAAGAGATTACCCTATAATTATTACTACAACTATTATTTCTGCTTTTCTTGTAATTATTGGTAATTTGATATCTGATATTTTGATAATTTTAAATGACCCTCGACAAAGAAAAAATTTTAGATAATAAAGCATGAAAGCGTTTATAAAAAAAATTCTATCTCATAAAATATTAATTGCTTCTATAGTAATTTTTTTTATAATTTTATTTTTTAATTTATCTAAAGTATTTTATTCTTGTTTATCTCTATATTTTTTTATTGGCGAATTAATATCAGGAAAGGATTGTATTAATTTTGTGGATTTCTTTTTGGAATATTGGGTAGCTACAATATATTTAATATTCTTTATTGTTTTTTTTCTTATCATGATTTTAAAAAAGGATACATCTAATAATAAGAGAAGTTTTATATTTACTAAAAGAATAAAAGAAGAATATAAAAATAATAAATATTTTAGATTTTCTTTACTTGCAATATATACTATAATTTCAATTGGTTTTTTGGCACCTTTTATTTCACCTCATGACCCATATAAAATAAACTCTATTTCCGTTACTAAATATTTACCTCCTTTGAGTAAAGTGAAATATATAAGTTTTAATGAGTATTTATTTGATGGCTATTCTTACGAGAATAATAATGATTTATCAATAAAATATAAAAGTAAAATTCAACCAAAATTAAACACATTTTATTATGATTCATTAAAAGTAGTAAATGATAAAATAATTTTTTATCAAGGCTCAAGAATTAAAGAGTATTCAGCTAGAGATTTAAATCTTGAAACAGCTCAAGTAAATAGCACAATTTTTGTTTTAGGAACAGATAGCTATGGAAGGGATATTTTATCTAGAATAATTTACGGTACAAGAGTATCCCTTGGTATAGCGTTTATTGCTTCAATAGTATCTTTATTTTTAGGTGTGCTTTTAGGGTTAATTAGTGGATATTATAATAGATTAATTGACTCGTTTATTATGAGGATAACAGATGTTTTTCTTGCATTTCCTGTAATTTTTCTGCTTTTGATAATCGTAGCTTTCTGGGGAAATTCTTTTATTTATCTCGCTATATTTATAGGAATAACTACATGGATGGATATTGCCAGGTTAACAAGAACTCAGGTTATTACAGTTAAAAAAGAAATGTATGTTACTTCACTAATTGCTTTGGGATTTAAACCATCAAGAATATTATATAAACATATTTTACCAAACATCATTACTCCAATTATTGTAAATATAATTTTTCGTATTGGCACTATAATACTTATGGAATCAGCTTTAAGTTTTATGGGATTAGGAATAAATGAACCAATACCAAGTTGGGGTAGCATTATAAATAATGGGAAAGATAATTTGCTTAATGCATGGTGGGTTTCATTATTTCCTGGTATTACAATATCTTCTATAGTGTTACTATTCAATTACATTGGGGATTGTATGAGAAAAATTATTAAAGTAAGATAATATTTTTTGAAGAATCAGGAGCACAAAAAAAACATATTTTCACATTGAACTTTCAATTGCTAATAAAAAGAAAACCAACAATATAACATTGATTATAATATTTAGGATAATTATATTTATTGAAAATAAAGAGAAGAAATGAAAATATATACACGAACCGGCGATGATGGGAAAACCTCGACCTTAAGTGGTAAAAGGGTTTCAAAAGATTCAGCAATAATGCAGGTAAATGGAACAATTGATGAATTAAATGCTGTAATAGGTGTTGCTCTATCATATAATAACCATGAAGAAATTGAAGAAATACTTGAAGAAATTCAATCCGATTTATTTGTAATTGGAACAGAAATTACATTAAGTGAAAAAAGTGATACTAATAAAATTAAAATATCACAATATAGAATAAAACGTCTGGAAGATTTAATCGACTCTATAACAGAAAAATTACCAAAATTAAGAAACTTTATTTTACCAGGTGGTTCTTTACTTGCTTCTCACCTTCATCTAGCAAGAACAGTTTGTCGAAGAGCTGAAAGAACCCTTGTTAGTTTTATAGATGAGACCGATCTCAATACTTTCTCTTTACAGTATCTTAATCGTTTATCTGATTTACTTTTTGTGCTTTCAAGGTATGCTAATAAACTTGATAAAATACCTGAAAGAAAATGGAAGTTTTAAGTATTAAGTATAAATTTTAATACATAACTCTATATTAAATTAATTGATGATTATCATATAAAGATCTTAGACTACCATTTTTGGAGGGGCTATGCAGGTTTTTTTATTTGTTATTGAGTTTTTAGTTACCGCGGCAGTAGTAATTACTGCCATTAGAATGTATCTTACAGTTAATAAACTCTGGAAGAGAAAGCATGAAAAAGCTGTAAGTGAAAGTATTTCAATTTTTGCATATTTGCTCGCAATACTTGTACACCTCCCTTTTATGTTCAAATTTATTTTTATTGATCATAGCATAATGCCTGCAATAAATGATGCTTTAAATATTAGTGGTTATTCTATCGTAATTTTGATTGGAGTTGGCTTATGGGTTAAAGAAAATAGAACAACAGGTTTCTTTAAATTGTTTTTAAAAGCTTTACATTTGGAAAGAAAAGAATCAGGGGATTTGTTGAAAGCTATAGTTCAACCCAGTGGAGCAAAGCAAATTCTTAATATTTTACAAAAGGTTGCCTGTCTTGATAATGAAATTGCTGATGAAGAAATTAAATTAGTGAATGATTTTGCAAAACAATGGCGGCTGAGTATACCTTCTGCAGAAGAATGGAATTTATCAAAAGAGACTAATTTACTAGATATAAGAGATAGCGTAACAGAATATTTAAGATTATCGCCTCCACCTAAACAAGCTGCTGAATTAATCGATCTGGTCAAGTTGATGATTATAGCAGATAATAAACTCACTAACGAAGAGAATCTATTCCTATCTGAAGTTACCGGTATGATAAAAAATTATATAGAAAAAGATGGATCTGCTATAATGTATCATGTTTTGATTGTTCCACAGAATGAAAAACAATTTGATGCTGTAAAAACTATTTTCCCAAATTCTGAATTTGAGGAACGAAGAGGAGGAAAAGTTTTCGTAAGAGGTCAATTTTTTTCAAAAGAGTATGCTGATGCAATTTGCCAAAAATATATTACACTCGGTATGTTTTCTATTTGGGAGGAATATAAAGCTGCATAAGAGGTATCAAAAGTATTTTTTAAGATATTTATAATAAAATATAATCAATATTGTTTATAAACTTCACATCAATCGCATATAAGAAGCTTATATAGTTTTTAATTATATTTTCCATAAACATATAAAATCTCTATCAACTTTAATTGTTAAAATAAAAAGGTAAGAAATATAATATTCCTTACCTTTTGTATATATGTGAGAGTGATATTCTACATTTCGAGACTAACTCCAATAGAAGGAAGTATACCTATGGAGGACGTCATATCTACTTTTCTTTCTCTTTTATCCCACCTTACAAAACTTGTATTTTTTCTGTTGTATATATTTTGAATATCCAGATACGCAATAAGATTATATCCTCCAAAATCCCATTTTCTATCTACACGTAAATCAAGGCTATGGTTTGCTACAACTCGAGAAGAGTTATATTTATCAACATCCTGTGTGCCATCTGAATTATATGGTGTATAAGGCTTTCCGGTAGCAAATCTAAATTTTAATGAACCCTCCCATTTATTATTAAAAATATAACCAGCGGAAAGGTTGATTATCCAATTTTGTTCATAACTACCTCGTCTTTCTATACCATCTAATGCCTTAAACCTTGATTCGCTATAAGTTAAACTGAACAAACCATAATGAGGGATATCTGATGACTTTTTCTGAAGAGAAACCTCTACACCTCTTGAAAAACCTTTTCCAGCACTAACAAGGGGTTCTAATCCAAAAGAAGAAAAATTATCTTCAGCGCCAGCAAAACCAGCACCGGTATTGGCAAGAACTAGATATTTTCTTAACAGACTTGCAGGATAATCTTTGTAATCCTTGTAAAAACCTTCAACTTTTGCTATTACATCATATCTCACTCTATGATCCACTCCCAATATATATTGATCAACCCTAATATTCTTTAATCCTTTATTTGATTCATCAGCTATTAACCAAATATATGAGGGACTTTGTCTATAGATGCCTGTAGCAAAATTGATGCTAGTTATATCATTAAACATATAGGAAAGAGATACTCTTGGGCTAATGTAGGATTTCACATTTATTGCATTGAAGTAATCTAATCTTAAACCAACATTTACCCTCAAGCGGTCAAATAAAAGGTTACTATATTGGATATAAACATCTGCCTTATAATAATTATCTTTTTTGTTTAAAGAAGTGATATTCAAAGTATCGCCAAAAGTTGTTATAAAATTAGGAAGTTTTAAATCTGATTTAAACTTTATTAACTTTGTTGAAGTCCCAATTCCTAATTCTGAATTTGATCCAAGTTTATATATTAAATCTGCTTTTAGATTATTTTCGCTTTCAAGAGATTCATTTTTAAAAATAGGATTAAGAAGAGTATCTCTTTGAATTGTATTAAAGCTTATATAATTTCTACTCAGGTTTATTACAAAGTAGCCTTTATCAAACAAACTTTTCCAGGATAAACCTGTTACATACTGCTGTTGATCGCTACCCAAAGCTCTTGCATTATTATAACGCTGATCTTCTGTGTCATTAAAATATTTCACATTATCAAAAGCACTTATAAATAAATATGAGAGAGAATTTTTGCTATCAATACTATAATTTGCTTTTGCTAATACATCATAATACTCTGGAACAAAGCCAAAACCAGCAGCTTTAAATATAAAATCAAGATAAGATCTTCTAGCAGAAAAAATTATATCTCCTTTTTCACCAATCGGTCCTTCAACATTCAAACCAAATTGTGTTGCAGATATAGTTGCTTTACCACCAAAACGATCTTTTCTGCCGTCACGCAAATTTATCTCTAATACAGAAGAAAGCTTATCACCGTGCATTGATGAAAAGCCACCAGTAGAAAAAGATGTCGATTTTACAAAATCCAAATTGATGAAACTTAATGGTCCACCAGTAGCCCCCTGTGTTCCAAAATGATTAATGTTTGGTACAGGTATACCATCAACCAAATAAAGGTTTTCTGAAGGAGCACCACCTCTAACAATTAAATCATTTCTACCTGCATCTGCTTGAGCCACACCTGGTAATACAGATATAGCTCTAACTACGTCTTCCAAACCGCCAGGGGCTCTTCTTATTTCTTCAAAGCTTAAATTAGTAACAGAAGTGATTTCATAGGGGTCTTTCTGAAAATAACCTATACTTGCTGTTATTCCTTCTAATTCAAGAGTTTTTTCTTGAAGTTCAAAATCTACAACTGTAGCTTTTACAGTTTTAACAATTATATCTGTCTTAATTACAGGATTATAACCAATACTACTTGCTCTTAATCTGTACACTCCTATAGGTACATTAAGTATTCTAAATTCACCATTTACATCTGTTGAAGCACCAAGTTGAGTGTCTAAAATTGTTACATTAACACCAGGCAAGCCTTGCTTTGTATAAACATCAACAACTTTTCCTGTAATTGCGCCAAATTTATCTTGTGAATATAAGAAAACTACATTAAATACGAATAAAAAAAATATAATCTTTTTCATAATACTATCTCTCACAAATAATTTTATCAAATATAACAATGATAATATTAGAAAAAGTTCCCAATACAAATTTTATATGGGGTTCTAAAGATTTAAGAATTGCACACTTATGCCACACAAAAATATTACAAAACCTGCTATTGAATGCATATAGCTTTGCATCTTAGTGAAAGGTATTAACTCCAATCCCGATACACCTATCAACACTATTACTAACATTGTTGATATTGTTACTAAGGAAAACACAAAAGAAACCACAAATACACCATACAAACTATTTTGAGCTGCTGGATATATTAATAATGGAATTAAAGGTTCACAAGGACCAAAAACAAAAATCAAAAACAAAATCCATACTGTATTGTTGTTATTATCTTTTATATCTTCAAGTGATTTGTGTTTTATAAATAAATGTTTATGTGTTTGTTTGTGATGTTTTGTTTTTGTTGCTCTTTTATCTTTAAATGTTAAGCCATAAATTGCGTATAAAATCCCGAATATTATAAGAAACCAACCTGCAATATCACCCCTAATGCTTTCAATATTTTCAAGAGTAAACAATGTAGTGCCTAACCATACACCAAATAAACCCAAAAGAATAGAAGACAGCACATGTCCTACACCGCATAACGAAGTAACAAGTAGTAATTTCTTTTTTGACCAATCACCTGCTTTAGCTAATGCAATAAAAGGTATATAATGGTCAGGCCCTAGCAGCGTATGAACAAAACCGATAGAAGCCGCAGAAACTAACAGTAAATACAGCTCGTTTGACACTTTTAATAAACTAAATTTATGCCTACTGTATATGTTCTGCCCGGCATGGTGTAACCATACATTGTTTGATAACTTTTATTAAATAAATTATCACCAGAGGCATATAATTTAACATTATTTATTAAAGAATATGTTATCCTGCTATTGAGCAAAGTATAATCTGGTAGTTCGTATTTCTTATAATCATCACCATAAAGTTTTGATACCTGTTTTAGATTTAGATTAATATCAAAACCCTTTATACTATAATTCCCTTCGACAAAAAATTTATGTCTTGGGTTACTTTTTGTTTGATTTTCTGGATCTAGATAAGTATAACTAAATGTAAAATACATATTATTTGAAGCAATGTATTTAGTCATTAATTCAATTCCTTTGTGTGTAAATGACCCAGCGTTTTGTAACTTAGCATTTGGAGCCACACCCTGTAGAACAATTATATTACTCCCTTTAGCAATAAAGAACGATGCTTCAATTGATAACTTTTCTGTTATTTGATTTATCGTGCCAATTTCATAATTCCAAAGTACTTCTGGTTTCAAATCTGGGTTTCTTACTGGAAAAAGGAACAAATCTTTAACTGAAGGGCTACGGAATCCTTTTGATATCATAGCTTTCACAGTATTATTTTGATCAAAATGATAAGAAATCCCTATTTGAGGAACAAATTCATTCCCAAATTTACTGTTGTTTTCATACCTCAAGCCACCATTTAAAAATAATTTATCGCTAAAATTATGCTGAGATAATAAGTATATTCCTAGCTCATCAATAAAGTGTTTACCTTCAATAAAGTTTTTGCTGAAGGTTGGGCTTTTAATGTTTTCTGCTTCACCACCGTAATGTTTATAATCAACACCAATGGTAGAAATATTGTTGGAAAATAATTTAATATTTTGATATACCAGAAAATTTATATTCTTATCTTTTGAATACCAACCATCATAAACCTTATTTTCCCCCCAGTTGTAATAAAACTTTAATCCGCCATCAAAATTTTCAAAAGAGTTATTCAGTGCAAAGCCTAAGCTACCGCGAGATATTTCCATCCAATTATTAATAAGCGGCTTATAAATTGTTCCCGGATCAAAGGTTCGAAATTTACTTAAGTTTAAATCAGATGTTATATTAAAAGTCTCTGATATATTAAATGAAACTTTGCCGTAACCACTATTCATGTTAAATTTTGTATAATCTCTGTGTCCTTTTGTCTCGCTATGGTTATATGATGCAAACACATCAAAATTATTTAACGAATATCCTACTCCTAAGTTATTAACTATTGTATTATAAGATCCATAACTATTATCAAAATTAACTTTTAAACCTGGAGAGAAATTTTTCTTAGTGATAATATTAATTACACCGCCCATAGCATTAGTGCCATAAAGAACAGAAGCAGGTCCTCGAACTACTTCTACTCTTTCTGTATTATTACTCAAATAATTATCCGGGAATGGATGAGCAAATATACCCATAAATTGTGGTCTACCATCAATAAGTACCAATACACCATTCGTTGGAGTTCCTCCCATTCCTCTTATAGTAATTCCACCAGCAGCCCCTTGAATAGCTCCATAACCAAGGACTCCACGTTCAGTGACAAATATTCCGGGTATCTTATCACCAACTAATTTTACAAGAGATTGCTCCCCAGATTGTTCTATCTCAACATTTGATAAAACTGAAACAGACGCAGGTAAGTTAGTATATGACACCTCAGTTCTTGTACCAGTAATTACTGTTGGTTTCAATGTAAAAACCTTCATAGTATCAGGGTCATTTTCAGCAAAAAGGAAGTTTGCAAAAATAAATAATAGTATTATTGAATATGATGTTCTCATTTTTTCCCTTTCATAAGTTAACTAAATCTGATGTTAAAACAAGTTTACCATGCTTTACACCTTTAAAGCTTAATAGTTTATCTGAAATTTTTTTTATTTTTCCAGCCTTATCCTTAAAAATAATAACCTCAAGACAATCATGATGATTTATATGTATATGAGTAGTAGAAATTATACTTTTATAATTATCATGTTGAAATTCGGTTAATTTCTCATCTAATTCTCTCTGGTGATGGTCATAAACAGTTGTCAACACACCAAAGACGACCTTATTTTCATCAGTAACGTTTTCTTCTACAAACTTATCCCTAACAAGATCTCTTATAGCTTCCGATCTATTAGAATATCCTTTCTTCTCTATTAGATGATCGAATTTCCTTAAAAGATCATCATCCATTGAAACACCAAACCTTGTAAGATTTTTCATTTTTATATCCTCCTGGTGCTACTTTTCTATAAAAAAGTAACACAATATTTTTAATAAATCAAGTGTAAAAAAAGATAATATTCAAAAAATTTCTAAGATATGATATCTTGCCAAAAACTATTTATTCGTTTGAATCTTTTATAATAGCAATATCACTTTGTGGCACATCAACTAAAATAGAGCTATTTATAGTTTCTAGTATCAAAGAAAAAAAGTTGTTCCCTTTTATATTTGATAAACGCCCTTCTAAACCTGCAAGAGGGCCTGAAACAATTCTAACTTTGGATCCTATAGTAATTGTAGATAAAGTATCAACAATTTTATTTGAAGATATTAAAAGCTTAATATTATTAATCTCTTCATCTCTTAAGATAGCAGGTTCATTTTTAAAAATCACACTTCTAACAATTCCGTCAACGGTTAACACAAGAAGTCGTGTTTTTTCATCTCCTCGGACAAAAATATAGCCTGGGAATAATGGAACTTCAATTTTTTTCTTTCTATCACTCCACTTTCTTATGGCAGTATATAACGGTAAAAAAGACTCCAGTTTAAGTTGTTTTAACTTTATATCTACTTTTTTCTCAAAACGAGGTTTAGTATAAAAAACATACCATTTTAATGATTGAAATGTGCTCAATTTAAATTATTCCGCCTGATTTCAATTCATTTATTTCCGTCTCAGAATAACCTAACTCTTCCAAAATTTCTTTAGTATTTTGAGAAAGTCTTGGAGGTGGTGAAGTAATATCACCTGGTGTTTTACTGAATTTTGCTGTCATATTAAATATCTTGATTTCTCCAATACCTTCTTCTTTTATTGTTTTTATTGTCTGCCGATGTTTTATTTGTTCGGCGTTTAATGCATCCTCTAACTCCAGAATAGCACCGGAAGGTACCCCTTTTTCATTTAGAGCATTTACCCAATATTCTGTAGTATTAAGTTTTAACTTTTCCTCTATAATCGGTGTTAAGAGTTTTCTATTTTGCTTTCTAGTGTCTCTTTCTTGGAAACGAGGATCTGTTTTTAATTCTGGCAAACCCAAAACATCACATAAAGATTCCCATTGTGATTGTTCATTTGCGGCAATATTAATATAGCCATCTTTAGTTACAAAAGTACCAGATGGAGCAGCAGTAAAATTATCGTTTCCCATCAATACAGGTTTTTGGCCTCCAATTAACAGATTAGCGGCAACCCAACCCATTAAGGGCATTATAGAATCAAGCAAAGCTATATCGATAAACTGTCCTTCTCCAGTTCTCTCACGATGATATAGTGCTGCAAGAATTGCAAAAGCAGCATTCAAACCACCTACTGTATCACACACCGGGAAACCACACCTAAGAGGATTTAACCTTTCATCTCCATTTATAGACATAACTCCACTTAATCCCTGAATTATCTGATCATAAGCTGGTTTCATAGCGTCTGGACCATCAGCACCAAAACCAGAAATTGCACAATAAATAATATCTTGTTTTATTTTTGTCAAATCATTATAACCAAGACCTAAACGATCCATTACTTTGGGTCTAAAGTTTTCAACAACAACATCAGCGGTTTTAACAAGTTTTCTAAAAATTTCTTTGGCTTTTTCTTCTTTTAAATTTAAAGTAACAGATTTTTTATTGGCATTTTGAGCAAGAAAACTCGTTCCCATTAGTTGTTTAGATAATTCTTTGGAATTACCAAGCTTACGGGCAAGATCTCCTCCTTTGGGATTTTCAATTTTTATTACCTCTGCACCAAGTTGAGCTAGATGTAAAGTACAAAAGGGTCCTGATAAAACATTTGTCAAATCCAGGACTCTAATACCCGATAATATTTTCATATAAATACCCTTAATATTTATGAAGGAATTGAACCTGTTTTATATATTTTGCTTTCCATTTCTCTTTTGAAAAACTCTTCAGCTTCTTTTGATAGTTCAATTATTTTTTCCAATAGGACATCTTTTCTTTTACTCATTCTCTGTAATAAATGGACCAGATCATCGGTAGATACATTTCCACCACTTAATTTTGTAAATGGGCAACCTCCTAAACCACCAAAAGCTGACTCAAAATATTTTACACCAGATTTTAATGCGGCATAACAATTTGTTAAACCTAAACCATAGGTATTGTGAAAATGACAAGCAAATTCAAGATCTTTACCAAGAGTTGATAGATGTGTAAACATTCTTTCAACCTTAAAAGGATCAGCATGCCCAGCGGTATCGGCAAGACTAATCATTTTAAAACCATTATCAACAAAGGTTTTAACAAAATCATATACAACAGATTCTGGCACATTACCTTCATAACCGCAACCAAAAGCAGACTGTACCGATACCTGAACTTGTTTATTTAAACTTAAGGCTTTTTTACCCATTGCAACAATTCTTTCAAGTGCATCACGTCTACTCATTCCAGTATTTTTTTGGCTATGTGTTTCACTTGCTGAAACCCCCATACAAAATAAATCTACACCACAATCTATCCCTCTTTCAAGTCCTTTTTCATTTAACACCAACCCTGAAAGAATTACATTTTTCTTCTTATTAGAATTCTCATTAAAGTACTTGAATAATTTATCAGTATCTGCCATTTGAGGCACTTTAACTGGATTTACAAAAGATCCGAGCTGAACAATATCTATTCCTGATTCAATTAATTTTTCAGCCCAACTTAATTTTTTTTCAAAGGGCACAATTTCTTTTTCAATTTGTAAACCATCTCTAAGCCCTACTTCATGAATTATAATTTTTTCTTCCATAAATTTGTAAAATTTATTTATGTAAAGTTGGTGCAATCATTTTTTCTGGTTTTAATATATCATCTATTTGTTCTTGAGTTAAAAGCCCCTTTTCAAGAACAAGTTCAATTACTTTCTTACCTGTCTTTAAAGATTCTTTAGCTATAGAAGCAGATGCATCATAACCAATATAAGGTACTAATATTGTTGCTATTCCAGTACTTTTCTCAACATATTCTCTACATTTATCAACATTAGCAGTTATACCTTTTACACACTTATCAGCAAGAATCATGCACCCTCTCTTTAACATAGAGATAGAAGTGAATAAATTAAAAGATATCAGTGGTAAAAAAGCATTAAGTTCAAGTTGACCATGAGCAGCCGCTATAGTAACAGATACATCATTTCCCATAATAGCAAAAGCAATTTCATTTACACATTCAGGTATCACAGGATTTACTTTGCCTGGCATTATACTTGAGCCGGGTTGCATTGGAGGAAGATTTATTTCACCAAAACCAGCTCTAGGACCGGATGATAATAATCTAAGATCATCACAAATCTTATTAATTTTAACTACAACTCTTTTTAACACACCAGAAAGATGAACAAAAGCACCAACATCCTGTGTAGCTTCTACAAGATCGGGAGATGTAAGTAATTTTAATCCACTTATTTCAATCAAAGCTTCTCTAGCTAGATCTTTATACTGCGGATGAGTGTTTATTCCTGTTCCAATAGCAGTTGCACCAAGGTTTATTTCAGATATAAGCCCCATCGATTCCTGAATTCTTAGAATATCCTCACTCATTGTTACACCATAAGCATTGAATTCTTGCCCAAGTGTCATTGGAACAGCATCCTGCATTTCGGTTCTTCCCATCTTAATTATATCTTTAAACTCAATTCCCTTCTCTTTAAAAGTATTTGCAAGGTATTCAATAGCATTAATGAGTTCTCTCAATTTAAAATGCAAAGCAACCTTTATTGCAGTTGGGACCACGTCGTTTGTTGACTGTGAAAGATTAACGTGATCGATAGGGTGTAAAAAATCATAATCACCTCTTGCTCTACCTAAAATCTCGAGTGCTCTATTTGCAATTACTTCATTTGCATTCATATTAGTAGAAGTACCCGCTCCACCCTGAATAACATCTACAATAAAATGGTTATTTAACTTTCCGGCTATTACCTCATCACAAGCTTTGTCGATAGCTTTATATCTTAAATCATCGAGCAATCCCAACTTATTATTTGCTCTTGCGGCAGCTTTTTTTATCATTCCTAAAGCAACTACCATTGTAGGAAAATGTGATATTGGTATCCTTGTTATTGGGAAGTTCTCTACTGCTCTTAAAGTTTGAATGCCATAATAGGCATTTAAAGGCACATGTTTTTCACCTAAAGAATCTTTTTCTATTCTGAAATTTTTTTCCATGAAGTGTTTCTCCAAATATTTTTGTTAATTTAATCACTACAAAACGAAAATTCAATTCAAATCAACAAGCAAATTAATTATAACAAACGAATAATCTTTAACATTGAAATATTATAAACTTTTTTTTATTATTATAAAAATAGGGGTTTACTAAATGGAAGATAAAGACAAATCTTTAATTGAAGAAGAAGAAGAATATCTTTCAGATTTTATTCAGAGTGCAGATAGAATTATTACAAAGCTCAGAAATGATATCTCAAGATTTAAGCATCATAATGATAGTATAGAAATAATTAATAGTTTATTTAGAGGCTTTCATAATCTTAAGAGTAGTGCATATAGCTTAAGGTTACCAACAATAAGGAGAATAGCACACCATATCGAAGATATATTAGACCTATTAAGGGATAAGAAGATAACATATAATAACGAAATTGAAAATCTTCTCATAGAAGCAGTTGATATTATTGATGAAATTCTGATCAGTTTATTCGAAAAGGGTATAGAAGGGCAATCAAGAGTAGCATTTATAATGAAATTGAAGGAATTCTTAAAAGAAATAAAAAAGCCTGAAGAAAAAAATATTAATCCTCAAAATGTTTAACTAATTCTTCTTCTTGAACTTTATTATTGCTAAGGAATTTTAGCTTTTTATCTGATAAAATCATAATTCTATCACAATAATTACAAGCTAATTTTATATTATGGGTAATTAAAAGATAACTAACAAATCGTTTTTTTTGAATATCTTTTAGTAAATCAAAAATTTTTCTTTCATTTATTACATCTAAGGAAGAAGAAATTTCATCAAGAACAATAAATTTTGGATTTGTTATTAGTACTCTTGCAATACATACTCTTTGCTTTTCACCAGTCGAAATTTCATGAGGATATTTTCTTTTTATTGAGGGATTTAATCCTACTTCCTCAAGTAAATTATCTATCTTCTTATCCACATTATTATTATCAGATAACTTGTAGTATAAGAATACTTCTCTCAATTGTTCTTCAATAGTATAAATAGGATTAAGGGTTGATGATGAATCTTGAAAAATAATTTGATATTCTTTTCTAAATTTTCTGAATTTTCTTTGTGAAATATTATCAACACGCTCTCCCTCAAAATAAATCTCCCCAGATGTTGGTTCTATCAATCGAAGCATACACAAAGCAATTGTAGATTTCCCAGAACCGATTTTTCCTAATAACCCTACAGTTTCTTTTTTATCAATCGAAAATGAAATATCATTAATAATCGGTAAAAAAATACCTGTGGAATACTTTATTTCTTTCGTGAGCTTTTTTACTTCAACCATTATTTGTTCTTACCTGATATAATAAATCATTAAAAAGTTGATTGATATTATTATCAGATAATGGAAGTTGAATTAAATGAGTGAGTCCAAAATCCATTAGTTTTTTCTTTTGTTCAATTGAGTCGTCAGATGTCATTACAATAACAGGTAATAAATTTAAATCAATCGTCTTTTTAAATTGATCGAGAAAATCATAAAATTTATTTTCTGGTTCAGTAAATGTAATGAATACAGCCGTAGGTTTATATTTACCATCTATTAATTTTTTTATGACATCATTATTATTATCACATCCAAATATTTCATAGTTACAATTATTCTTCTTGAAATAATTAGAGAGAATTATCTGATTTTCTTCACCAGAACTGACAACTATTGTTTTTTTATTTTGTTGTAAAGTTATTTCTAACTTCAATGATTTCCCATCAACAAGTGTAATATCAAATGCTCCATTGTGCTGCTCTATCAGTCCCTTACTTAAATATAAACCAAAATTAAACTCATCAATATTATTTATCGAATCAAAATTCGGGTTAGCCTCTTTAAACCGCATAGCATCAATTTCAAATACTTCGACTGAAATAAAGACTTTATCATCTGATTTATTTAAATTCAATTTAACCTTTGAATTTTGATTTGAATACTTTAATACACTTGCAAAAACCTCTTCTAAAGAAAAAGATATAAATTTAGGATCGCCTGTTATTATAATATTTGGTTCTAATGTAATTTCTAAAACTATCTGTTTTGCATCAAACTTTTCCTTGTTCTTATCAGCAACAAAAGTTAATAGCTCTGATAAGTTAATTATTTTCGGGTTAAACTTTATCTTTTTTGTTTCATATTTGGTGAAAACAGATAATATTTCGATAACTTTTTTAGTTTCTAGTATATTATCAACAAAAATCCTTAAGTATGATTTTTGCATTTCAAGATCAATATCGCTCCATACCGATTCAATAAAATTTACAAACCCAATCAAACTGAGTACTTTATTTTTCAACTTGTTGTGGATTATATAGTTTAACCGTTCAATATAAAGGTTCTTACTCGTCAATTCTTCTACAATTGATTTTGAAGAATTAATTTTTTCTTCAATTTCCAGAATAAGGTTTTCAGCTTCTTTTTTATAATCCACTATTATTTTTTTTGAATTATTTAGATCAGACTCAAGGGATTTAATTTTTTTCTGATAACTTTGATTCAAGTCTTTTAATTTAACAATCTCGTTTTCCAGTTTCATTAATTCAGAAATATCATTTACTGCCATAATTCCACCAATAAACTCTTCTTTTTCATTTTTCAGTGGAATTATATTTACAGTTGAACGAAAAACCTGGTTATCCTTTGTAATAAAAGAAAGGTTTAAATTTATATATTTTGCATTGGGTGTTTCTTCAAAATATCTTTTATCAAATTCAAATTTACTATCTTTTATAAAATAAAAAATTCTTCTTTCTATAATTTCTTCAAAAGAGTATTTCAATTTATCGATAATCATTGGACTAATAAAAACAGTTTTATAATCATTATCAAATAACCATATTCCTTCATTAATAGAATCAATTATACCTTTATATCTTATATCACCTAATAATATTACTTTTTGAAGGTTCTTTTTTTCTGAAATATCTTTGATATATAAGCACAATACATTTTCTGAAAAAAGCTTGTTATAAAAAATAGATAATTCAGCAGGGAATTCTGCGCCATGTTTTTGTTTACAAATAATCTCTTGTTGCAATACTTTTTCACTTAAATCAATTTTACCTGATAAAACATCCAATACAGAATCTAACATCTTTTTATCCTGCAAAGGAGCAAACAACTCAGATGGGCTAATTGATTCAACCTCCTCAGGTTTGTACCCAAACATATTACAAAAAGCATTATTACAATATACTAAAGTATCATTTTTCCAGATTATTAATCCATCTTGAGCTGAGTCAGATACAATATTGCCAAGTTGTTGGATATAATCTAATTTTGATTTTAATTCGATTTTCTCGGTTTCATCATAACCCAACAAAAGGATTTTATCAGGCAAATTATCCTGAGTAATGATAGAAACTTGCAAGTAACAGCTTTTTATTGAAGATGCTTTATCGATTATTTTTACTGATAATTTATTTACAATTTTCTTTCTGCTACTCTTTAAAAGTTTTGTTATCTCTTCACAACTTTCTTTTGTAAAAAATGCTTCAATATCTTTATTAATTATTTCTTCATACTTATACCCCACCAGAGCTAAAAACCCAGAATTTGCAAAAACTATTTTTCTATCTTCTAAAACCAATAAAAAAGAAACATCAAATTCTTTAAGAGAATCTGTAAATTTGGTAAGATAGTTATAATCATTATTTTTTTGTCTATCTTCTGTTATATCTTTTATATAAACAAATAAAATCTTTTGTCCATAAAAGTTCTCTGAAGGGATTAAAAATAATTTGTAAAAGCGTGCAGGATCTTTAAGAGAATTAATAATGATATCAACTATTGAACCATCCTGAAGGGATTTGTTTATATAATCGATTATTGGTATTTGGTTAATTATTTCTTGTTCTGGTAAATAATCCCCTTCCTCAATATTACTAAATAATTTTAAACCGGAATAATATACTTCTTTTACCAAAAGATTACTATCTATTTTAAAAAGCAAACTACTATCATTGGCAAAATAATTCTTAAAAAATTTACTAATATTTTGAATTTTATCTAAAGAGACAGAATAATCAGTAATATCTTCAAATAAAGCGCAAAGTTTATAATAATCTTTAGCTTCTTTTTGTAAATCATATTTTATCTTAATTTGTTTTACTAAACCGCTATTATTTTTTAAATTGATTTCTTTTTCATTAGAATCTTTAGCATTTTTAATAAAATCCTTACAAGAACTACAACCAAACAACTCTTCATTAACTTTTGAATTTAGCTCTAATGCTTCATCAACAGATATTCCCAAAATTTTTTCTATCCCTTTACTCACAAAATTTGGCTTAAAAACATTACCAGCTATGTAACCTTGCCAAATAAAAAATTTACCTGAATCATTAATTATATTAAGACGTTCTAAATTATCTTTTAACGAATTCTCAGTTTCTCTTAGCTTTGAAATGTTTTCTAAAGCTATTATAAAACCATGAATTTCACTTAAAGTGTTTCCAATAATACTCAAAGAAATTTTTATATTACCTTCTATATAAAATGCGGCTTTGCCAATTTTCTTACACTCGTTAAGTGCATTCTGAAGTAAGTCATAATCCCCCTCGTTAAACAATTCCGAAATATGAGAACCATTGTAATTTTTTATCCCTTTACCAAGAATCAAAATGGCTTTTTCAGAAATATCAACAATTTTATAGCTAGTATCTAACTCTATGAAACCAACATCAGCAGCATTATAAAATGCATTACGCCTGATACTCGAATCAGTAATATTTTTTTGCAATCTTATAGTATCGGTTATATCTTTGTAGACAAGAAAAAAAGTTTCAGGAGATAATTCGGATGGTATAAAAATTAAATCATAATATTTTTCTTTGTCTTCAAAGGTAAGCTTTTGGATATTCAGAAGTACAGGTTTTCCTTGAAATACTTTACTGAAGTTTTCTTTAACAGTTTGGAACTCTTTTGTTTTTGTGAGGTATTCTTTAGCTGTGGAACTAATACTATTTAACAATTTTGTAAATTGTGGATTAGAATATAATCTTTTCCATGTAAAATCATACGCTTCAATTGGGAAAGGCAAATAATTAAATAATACATCTATTTCTGTTTTTAATTTTTTTGTTGTTTCTTCTTTTCTTTTAATTTCAGTTACATTTTTTACTACACCCTCATAATATACTGAATCGTTTCGTAAATCGATTTTTTTATAAAAAAATACTTCAAACCAAAAGTCAGAATTATCTTTACCTTTACAATTAAAAATAAAACTTATTTTTTTATCATAGTTTTCATTATTTTTTATATGGTCTTTAATTTCATTGAATAAATCTTTAAAAATTTGACTCAGTTCAAATTCAGCATCAAAACCTAATAGTTTAATAAATTTATCACTTATATAATCTACCTCTCCATCTTTAGAAAATCTAAAAAAGCCATCATTTATTTCTTCTGATATTATATCATTAATTTCTCTTAAGGAACTAAGCTCCGAATATATAAGATAGTTAATTAAAGCTCTTTGAATAACTTTTTTCAAATTGAGATAGGTTTTATCTTTTATCACAAATCCTTCTGCACCTTGATAAATAGCCTTCATACCTACTTCTACCTCGTGCTGCCAGATCATAATATATATAGGTATTGTATCATTAACCGAAAGTATCTTTTTAATTTCTTGCAAGCCTACGGAACTACCGGCAGCATAATTCAGTAAAATGAGATCGAATTTATTCCCTTCTAAAAATATTTTCCAATCTGTAACACCATTTCTTGCAACAACATCGATGTTTTTATAATCTTTAGATACCAACCTCTGAATAACTTTAAGGTCAGTTTCGTTGTCATCAATTATTAAAAGTTTAAAATTTCTTGTTATTGATATCATTTCCCTTTTGAACGATTAGTTATACTAATACAATGATAAAAAAAATAAACTAAAATGTCAAATTTATCTTGTTTTGAGTTGAAATAGAAATAAAAAAATATTAAATTGAAATGAATTCACAATCTATGAGTTTTTTATGAATATTGGCATTCTTAAAGAGGACCTCACAAAAGAATGGCGAGTGGCATTAACTCCTGCTGGGGCTCAAGCATTAATAAAAGATGGTCACAAAGTATTTGTAGAAAAAGATGCTGCAAGTATGTGTCGTTTTACCGATGAAGATTATGAAAGAGTAGGTGCAAAAATTGTCTATTCGAGCGATGAAATAATTGGTAGATCAGATATAATACTCAAAATAGCACCTTTGACCGAGAACGAGATTGATAGAGTTGAAGATTCAAAAATTGTTTTTGCTTTCTGGCATCTAGAAGTTATCGGTAAAAAGATATTTGAAAAAATACTTGCAAAAAAAATTAACACAATTGGTTATGAAATAATTGAAGATGGTAAAGGTAACCGCCCGGTATTAGAAGTATCATCTGAAATTGCTGGTCAACTTTCAATTCCTATTGCACAAAAATGTTTACAAAGCAATTATAATGGAAGAGGCATTCTTTTAGGAGGTATTCCTGGAGTTCCACCAGCCGCTATAGTTATATTAGGAGCAGGCGTTGTAGGTAAAGCAGCTGTAAGAAATGCATTAGGTGTTGGTGCGCATGTTAGTGTGTTGGATATAGATATAGATAAATTAAGAAAATTAACAGAAATGTATCCAGGAAGAATAACAACTGCAATAGCCAACCAATATAATATTGAAAGGGGAATAAAATATGCAGATGTATTTATTTCTGCTGTAAGAATAAGTGCTTCCAGAACACCTCATATAATTTCTGAAAATATGATAAAATCAATGAAAAAAGGTTCTGTTTTTTTGGATATTTCAATTGACCAGGGTGGTATATCTGAAACAAGCAGACCAACTACACCACAAGATCCTATATACATAAAACACGGAGTACTTCATCATTGCGTACCAAATATTCCTTCAGCAGTTGCTCGCACTGCAACTTATGGTTTAACAAACACAGCTTTACCTTACATTAAAGCTGTTGCTGATCATGGAATAAATGAAGCAATCGAAAATGTACCCGGACTGATAAATGGTGTTTGCACGCTTAATGGTAAATGTATTAAAGAACCTTTAAAAATATTATACAATATTTAAAGATATTTTTATGAATTGGATTGATAATTATAAATCAAAATTAACTACTGCTGAAGAAGCTGTAAAATGTATAAAATCTAATGATAATGTCTTTGTTCATTCAGGTTGTGCTGTCCCGGAATTACTAATTAGAGCTATGGTCAAACGAAAAGATGAATTAGAAAATGTTACCGTAGCACACATACTTACAATTGGTGAAGCACCATATACTGCTCCCGAAATGGAAGGACATTTCCGTCATAAAGCTTTTTTTATTGGATCAAATGTTAGAAAATCAATAAATGAGGGGAGATCAGATTTTATACCGATATTTTTATCAGAAGTACCTTTACTTTTTTACAAAGGTATTTTCCCTATAGACGTAGCCCTCATACAAGTTTCTCCTCCAGATGAACATGGCTTTTGTAGTTTTGGTATAGATGTTGGGACTAACAAACCAGCGACAGAATGTGCAAAAATCGTCATCGCGCAAATAAATAAACAAATGCCAAGAACTCTAGGAGATAGTTTTATTCATATAAATAAAATTAAATACTGTGTTGAATGTGATATACCGCTTAACGAATATAAACAACAAAAAGAAGCTACAACTCCTAAAGAAGAAGAGGTTTTCCAAAAAATTGGTCATAACATTGCTGATATAATTGAAGATGACTCTACTTTACAAATGGGAATTGGTGCAATTCCAGATGCTGTGCTTTCATTCATTACAAATAAAAGGAATCTTGGAATTCACACAGAAATGTTTTCCGATGGACTGATAAAACTTGTTGAAGATGGGGTTATTACCAATGAGAAAAAAACTTTACACAAAGGGAAAATAGTTGCTTCTTTCGTGCTTGGCACTAAAAAGGTATTCGATTTTATTCACGATAACCCGATTATTGAATTTCATCCTTCACATTACGTAAATGATCCATTTATTGTAGCCAAAAACTACAAAATGGTCGCTATCAACTCCGCATTACAAGTTGATCTAACAGGTCAGGTTTGTGCTGATTCAATTGGAACAAGGTTGTTTAGCGGTTTTGGTGGCCAACTAGATTTTATGAGAGGTGCATCAAAATCAGAAGGAGGCAAACCCATAATTGCTCTTCCTTCTTCTGCAAAAAATGAAACTGTCTCTAGAATTGTACCAACACTATTACCCGGTTCTGGTGTAACAACAACTAGAGGTGATGTACATTATGTTGTAACTGAATACGGAGTTGCTTATTTATATGGAAAAAGTGTGAGAGAAAGAGCAATGGCTTTAATAAATATTGCTCATCCAAACTTTAGAGATGAGCTAACGAAATTCGCCAAAGACAACAAATATATTTAAAAGGTATATACATAATTATTAACAAACTTTAGCATTATCCTCAGATTTCCATCTTACTATACGCGCAGGATGACCCACTACAGTTGCTCCTGCTGGAACATCCTGCAATACAACACTTTGAGCACCAACTTTAGCATTATCTCCAACATAAATAGGACCCAATATAGTTGCACCAGCTCCAATTAATACATTATTACCTATAGTTGGATGTCTTTTACCTTTATGCTTTCCTGTTCCACCTAGAGTTACTTGATGGTACATTATAACATTATCACCAATTTCTGCGGTTTCACCTATTACTACACCCATACCATGATCAATAAAAATTCCCTTACCAATTTTTGCACCGGGATGTATTTCAAGACCAGTAAAAAATCTTACAATTTGAGAAATCAATCTTGGTAGAAACGGAATTTTTAATTTATAAAGAGGATGACAAATTAACTTATGAATAGTAACTGCTTGCCAACCCGGATATAAAATAAATTCAATATTCTTTGCCGCGGGGTCATTCTTATATATAGCTTTTATATCTTCAAACATAATATACTCCTTATTATTCTCTTACATGAGCAAATAAATCTGTACTCAAATATCTTTCTGTAGTACTTGGTAAAATCGTCAAAATTTTATCTTCTTTGTTACCCTTTGCTAACTTTATTGCTGCAAATAAAGCTGCACCAGATGAAATTCCTGCAAGTATTCCTTCTTCTCGAATTAATTTTCTTGCTGTTTCAAGTGCTTCTTCATCTTTTACTTTTATAATGCCATCATAAATATTTGTATTAAGAATAGATGGTATAAACCCTGCACCAATACCCTGAATTTTATGAGTTCCAGAAATACCCTCAGACAAAACAGGAGATGAATATGGTTCAACAGCTACAATTTTTATATTTGGGAAAAATTTCTTCAATTCCTCACCAATGCCTGTAATGGTACCTCCAGTACCAACCCCAGAAACAAAATAATCTAATCCAATATTTTTAAAATCATCAATAATTTCCTTAGCGGTTGTTAATCTATGAGCTTCTGGATTGGCTAAATTATCAAATTGTTGTGGCATAAAATAACCATATTTCTGTACAAGTTCATTTGCTTTCTCAACTGCCCCCCTCATTCCTTTTTCTTTTGGTGTTAGTATTACTTCCGCCCCAAGTATTTTTAACATCATTCTTCTCTCGATACTCATACTTTCAGGCATAACGAAAACAGCCTTGTATCCTTTTGCTGCTGCAACCATTGCTAAACCAATTCCTGTATTACCTGAAGTTGGTTCAACTATAACAGTATCTTTATTAATTAAACCCCTTCTTTCAGCATCTTCAATCATACTTCTGGCTATTCTATCCTTAACAGAACCTGCAGGATTAAAAAACTCACATTTTACATATATTTCTGCATCATTATCTGAAACCATTTTATTTAATTTTACTATAGGTGTATTACCTATTGTATCGATTATATTTTTATAAATAGACATAATTTACCCTCCTTATTTTTTAACATAATTTAAAAAAAATTAGTTCCTTAAGTGAAAAAGAAATATGACAATTTCCAAATAGAACTACAAAGCTAGTTATAAATTATATTTCTTAAAAAAGCTTATGAAGTAGATATGAGAGTATACCTTTTTGACCTAGAATTATGAAAGAAAGTAGAAAAATAAACGTAAGAAAAGTTAATAATATTTATTGAAAAATTTAATTAGAATAATTTCTGAATAAATCACGATACTCTTTTTTATTTAACCTTTCAATTATAATATCTGCCGATTTTTTTACTTCTTCAGTAATCATCTGGTTAAGATTAATATCTTCAATTTGAATACCTATAAAAAATAATTCTACTAAACTCAAAGAAGGTTCAATTTTTTTCATTATTTTTAAAGCTTCAAGAGCAGAAATTTGATGAACAGATCTTGTAAGATCATTAAACTTAAACAATCCCTCTTCTTTGAGACAAATTATTGTTCCGGGTTTCAATTTTATGTCGATTGCATCAATTATTATTATTCTTTTGTGATTATTTAAATAATTCAAAATTCTAAATGCATCCGGACCACAATCAAACACATCATAATATTCATCTTTTGTAATTTTATCAGAGATGTATATTCCAACACCATCATCCTGCATCAACTGATTTCCTAATCCAACAATTAACGTTTTCATTTTTCCCATTTACCCATATAATAAGAAGGTGTGTGATAATTATTTCTTAGCAAATCTAAACCAAATTTAGCCCCAAGTTTATTCATTTTTTTATCTCTTTCATCATTATACCCTTCGAGACTAAAAAAAGCTTCTCCTAACTCAATTAAATCACCTATAATTTGTGATAACAATCCTGTATCAGATGAATAACTTAAAAAAGAGGAACCAAAAAAATGAGGTAATTTATCTTTATCGCCAAATTTATCAGTAGGTGAATCAACTAAAAAATGTGAGGGAAGGTTATCAAACCTTTTCTTAAAATTATAGTCACTCTCCAAAGAAAAATAGAACATTACATCAAAATTAATAACAGGTAGTTTAGCAGGTGTTTTCTTATATGGTAAAGTTGCTATTGAGCTAATAAAAAGAGACTGAGAAATATCATTATCAGTTATCCATAAAGCATATTTAAAAATTTGATCAATAGCGGCTCTATCACCATATTTCGTTTTGTAATTTGCAAAAAAATCACTGCTAATAAAGTTACGTAACCTATAGGTATTAACAACTGGTTGCGGTAAAAAACTATCTGCTAAAAAAAATAATACATTTTCTTCTTCAGAATATTCGTTACAATATCTCCCTACATTACCGCAACCATATAGAAAAAAAACGTAACCGATAATAAATAATTTTTTCCAAAGAACCAATTTTATTTAAGATCCTTTTCACCAAAAACAATAGCGGTAAACTTAAGTATCTCTACACCTGGCTCTTTATAAGCATTATCGTGTAAACCAGCTTTTCTGCATAAATGTTTCAAAAAAGTTTCTCGATCCCACCCATATTCGGTTGCAACCTGTGGAAGTAAAAGACCGTGATACATATTTTTTGAAATCATCAACCCATGTTTACCGACCTCAATTTCTCCAATATTTTTTATTTTTTCAAACGGAGATAAAACTGAAATTTCTAAATCAATATCTGGGTATTCCTCCATTTTTAGGGGATAAAATCTTGGATCTTCAAAAGCCGCTGCAATTGCCATGTTTTGAATTGTTTTGTATAACATGTCAATCGGTACAATCTGGCCAATACATCCTCTTAACTCTCCTTTCTTATGAAGAGTAACAAAAGCACCACATTTTTTCTTTAAAATTTCATGTTTAGGTTGATAATTTTCAATCTCTTTACCATTAAGCCTATCAAGAATCGTTTTTCTTGCTAACTCCAACAATTCTTTTTTTTCTTCAATAGATAAATCAAAACCTACTTCAGAACCACTTTTTTTAGAATTTTCTTGATACGAAATTCCTGACATATAACCAACTACCCTCCATTTATCGCCTTCTGGAACATCTCCAGAAGTAGCATATTTAAGAATTTTATTTTTATTAGCACCTAATTTTTTTGAAGCTAACATCATTGTATAAATAGGACCAGCTCCGCATGCATCACAGTTTAAGATATCATCAATATTACCTTTTTCAAATGATTCTACAGCAAACTTATCTATTTTGTGTGCATCCTCATAAGAATTATAATGAGATAAATCCGAACTTGCCACAATTAATGCATTTTTATCCTTTAATACTTCTGCAAGTTTATCAGCTAAAAGAGTACAATTTTTTTTATCCTGTTCACCAATAACTATAGGAACTAATTTAAAATCACCTAAAACAACTTGAAGAAAAGGCAATTGCACCTCAAGTGCATGTTCTCCCATTGTTCCTTTTACAGAGTGGCCACGAGAGCTAAGATATATCTTATCATTATCATTAGCAATTGATTTCGCTATTTCTTTATCTACTTTTATCAGACCTAAAGGAGTTTCATAAGCATCACCATCAAAAACAGAAGAACCACTAATATACTCCCGATGACTTGGCGAAATAACTATAACAACATCATATTTTTTACCAATTAACAACTTATAAGAAAAAGCGGCAACTGGGCCTGAATAAACATATCCTGCATGAGGCGAAACTATACCAATAATTTTACCATCTACATCTTCGGGTGCAGCGGCATCTAAATATTTTTTGATCTCATCTTCTAACACCCTTTTATCAGCAGGGTAAAACATACCCGCTACAGCTGGCTTTCTAACATATAACATATTTATATCTCCCTGATTTTTTTCCTGTCCACAAGCACAGCAAAATATAACAATAAAAAATATAAAATAAAAAAGTTTCATAATTAATTAAACACCCCCGGGATATAATTGTTGCAAAATGAACAGTGATTATTTTTGATTTTATTAGCCCTTATAACGTAACCCGTCCTTTCAATCAAAACATTTTTGCATTTTGGGCAATAAGTATTTTCTCCAGGGTTACCAGGTACATTTCCAACATATACATATTTTAGACCTTCACTTTCAGAAATTTCTTTTGCTAAATTCAAAGTTTTAATTGGTGTTGGTGGTAAGTTCATAAGCTTATACTGCGGGTAAAACCTTGTGAAATGAATTGGAACATCTGTACCAATATTTTGTTTAATCCATTTAGATAATTCTTTAAACTCCTTTTCACTATCATTCAAGGTTGGGATAACAAGATATACAATTTCTAACCATACGTTTGATTTCTTTATGAGATTAATTGAATTCAAAACAGGTTTCAGTTCACCATTAACGTACTTTTTGTAAAAACTTTCTGTAATAGCTTTAAGATCAATTTTTATTGCGGATATAATTTCACATAACTTTTTCAATGGTTCTGTATTAATGAACCCATTACTTATCATCACGCTTTTCAAACCGATTTTATTACCAGCTAATATTGTATCATACATATATTCATAAAAGATTACAGGCTCACTATACGTATAAGCAATTATTTTACAATTGTTCTTTTTTGTACTTTCTGCAATCTTTTCAGGTGATATATAATAGTTTTTAGTCTGTTCTGGTCTAATTTGTGAGATTTGCCAGTTTTGACAAAATTTACATTCTACATTACATCCTACAGTTGCAAAAGAAAAAGCTTCTTCTCCGGGTAAAAAATGAAAAAGTGGTTTTTTCTCAACTGGATCAACATGAAAAGTTACAGCTTGAGAGTGAACTAAAGTATAATATACTCCTTCCCTATTTTCTCGAACACCACAATATCCTCTTTCAAAATTATCAATGGTACATTCTCTTGGACATAATTTGCATTGAATCTTTTTATTATCAAGTTTATTATAATATTTTGCTTCCACCAATGATTCATTATTTACAAAATATTTATTTTGCTCATTTGCTATATCAAACATGTCTAATAAAAAAGGAGCGGTACAAAAAGACAAACCTTTTTTAATAAAATTTCTTCTGTTAGTATTCATAAATCAACTTTAACAAAATTAATTTTATCATCACTTGCAAAACCAAGATTATGATCACTATCTGCAGCAGTAAAAATATAATAAGGATATCTACCAACCTCTTTTAATGATTTTAAAGAATTTACTCTCCGCTTTTCTTCAATTAACTTTAACAAATAATAATCAATTGCAACAGGATCCTCTGAAATAATAATGCTATTAAAATTTTCACAATATTTAGGAATAAAAGGGGGACCTCCTTCATACTGGAGTTTAGTTGCATCACATACATGTAAAATAACTTTGCTTTTTATTTCTGATATTGAGTAAACATCGGCAACATAAGGATCGCCAACGTTAATGTGATACTTATTAGGGTTATGGATAGCACCAAACATATTTTTTAAACATCCAGATAGACCGACTATTCCATGATCTTTTAATACCGGAATATTAATAATAACATCACTATATTCTGTAACAATTTTACTCAACAACGAACCGGCTTCTCCGAAAAAATAAACATCATCCGTATATCCAACGTAATCATTACCAAAACACTTAATCCCTTTACCTGTATTAATTTCATACCCTGCTCTTTCTAAATCATCACTTAATCTATCCCAAATTATTATGCTATTTTTTTCTAATCCAAATTCGTTAATTAGCTTTTCTGCAATAAAGTAAGCTAACTTCTTTTCTGTTGATAAACCCTTTCCAGCAAGGCAATTTACCTTAATTGATACCCTAGTGTTTTTATTAATTTTGGCACCTAAAATCTCTTTAGTTTGATTATTAAAATAACTATTAAAAGCTTTATCTATTAATATATTAAGCCTTTCTTCAATAATTTCATTATTAGAATCTCTCAATTTATTATCAGAGCAAATAACTACTTTAGATTGTGAACGAGTATAAATTGCAGATTTTCTTTCATTGTTTTCATTCTTAATTTTACAACCAAGAAAAGCCAATCCTGCAAATGAAAACAATTTTTGTAGAAAACTTCTTCTTTCGTTTATTTTCATTTTCCTCTTAGAAAAAATACCTTTATTTAAAATTAATAAATAATATTTACTAAAACAAGGTTAGATTAGATAAATTCAAGTTTTAACATTATCACAACATATTGACTCTTTTTAATACCTTACTATCAATTTTTGACACATCATTTCTTATTTTATAGTAATATTTCTTATTATTTACACAAAAATAAAATCAGAAAAAGCATATAGCTGTTTTATTGAATTTTAACATCTTGTAAAAACAGTAATTGCTTTTATTGTATAATATATTTCTGGCACAATAATTGAGCTATAGTAAATATAGAATGGAGGGTTTAAAAAATGCAAAGTAAAATGAAAATAAAAGCTAAGGTATTTATGAAGGCAAAAATCTCATCGGAAAATTTTCCCTTACAATCAGAAAGCCTTTTAGATATAAATCTTTTTTCACTTAATTTAGAAATATCAAATTTTATTAAAAAAATAAATAACAATATTTTTAATTACAGATGGCTTTTACAGGGGAGAGCCATCTAAATTTTTAAAGGAGGTTTTATGTGGATTATTTTATTGATACTGGTTGCAAGTTATTGTATAGCAATTTATAACTTTTTTGGTTGGATATATAAAAAAGACAGATAAAAACATTAGCCTGGAGGCCAATTAAATTTTCTACCACCTATAAGATGTAAATGAATGTGGTATACTGTTTGGCCAGCATCTTTATTACAATTAAAAACTAATCTAAAACCATTTTTGCTTATATTATATTGTTGAGCAATTTCACCCGCTTTTAAAATCATCTTTCCAATTAGTTTTTCATCTTCCTCTTTTATATCAAGTATAGTAGGTATATGCTTTTTTGGTATCAACAACAGATGAGTTGGTGCTTGAGGATGAATATCTTTTATACAAGCAATATCATCATCTTCATAAACGAACTCCCCTTTAAGCTCTCTATTCAGAATTTTACAAAAAATACAATTTTGCATCTATACCTCCAAAACTCAAAATTTTATTTCTTTCAGGCATTTTATTAAAATAAAGAAAATGTGTTCCGCATTTATTTTTGCAGTCTGATGAACCAAAACCGGGAATAACAATAACACCCCCTATTTTTTTAAAAAAAAGATTATTCTCACATTCGGTTTTATCTTTAAAAAGGAAAATTTCTTTTGGTGTCACAAATTTTTGTGATGAAAAGTAGTCTATATGCCATTTTAATTTTTTTTCTTTTTTTAGATGTCTTTCTACTCTCTTCAACAAATTTTTCTTTCCACTTCCAGAATATACATAAAATCCAGCGGTAAACTCTTTTGTACCGAATCTCGGTATAAAAACTTTTATCTTCTTTTCTAGAAAATATACTATTGAGTATGAACCATTATCAAAAAGATATTCCACTTAAAAAGTGTATTAAAATATTGTATTAGATTTTTTCAATCTCATTCATAATTGCAGAAACAAATTCGCTTTCTGGTATTTTTTTAATTATCTTACCTTTTATAAATAAAATACCCTCCCCTTTACCACAAGCAATTCCAATATCTGCTTCTGCAGCTTCACCAATACCATTTACAGCACAACCAAGAATAGCAACACTTATTGGTTTTGTGATATTTTTGACTTTTTCCTCTATTTCATGAACAATAGGAAAGAGATCAACTTCTAACCTTCCACAAGTAGGGCATACTATTAAATTGACCCCTCCTTGTTTTAGATTTAAAGCTTTTAAAATTTCTTTTCCTACCTCAACTTCTTTTTCCGGTTCATCTGTAAGAGATACTCGAATAGTATCTCCAATTCCCTCTGCTAATAATGTACCTATTCCAATGGCAGACTTAATTGTTCCAACTCTTGTTGTACCGGCTTCTGTAACACCCAAATGTAATGGGTAATTAGTCTCTTCCGAAATATATCGATAGGCTTCTATCATAAGTTTAACATCGGTAGACTTTACAGAAATAACTATATCATTAAAATCATATTTTTCGCAAATTTTCACATGCCTCATTGCACTTTCATATAGTGCTTCTGCTGTAGGATAGCCATATTTTTCCAAAATATCTTTCTCAAGGGAACCAGAGTTAACACCAATTCTTATAGGTATTTTTCTTTCTTTTGCTTTTGTTAATACTTCTTTTATTCTTTCTTCATTACCAATATTACCAGGATTTATTCTAACCTTGGAAACACCTGCATCAATGGATTTTAATGCAAAAATATGATTAAAATGTATATCTGCAACAACAGGAATATTAACACTTTTTACAATTATTGGCATAGCATCTGCAGCTTCTTTATCGTTAACTGTAACTCGTACTATATCACAACCAACCGACTCCAATCTTTTTATCTGTTCAATAGTAGCATTATAATCTGATGTTTTTGTCTTAGTCATAGATTGAACAGAAATAAAGCTACCTCCACCAATAGGTATTCCACCAACATTAACTTTTAATGTATTTTTTCTTTTCATAAAAGTTTCTTTCATTAAGGGACTAGTCTAAATGTTTACTCGCTTCAAAAAGGATTCTTTTTTCTTCTGGTGTAAGGCTTTGATAGCCGCCTTTACTTATTTTATCGAGTATTGCATCTATCATTTCTTGTGTAATTACTTCACCTCGATCATCAACAAAACGATCATCAATAGTATTATGGCTATTTATTTCATAAACATTGGCTTCTTCTATTTCATCATCATAATCTCCATAACGTGAAAACCTTCGTGGTTTCCTATGATGACCAAACCGACGTTGAAAAGGGAATCTTCTTGTCTCATACAAAAGAAAAATATAACCGGTGAATGCTCCACCCAAATGAGCTAAATGTGCCACCAGATCATTGCTGCCTACTGCAAAAATTTCTAATAAAATATACATTGCAACAAAATATTTCGCTTTTATTGGGATAAGGAAATATAAAAAAATAAGTCTATCAGGGAATAAAACACCAAAAGCTAACAAAACACCGTAAACAGCACCAGAGGCTCCAATAGTTGGAGCTGGATGAGTAAACGATGGTCCTAAAAGTAAATGAGCTAATCCTCCACCGATTCCACAAGCAAAATAAAAAAATGTAAATTTTCTTGAACCTAATACCTGTTCTAACTCAACCCCAAACATCCACAAAGCAAACATATTAAAGAAAACATGGGTAAAATCTGCATGCAAAAACATATATGTTACAAGTTGCCAGATTTTAAATCCGTAACCTAATGGTATAAGGGCAAAATACTTAATTACATAATGTTCAAGTGGAATATCATCTATTGTATAACTACTTAAAAAAATTTGTAAAATATACAAACCTATATTGGTAATTAATAACATTTTTATCACAGGAGGGAATAAACTGAAACCCCCAAAACCTCTAGGACTATAATATTCATTACTATTGTAATAACGCATTTAAATACTCTTTGTTTATAGAAACACTTTAAAATATACTATTTTATATTATTTGAGTCAAGCTATTAAAGATTGGGTTTTTACACTATAAATTTACAAATTGGATCTTATTTAGAATTTTTCATAATAACATCTAACTTATTTGCAAGGTCAATATTTAATTCTTTTAAAATATTAAATTCCTTAATTGCTTCATTTTTCTTACCAGTTAACAAATATGTTTCTGCAAGGTTAAAATGTGCTTGAGCTAAATTCGGGCTGATTGAAATTGCTTTCAAAAATTTATCTAAAGCTTTTTCATACTCCTTGTTATTTTTCAAAGCCAATCCATAATTATTCAACGCTTCTGCATAATCTGGATTCAATTCTAACGCTTTATCTAGATACTTAAATGTTTCCTCTAATTTACCCAATTTACTCATTACAATGCTAAGATTATTATATGCTTCAGGCAAAAGAGGATTTAATTCTATAGCTTTTTTTAAAGCAACTTCAGCTTCTTGAAACTTGCCTAAAGATTTATATGCGTTTCCCATATTGTTATATGCTTCAGGAAGTTTAGGTTTATAGTGAATTGCTATTGAATAATTTTCAATAGCTTCATCATATTTACCGATATCATAGTAAATATTACCAAGATTATTATAAGCCTCAGCGTAATCATGTTTTAGTTTAATTGCTATGGTTAATTCTCTAATTGAATCCTCAATTCTACCAAGTACTTTATAAGTGCCTCCTAAGTTATTATGTGCTTCGGGAAAATCAGGTTTGAGATCTACAACCTGTTTATAAGCGATTGCGGCTTCTTCATAATTTTTCATACTATAATATATAATACCTAAATTATAATATGCGGGAATATAATATGGATTTAATTTTAAAATTTGTTTTAATGTTTCAATTACTTTATCTGTTCTACCCAGGCGACTATAACAAATGCTCATGTTATTATAAGCATCCAAAAAATCATTTCTTTTTTCAATAGCTTTTAAAAAATAGAATATAGAATTTTCATAATCCTCTAAACTGAAATATGAAACTCCTATATTATAGTAAATATCTGCTCCTTCAGGATCTATTATAAGAGCCTCCTCATAAGCTTTAATAGCTTCAATATATTTACCCATGTGAAAATAGTCATTGCCCATTTGAAAATGATCAACACTCATAGCCAACTCTCATTATTTGTTGAAAGATCTCCTATTTTTAATTAAGTAGTTTTCATTTTAAAAATCAAGAAAAAAATAATACTATGCCTTAAAAGTAACTTACTACTTTTTCTAAGTTAACTTTTAATAAAATTTAAGAATATTTTCTTTTTTCTCTAAATTTCCAAATAAGTAATGTTTTAGTTTATTATTATTTTTTTTAGTTAGAATAAACAATTTTATAGATTATTTAAACAACTATCTTAAATATGTAAATTATATCAAGATGTGTTATTAAAATTTAATTATAAAATCATAAATAAGCAACTTATTATTTCTGGGAACCCAAAATTTATATCTGAATTTTAGGTTCCCGGAACAAAAAATTTTATTTAACTAATGATGAAGCTACAATATTTGCAACATCTTTTCTTAATTGCATGATTTCCCCTTTGCCATCAGGGTGAACTCTATTAGAGAGTATAATTAATTGAGTTTGAGAAAATGGATCAACTATAATAGAAGTTCCTGTAAAACCAGTATGGCCATAAGAACCAAGCGGGAAAATATCTCCTCTTTGACCCATATAATCTGAAGCTATATCCCAACCAAGTCCTCTACCAGATTTTTTTACAGGTTCATATATTGTTGTCATCAATTTAACAGTAATTGGAGATAAAATCCTTACTCCGTTATACTCACCACCATTTAAATACATTTGAACCATAACTGCAAGATCATCAACATTTGAAAACAAACCCGCATTACCAGAAATACCATGTTGCAATCTTGCTAAAGGGTCATGTACAACACCACATAATATTACCCCATCAGTTTTTTCTGTAGGTACACATTTTTTCTTCATTTCTTCATCAGGAACGTACCCAATATGTTTTAACTTTAATGGATCAAAAATGTATTCCTTATCAAAATCTTTCAATGACTTACCTGATACAATTTTGACAATATTTGCTAATGTGATAAATCCAAGGCAACTATAATCAAATTTAGCTCCAGGAGGGTTGTTTTTACTTAACCTTGCAATATAATTCATCAAACTATCACCTGCTAACTCACCATACAACATTTTTACAGTATCAGCATTAGTATATGGAGGCAACCCGGAAGTGTGTGTAAGAAGATGATAAATTTTTGCATGCTCCATTTTACCATCTTTATCTATATAAGGAGCAAAATCCGGTATATATTTTCTTACCTCATCAGTTAAGCGAAGTTTTCCTTCTTCAACCAACATCATTACAGCTGTTGCGGTTCCAATTGGTTTAGATACGGAAGCGAGGTCGAAAATCATATCATCAGTAAGAATTTTTTTCTCTGGTTCAAGGCTTGCATAGCCAAAAGCCTTTTTATATACAACTTTTCCTTTTCTTGCTACCAGAACAACAGCTCCAGGTATCTTTTTCTCATCGATAGCTTTTTTAACAACAACATCAATTCTTGATAATCTTTTTGAAGAAAAACCTAGTTCCTCAGGTTTTGCTTTTGGCAACGGTTGAGCTAATGAATTTTGACTTATAAAAATTACGATCAAAAAAAATAACAGTTTTTTCATTATATCACCTAATAAAATTATTTAACTAATATTAATTTTTTAACTTCTCTATAATCATTTGTCTTTAATTCATAAAAATAAACTTGCGATGGCAAATCTGACAAATTTACTTTGACATTGTGTAGACCTTCTTCATAATAATTATCAACTATTGTTTTAATCTTTTTACCTAATACATTATATATGGAAAGTTCAAGTTTTGTTCTATAAGGTAAATAAAAACTTATAGTGGTTTCAGGATTAGATGGATTGGGGTAATTCTGAAATAAACTATAACGATAAGGATAAAGTTTAAAATATATGTTTTTCTCTGGGGTATATTTTGGTTCATTATTATCATACGTTCTTATTCTGTAAGTATAATAACCAGCTTCTTTAGGAAAATCAAGAAATGTATATAATCCACCTAATTCTCCCTTTGATGGAACGTAACCTATTTGTAAGTAATTCTGGTTATTGCTTTTTTTATCAATGAAAAAACCATTGTGCCTCATTTCATAGTTTGTAGTCCACTTTAATAATATTTTATTGTTTTCCTGTGTTATATCGAAATATTCATAATTAACAGGTTTGTCATTAATTTTCGTTATTGAAAGATCTTTTTGATAAGGTAATCCATTATAATTTAACATAAGCTTGTATTTAGCAGTATATCCAAAGGGTGTGTTTTTCTTAAAGCTAATTCTATAAAAAACTGTATCGCTAACATTAAAAGCTTTTATGTGATTAACCATCAACTTATTATTTATGAGTATCAAACTTGTATCAGTAGTTGAAATCTGGATAATACAACTATCGACTTCTCTCAAGCCACCATTCATTAATTGTATGGCTACAATAGATGTATCATTACTACAAATAAAGTTTTCTCCTTTAATACAAACAGAATCAATATATGCCCCGGAGTATAAACTAATAAAATTATTAATACACATAGCTTCTTTTGCTATTGGTTCAATTCTATCAATAGTAGCCCAAAAGTAATCTGTAGATGAACCAAGTTCAGGAGAAAAAGCAAATATTTTATTCTTACTTTTATTATCACCATATAACCAATCATCAGAATCCCCATTCGTTTTGTAACCTACGGTTTCATAGGCATTACCATATTTGTAATTAATTTTCTTCACTATTTTTGAGGATATATATCTATACCAATTAACATCTGGAGGTTGTAAGTTTGTATAACCCCATGGATAAACTATAAGATTTCCGTATGTATGGTAATTTATTGCAGAAACAAAGCTATTAGATTCACATAATTTTTTTATTGCTTTTGTTTCATTTTCAGAAAAAGGTTCAGGTCCTCTATAAGTAATATAGGAGGGCTGAGAGCTTGAGCCAACTTCATCATAACCCCACATATAACCATAGTTTCTATTTAAATCTACACCGAATTCGTTACCATAAGGAGTTCTATTTTTTCTCCACATTCCCCCACCATCAGGATTAGTTAACTGGTTATATGCATAACCATCTGGGTTTAGCATAGGGATGAAATAAAATTCCTTGTTATCTAATAAAAATTTTATTAAAGAATCTCTCTCATAATTTTCTAAAATGTAAAACATATAATATAATAATGAGGTAAGAGAAGCTCCTTCCCGAGCATGATGTAGACCTGTAAACAAAATTTTATCTTTTTCTTTATTAATCTTATAATTTGATATTTTAATTAAATAAATATCTCTTCCTTCGTATGTTTTACCAATACTTTCTTTACTCTTTACAAAATCGGTGTATAAACTAGCCATCGTATCAAGCATAGAAATGAATTCATTTATCTTTGGATATCCCCCCATAGAACCATAAATGAAACCTTTGGGTAATTCACTTTTAGTTTTATAAAATACTTGTTTTGATTGATTGTTTTTATTTAAAAACCACTTAACAACATCATCGATTACTTCTATATACTGAATTCCTTTTTTCTTTATCAGTTCATATTGTTTTTCATCAACAATAAGTTCCATTGAGTTGTCAAATTTATTATAATATGTTTCTTCCAGAGGCAGGCCAGAATATGCTAAAAATTTGATAGTTTCATCGGTTACGTTTAGAATCTTTAATTTACTATACACCTGAGAAAAAAGAAATTCTGGAATTAAAAGAATAAGTAACAAAATATATATTTTAAATATTTTCACAACTAAAGTTTAATTTTATTCTGCTTTCCAAATAGTAGATCCATCCTTTCTATCTTCAAGCAATATTCCAATCTCCTTAAGTTCATTTCTAATTTGATCAGCTAAATTCCATTTTTTTGATTTTTTTGCTTCTTTTCTTACTTCAATAAGATGATTAATTAACTTTGAGATACTTTCAGAGTCATAATTCTCAATTTTTTGTTCAATAATGTTTTCAAAGGTTTCTCTTTTCTCTTTAAAACGAGAAATTATTTTATCAGACAATTCATTTTTGTAAGCAGAAAGATTAAGTCCAAATACCCCATTTAATATTCTATCAAAAAAATTAATCAAATTATTAATATTTTCAATTTTCAATGAATTACCAGAAGAAATACAAACATTAATATCTTTTATTAATTCAAATAAAACAGATAACCCTTTTGGAGTATTAAAATCATCATCCATAACCTCAACAAATTTATCTTCATACTCTTTTATATTTATCTCATAATTACCTTCTTTGCCTTCAGAAAGGTTATATTTCAGTTCCTGTAATGCATTATTTATTCTTTCTATACCATTTTTTGCAGCCTCAAGTCCATCTTTTGTAAAATTAAGTGGTGAAGCATAATGAGTTTGGTAATAATAAAATTTCAAAGCATTAGCTGGATATTTATTTAATATTTCTCTTGTTGTAAAAAAATTACCAAGTGATTTAGACATTTTTTCATTATCAATATTTAAAAAACCGAAATGTATCCAATAATTGGAAAAAGGTTTACCTGAAGATGCCTCACTTTGGGCTATTTCATTTTCATGATGAGGAAATATTAAATCATTACCACCACAATGAATATCAATAGTATCACCTAAATATTTCATAGCCATAGCTGAACACTCAATATGCCAACCGGGTCGTCCTTTTCCCCAAGGGCTATCCCAGGAGGGTTCTCCTTCTTTAGCTCCTTTCCATAAAGCAAAGTCTAGGGGATTTCTTTTATTCTCATCAACTTCTACCCTTGCACCTGAAATTAATTCATCAATATTTTTACCAGATAATTTACCATACTGACTAAATTTATCTATACTATAATAAACATCGTTACCAAGCTGATAAGCAATTCCAGAAGAAATTAGTTTTTCAATTATTTTAATTATTTCTTGAATATTTTCGGTTGCTTTAGGATTAATTGTAGCCCTTTTGATTCCTAATTTTTCAATATCCTCTAAAAAAGCTTTTGTATATTTCTCTGCTATTACATCACTACTAACACCTTCTTCATTAGCTTTTTTAATTATTTTATCATCAACATCAGTGATGTTCATAATAAATTTTACGTCATATCCTCTATATTCAAAATATCTTCTTATTACATCAGCCATTATGAAAGATCTTGCATTACCTATATGAAAATAATCATAAACAGTGGGACCACAAACATACATTTTTACAATTTTATCATTGATTGGTTTAAACTCTTCTTTTTTCTTAGTTAAAGTGTTATAGAATTTGATTGACATTCACATACCTCAAATTATTATTTTGAAAAATATTTTATCAAAAAATTAAAATAAAATCAAGATAGATACTAAGTTACTGTAAAGAGTATTTTTCACTGCTATATAAAAATAATTTCTGTCAATTTTAATCAATATATTTATAACTTTATTTTAAAACTAATTGAAAATTTTTATTTCTTTTTTATATAATAGGTTCTATACCTATACCAGGTGTATCATCAAGTTCAATATATGTTTTATTAAACGGCTTATACTTGAATAAATGATCAGAAAGAAATTGCATACCATTCAAATCAACTGGTAAATTTATATTTAAAGCCGCAAACAATTGAGCTGATGCCATCATACCCAAAGATGATTCTGTTAGCCCTCCTCCGATCAAAGTAATTCCGTTCTCTAAAGCAATTCTTCCGATTAAATAAGCATTATAGATGCCAGCACACCTACTTATCTTTAAAACCAAAGCATTAATAGCATCAAGTTTTATATGGTTTATTAAATCCTGCACTGTATAAATTGATTCATCAAGAGCAATTGGTAAATCTACTTTTTTCAATAACTGTGAATATCCTAAAATATCATTTGCAGGTAATGGTTGTTCAATATACTTAACATTTGTGTAAAATAATTCTTTACAAATTTTAATCGTCTTAGGTATATCCCAACTTTGATTTGCATCGACAATAATAAAAAGATCTTTTGCTACCTCAGAAATTGCTTTAATAATATCCAAATCTTTTTCATAATTTATTCCTGCTTTTATCTTAATTCCGGTGAACCCTTCTTTTATAGCCTTCTCAGCTTGAAAAGAACCTTCTTCAGGATTCTGTGCTGAAATAATATAACTTAAATGAATTTTATCGAAAGAATTTGAAGTAAGAAATTTTCTAAGAGGTATCTTCATCTTTTTTGAAATTAAATCATACAAAGCCATATCCACAGAAGATTTTGCAATAGGTTGCCCTGTTATTATTCCATTAGCTATAATGTTATTCATTCTTTTATGAATAGTTTTTAAATCAAATTCATCTACACCTATTAACTCAGGGATAATATAATTTTCTAAAGTACTTACTACAGTTTCAAATGTCTCATAAGACCATCTATGGCTGGGTCTGGCTTCACCCCAGCCATAATTATTTTCATCATCAAATACTTTTAAAAAAATATGTGGAGCTCCTTTCTTAGAATCAGCAACATTACCACTTGCAATATTGAAATCAGATTTTAATGGAAGCATTTTGGGATATATTTCAATTTTCGTTATCATAAATAAACCTTAATAATAAATTGAATAAAATTATCGAGCTTGACATTAGTTTAAATTTTACTTAATATTAATTAAGAGTTTAACTTACAACCTTCAATATAAAAATAAATCTTTGGAGATTTCCTATGAAAATCAGGAAAGAAGAAGCTCTCGAGTATCACTCAAGTGGTCGCAAGGGCAAAATTGAAGTAATTCCAACCAAACCTTGTTTAACCCAACATGATCTATCTTTAGCATATACCCCGGGTGTTGCTGAACCATGTCGAGAAATTCACAAAAACGATGAACTTGTATATCAGTACACAGCCAAAGGAAATTTAGTTGCAGTTGTATCAAATGGTACCGCTGTTCTAGGTTTGGGGGATATTGGTCCTCATGCCGGTAAACCGGTAATGGAGGGTAAAGGAGTTTTATTTAAAAGATTTGCCGATGTTGATGTATTTGACATTGAATTAAAAACTCATGATCCAGATGAAGTTATTAAAGCATGCCAACTGTTAGAACCAACATTTGGCGGAATTAATCTTGAAGATATTAAAGCACCTGAATGTTTCTATATTGAGGAAACATTAAAGAAAACCATGAACATACCTGTATTCCACGATGACCAGCATGGAACAGCAATCATAAGCGGTGCCGCTTTACTAAATGCCTGTGAATTAGTTGGGAAAAAACTAGATGAAGTTAAAATTCTCATCAATGGAGCTGGTGCATCTGCCATTGCCTGCGCTAAACATTATATAAGACTAGGAGTTAAAAAAGAAAATATATTCATGTGTGATAGCAAAGGTGTTTTAACAACAGATAGAGAAGACCTTAACGAATATAAAAAATTCTTTGCTCAAAAAACAAGTGTTAGGACTTTAGCAGACGCTTTTGAAGGAAAAGATGTTTTTGTGGGTTTATCAATAGGAAATTGTGTAACCAAAGATATGCTAAAAAAGATGAACCCTAATCCAATCGTTTTTGCGATGGCGAACCCTGATCCAGAAATCACATACGAAGATGCTCTTGACGCTAGAAGTGATATTATAATGGCTACAGGTAGATCGGACTATCCAAATCAAGTTAATAATGTTTTGGGTTTCCCATTTATTTTCAGAGGTGCTTTAGATGTTAGAGCAACTGCCATTAATGATGAAATGAAATTAGCAGCTTCCTATGCCTTAGCAGAATTAGCAAAACAAGATGTTCCTGATTCAGTAAAAAGAGCATATGGAGTTGAAGACATAAAATTTGGAAAAGAATATATAATACCGAAACCTTTTGACCCACGCGTTCTTATTAATGTTGCTCCTGCAGTAGCAAAGGCTGCTATAGAGACTGGAGTAGCAAGATTAAAAATTGAAGATTGGGATAAGTATAGATTTGAATTAGAAACAAGATTAGGCATTGCAAAACCAATAATGCAACCAATAATGTCTAAGGCAAAAGGTAGCAAAAAAAGAATTGTTTTCCCAGAAGGTGAAGAGGTAAAAATATTGCGTGCCTGTGAAAGACTTGTTGATGATGAATTTGCAACACCAATTTTGTTAGGTAGAGAAGAAATTATAAAGAAAAAAGCAGAAGATCATAATATCGATCTCTCGGGTTTTGAAATAATCGAAATAGAAAAATATTCTAAACTTAAAGATTATTCCGAAGAGTATTATAGCTTAAGACAAAGAAAAGGTATTACAAAGAATGAAGCATGTGAAACTATCAAAAAACCAAATTATTTTGGTTCTATGATGGTTCGATTAGGTGATGCAGACGGAATGATTTCAGGATTAACATCCCACTATCCAGATACTATAAGACCCGCATTACAAATTGTTCAGATGGACAAAAAATATCACCGGGTAGCAGGTATGTACATCTTAACTACGAAGAAAGGAACTTATTTCCTTGCCGATACAACAGTAAACATCAACCCAAGTGCATATGATCTTGCAGAAATCGCAATTATGACTGCTGAAGCAGCAACAAGATTTAATGTTAAACCAAGGGTAGCTTTGCTTTCCTTCAGTAATTTTGGTAGCACCGTTAATGAATACTCAAATAAAGTAAAAGAAGCAGTAAATATTATTCATTCAAAAGCACCTGATTTGATGGTTGATGGAGAAATGCAGGCTGATACAGCAGTTACTCCTGAAATTATCGACGAAGTGTATCCTTTCTCAATGCTTAAGGGTGGAGCAAATGTTCTAATCTTCCCAGATCTTAACTCGGGTAATATTGCATATAAATTACTAAATAGAATAGGAAATGCGGATATAATTGGTCCTGTTTTGCTTGGAATGAATAAACCTATTCACGTACTACAAAGAGGCGCAGAAGTTAATGATATAGTTAATATGGCTGCTATCGCAATTGTCGAAGCAAATGAGAAGAAATAAAACCATTAACTAATAGTATATTAGACTGTCTATAACTAAAATTATAGACAGTCTAACCATATAATATATAAATATATTAATTAAAAAATGAGAGCATTACTTTTAACTATTTTGCTTAGTTTCATAATAAAGAGTGTTCCCCTATTTTCTCAGAATAGTAATCAACATCCTATTGATAAATGGCTTAACGATTGCATAACACAAAACCAATCTACTACTGAAATGCTTGAATGTGCTAAAGAAGCATATACTAAATGGGATAAAGAACTGAATAATGTTTATAAAGAATTAATGAAATTATTAGATTCAAATTCTCAAAAGAAACTTAAAGAATCACAAAAACAATGGCTAAAATATAGAGATGAAGAATTTAGTTTTATTGAACAACTATATTCAACCAAAGAAGGAACTATGTATCTACCAATGCGGTATTTTGATATGATTGAAATAATTAAAAATCGAGTTCTAATACTAAAGAATTATATACAAGTGCTGAAAGACATGTAGTAGTTAATATCTTTAATAAATTGGAAATAAAAATATATGATTGTAAGAATTTGTAAAAATGTAATAAAATTAAAAGAACCCTGAATAAAAGGGTATAAATAAATGAAATTAACAAAATTATGGCAGGAGAAGTTAAAGGATAGTAAAGATTTACCAAAAATCGTAAAAATAGAAGGAATACTCAGTAAAAAATGGGGTGCCATTACAAGCACAATTCCAGCTTTATACGAAGTAGACCAAACAATTACAAAAGTACCAAAAGGTAAACTCATCACAATAAACGAAATCCGCTCAATATTAGCAAAAAAGCATAATGCTTTAATTCGCTTCCCAATCACAGCAGGTATTTTTGCCTGGAAATCAGTTCACCATTCATTTGAAATAATGCTGGAAGGAAAAAGACAGGTTTCTTCTTATTGGAGAACGCTCAAAACAAAAGGAGAAATTAACCTTAAATATCCTGGTGCATCAAAAGAAATCATAAAATTATTTGAATCAGATGGATATAAAATAACCAAAAGAGAAAATAAATATTTTACTCGGGATTACAATAAAAAATTAGTCAAAGTATAGTTTACATTATAAAACAAATATTGAAACTTAAATGTTTTAATAATTGTATAATTAATGATACGTATGTATGAGGTATGGATATGAAAAAAATATTTTTATTATTTTGGTTAGTAATTATTTTCATTTCTGATACATTTCCTATAAGTAGGACAATTATTCCAAACAAGTATTTTATTAATTTTGGATCTATCTCATATAATTCTGGATCAAAATACGATACTTTACAACTATCTAACAAAGGAGATAGCCCCATTACAATTACTAGTACATATTTTATTAAGTATCCCACTATCTTTACGGTTACATTAAATAATGCTCCTCCAAATAGAACATTACTTCCTTCAACACTTACCGGTCCGTTAAATATTGGAGTAGCTGCATCTTCATATCAAATAATAGGCTATTATGAGGATACATTAGTCATAGTCAATAATTCAGATAATGCCCCTATTTTAAAAATTCCTGTAAGTTTTACCGTTGACCCTGTCAATCGTCCATATACATGGGATAAAAGTAATATAGATTTTGGTCGTGTTTATGAGGGTACTTCCACTGTGTATGATACTGTAATATTTAAAACCTCAGCATTAATGGGTCTTGATATATTAGAAATAAAATTTCTCTCTCCAAATTCTTTATTTAACATTTTTATTAATAATGCACCTCCTGTTTGCTCACTTTTTTTCGAAAAACCTTTTAAAATAGGCATTTCTTTTACACCCAAAATTTTTGGCACTTTTATAGATACGTTGTGTGTAAAAACAAGCTCTATACCTACATTTGTATATATACCTGTTAAAATAGTTGTTGACACGCTAAGGTCATTTATCCAACCCGATAAACGAGAAATAGATTTTGGCTCTCTAGGTTATGAATCTGATTTCAAAGAAGAAGTAATCAACATTAATAATATATCTCAAGTCAAAGATGCTATTTTCACTCAAGCAATTTTTGAAAACAATAATAATTATTTTGTTGTAACAAACCAATTCCCTTATATTATTCCAAGAAATAGTTCAGGACAGATTTTTATAAGATTTTATCCCTCAGAAACAGGTAACTTAAGGAATACCCTTAGTCTTATAAATAACTCGATGAACGAACCAAACTTGCAAATATCACTTTCGGGTAATGTAATTGGTTCAGAAATATCTGTTACGCCAGAAAGTATTAATTTTGGTAATGTTGCTATAAACTCTTCTCCTATAGATACAACATTTATAATTAAAAATGTTGGAAAATACAAATTGAAAATTAATAATTTTTCAGAATACAATAATGATACAATAATTAAAGTAGCTCAACCTTTATTAAAACCTGTAATACTAAATTCCGGTGAAACCATAAATCTTACTGTTAGATTAAACCCTCTATCTCTTGGCTCAAAAAACGATTCAATATTAATTAACAACAATTCATCGAATGCACCTAATAAAACAGTCAAAGTTTTTGCAAATGTCACGAATCCAAATTTATCAATTTTACCTCAAGAACTAAATTTTGGAACCACTAAATTAGATACTCCATCAAAAATATTGCCTCTTTATTTTCTCAATAATGGAAATAGTATTATTATAATAAACAATCTTACAATTTTTGATGATACGATTTCTTTCAAAATTTTAAAAAATTTAAACAGTAACTCCTTACAACCAGGTAAATTAGATAGCTTACTTGTTGAATTTTACCCAAGGCAACTTGGTGCAAAAAGAGGTAGGTTATTAATATCTTGCAACGACCCTTTAGGTAATTTAAGACAAATTAATTTATCTGGAACTGGTGGAGGAAAACCTATTTTATACGTAGATAAAAAATCAATAGATTTTGGAGAGATTACAGCTCAAGCTTCAAAAGATACAACTATAATAATTAGTAACGAGGGTAACATTAACTTAGTTGTTTCATCAAAATCTTTCACCGGTAACAATAAATCTATGTTTACTTTTATATCAGGGGGATTGCCTGTTGAGCTTATAAAAAATCAAAACGAAATTATAAAAATCAGAATCACTGGCCAACTACCTATTGGCAACAAAGTAGCTCAATTAAATTTTGCAAGCAATGACCCAGAAAAACCATCTTATTCAATAGATCTCTCTGCAGTAGTAAAATCACCTACTATTAATCGCTCACCTGAAAGAATATTATTTGACACTTTAAATATAGGTTCTTCAAAAGATACAACTATAATAGTTAATAACTTTGGTAATAGTAATCTCATTATAAACAACATGTACTTAGATGGTGCATTTGCCTCTGATTTTGTATTAGATAATTATAACTACCCAATAACTATATTACCTGGAGGCTCATTTAATATTAAAGTAAAATTTAAACCGATTGAACCAGGTTTAAGATATGCGAGATTAGTAATTTTGAACAACGATCCAACAAATTCAGAAGTATCGACAATTTTAATAGGAAATGCAAGAGTTCTAAACCAACCAGCAATAGGTTTATCAATTCAATCTATAGATTTTGGAAAAATTTTAATAAATACTAAGAAGGATACAATTATTACAATTAGTAGTGTTGGTACTGAAAAATTAATAATTGACTCTATAAACATTTTAGGTTCCTTCAGCAATTATTACACAATTACACATAATGCTTTGCCTATAGAATTAGAGGCTGGAAAATCTACTGAAATTAAATTATCTTTTTCACCAACACTAACTGATACAACTAAAATATATCTTGCTGAGATAAGAATAAAATGTAATGATCCAAAAAGACAAACAACAATTCTGCCCATAACCGGTGGTGGATACATTGAAACAGGAACTATTACATATAGACCGCAAAAAATCGTTTTTGATTCAATTCCATTGTTTGGATTTAAAGATACAAGTATCATTATAGAAAATACAGGAATAACGAAAAAAGTTGTTGATTCAATTAATTTAATTGGAGAAGATAAATCACATTTTTTAGTATTAACCTCTTTTCCTTTTTCTATTGAACCAAAATCAAAAAAAGAAATTTATATTAGATTTAATCCATCAGATGCTAACTTACAAAAGTTATATACTGCTATACTTCGAATAAAAACTGACGATCTTGTTAATAATCTACTAACAGTAGAATTATTTGGAACGGCAAAACAGACTCAAAGCAGCTTATTTGTGAGCACAAACAAAATTGACTTTGGCAAGGTTGCATATTTATTGACAGAAGAAAAGTCTTTTACAATTAAAAATATTGGAACAAGCACTATCACAATAAAAGATATATTTATATGGGGTTCTGATTCGTCTTACTTTAAAATCGTAGATCCTACCAATTATCCTTTTAACCTTACCTCTTTTCAAGAAATAAACATTAAGTTAAGATTTTTAGCTAATGCAATTGGTATAAAAAATTCTGTGCTTACAATTAATTCAAATGATATTTTTAACCCTACTTATAATATAAATTTATCCGGTGAAACAATATCTCCAAGAGTAAATATATTGCAATCTATAAATTTCGGCAATTTAAAAACAAAACATCAAAAGGATTCAGTTGTTATCATAAAAAATGTAGGAGATGGTATTTTAAACATTTTCGATATCAAAAAAACAGGAACCGATACATCATCTTTTATTATACTTGCCTATACTAATAAAATTAATCCATCACAATCTGACTCATTTGTTTTTTCTTTTGCTCCAAAGAGCATTGGGAATAAAAGTGCTGTTATAGAGATTTATTCTAACGATATATCTAATCCTATAACCTCTATAACCCTTACTGGAAGGGGTGTTGAACCCAAAATAAATATCAATCCTAACATTTTATCTTTAGGAGACATTTATATTGGTAAAAGAAAAGATACAAGCCTCAGTATATTTAATGGTGGAGAAGCTGATTTGATTATTAACGATATTTCCATAATAGGATCTGATAGCAATGTGTTTAATGTGTTTGGATTCACATTACCAATTATTATTAAACCTTCTGAAATAAAAAATATCTTTATTTCATCTTATAGCTCCTCAATAGGTATAAAAAATGCCAATATTAAAATTTTATCAGATGATCCAAATTATTCTACAACACTTATACCTCTAACAGTTAATTATAAAACGATAACAAAACTTGTAAATGAAACTCAAGACTTTATAGCAATAAAAAATCAAGAAAAATCAGTTGCTTTTTCTATTTCTGATAAGCGTCTTGTTCCATCAGAGGTAAGAATATTCTATAGATTAGGTGGAAATTCTAAGTTTGATTCTGCAACCGTCCCGGGTTCAAATAGTAAATATGAATATACATTTGATAGAACACTAATTACTGATAGAGGATTAGATTACTACTTTAAAGTTTATATTGATGGCACAATAGCTACATTACCAGATAGTAACTATATTGAACATCCACTATGTTTAAGAGTAAAAATACCTCAAGAAAATTTTCCTAAAAAATTATTAAGTGGAATTTACTTCAATTTTGCAATACCCTTTGAATTAGAACAAAGCTCTTTTTCATCAGAAATATTTAGAAATTTTGGCAAAAGTGATCCATTTAAATGGAGATTGCTAAGATGGGAAAATAATAATTATGTAGAATTAACAGAAAAAAATATTTTCGATGTTCCTGCTGGATATGGGTTCTGGGTAATATCATCTAAAGAAAGAGAGATCAATTTTAATAACATATTAACTAACCTTACAAATGAAGATTTTAAAATTAAGTTAATGCCTGGTTGGAATCAAATAGGTAATCCTTTCATGTTCCCCATTGATATTAAAAACGTAATTATTCCGAAGGGTAAAAATGTTGAAACAATTTTCTGGAAATGGAATGGTAAAAACTATGAAATTGAAAGCTTAACCTTGCAACCTTTTGAGGGATATTTTATTATCAACAATGAAGAAACACCTGTTGATATTTCCATCAAACCAATAATTTCAAATTTAACTCAAATAAGTAACAATATTTCTGACTTACATGATTTATCAAAAGGTAAAATAGATTTCATATTGAAGGATGAATCTGGAGCTTCAGATATTATCACTATACAAAATCATTCAAAGCAGTTGAACAATATAAGTAAACCTCCTGTTTTCCCATTTAGCAATATTGATATAAGAATAACCGACAATAACGGAGAGTATGCATTATTTAATAAAGATATTTCTACACAAGATGCTTCAATAGTTATCTCTTTAAATAATCTTAAAAAGAATAACAACTATTCATTGATATACTCAAAAGCAGGTAATTTACCTGAAAATATTAGTGTTACAATTATTGATTTACTTTCCGGTGAAACACACAGAATTAATGAAAATGAAATAAAATTTAGAGCTGAATCAACAAATAAGTTATTTAAGATTTTGATCAAAAATAAAGATACAAAAGAAGATAACTTAAATAAAATCTCAGAGTATAAACTATTACAAAACTATCCTAATCCATTTAACCCGACTACAAAAATTGATTATCACTTAAAAAAAGATGAACATGTAAAATTAATTGTTTATAATCAGATAGGTCAAGAGGTTGCAACTTTGGTTGATTCATATCAAAAAACGGGTAAACATAGCATTATCTGGAACGCAGAAAAAAATCCATCAGGTGTATATTACTATATCCTTTATACAGGCAATTATACTATCACCAGAAAGATGATTTTATTAAAATAAATTATTTAATTATTCCAAATTCTTTCAGCTGATTTATGAAATTTTCCTTTCTAATTGGTTTTATTATATAAGCTTCACATTGATCAATAAATGCTTGTTTAATATTATCAAAGTCATCAAGAGCTGTTATCATTATTATCTTTACACAATTTAAATAAGAAATATTTTTTTCTTTTTCTATTTGACGAACCTTCCTAAGAACCTCGTGACCATCCATTTCAGGTAGCATTATATCAAGACAAATGAGATCGAAGGGTTTGTTTTCTTCAAGAGCATTTTTAAAAATTTCTACTGCCTCTATACCACTTAAAGCTGAATGACATTCAGCGTATGGCTTAAGCAATTGTATAAGTAATTGTCTACTCATATACTCATCATCAACAACAAGTGCTTTCATAATATATACCCTATACAATCTATTTTAACTTATTTTCTAAATTAACTTTCTCTAAAAATTAATGTTTTATATCTTTTAAAAAGAAGCCAATTGCACTGTAAAATAGAATTTGCTTCCTTTTTCAGGTTCGCTTTCTAACCAAATTTTGCCACCCATAACCTCAACTAATTCTTTTGATATAGCTAATCCAAGCCCTAATCCCACATATTCTTTTGTTAACCTATTATCAATTTGGCAAAACCTTTTAAACAATAAATTAAATTTTTCTTCTGGAATACCTATACCTGTATCTTCTACAATAAACAAAAGTAAAATTTTATCAGAATACTCTTCCAATAATTTAACAGTTAATTCTATTGAACCCCTTTCGGTAAATTTTATTGCATTACTAATCAAATTATTAAGTATTTGCTGCAATTTTACAAAATCACCGAATAAAAAAGAAGGTATTTTAGAATCTATTTTGCATTTTATTTCAAGATTTTTTTCGGATACCTGTACCAAAAAGGAATCTATAACTTCCTTAATTTTATTATTTAAATTAAATTTTTCATTAAAAAGTTGAATTTTTCCTGATTCAATCCTTGTAATATCCATTATATTAGATAATAACTTTTGAAGAGTATTGGCTGAAGATTTTAGAAGATTAATATATTCTAATTGTTTATCATCTAAGTTTGTTTTCTCAAGTAAACTTGCCATGCCAATTATTCCATTGAGAGGTGTTCTTAGTTCGTGACCAATATTGGATAAAAGAAGTGTCTCCGTTTTTTCTTTTATTCTATTTTCTAACTCTTTGTTTATTAGTTTTAACTCTTCGTCTTTCCTTTTAAGTTCTCTTTTTAAGTTAATAGTATTCCAGCTTTTCTCTATTGCATTTAATACCTTTTTTTCATTAAAAGGTTTAACAATAAAAGATGATGCTCCTATTTCAATTGATTTTGTTAGATATTCTATCTCATTGAACGTAGATGAAATAATTATCTCTATATCATTGTTGGCTTCCTTAATTTTTTTTGTTAACTCAAGTCTATTCTGGCCTGGCATTACAATATCAGTAATCAATATATCTGGATTATATTTAGAGTAAATATTAAAAGCTTCTTCTGAATTATCTGCTAAAAACAAATTATTTACTCTATCAATTAATATACCTTTAGCTAATTCCTGAACACTTTTATCTTCTTCAACAAATAAAACAGAACAATTATATTTAATAAAATTTTTCCTTACAATACTCATAACTTAATTTCTCAATATCGTACTTTTTATTAAAAAATATTATCAAATAGTATTATAAATATATTCTTTAATAAGCTTTAATATTTAATCCTTATATACTAAATATAATATTCTTTTTTAAAATTATCATTAAATAATTTTGTATTAACAAATAATATTTTTTGAGTATTGTAAGGAATAGAAACAAGTTTTAAAATCTACTCTTGCCAAAAAATTACATTATACAAATTTTGTACAATTTAAAAATTATTGATTACCCCCTTCTTCTTCATAAAATTCGTTTCCCTTTTTATCAATGTAAAACCATTTATCATCTCTTGATACCGTGGTTAAGCCATTATTAAATCCATTTACGTCTACATCATCATATTTGAAAGGAATTACTACTTCGTCCTTTTCATTTATGTATCCAATGTTTGAACTAATTTGTGCATAGGCTAACCCTTCCTTAAAAATTCCTAATCTATAATATTTAATGGGAATAACTACTTCACCTTTCTTATTGATATATCCCCATTTTCCATCAAAATAATCTTTTCCCTCTTTATTCTTCATATATTTCCCTTTACCAACTAAAGCTAACTCATTCTCTTGAAAATTATATACATCTCCATATATCAAAGGTATTATCTCTCTTCCCTTTTTATCGATAAAACCATATCTTGTTTCAAGTGTGCGGTATCTTATGCCAGAAATATTTATTTTTTCTTCTTCAAATTCTCTACCAACGATAGCTAGACCATCTTTAAACATATAAGCAACATTATATTTTACATCTGTTATTAGTTTTCCTGTGCTATCGATATATCCATACATCTTATCTATTACAACTAAGCCCATTCCTTCTTGTAAGGGATAAGCTAAATCAAATATAGGTTCAACAATCACTTCTTTTTTCTGATTACTATAACCCCATTTATCACCTTTTCTAAAAGGAATTAACCTTTGCGAAAAAGTGTGATTCAAAAACGAAAAAATAAACAATAAAATGATTATAATGTGACCCTTTTTCATAATGCCTCCTTATTAATGTTATTACTTTAAAAATTGTAAAATTATTTCTATGTTTTAAATCATAATTAATTCTGTTTACAAATAATATCGAATATTCAAATTAGCTAATAGGAGTATGTCGGTGAGCTCGACCGATACCCTACACTCAAAACTCACCGAAACTCCCAGCTCGCTATAAAATATCAAATTCTGATACTCCGATATCAAAAATTTATAATTTTTTCATTTTACATTAGTATTATTCATTATATTGTATTGCTATTAGAAGTAAATAAAATTTGAATATTATCTATGTATTGTGAATTACTCATATTTAATAACCTTTTTTATTTATATTAAAAACAATTTTTATACCATTTTCACAATTATAAGATTTGATATATACATAAAATAGGTATATGTCCATTTTTTTTATTCATTTTTATTTTTTTTATTTTATAAAAAAAATTATCCGCTGTGTTGATCCTTTAAATAATTTTATTTAAATTATTTAGCAAACTTCAGGGGTATTATTATGAACTACATAAAAATGTATGACAACATAAGATTTATTGATAAGGAATTAAAAAAAGGTAACTATCCAAATGCCTCATATCTTTGTAAACGACTAGGATGGAAAGATAGGAAAACTATATTTCGATTAATTCAAATAATGAAGGAAGAATTAGGGGCCCCAATAGAATATAATGAAAACAAAAAAGGATACTATTATACTGATAATAATTTCATACTAGTAAATTCTTTTATCACTAAACGAGAAATTGTTGTTCTAAAAATCATAGAAAATTTTGTAAAAGATGAATTTGGCGAAGAATTTTATAACAGTTTTAATAATCTTGTAAATCGAATTATGCCTCCAGATTATGACAGAAACGAAAGCGAATTTATTAAGGAAATAGAATCCAGTTTTTCTTTTCAACCAGATCCACGTACAAATATAAAAGTAGATATTCTTCTCACATTAATAGATGCTATTTACTTTGAAGAAAAAACAAAAATATTATATAGATCTCAAAAAGGAGAAACTCTCGAAAGAATAATTCACCCATATAGAATCATATACAAAAATGGTGGTTGGTATGTTATCGCTTTTTGCGAATTAAGAAATAACACACAATTTTTTGCAATTCATAATATTATTTCAATACAACTACTTGAGGAAAAAACTTTTACAAAACCAGATAAGATAGATATTAAAATTGGACATGGAATAGACAGTTTATCAGGTCATGGAAATTATGAAGTGATTATTAAAATTTTACCCAGCTCTGCTGAATATGTAAGACATAGATTCTGGCATAACTCACAAAAAATTACTGAAAATAACGACGGTTCAATTCTTATCTCTTTTCAACTAAACACATTAAATAATATAAAGAGATGGGTTCTTGGTTTAGGTGAAAATGCAATTGTAGTATCCCCTACTGAGCTTATTGATTTGGTTAAGAAGGAGGCTACAAATATATTAAAATGCTATATTTGAAGCTCTCTTTATATGAGGATTATTTTTTTACGTTGTATAATAAATATTATTTTAATAATTTTGTACGCCTGGAGGGAGTCGAACCCCCAACCCTTTGATCCGAAGTCAAATGCTCTATCCATTGAGCTACAGGCGCATATATAAATATTAGTGAAATATGGTAATAAAATCAAGGTTATAAAAAATAGATATTAAGGTTAACTGATGAACTCAAAAAACATTTTTATTGGAAATAATGTCAACATCTCAGATGATGTTTTCTTAGGCTTTAATGTAGTTGTTATGGATAATGTTTCTATAGGCAAAGGTTGTGTTATAGGAAATAATGTTGTTATTTATGAGGGTTCCGAAATAGGTGAATTTGTAAGAATAGATGATAATACTGTTATCGGTAAAAAACCTATGAAAGCAGCAAATAGCGCTGTAACAAAAGATCAAGAATTACCTCCACCTAAAATTGGTAATAATTGTATTATTGGTTCGTCCTGTGTTATTTATAGAGGATGTGTTATCTCTCATAAAGTACTTGTAGCTGACTTATCTACAATTAGAGAAAATGTAATAATAGGTGAGAGCACAATAGTTGGCAGAGGAGTTGCTATTGAAAACTATTGTACAATAGGCTCCTTTTGTAAACTTGAAACTAATGTTTACATTACTGCTTATTCAACAATTGAAGATAAATGTTTTATTGCTCCTTGCGTTGCTACCAGTAATGATAATTTCGTTGGAAGAACGAAAGAAAGATTTAAACACTTTAAAGGAGTTACTGTTAAAAAAGGTGGGAGGATAGGTGTCCATTCAACAATTTTACCCGGTAAAACAATAGGTGAAGATGCCCTTGTAGCAGCTGGTTCAGTTGTCACAAAAGATGTCCCTCAAAAGAAAATAGTGTTAGGTGTTCCAGCTAAAGAATTTAGAGATGTACCCCCAGAACAATTGCTGGAGAATCAATAAAAAGTAAAAATTTTTTATGGAGATTTTATGTATAAAGGAAATGTAACAGAAGTACCCTTGCTTGATTTAAAAGCGCAATACAAATCACTGAAAAAAGAACTAGATGAAGCTTTAATTAGAACTGCCGAAAGCCAATACTTTATACTTGGTAAAGAAGTAGAGACTTTAGAAAAAAATTTAGCAGAATATTTAGAAGTAAAACATGCGATAGGAGTTTCCTCTGGAACCGATGCATTGCTTATTGCACTAATGGCAATAGATATTAAACCTAATGATAAAGTAATAATGCCAACTTATTCGTTTTTTGCAACAGCTGGTGTCGTTGCAAGAATGAATGCTAATCCCGTATTTACTGATATTTATATCGATACTTTTAATATTAAAACTGACAATTTGAATGAATATTACTCAAAGGATGTAAAAGCTATTATTCCTGTTCATCTTTTCGGCCAGAGTGCTGATATGGATAGTATTATTGAATTTGCAAAATCTAAAAATATCTACGTAATAGAAGATTGCGCTCAAGCGATAGGAACAAGGTATAAAAACGGAAAAAGGGTAGGGAGTATAGGTGATATTGGTTGTTTTTCGTTCTTCCCTTCGAAAAATCTGGGTTGTTACGGCGATGCTGGTTTAGTTACCACAAATAATGATGAATTAGCAGAAAAAATTAGACTACTACGCGTTCATGGAGCAAAACAAAGATACTACCATGAAATTATTGGTGGCAACTTTAGAATAGATGCTATTCAAGCAGCAGTACTTAATGTAAAATTGCCCCATCTTGATAAGTGGAGCAATAAACGAAATGAAAATGCTCAAAATTATAAGAAATTATTTAAAGATTATGGATTAGTAAAAGATGAAAATTTAAACGCACTTGATAACGATAATAAAGTAATTTTACCTAAAGAAGTATATAAAAATTCAGGTTGTTCTCATTATCATATTTACAACCAATTCAAAATATTAGTCAACGATAGAAATGGCTTAGAAAAACATTTGATTGAAAATAGAATAGGTTGTGCAATTTACTATCCCGTTCCATTTCATCAACAAAAGTGCTTTGAATATTTAGGATACAAAAAGGGTGATTTTCCAAACGCTGAATTTTGTGCAGAACATTCATTAGCCTTACCAATTTATCCAGAATTAACATTTGACCAACAAGAGTATATAGTTAGTAAGATAGCAGAGTATTTAAAATAATTTAAAATATAAAAAAACCCCAAACAATATTTGGGGTTTTTTTATATTCAAGGACTGTTGAATTTTTATAACACATTAATTATATTTTCTCCAAAAATTCTCTGTATATTACTATCTGTATATCCTAGTAGTTTAAACTTTTTAATTATTTCATAGGCTATTTTTGTATCTTTATTTAAAATTTCTGTCATATCAACGTAAACTTTATCAAATCCTATTTCCTTTATTAAATCATTTAATTCATCTATATCCTGATTTTCTTCTATTTCAATTACAAAAAGAATTTTCTTAAAATTAACTGATTTTTCTTTTAGTTTTTTTATTTCTGTTTTATATCGAGCGTATGAATCTTTTACAAAAAATTTATTGGAAACATTAAAATTATTCTGTAAAAAGTTATTAATATCTAATATTATATTAGATCTATCGAGTATATCCAGTGCTTTCTGATCTACATTTGCATCAAATTCAAAAGTATTGATACCAAGAGATCTTAATGTTATATAAATATCTTTATTACCATTAAACTTTGTCACTACAGGATATACAACAAGATTTGAACTATATAAATTGTTTTTAATCTCTGTAATATCTTTAACAAATTGGACATAATTTAGTTTTTCTTCTGAAATTTTCAAAAATTTACCAAGACTAAATATAAAATTTGTTTCGTCTCCATCTAGGATTAATTTTGTAAACTTCACAACTTTTTCTAAATCATTTTTAATGCTTTCCTGATTTTTTACATCTATCAAGTTATAACTTTTTTTAAAACAAAAAATATTTGATCCATCTAATAAATTTTTTTCGTTTCTAAACCTATGAACTAATTTTTTGTCATAGTTATCTAAAAACATAACCAATTTTTGTATTATATTACCAACACTATGGAAGACTGTTGAATCCACATAGTCATATGTATCTTCAGGATCATGATAAAAATAATGTTTGCCTGTAGAATAACCACTTAAAGCAGGTATACCACTTAGCTTAAAGGCTGTATGATCTGTTCCACCAATTCCTGCTCTTCCTGTTCTAATTTTCTTTTTTTCTTCATTCGATAGAGAATTATAAAATTCATTCCAGATTCCTCTAATGGTCTCCGTGCCAGAAATACCTATTCCTCCATCACCTACACCAACCATATCGAAGTTTAACATTACAGCTATATTATCTTTAGGAATTGTTGGATAATTTACAAAATATTCTGAACCTAGAAGTCCTTGTTCTTCTCCTCCAAAGGCAACAAATAATATATTTCTTTTTGTGTATCCTTTTTTTGATAAAACCCTTGCTAACTCCATTACCAATGAAGTACCTGATCCATTATCATCCGCTCCAAAGTAAGTGTATCCACTAGGAGATTTTCCAAGGTGATCCATATGCGCACCGATAACTATATATTCATCTTTTTTTTCTTTGCCTTCAATGATTCCTAATATATTTTCACCAAAACTATTATCTATTCTTTTTAGGTTAAAATTTAATAATACATTTTTATTTATTATAAAAGAATAAGGATTATCTTTTAACTGATCTAAAATTTTATCAATTGAAATTCCTGTTCCTTTCAATAATTCTCTTATAACCCAATCAATAACATAAGCACCTGGCACATTCTCATTATAGTTTTCTTTTAATATTGCTGCTCCTTTGGTTATTTTATTACCAGGCAAATTATATATTAATACAGCGGCAGCACCTTTTTCACAAGCTTTTTTATATTTTGAATTTCTATCATCTTTATCTTTAAAATCATATTTTTTAGGTGATCCTCCTATCATTAAAACTATTTTACCTTTTACATCAATGTTTTTGTAATCATTCCACAAAGAATCTTCAATTCCATAACCAACAAAATAAACATCTGATTCAATTTTTGCACTACCAGAATTTGTAAAAACAGCAAAATCATCACCTTCTCTTAATTTAATATCACCTCTAATTTTATCTTTAATAACAAATTCTTGATTACCTATTTCTTCAGTAGCTAATATTGGAAATTTTTGAAAGTAAGTTTTATTTTCTCCTCCGGGTTTTAAACCCCAATCATTAAATTTATCAGCAATAAATTTAGCAGCCTTTGTTGCTCCGATAAAACCACTTTTTCTACCTTCAAATTCATTTGAACAAAGTACACTATCAATCAACCATGCATTTTTACCATTAAAATTTTTATCATTTATAAGATTTAATTTCTTTTGTTGTGCAAAAGATAAATTTGATATTAAAATTAAAAACAAAAAGATATATTTTTTCATTAGTTTTCCACAAATATTTTTTAATAAATGTTTTTATTTATTAATTAATTAAAAGTTAATAATAATATTAATAATGTTTATATGTTGATAAGTCACTTTTACATTGATATTATTGAATAAAATTAGAAAAAATTATTAACAACAAAAATATATTATAAACAAAATGATTGAATAATTTATATATGTTGATAAGTGATATAATTATAAACATATTCTTGTGATTTATTAACATATATTGTAACTAACTGTTAATATCTAATCTTCGTTTTATTGATTCAATTTCATTTTTAAAACTAGAATCTTTTTTTATTATATCCTGTATAGTTTTATGTGCATGAATTACTGTAGAATGATCTCTTCCACCGAAAACTAAACCAATAGTTTTAAGAGCATTTTTAGTCAATTCTTTCGAGAGATACATTGCAACCTGCCTGGCCATAGCAATTTCTTGCTTTCTAGATTTGGATCTCATCATCTCTTCGGTTATGTTGAAATGTTCACATACAACAGATTGAATTTGTTCAATAGATATACTTTTTCTAACTTTAGAAGATGAAGTTTTTCTTATGACTTCCTTTGCAAGCTCAATAGTTATTGGTTTAAATGATATTGAAGACTCTGCAAGTAAAGCAACTAAAGAACCTTCAAGTTCTCTTATGTTTGAAGTAATATTTGTTGCTAAAAATTCTAAAATTTCAACATCAAGATACATACCCATTAATTCACTTTTTCTTTTAAGGATAGCTGTTCTTGTTTCAAGATCGGGGGGTTGAATGTCTGCTATCAAACCCCATTGAAATCTGGATATCAATCTTTCAGGAATACCTTTAAGATCTTTTGGGGGTTTATCGCTTGATAATACAATCTGTTTATTTTGTTGGTGTAAAGTATTAAAGGTATGAAAGAATGTTTCTTGAGTTTTCTCTTTACCAGCGAAGAATTGTATATCATCAACTATTAAAACGTCGAGGCTCCTATAAAAATTTGCAAAGTCATTTGTCTTTATACTTGATATAGCTTCGAGAAAATCATTTGTAAATTTTTCACTGGATACATAAAGCACTCTTTTATCTTTAAATCTTGCTTTTACTTCGTTTCCTATAGCTTGGATTAAATGGGTTTTTCCTAAACCAACATCTCCATAAATTATTAATGGGTTAAAAGAAGTTTCTCCTGGCTGTTGTGAAACACGATAGGCAGCAGATCTTGCAAGTGAGTTGTTATCACCCATAATATAATTTTCAAACGTATATTTTTGATTCAAGTTACTATCAATATCGGGTTCTTTAATTTTGATAGTTGGTTGAGAAATCTGATTATCTTGTTTTGAGTCTTGAGAATCAACTATTTCATTTTCTGGATCAATAGGTCTTATTTTAAAAGAGAGAATTCCATCAGGACCTAATACTGTTTGAATGGTTCGATTAATTAATATTTTATAATGTGTCTCCAACCATTCGTAGAAAAATTGGTGAGGTGACTCTAAATAAAGAGTGTTTTTTTCAAGGGCAATAGGTTTTAATGGTTTAAACCACGTATGAAAAGCTTGTTGATTCACATTCTGTTCAATAATTTCAAGACACCTATCCCAAACAAGTTTTGCTTCAGTAGTTATTGTTTCCATATCCATAATTCTTTAATGTCAAAAAATTTTTTATATTAATTTTTTGTTTACTTATTAACAAACTAAATAAAAAAATTAACTTATTAACATATAATGTTGATAACTTGTAAATAAGTTATTAACATTTAATAACAAAATAAGCGATTAAAATACAGTAATTTATCTTGATTATTGAAGAGTTATTCACACTAAAATGTTTATAAATTAGCATTTTATTGACACAAAATTTTGAGTAAAATATTATGTTTTTGTAATTATCCACAAGTTATCAACAAATAATGATAAATAGTTTTACATAATCATATTAATAAAAAATATCATACATTTCAAGAGTTATTTTTAAAGTTGAAAAAAAAATATAAATAAGTAAAAATTATAAATTTATTTTGTGTTTTTTAGTTGACTTCAATTTAAAAAGATGTAAATTTAGATAAAGGAAGAGATAAGTTTATTTTAAATTAAAAAAAATCATATATGTACAATATAGAAACTATTCTTTTAATTATTTCCTCTTTAATGTTTATAAGCATTTTTTTTAGTAAGTTATCAAGCATAACAAATATACCTAGTTTTTTGATATTTTTAACAATAGGAATGATAGCTGGAAGGGAAGGCCCAGGCGGTATAAATTTTAATAATTATCAGGTAGCCCAGTGGTTGGGTATAATAGCTTTATCATTTATACTCTTTTCTGGTGGACTTGATACAAAGTTTTCAAAAATAAAAAACGTAGCAGTTAGCGGAATACTATTATCTGTTTTTGGAGTTATTATAACAACAGTAATAGTAACTTTTTTTTGTTATTATTTGCTGAAAATAGATTTTAAGATTAGCTTTTTAATAGGTGCGATTATTTCTTCAACCGATGCATCGGCAGTTTTTATGAGTCTAAAATCTAAGCAATATAAACTAAAACAAAGTGTAGAAGCATTATTGGAACTGGAGTCTGGAAGTAATGATCCAACGGCGGTGTTTCTAACAATTTCAGCAATTACAATTATTATTACCAATGAAATAAATATTTATAGTTTTTTATTAGATTTTTTTAGACAGATGTTGCTTGGTCTATTTATTGGTTATGGTCTTGGTAAATTATCTCAGAAGTTTATTAATAAGATAAAATTAGATTATGATGGTATATATCCAGTTATTACTTTTGCTTTGGTATTTTTTACATATAGTATTTCTGATGTATTAAAGGGAAATGGATTTTTGTCTGTATATATATGTGGTATAATACTTGGTAATTCAAATATTGTTCATAAAAACAGCCTTGTAAGATTTCACGATGGTTTATCTTGGATAATGCAAGTTACAATGTATGTTTTATTAGGTTTGATTGTAACGCCATCCGAAATACTAAATATTTCTTTGTATGGTGTAGTAGTTTCATTCGTTTTAATATTAATTGCAAGGCCAGCAAGTGTTCACTTAGTTTTATTTTTATCAAAGTTTAAATTTAAAGAGCAGGCTTTGATTTCTTGGGTTGGATTGAGGGGAGCCGTACCTATAGTTCTGGCAATTTTTCCTACAATTTATAACATTTCGGATTCAAGCTTTGTATTTAATATTGTTTTCTTTGTCGTATTAACTTCTACATTAATTCAAGGTAGTACAATATATTTTGTTGCCGATAAATTAAATCTTTTAGAACAAGAGGAAAAAAAGAAATTTTTCCCTATAGAACTTAGTGATAAATTTGATAGTGATAGCGAATTGATTGAGATAGTAGTTCCTGATAAATCAATTATAATAAATAAACAAATAATAGATTTAGATTTGCCAGAAAATACTTTGATTGTTCTTATAAATAGAAATGAAAAATATGTTATACCTAAAGGGGATACGACAATATTACAAGGTGATGTATTACTTGTTTTAACAGGAAAAGAGAATTTTTTAAAAGTAAAAGAAATAATTTCTGAAAAACAAAAAACCACAGCATAGCTGTGGTTTTTAAAAGAGAATTGAATATAGAGCTATTTAATAAGATTCATCTTTTTGACAATGCTTGAATTATTGAACTCTAGTTTGTATAAATAAACACCTGAAGATACATCTTTACCATAGTTATCTTTTCCATTCCAACTTACATGGTATATACCTTTATCGAGTTCATTATTAATCAAATTTTTCACTTCGCTACCAATTATATTGTATATTGAAAGTTTAACAAATCCTTTTTCAGGAATTGAAAAAGATATTCTTGTTTCTGGATTGAAAGGATTAGGATAGTTTTGTGATAATGAAAAAGTTTCAGGAATTAATGTTTCAGTTACATTATTTAGCTTTGTTTGTTCGCTTGCTTCAATAACGTATGTGCCATTTAGTACATTCTGAGAAAAAGTAACAGTATTATTATTATAATCAAATTTTGCATTAGTTACTTCGTATAGTTCATTATCATCACTCAAATATTTTACTTTTAGATTTTTATTAGAATAATTACCTAATTTTAATTCTTCATTTTTATATGAAAATGTGAATGTAATATATTTATCAAATGGAACGAAAAGACCATTTTGATTTTTATCAGTTAAGTTAATAGAGAAGGCTGAAATAATATTATCTGAAGAAGTGATTGGCAATTCAATAGGATCAATTTCCGTAATACTCGAATAATAATCTATGTTATTCATATTATTGAAAAAACTATTGATTAGGTTATATGAAAAATCGCAATATGTATTGGGATTATATACAGATCTAATTACAACATTATTGTTTAATTGTCTCTTGATAATTTTACCAGGCCATGGATATTTACCAATACTATCAATCCATGTTAATCCATTAATTTCCTGAACAATTATTATTTTTGGCAGAGAGGAATCTTTTATAAATAATCCACCTTTGATGTTAATAATATCTCCATTCAAAGGTCTCTTAGCGCCACTCTTTGGTTCATACCACCAAGGGCCAAACATCAAAAGATAATCTTTCGTTCCATCGTTAGATTCATCAAGGTAATATACTTTGTGGTGTAAAGCAAAAGAATCTACGATAGCAGTACCTGATACCGATATAGGAATAATGCTATCTCTAACACACCAACCAAATCGATTTGCCCAAGGACTAAAATTTTTTCTTAATGAATCAGTATCGTATAAATTTCTAAAATATCTGGTGCCAATGCTATCTCTCCATTTTAACCCGTTAATTGTGTAAACTAAAATAACAGGGATTCTTGTTTTCTTAAATGCATCACCAGTTATCGATACAGTTTCGCCCTTTAAAGGTCTTGTTGCACCAGAAGAGGGGGAGTACCATTTAGGTCCAAATGAAAGTTCATAATCTCTTGTGTTGTTATTATCAACATCAAGAAAATATCTAGTTGAGTTTTTGAAAGTATCAATAATAACTTTCCCACTTATTGAAATGGGTTCTACAAATGTTTTTGAGTTAACACGCCCTTGAGAAAAAACCCAACCTACAAAAATTAGCACTGTAAAAATTAAGTAAATTAATTTTTTCATTTTTATATCTCCTAAAATGTTATTGCTGCTGTTAAACCTAATCCAAAAATATTATTATTATAATTATAATATTTTACATTAGAGTTATTATTTGTATAAATATAATATAAATAAATATTTAACTTCTCCAAAATTTTATCAAATAGATTAAAGTTTTTAGATAAGTGCATTAAAAATAAATATTTATTATCATTTCTTTCGATATAGTCATTATTTTCATCTGGGTATTTGTTTAAGTATTTTTTAATTTGATATTCAAAAGAAGATTTCAAAATTAGGTCAGTAAAAATTAAATAAGTAAGATTCATTTCAAAATCATTTTCGTTGTAACTATAGTTATCATCGAATAAATTATCATTTGAAAAATAATAATCATTTCCTAAAATATATCTTGAATTATTTATAATACTTTTTCTAAGTGAATAAGAAAGAGATACTCCCAGGTTATCAATAATAGACTGAGCAATTTTAGTTGTAAATAAAAATTGTAAATTATTATCAGGTGAATTTTTAGAAATACTTTTACTATTAATTATTGTTTTGAGTTTAGCTCCATATCCATAACCTTTAGGAGTAACAAAAGAGGTATCATTAGTAGTATAATATGTAATCATATCATTCGAATAAATTTTATAACCAAGATTAAAATCAAGGAATAAAGTTGTTTTAGTTTGCCAAGTAAAAGTAGAAGTATAACCAAATACATGTTCTGAGTAACTGAAATCAGGTAAGTTTGTATAAGATACGTTGGAGTAATTATATCTTATTTGAGCTGAATGTATTTCATTATAAGAGAAATCATAAGAAGATGATAAAGAAAAATCATTTTCTTTATAAATATTATACTCTTCTTTAACTGTCTTACCGGAAAAGTTTCCAGAAATTAATAAAATTGTTTCATCGTCAAAATTATATGCATAACCAATATCAATAGCGTTAATATTATTATTGGCATTAGGAAAGTTATTAAAAGAATTGAGATTGAAATTATATGAAAATTTTAATTGAGAATTATCTGTAAAATAATTATAGAAAGCATTAATATTTGAGGAACTAATATTGCTAAAATTTTTATTTGAATTCTTAAATAAATTATCATCAGAAATATATGACGATGATATATATATTCCTGGTTGAGAAAGACTAATATTAAAAAATATTATTCCTAGACAAAATAGTAATAAGGTTTTCATAGTTTATTTCTGATTATTATTATTTCCAATTCTTCTATTTTTCATTTTACCAAAACCTTTGGGACCGAACCCAAGTCCAGCTGCTCTTTTATCACAAATGCCATCACCATCTTCATCGATAAAAACATCTTTGGCTCTTTTTCTTTCATTATTTATTTTTCCGTGTTGATTGCCTTTCTGCAAATTTAATCGATCGTCTATACCATCAGCATTTTTATCAATGAATTTATCTTTTGATAAAATATTTTGATTTTCCATATTATCAATTTTTTCATTGGATTTTTTTTGCTGAACTTTTTGTGGATCTTCCTGGCTATTTGCTATGGAAAAGCTTATAAGTAACACCATTAATAATATAACTTTTTTCATTGTTTGTCCTCCATTATTTATATTATATAGAGCAAAAATAGTGCCATAATATTTATACATTTTCTGCAAAATTAAGGCACTTTTCTAATTAAAAACCGACAATTTTAATATATTTAATCAAATTTTGTCGAGTTATGTTTCACGTGAAACAACAGAATGAAGAGTATGATTTATGTTTCACGTGAAACATAAAAATGTAGTTGTATTTGATGTTACATAAGAAGTTATTAAAACCCTTATCTTTCGGTATAAATCAAAAATTAAATCAAAGAGAATTTGTAATTGCGAATTCAGTTATTAGCATTAAATAAATTAAAGTCAAAAAAGTCTATAGATACAATAAAAAAATATTCAGAAATATTGTTTCATTATTTATACTTCTTAAAATAGGGTTAGGCTGAAAAAATCATAATTAAATTAAAATAACATTCTATATAATAAATTCACTTATATAGCATTAATTATTTTTTTTAGTATAAATTGAAATTGAAAGTAAATATATTGTATTCTTTTTTTAACAATTAATTAAACTTATTGATTTATTTAATTCTATATTTATATTGACTATCAATAGTTTTATAATAATAAAATAATAAAATTGTAGAAATACTGATAAAAATTGTGCTATTAATAACAGAGTAATAATATAAATTTATGTTCTAAGTAATAATTTCTATTTTTATTTTATTCATCTATAACATAGTATTTAATGTAAGTAATTATAAAAAATTTGAAATGAGCAAAAAGATTATGTAAAAATTATAATAGGTTTTTATTGAAAAGAAATTATTAAATGTAAAGAAAAATTTAATAAATTATATTTTATTAGCAAAACAACGTTTTAATTTAAAAACTTATAAAATAATATATTGACTTTTTCAAAATTACTTTGTATAATGTATACATTATAATAGGGCTTTGATTATGGAAACAAATCTAATACTGAATGAAATTAATTTAACACCTCTAAGAGATAGTATTGCAGACTCACTTCGTGAGTCAATCATTAATGGTAAGATAAAACCAGGTGAAAGATTATTAGAACCAATTGTTGCTAAGCAATTAGGTGTAAGTAGAACACCTGTAAGAGAAGCATTTTTTCAATTAGAGTCAGAAGGTCTAGTTGAAGTAATGCCAAGAAAAGGTGCAATTGTAAGTGAAATATCAGTTAACGATGCTAATGAATTATATAGCGTAAGAGCAGTATTGGAAGGTTTAGCTGCAAAGCTTGCATCTAAAAGAATTTCTAAAAATAAAATTGATGAACTCAAATTACTGAATGAAAAATTAATTGAGTATGCAAAAAACGATAGCGAAAATTATAGAGATATTACAGAACTAAATAATAAATTTCATGATCTAATTAATAAGGAAGCGAAGAATGAAAAGTTATATCAAACTATAGAATTAATGCGAAATCAAACTTTAAGATATAACTATATTTATCTTTCTGTAATGTTTAGGTTGAAAGTTTCAATTTACGAGCATGAAGAGATTATAAAAATGATTGAACAAGGTGATGATGATAATGCAGAGAAATTGATGAGAAAACACGTAGAAGATGCTGGAAAGCAATTGTGTGAGTATATAAAAAGTGAAATTACTAAAGGGAATTAATTCTTGTATTTCGGGTTTAAAATATGAAAGAAAAAATTAAAGTAGCAATAGTTGGTTACGGTAATGTAGGTAAATATGCAGTAGATGCAATTGAGCAAGAACCTGATATGGAGTTGATCGGAATAGTTGAAAAACTAGATGTACCCGCATGTAAAGCAAAAGAAAAATATATTTTTGTAAAAAATATTTCAGAATTAAAAAGTGTTGATGTAGCAATAGTGGCTGTACCTTCAAGGCTTGTTCCTGAAGTAGTGATAGATTTATTAAAAAAGGGAATAAATACTGTAGATAGTTTTGATATTCATTCAGAGATTTTAGATTTGCAAAAAAAATTAGATCCTATTTGTAAAGCTAATAGTAAAGCATCTATTGTTGCTGCAGGTTGGGATCCAGGTATTGATTCAATCATTAGGGGATTATTTTTGACAATGGCACCAAAAGGAATAACACATACTAACTATGGTCCTGGAATGTCTATGGGTCATACCTGTGCGGTAAAAGCAATAAAAGGTGTAAAGAACGCTTTATCTCTCACAGTACCACTTGGTATGGGAATACATAAAAGAATAGTATATGTGGAATTGAATGGAGAAGAGCCATTAGATAAAGTAGAACAATCTATTAAAAACGATCCATATTTTATTAAAGATGAAACTATAGTAATAGAAGTTAAAGACATAGAAAAGTTAATTAATGTTAGTCACGGTGTAATGATGGAAAGAAGTGGAGTATCAGGCATTACACACAATCAAGTTTTTAGGTATGAATGTAGAATTAATAATCCAGCTTTGACTTCTCAAGTAATGGTTTCATCTGCTCGTGCTGTTGTAAGACAGAATCCTGGATGTTATACTATGATAGATATTCCAGTAATAGATTTTCTTTCAGAAGAAAAGGATAGTTTAATAAAATCTTTGGTATAAAGATGTCAGATCCATATAAATTAAAATTAACTTCAAGGGATTTCTTTAAAAGCAAAGTTGAAATGAAGGGTAGAGTGGTTGTTGTATTAAGAGGATCCCTAAAAAATCGTGGTTTAAATTTAATTGCACCAATTTCCAGAGTATTTAAGCAACACGATATAATAGAATTAATAGCTACAGATGAAGAGACAGCTCGACCGGGTGAAAAAGTTGATTCAATATCTTATATAGCTTTTGTTGAAATATTGAACGGAGGAGTTTTGTTAGTAGATGATTCGGTAATAATAAATGGAAAAGAAATTGGTAAAATTGCGGGTTATGATGATACCCACTTACCAAATCATCAAAATGTTATTATAAAAGTTGCTGAAAAGAAATCAGGAGAAGATTTAAATTTAAAAATAAATGATGAAGTATTTTTTCCGGGTTTTTAGAATAAATTACTAAATACTATATAGAGGATAAAATAATATGGCTAAACCAAAGTACAAATTTTTAATGTACAAAAAATTGCAGAATGAAAAAGCTCAAATATTTAATGAAGCGAAAAAATTTAGTGAATCACTAAAAATTCCTTCTGAATTAAGAGGAAGTGTTGGTTTAACGGGTGCTATATCAGGATGTCCATCACCATTGAGAGAAGATATCGAAAAGGCGATGGCTGCTGAATCTGGAAAAGTTGTACCTTTAAACGTATATGTAGATCAGATTAGAGAAATTGTAAAGGATGTATATGGTGATGATTATGATGCTTGTCCTGTAAATACTTGCGAAGCAGCATTATGGACATCAATAGATGTTTTGTTTACACCACCAATGCAAGGAAGAGGAGATAAATATAGAACAAGATATATTGCACCTCTTGAGAGACACTTACATCATCAGGGCGGTTATGGAAGACCGTATCCACCAAAGTATAAGGATATTTTAGCCGATAGAGGTTCAACAGCTGGTGAGTTAGGTTTTTATGGTAAAAGGCAGGAAAATCTTGATGTTGTTTATGTTCCAATGGTAGGAGCAGAGTATCCATGTCATGGTATTAAGTATCACCCTGTTCCTCTTATGAAGAATCTTAAGGTCAAAGAATCAATTGAGAAAATTGAACAAACAGCACAAAGGTTTAATGATACAATTTCTGGTTTTGTTTCATTAGGTTATGATACACCAGGTTATGGTTATGGTGATAAAGATAAAAATGGTGTTCCTAAACTTTCTAAAGGTATTGCTGAAATAGCAAAATTCTATGATGTGCCGTATGTTATTGATAATGCATGGGGAATACCATTCATTGGTACAAGTATTAAAGGTGTTGGTGCAGATGTAATGTGTTTTAGTATGGATAAAGCTTCTGGTTCACCTACTGGTGGGCTAATTATTGGTAAAGAAGATGTGATGGTTCCTATCAGAAGAGCTCTTGGAGTTCATGGGGCAAGATTTGGAACAGGTTCTTCTTATGGTAAAGCAGCTTATGTTAATTTTGATCCAGGAAAAGAGGCACTTTCTGGAATGGTTGCTGCTTTAAAGGTGCTTAGAGACAATCCAGACAGAATGAAAAAACCAATTGATGAATTATATGATATAGTGGTTGATGAATTCAGTAAAATAGACTCCCGAATAAAACCATATTTTCTTATTTCAAAAAGTTATAATTCCGGAACAGTAGAAATTAATTACGAGGATAGTTGGAAGGATGGTAAATTAGGCATACCAATTTTCTCAATCGAAGATATGTATTCTGCTTCAAATATTTTCCAAGATGGTATGTCTGCGATGGGTATAATTCCTACAATAGCTTATGATGCAAATATTTTTATTTCGCCTGGTTTAGGAACAACAGATCATAATGGTAATCTAAAGGGTGAATTGATGAGAGAAATTGTAAAAGGACTCGTGAAGTTAATAGAAATCACCTGTGAACATGCAGGAATTTTTGAATAAATATCTTCTCTCTCTCTCTGTAAAGGGCGGCAAGCAATTGTCGCCTTTTTTATTATTAGTAATTTCAGTTCTACTTTTTTTCTATTGATTTGTGAGAAACTTTTTGCTATTTATAAAAAAATATTAATAAATTTCCATGAATCTACTTGAGTTAAAAAATTTATTTGTATGCTTAAGAAATAATGAAAATAAAATTATTCTTAACAATATAAGCTTTTCTTTAGAAGAAGGTGAATCTTTATCAATAATAGGTGAATCTGGTAGCGGAAAAACAACAATAGCTAGAAGCATTCTGAAGTTGGTAGATAAAAATTTGTTATTTAAATCTGGTTGTATACTTTTTAATGGAAAAGATATTTTAAGTTTAACTGAAAGCCAGATGACAAAGATTAGAGGGGATAGTATATGCTTTTTACCTCAGGAATCACTTAATTATCTTAATCCATTAATTAAATGTGGAGACCAGATTTCTGAAGTATTAATAATCAAAAAAAAGAAAAATAAAATTGAAGCTTATGATGAGGTAATATTTTTTCTTTCTTTATGTGGGTTTGATAATCCAGAAGAAATTTACAACAAATATCCTTTTGAGCTTTCGGGTGGTAATAGACAGAAAGTTTTGTTTGCAATATCAAATATAATAAAACCCAGATTATTAATTGCTGATGAACCAACAAGTTCATTAGATCTTGTCTCTGAAAAAGAAATTTTAAATCTATTGATAAAATTTAAATCTGAATATAAACAATCGCTCATCTTTATTACTCATAATATACTGATAGCAAAAAGAATTTCACAAAAGGTTTTGATATTGAAAAATGGTATTATTGAAGAGTATGGATTGACCTCCGAGGTATTTGAAAATCCAAAAAGCGAATACACAAGAGAGCTTATTAAAAATGCTTCATATCAAATATAATTTCATTTTTTTTCTATTTATTATAAACCACTTGATTTACGGGCAAAACAATCATTTTATAAAAATAAAGGATAATAAGTTTTACTTAGGCGAACAAATTTTTTATTCGTTAGGAACGAATGCATACTTTTTACATAGTCTATCCTGCAAAGATGATACAAACTCAATAAGGGAATTGTTCGAATATGTAAAAAGTTTGAATATGAATACGATAAGAATTTGGGCTTTTAGTGAAGGAGAAAGAAAGAATATTTTTACATTACATTATGGACCATACAATTATAATGAGGAATCTTTTGTTAAACTAGATTATGTTCTATATACCGGGAGTAAATACAATATAAAATTTATTTTGACACTATGTAATAATTGGGATGATTTTGGAGGTATAAAACAATATTTGAATTGGTTTGCTTCTAGAGAAAATAAAACCGTTATAGAAGAACAAAAAATTAATGTGATAAGATCACAAATAATCAAAAATAATATCTTTGATTATAACATATCTGATAATATATTTCATGATGATTTCTTTTTAAAGGATACAATAAAGAATTGGTACAAAGCTTATGTAAAATACTTACTGAATAGAAAAAACTTTTATACAGGATTGGAATATAAAAATGACAATTCAATTATGGCTTTCGAGTTAATAAACGAACCAGAATCTTCAGATAAAACAGGAAAAATTATATATGAATGGTTAATTGAAATGTCAGCATTTTTTAAAAATATAGATACTAACCACTTATTGTCTACAGGAGAAACAGGTTTTGATGTTAGCAACATTAGTTATGGAAAATATCCAGAATGGCTTTTAGATGGTTCAAAAGGGATAAGTTTCAAGATGAATTCCTCAATTCGATTTATTGATTATACCACAGCTCATTTATATTCAGATGTATGGAATAATTTGAGTGGTTCAGAATGGATTTATGATCATAAAATCATTTCTGATAATTATAATAAACCTTTTTTACTTTCTGAATTTGGTTCAAAGCAAAATAGAAGGTTATATTTTAGTTCTTGGTTAACTGCTATAAAAAAAATAAGGGCAGGGGGTGCTCTATTGTGGCAAATGGTACCACAAAGTTTTGTTGATGATGATGGTTATGCTTTAAAGATAGGTATAAATAGTGAAGAACTTAATTTAATTCGATATTATTTTTCTTTAATACAGCAAGAAGATAAAGAAGAATTATTAGCTAATGGTGAAAACAACGTATATCCAAATCCTTCATCATCTGAAATTTACTTAAATATAAATATGGAATCAAATAGCGAAGTAGAATATGAAGTATATGATTTATTAGGAAAGATATGTTTAAATGAAAAAAGAATTATGAATAGAGGAAATAATGTAGTGCTTGTAAATGTTAGAAATTATTCGTCGGGGGTATATTTTTTAAAGATTATGTATGAAAGAAAAGTAATTATAAAAAAATTTGTAGTAATAAAATAAAAAAAATATGGTGGAATAAATTCCACCATATTTTAATTAAGAATTACTTATTTACTTTAGGGGCAGTTGAGTTAGAAGAGTTGCCTTTCATTCCACCTCTTCCTTTAGCTGTTCCATCGCAAACACCAGACTGAGCTCCGAATCTACCGACACCATATGGTTTTGTAGAGTTCACATTTTTACCTTTACCACCACGATATCCTTGAGGGTTGTCATTTATACCGTCACCATTTGCATCAACGAAATTATCGCATATACCA
>DATCTW010000050.1:0-11515 GCA_036567745.1 Ignavibacteria bacterium | reverse complement strand
TGGGTCGCTTGTCAATTTACCGGTCGCAATCCTACTACCAGCTAGGAAAAATTCAAATGTAAAGTTATTGCTGTAGTTTCGGTATTCTCTTCCGAGTCGCAATCCTACTACCAGCTAGGAAAAATTCAAATAAATTTTATAGAGTACGAAACGACCAACTACCGTTATATCGTCGCAATCCTACTACCAGCTAGGAAAAATTCAAATATGTTTGGGAGTATGGGAACGGTGAAGCTTGGTATAGGGGTCGCAATCCTACTACCAGCTAGGAAAAATTCAAATACGATGAGGGCTTCGGTCTCGAGGATTGGGAGCTTGAAGAAGCGATGTCGCAATCCTACTACCAGCTAGGAAAAATTCAAATACGGTTGCGTGGTTACCCCAACTATAAGCAGTATTCCAATTGGTCGCAATCCTACTACCAGCTAGGAAAAATTCAAATGACTAAAGAGAACGGAGAAAAGTTCCATACCGTCAAGGTGTTGGTCGCAATCCTACTACCAGCTAGGAAAAATTCAAATCCTCGTTTAAGGGTGTAGGGGGCGGGTCAAAAACAAAAAAAAGTCGCAATCCTACTACCAGCTAGGAAAAATTCAAATAAATATTCCATACCGTCAAGGTGTTGCTACCAACACCTGACGTCGCAATCCTACTACCAGCTAGGAAAAATTCAAATTTTCCAAACTTGACCTGCAACGCCATTAGGCAATGAAAATGTTGTCGCAATCCTACTACCAGCTAGGAAAAATTCAAATCCCTACACCCTTAAACGAGGTGCGAACATTGAAAATGCGTCGCAATCCTACTACCAGCTAGGAAAAATTCAAATGTATTTAATGCTGAAGTAATAGCTGATTTAACTACAAGACAGTCGCAATCCTACTACCAGCTAGGAAAAATTCAAATTATAAATATATTATACAAAAAAAGTATAATATATAAATGTCGCAATCCTACTACCAGCTAGGAAAAATTCAAATTTGCTTTTGATCAAGCTTAATATAATTACCACATAGTTTTTCGTCGCAATCCTACTACCAGCTAGGAAAAATTCAAATAGCACCAAATTAATCTATAAGTAAACAAAGAACAAAAAGTATGTAATATCGTCATCATAAAAAAATAATATGAAAATTTTATTTCAATTTCAAGTAAAAAATTAAACAAAGCATATCTAAACATTGATACAATTAAACTTAACATATAGTCTTAATCCTATACTATTGAAACATTTATTTTGACACGTTTTACATATTAAACAAAGACAAAAATACAGATTTAAAAAACAACAATTTAAAAATTATGACTAAATGACAATGCAATAATCATCATTATAATTTCTACCTTCACCAAATTGTTGAACTTTGCTGAAGCAGGATTCACATAAATAATAAAATATTACAGAATCCTGCTCCATATTAACAATACGGTGTAATTTACTTTTAAGTAAATTAAGTTCAGATTCCTTTAAATTACATTCAAATACACTATACTGCACCCTTTCACCAAAATCTCTCATTACTTTTGCAACTTTAGTAAGTCGTTTTTCATCACGAATATCATAGGTTATTAGATATCTCATAAATTTCTTTTCCATTAAAATACCGTTATATGTTATTTGCAATAATAATAAATTTATGAGATAAATTCAAATGGTATGAAAAGCCTTGTTATTTTCAAGAGCACTTACTAATTCATTGCATTGTGTTATTATTTTCTGATAAAAAGTTTGAGAAGATTCTTTTAAAACACCAACCCAATTTTCGAACTCTTTTATAAATTTTTCCATTCTATCAACCTTTAAATAAATACCGCCTTCTCTGGGTTCAAAATCTTCTTTTTTTAACATATTTTTATTACACATATTAATTACAAGCTTATCAACAGCAGGTTGTCTGAATATTTCGAGAATATCAAGCATAAGACTTTCTCTACCATATTCAACAGAATGGAAAAAACCAATACCAGTTTCTAACCCTTTAGAATGCAAAATAGCCGATATCTTTATTCCTAAAAGAGTATAACCGAAACTTAATAAAGAGTTAACTTCATCTTTTGGTGGCCTTTTGTTTCTTCCATCAAACTTTAGCTCACCAATAAAAATTTTTCTTAAAGCTGAAAAATAACTTTTTGATGCAATACCTTCATAACCCAATAAAGTCTGTTTATTATACTCCGGAGTTTGGGCTCCATTAGAACCAGCTACATACATATTTTCAACTTTACTTAATGTATCATTTAAAAGGTACTCTTCATCAAAAAAATCAGCTTCAGGGTGATTGCTTTTAAAATCCTTTATAACATTTAGTTGATTATTAATCTTTTTAATTACAATGGCTTTTGCTATTTCCATCGATATTCCATCATCAATTGCAGCTTTGAATTGTGCAAGTTTTAAAGGTGTATTCTTAGATCTAAAAGTAATTAGCTGTCCTTTTAAAATACCTTCCATTGTAAGAAAAGTAGTAGGAATATCGTGTTCAAGCAAAGCAGAAATCACCTGGGTAGTTAATTGTATATTACCAAAAACAACAACACTTTCAATTTTAGCCCATGGTGTAGAAAAGAGCTCAAATTGATTATCCGAGATAACCATTCTGCCACGCTCTTTAGTAACATAAGTACCTTGTTTAGTTAAATATATTACAGACATATAACTATTCAATTTATTAATAATTAATTAAAAAATTATCTTAAATTCTGCAAAATACACGCAGTATGTCAAAGAACAAAAAAATTAAAATATCAATTCAACCCATCCCAAGGGTTCTATATTGTTAACATTTTGAGACTTTATACTTACTAATCTACGAGAAGATGGAAATTTATCGATGTTAACATTAATTTGATCATTTTTATTATTACTTTGCTTTTTTATTGGGACACCAATTTTGAATATTTTCATTAATTCTTGATAGAATTCTTTTAAATTATTGTTTTTTACCATACCAAGCAAAGCAGTAGTTGAATGGAAACCACTACCATAACCAACCCTAAGTAAAATCTTATTTTCTGATATCAACTTATCAAGTTTATCAATCCCCCTTTTTAGAAATATTATTTCTTGTGGTTGGAATCTCTTGAGCCATTCAACATCTTTTTTAATGATTTCAGTTGAGTACTCTCTTATTGCTTCTTTGATGTAAGAAATAGCTTTATTTTTGTACTCGTCTAGGTTATTATCTTTCAGTTCACTTATATCAAAACCAAAAACCATTTGAATTTTATCTTTTAACCCAATCAGAAAATCACATTTTGTATACAAATAATAAAGTTGTTTAATATCAATATCGATATTACAATCAAATTTACTATCATAATCAATTACTTCAAATAAAGATAATGGTTGTTCATCAAAAGATTTTCCAGTTTTATTTCTGTTACTTGCTTTCTTATAAGAATTGACAGCTACTACAGTAATTTCAGCATTAGGGTTAAAAGTATCTGAAATTTTAAGGGCTTTTAAAACATCAAATTTTTCATCGCTATACTTAATCGAACCATTTTTTTCTTTATACCCTGCATAAAATAAAAGGTGCTCAAGTTCATCAGCAATAGTCTTCTTAGTATTATCATAATTTTTATTATCAGCTTTAGCTCTCTTTAATTTTATTTTCAAACCTTGAATATCTGAATTTTCAACTCCATTAAGCAATTGTTGTATCAATTTATTATCAAAAGCTTTGAGAGCTTTATATACAAGAGCAGATCTAATAGCTCCTTTTATTGATGAACCTGGCAATAGTGCTTTTCTATCACTAGTTTTAATCATTTCCTTTAGAGTTTTACTTCTATCAACTGGATATTGGAGAACAAAGGAATAAAGCAAAGAATCTTTAGATTTAAGTATCTTATCAATGCTTTGGACATCTACATTATTCTGTTGTAAAAAAGTTCTGATATTAAAAGCCAATCTAGATTGTGATTTTTCCCTTGAACCTGTTCGTTGATTCTGCTCTTTTTCAAACCGACTTACAAATTCATCCCATTTATCGATCAAATCTGGTCTATATCTATAAATTTTCTCAAAAATTTTTGATAGATTATAACGTTTATATTCTAGATTATCGAGAGAATATTCATAAGGTTGCAAATCAACACCTAAACCAATATGTACCGGCGTTATTGTTCTAATTTTTACTTCCATATTTCACCTCCCAAGATAAAATTTTAGTGGGAATGCAAAACCATTGGAATAGATATTTAAATTGCCATCCTGTTTAACCTTTATACATCTTCCATAATAGGATTTTTCCATTAAAGGAAATATTGAACCTTCTTTGAAAAAAGTTATTCTTTCTTTCCATACATTAGCAAAATTAAAATATCTTCCGGTTTTACCTTTTTTTGAGTACAATTCATAATTAAAGATTTCTATGTACTCTTTAAAACTTAACAACTCATCTTTAGTAGGATAGTAAAGCGATAAATTCATAAAACAGTTTGGATCTTTTACCTCAGGAATAAAATTACAATCATCTACATTGAATGAGAAATGACCTTTACCAATATTAGCATCCCCACCTATTCCGTTTATTGATAAGAAACGCAAAGCATTAATAGCCAAATCTGTATTATCACCATCTAAAAGCAAATAAAGACCATAATTATTTCCATAAAATACTTCTGTAGTATAAAAAAGATTCCCTTCAAGTGTGCCCCCTTTTAATCTATCAATAGTGTTGTGCTGAATTTGTTCAGTTTTAGAATCCACTTTTGATTTTTTCCAGTCTTCAGAAGAAATATAATTAATTTGATCTTCTTTACTTTTTGTTATTAAGAAAAAATCATTCGAAGGAATAAATTTTACTTTTTTATAATCCTTTAACTTAGAACTATCTATACCATCAGTATATAACCTAATGTTTGGTTTTGGTAAAAAGTAAATAATTTTTTCTTTATCTTTTTTAGATGGCAGAAAAGATGAGATAATAAACGGAGGCGTTTTAAAAATAAAAGCCTCCAATATCTCATTAAATTCTCTTTCAGAATAAATATGTTTTAAAGCCCAAATAATTGAACCCCAAATAGTATCAGAATCAATATTTACTCTGAAAGAAGATCTAGGAAAAATATTTATTACTTTCATATTGCTATATCTTAATATTTTCAATTTCATTTAATGATTTAAAATTCTTTTCTTCAATTAAAAATGCTTTTTTGTAATTTTCTGAGTTATTTTTATAATCATCTTTTGTAATTTTTATCGGATCAGCTAATTCAAACCTTATCTGACCATAACCTCTGCTTATATTACCACCAATACCTGAATGCTCCAGAATCTTTAAACCGGCTATAATTGTTTTATAATACTCTTCTAATTTATCTTCATCTTCGTCATAAACAGTAATTACCATCTCAAAATTGAATTTTGATTCAGGTATAACCCTTTCTATAAAACGAGGGTTAGCTTGAGATGTAAGTCTATCAATTGTATTTTCAGGTTTAAATTCTGTGTAAACTAACTGAGAATCAAGTTCTTTCCACATTTCAATTGTTTCTTCATCTGGATACGCATCTCTTACTATAACTCTTGTTGGTCCACTAGTCCTCTCTTTATTTGAAGAACCAAAAAGAACACAAATTTTACAATCAGGACTGGAACAAGCATGGGGTGGGGCTTCATTTTTTTTATTCAACTCAATTTTACCTTCCATAAATTCAACAACAGTTCTTAATTTACCTTTTAATGTGGATCCTGGTATATATGGATAGTTTGTATTTGGATCTCTTAAAACAGGTGAATCAACTCCACCAATTTCTAAATTATCTTTACTACCACCGATATGTAAACCGGTTAAACATTTAATTTTACCCTTTAAAATAATATTCTTTGTGAATTCCATCTTTTTATTCCTTTAATGTTATACTTTTTAAAAAATTATTTATTCCTTGCCACCATAAAACTTGTGATAAGCTATAACAGCTTCTGAAAGTAAAAAGAAATTTTTAAGTGCGCTTTTTAAATCTTTTGATTTCACCGTTTTATCAATTACATCTTTCATAAATTCCTGATAACTTTTTACGCTATTTTGTCTTCCTGCTGCATAAGCTAACATTGGTTTAAGAAGAATAATATCACCCTTAATTTTTTCAAGGATTTTTTTATCTTCTTCAGTATTCCCATATTTCACTTTTTTAAATTCATTTCTTTGCTTAGATATTGAACTAAAAATATTACGAATCTGATTTGTTTTAATTTCATTAAGTTGCTTAATCTTAACAACATTTTCAGCAATACTATCGATATCTTCTGCATTTAGTATTGCTAAATCATTAACCGATTCAAGACCTTTTAAAGCCATACTTCCTCCTTTTAATTATTTCTTGTTTTTAATAAAATATAAGAACCAATTATTTTAAAATATTTTTGTATTTCAGGATTTAATAGTTTCTGAAACAAAATTACTTTCTTATCATATGGTTCATTAGTTATTTTTTGAGCTGTAACATCCCTTCGTGCAATAAGATAGTGTAATTTTGCTAAGGCAGCTGTAAACTTATCCATACTAAATCCTTTTTCATCTTCAAAAGTTTTGCTCAATTCATAAACTTGATATACAAAACTTCTTGATAATGATTTGCTACCTTTTTCCTCTTCCATAAGGTATTCGTATAACTCTTTAGCATAGCTTAAAATTTCATATAATTTTTCCCATTGAATACATTTACCAAATAAAGAAATTGCGTTTTTCTCTTGAGTTTCTTTATTTTTATCTTCTTTTTTATAACTTTTTGCCTCTTTTTCAGCTAAACCAGCAAGTTCAGCAGCTTTACCGATAGGAAATTTATCTTTACAAAAGGTTATACCACCAGAAATTGTAAAGTTTGGATTGAAACATGTAAACCTTGAAAAGTCTTTTCTAAGATCAATAGCAAACTCAATTATATTTATCCAAGAGCCTACAACAAAAACATCATCACCTCCTGAATATGCAATATAAATTTTATGTTCCTTTGCTAGTTCATTTATGTAGCCTAAAAAGAAAAGATTAAATTCCCGACTTAAAGTAGAAATTCTTGACATAGTTTTATATTCTTTAAACCCTTTCTGGAAAATAATACCCAAATTATCTACATCCATTCTTAGAACACCCATTAGAGGATATTTTTCTGTATCAAGACTCGCCAATTTTTCAAACTCTAAAATATCATTATCTTTATCGGTTGGGGCATAGTTACCAATAAATTTAAATGAATACGAAATATTAAACGTAGATTTAAAATCTCTATCTTTTAAAATATCAGTATCATTTATTTCTATTATACTAATTTCATCAACTTTTTCTTTTGATAAGTTATCTATGAGTTTTTTTACTTTTTTATCATCACATAATGCCCAATAATAACCCAATCTTTCAAAACAAATAATGTTATAATCAATAATGAGATCTTGTGACAATAGCTGGGATTTAATTTTTACCAATTTTGTGGACTTAAGTAAATCTCTGCCGATAACAAAGTGTTCATAACAATTTCTACACAGCCCATCGTGTGTTTTAATGTAATTTTTCTCTTCGTCAGATTGGCATATTGGGCATACATCAAGCGTATCTTTAATTTCTGGTATAGTTATATCAAATATGTTATCTAAAATACTAAAGAACTTTTTACTTTTTTGCTCGTTATTTATTTTCATAATTTTCTCGATTGATTCGGAGTAATTACTGATTACAGTGGTATCAAAAACTGATCGAGATATAACAACACCCAGATCACCTTTAAATTTTTTGAAAAGGTAATCATTTACTTCTTTTTCAATTTCTATTATTTTATTGTTTGCTTCATTAGAATTTTGAGCAAGTATTATAAAATTACCACCACCAGAATAAAGAACATTTGCTACAAATAAATTCAAACTATCTATTATATATGATACTATTGTTTCGGTTAGTAGATTTATATAAAACGATCTACCTCTTAACCGTTTAGCTGTATTTTTTGAAGCAGAAGAATCACCAGATGAAATTTTATAAATAAAATTTTGAATTCCTGATATATCACCATGAACAAGCATAAAAGGTTTATCTTTATTATCAGCAAAATGCTTGGCAAGAGCTATAGCTGCAACAGAACGAGAGTGGTCAAACAAAGAAATATCTGCCACAGACTTATAAGAAGCTGATGATATTCTACAAGTATATTTTTCAAGTATACTATAAAAAGTATCACAATAGGATTTAATACTATTTGCATTTATTTTTTTTGTATCTTCTTTAAAATTTTTGTATAAATCTTTTAGCTTTACTGTTAACCCCTCAAAGAATTCCTTATTCTTCTCACTTTTAGAATTATCAATTATTTGTAATTCTTTAGAAAAATTAATTGCTGTTTCTAAAGCATGAGCTTCATAATAATATTTTTGAGAATTTAATTTTTTCCCAATATCAATATGCTGCATTACTGGTATCAAAGGATATCTCTCACTATCTGAGTCAGAGGATATTCTTTCTGAAGAAGATATCCAATCAGCACTGCTTATCAGATGGTATACTTCATGATGATCAATATATCTTTCTATCATATCGTTTAAGTCGTGCTGATTCAAAAAAAGAGCGTTGCTTTTGATACAATCACGAAAAAATTCCAGACTATAATCTTCATGTTTAATCCGAGTGCTTTCTAAAGCACGCCTTTCAAACTTACCTATATCGTGAAGTAAGGCACCTAAAATTATAGCATATTTTTCATTCTCTTGATCGGTCATATTGCACCCCTAAATTTATTTTGTTTTTTATGTTATTGATTATTTTCAAAATCATAAAAGTACTTAATATTTATTTTTAAACTTACTCTATTCTTTATTTTTAAAAAATTTTAAAAAATTGTCATTAAAAATATCAGGATTAATTAATGATTGTTTATCTATGGTAATTACGTTATAAACATTAGCCCTTTTTTTTAAATCAGCATTAACATCTTCTAAAACAAAAATAAAACCCTGAACATCCAAACCATAATCCTTTTTTATAGCAGCTAACTTGTAAAGACTATTATTATAAAGATGATCTTCTTTAGTTTTTATTATAGTTTTACATTCGATTACATATAATTTATTATCAAAAACAAAAATTACATCTAATTCGTTATCTATTCCATTTCTCTTAACCCTTAAATTGAGATCAATATTATCATCAGTTAATTGCAAAAGTTGTTTGATCTTATAATACACATATTCTTCAAACCAACCACCTGTTATATAATTAATATCTTTTTTATTTAACTTATCAGGCAAACCATATCTTATCAAAAATTCTTTTATTTTTGAATTGTCATAATCTATTGAAGGATTATTTTTACCTCTTTGTTCTCTTAAAATGTTAATAATTTCTTTATCAAATGGTGTCTCAATATATTTATTAAAAACATTCTGTGTAAACAAATAATCATAAGTTAACTCTTTTTTATTAGATGATTCAGTATCAATATTATAAGCCTTTAAATAATCATATAAATTTATTCTATACTTAATTTCTTTCTCAATAGATTTTGATATAGGAAATATTTTTTTATATATATTTTTACCAATAGGTATATAAAATATTTTAGAATTATAATCTTTGAAAAAGTTATATACAGCAATAGACATTATTTTAGTTCCACAGGTTAAGTTTATATAAATTTCATCTTCATCCTGAAATTCAAATTCATTTTTTAATTTTTTAATTATTTCTTCTATATCATCTTCAATTACAGTAATTTTTTTAAAAATACAATTATCTAAATGAGAGCTTTTAATAATTGATTCACACTTACCTCTTTTTTCCATAGTTTCTGTAGTTATAAAATAATAATAATCAAAAGAAGAAAGCTCCTTTATGAAAATTACATTAGGTATAGTCTGATCGCTAACAATAGATACTAATATCTTACTCATAAAAACCTCAATAATTTATTTAAATTTAATAAAACACACCTATATAATATTATGAAAACTACTATATATAAAAATGTAGAATTGAAATAAAAGCATTAGCCATAATTTTTCTCCTATAAATTAGGATTAGGTTTTATTTTTTCTTCAAATATTTTTATAAAATCATCAAAATAATTAATATTGCACAACTCGAAGCCAAAATCTTTTAATTTTTCTTTTTGTTCACTACTAACTGGGAAAAAAGTAACGAAAACAACCTTTGAATATGTGCCACCTAAAAATTCTTTTAATGCCTTATATCTGTAAATCACATCTTGTGAAACGCCCCCACTTTTACATTCAAAGAAATAGGCTACACCTTTTAATGTGCAAAATATATCTATTTCGTTTTTAAAGTTACTTTCTTTTCGATTAACATCATTTTCCCAATCTATCTTTACATTAACCCTTATATCATCAAAAAGATTAGTATTTACAAGCTTTTTGTAAACTACATACTCTAACCACCCACCTTTAATGAATGAAAAAACTTCGCTGTATGGTACACCTATTGTAAAAGTATCCTCAAGTAATTTTAGATAAACTATCTTATTATTTCCTTTTATCTGTATGCCTTTATTTTCATACGTATTTGTCTTTATTTTATTTGATTCTTTTGCTGCCTTCAACAAATAATCAGAAAGTTTTTTAAAGTTAGTAAGAATATAATCCCCTAATGACTCCAGTTCGGGGTTAATACTTCCCAATTCTTTCACCTTATTCCCATAAACTCTTACATAATCATTTACTGAAATATTTAGTGATAGATCCTTTACTATATTCTCATTTTGATACTGTTCGAGTATTCTTTGGTTTTCAGAATCAACATAAAAAGTTTTTAACCTTTTCATTAAAAATATTTCAAATGATGCGATAGACATAATTTTTGTGCCACAAGTGTAATTTAAAATCAATTCATCATTTCTATGATTATCAATAATTTCTTTACACTTATTTTGAATGTCATCATAATCATAAGGTATTATTTCTTTCTCTTCTGTTTTGACATCAAATGATTTTTTAAGCCACTCCATCTGCTTTTTAGAATTTTTGGTATACAAAAAAATGCACTTATCTGGGTTGTAGTGCTTTATACCAAAGTAGTTTGGCATAGTTTGCCCGCTTACTAAAGAAACTAATACCAACATAGTATTTCCCCTATTTTATTAAGTATTTACCAAGTCCAAATACCGTATTTTTACCAACATGAAAATATTTACCTAAATTGATCAGCTCACTAAAAGGCGATAAATTACCTTGAAAAGAAATATCACCGACCAAACCACCAAGATTCATTTTTGTCTTTTGCCTATTTGACCACCTTTCCCAGGAATACCATTTAAGATTTGATTCCAATGTTTGAATCGAACCGGATTTTTCAATCAACTCTCTTGATTGTTTTATGTAATCAGCATCAAAATCATAGTTGTAATGAAAAAACAGCATAGCAGAAATTTTTCTTATTAAATTTATTATTAATATTTTGAAATCCGGATTATTAACAAGCTTTCCTTCTTGTTGCAATCTTAATGGTGTTATAAAGTTTAATTTTATTATATCTTCAGTAATATTTTGATTAAGAGGCACAAAATAATTATT
>DATCTW010000049.1:0-64348 GCA_036567745.1 Ignavibacteria bacterium | reverse complement strand
TGCACCAAGGCCCTGTAAACCATAAAGCACATTGGTATTGCTTGATGCTTTAAACTGGAACCTTTGTTGAGAAGTAGTATAATTTGTTGCTGTTGGACTATACTTGCTATGGAATGTAATGAAGATAGTATCACCTTTGTGGAACTTAAAAGCCCCAACTGGTGCTGATGTATCAGCTGGGCTATCTTCAAATCTAAAGAATTGACCGTTTGGTAAAACATCAGCTTGAACAACATTCTTTGCAGCCCCTCTTACCTTCCAGCCTTTTGTGACTGAACCAGTAAAAGTAGTGGAGTCCATTCCATAGTATCCATTAATTGCCGTCTGAGTTGTGCCTGTTGCTTTTACATCAACCCAAAGAGCACTATCAACTCTCGCTGACCTTGTGAATACTTGCGCGAATGCTGAAGGTAACCCTATAACAAGTAATAAAAGCACGAATAGGGATAGTGTGAATTTTTTATTCATTTATAACCTCCAATAATTTGTTAAACCATTTTAAGACAATTAAATTTAAAATGGCTAATGGTACTTCATAAGGTAATGAAAAGTTCGTCATCCCTCCTTTTTTATAATTATTATTTACCACAACACAGTTATTTAAATGATTGAAAAAAACTAAAATTTTATATTCCTCACCAATATGCAAAGGGTAATATACGAATTTATAATTTTTTTGTCAATACTTTTTTTAAAAATATTTCAGTTTTTCAAGTTTTTTGTACCATCGCTTAAAGTAATTTATAAAGCCGATGGGTTTTCAAAGAACAATATAAAACCTAAATTACACTTTCAAGTATTATGCCATAAATTTATCCTCATTTTATAGTAATTTTTGCATCTTTTTAAAACAAGATGTCAAAACGTCAATATATAGATGTCAACCATTTGTCAAATCATCCGTCAATTATATCATTATTACAGTATTTAAAAGATAAATACACCTTTGCTTGGTTACGTAATTTATACGTGACTGGGTTATGTATCTCGTTTGATTATGATAAGGGGCAGAGCCCCGATATGTTTGTAGAACGTAACAAAAAAAATGTTTTCAAGCACCGTAGGTGCGACACATAAATATACATGTCAGGGCTACGCCCCTATATAATTTATTCTTAACATTTTTCTTGGTCACGTAATTTATACGTGACCGGGTTATGTATCTCGTTTGATTACGATAAGGGGCAGCGCCCCGATATGTTTGTAGAACATATAAAAAAATGTTTTCAAGCACCGTAGGTGCGACACGTAAATATACATGTCAGGGCTACGCCCCTATATAATTTATTCTTAACATTTTTCTACAAACATTTCGGTGCTACGCACCTTCTTTATAATTATTACAGAATATTCGTTTTAATTTAAGGGCAGCGCCTCGATACGTTTGAAAAAACACGAGACACATATCCACATATCAGGGCTACGCCCCTTATACGTATAACTTACAATTATTCTACAAATATTTCGGTGCTACGCACCTTTTAATAATTATAACAGGATATTCGGTTTAATTTAGGGGCAGAGCCCTAATATTTTTGTAGATAAACACGAAACACATATTCACATATCAGGGCTACGCCCCTTATACATTTGATTGAAAATCTTTCTACAAACATTTCGGTGCTACGCACCTTTTTATTAATTATAAAATATTATTCGAAATGAAATATTCGGTTACCATAAGGGGCATCGCCCCGACATGTTTGTAGAAAACGTAAACAAAAAAAATACAAAGCACCGTAAGTGCGACATGTAAAAAATTATATACATATCAGGGCTACGCCCCTAGTACGTATAACTTACAATTATTCTACAAACATTTCGGTGCTACGCACCTTTTTAAATATTATAAAATATTATTCGAAACGATTATGTTGAATTTAGTGGCAAAAACCTGATATGTTTATAGAAAAACATGAAACACATATTCACATATCAGGGCTACGCCCCTTATACATTTATTTGAAAATTATTCTACAAACATTTCGGTGCTACGCACCTTTTTAATAATTATAACAGAATATTCGTTTTAATTTAGGGGCAGAGCCCCGACACGTTTGTAGAAAACGTAAACAAAAAAAATACAAAGCACCGTCGGTGCGACACGTAAATATATTGGTAAATTATCTGTAATTTTTAAACTTGATTTTATGAAAAAAAACACTAAATTATATTGATAAAATTTAAGATAAACATACGGATGTAAAAAATGAACGAAGGGAAAATTATTCAGGTTATTGGTCCAGTTGTAGACATTGAGTTTTCAAACGGACACTTACCAGCCATATTTAACGCTATAAAAATTCCACGCATTACACCAGAAGGTAAAGAAGAAGAATTAATTGTTGAGTGTCAGCAGCACTTAGGAGAAGATAGAGTAAGAGCTGTTGCTATGGATACAACAGATGGTTTAGTACGTGGGATGAAAGCCTATGATACTGGAGAGGGAATAAAAATTCCAGTCGGTCCTCAAACATTAGGACGTTTAATAAATGTTATTGGAAAACCAATAGACGAATTGGGTCCAATAGAAACAGATAAGTATTTGCCTATTCACACTCACGCTCCAAAATTTGAAGACTTGAGTACCAAGAAAGAAATTTTTGAAACAGGTATAAAAGTAATTGACTTACTTGAGCCCTATTCTAAAGGTGGTAAAACAGGTCTTTTCGGTGGTGCGGGTGTTGGCAAAACTGTAGTTATTCAAGAATTAATTCATAACATTGCTACACAGCATGGTGGTTATTCTGTATTCGGTGGAGTTGGTGAAAGAACGAGAGAAGGTAACGATTTGTGGCTCGAAATGAGTCAATCTGGTGTATTAAAGAATACTGCTTTAGTGTTCGGTCAGATGAACGAGCCACCTGGAGCAAGGCAAAGAGTTGCACTTACAGCTCTAACAATTGCAGAATACTTTAGAGATGAAGAAGGTAAAGATGTATTGTTATTCATTGATAACATATTCAGATTTACACAGGCTGGCTCTGAGGTATCGGCTTTGCTTGGTCGTATGCCTTCTGCGGTAGGTTATCAACCAACCTTAGCAACCGAAATGGGTGAGTTGCAAGAAAGAATTACTTCAACCAAAAGAGGATCAATCACATCAGTTCAGGCAATATATGTACCAGCTGACGACTTAACAGATCCTGCTCCAGCTACAGCATTCAGTCACCTTGACGCAACAACAGTATTAAATAGAGCAATCGTAGAAATTGGTATATACCCGGCAGTAGATCCTCTTGATTCAACATCAAGAATATTGACTCCAGAGATTGTTGGTAATGAGCATTATAATGTAGCTAAAAAGGTAAAACAAATATTACAGACATATAAAGACTTACAAGACATAATCAATATTCTTGGTATGGATGAACTATCAGATGATGACAAACTTACGGTATACAGAGCCAGAAAGATTCAGCAGTTCCTCTCACAACCATTCTTCGTAGCTGAAGCATTTACCGGTAAACAAGGAAGATACGTAAAATTAGCAGATACGATAGAAGGATTTAAGATGATAATTGAAGGTAAATGTGATGATATACCAGAACAGGCATTCAATATGTGTGGCTCTATTGAAGATGTATTTGAAAATGCAAAAAAATTTAAGAGCATGTGATAGGTTATGGATGATAAATCTTTTTTAGTTGATATTGTCTCTCCATCAAAGCAGGTTTTTTCTGGAAAAGTAGTTAGCCTTACAGCTCCTGGAACTGAAGGCAATTTTCAGATACTATATAACCATGCGGATTTCTTAACTTCATTAACTTATGGTGAAATTAAGCTTGTAATTGATGATAATAACGTTATTCATTATGCAACAAGCGGAGGATTTCTTGAAGTTAAGGATAATAAAGTTATTATACTTGCAGAGACTATAGAAAAATCAGATGAAATAGATATTGAAAGATCTAAAGAAAAATTATTAGAATCTCAAAAATTACTCTCAGAAAAGAATAAAGCTTTAGATCAAAATGCTCTAATGGATTCTATACGAAAGGCTCAGAATAGAATCAAGATTGCAGAAAAATATTTAAGTTAAATAAAATTCTACATAATTTTTTGACTAAACCCGGTTTTTGCCGGGTTTTTTATTTTATTACTCACCTTCCTTTCATAATTAAACCAAAATATGAATATCATTGTCAAAAAATCAATCAAAGAGGAGAAAAAATGAAAGGTTATTTATTTACTAGAAAGAAATTTTATTACTTATTCCAAATAGTATTTGCAACATCTTTTTTGTATTCTCATCTTTCAGCTCAAAATCCCGGGGATAATGTTTTTTCAGGAATTAAAGTTTATACAATCAAAATAAAAATGACTCAGAACAATTATTGGGATTCCTTAGTTTATTATTATAATCAAGGATTAGAACATTATATGAATTGTGATGTTGAAATAGATGGGACTTTACTAAAAAATGTTGGAATCAGATTAAAAGGGAATGCTTCATATAGCCATCCAAACAATAAAAAACCTATTCGACTAAGCTTTGATGAATTTGATGAAGATCAAAGATGGGATGGATTAAAAGGTATTCATCTAAATAATTGTTGGAATGATCCTACTTTTATGAGAGAAAATGTACAACTCTGGTTTTGTCAACAAGCAAATATACCGGCACCAAGATCAAACTACGCTTTTGTTTATATCAACGATATTGTGTGGGGATTATATTCTATGGTAGAGCATGTTAACAAAACATTTTTAAGCTCAAGATATGGTAATAGCAGCGGTAACTTATACAAAGCGGTAGACGCATTTGGTGGTGCTGGTGGTGGTACTACACAATATCTATCTGACTTTAAATGGTATGGTACAGATACCAATCAATATACCATAAGATATGAACTAAAAACAGAGGAGTCTACAAACAGATGGGGTGAACTTATTTCTTTTCTCAATATGTTAAATAACACTTCGGATTTAACGAATGTATTACCTGAAAGGTTAAATACAACTAATTTCTATAGAGCTATTGCAACAGATATATTATTTGCTAATATGGATTCATATACTGATTCGGGAAGAAACTTTTACTTCTACTTTAATCCAAAAACAAACAAGCTTGAATGGATTATCTGGGATGTAAATATGAATTTTGGTTTATACAAAGGTAGTGCTTCAGATGCGCTTACTATAAACTTAACTCATACAAGCAGTACAACAAATAGGCCGCTTGTTGGAAAAGTATTTACGAATACAAAACTCAAAACAGAGTATTACAGGCAATTTTATAAAATATTTACAAATTGCTTTATACCAGAAAAACTATTTGCGAGAATAGATAGTATTACGCCAATTATTCGTCCATACGTAAATCTCGATACCCGTAAACAATATACGCTTGCTCAATTTGATGCAAATATAACAAGTAATATTACTGTAAGTGGAGGTGGTCCTGGTGGTGGTGAAACTAAGTATGGATTAAAATATTTTATTACAAATAGAAAAACAAATGTGGAAAATCAATTTAAAGCTTTAGGCATTGATTTAACCTATAAAATTAGTAAAGGCGATGTAGTAATAAACGAATTTATGGCAAATAACAAATTAATTTTAGATCCTAATGGAGAGTATGAAGATTGGATTGAGTTATATAATAATTCAAACGAGGATTATGATTTAAGCAACACATATCTTTCTAACGATAAATCAAATTTATTAAAATGGAAATTCCCAGAAGGTACAACTATACCCAAAAATGGATATTTAGTAATATGGGCAGATAATGATTTATCACAAACGGGTTTACATTCAAATTTTGATATATCAGAAAATGGAGGCACTTTATTATTTTCAAACTCTGACGGTTCGATTATAGACTCTATATCATTTGATGCACAAAAAGAAAATATTTCACTTTCAAGAATACCAAACGGCAACGGAAATTTTGTTCAAGCAAAACCTACACCAAACATGATAAACTCAAAGGGTTTAATTCAATTTCATGATATTGTAATAAACGAATTTATGGCTCAAAATAGCACAACGATAGCAGATCCTTCAGGCCAATATGATGACTGGATTGAACTTTATAATAATACTAATTCGGAAATTGATTTATCTGGCTGTTATTTATCTGATAGCTATTCAAATACTACAAAATGGTCATTCCCTTCTAATACAAAAATACCTGCAAAAGGTTACTTACTAATTTGGGCTGATGAAGACTCAACACAGGAAGGATTGCATGCGATGTTTAAACTTTCTGCGAGTGGTGAGCAAATAATCTTATCAAATACGGATTTAACTGTAATAGATTCTGTTAAATTTGGTGCTCAAACTACCGATAAATCAATGGCAAGAATACCAAACGGAACAGGTTCATTTAAACAAGTACAAATTGCTACACCGGGTAAAGAAAATACAGATAATACAACATCTATCAAAAATATAGATAAAACTCTTCCCACATCCTATGTGTTAAATCAAAATTACCCAAATCCATTCAATCCATCTACTAACATCACATTTTCATTGCCAAAAGATAGTTATGTTAAACTAGAAATATTTAATATACTTGGTCAGCAAATATGCACACTTATTGATAATAAACTTTCGGCTGGTAATCATTCAATTAGTTGGCAACCTAATAAAGAAAGTTCCGGATTTTACTTATATAAGTTAACCGCAAAAGGTTCGAATGGTGAAAGTTTTACTCAAGTAAGAAAAATGTTATATATGAAATAAAACCTCCTCTAAACCCTCTAATACTACGGAAAAAGCCTCGCAAGAGGCTTTTTCCTTTTATAATTATTAAAAATTAAAAATTCTGTAGGTTAGATATCAGAAAAGATGAAAACTTTACCTTTTCTTTTTGCCTGCCTACTATACCTGCTTTGTGGATGAACAAATAATTTTTATTCCAGCGAAGATGGGACTCTATCAATTTCAAAATTGACTAATTTTGCTCGCAAAATCATCAAAGTTATCAAACCAGTATCGTTTGTAATTTTCTAAAACATCTGCTATCCCTCGCCTTGGCTTAAGCAATAGTTTTGTATTTATGGTAAATCCGTTATATGAAAAATCTTTGCTCTGTTTTTGTCCGTTAATATCTATTTCATATATCTTTGAGAACCCATCAATTTTTCTGTATCCGTCCGTGTGTTCAGTTCCCTTTGGGTCAACAAACAAAATGAAGTATTGTTTACCTTTTTGCGCCCAAAAGATAAAGTCCGGATTGAAATTGGAAATGCTATTTTCCTTCGAATTGTAATAAGGAATAAAAATTTCGTCCAGTGTTTGATCAATTTTTGAAAACATCCACCAGTCAAATCTTTTGAACACATTATCATCTTTTTGTAGATAGTTTTCTAATTCTTCAATAAATTTTACTTCACTATCAACATTAATAATATGATTAAGATAATCAATTTTTTCAGTCTCTGAAACTATAACAGGAAGATAGTAATGATTAGCTATATACTTGATTTTTAATCTATCGTACTTTACTTCTGGTAAAAACCTTAATTCTAATTGTTTTAACTTTTGCTTATATTTTTCTTTATCTTTTGTTCTATCAAATTCTTCATCTATCTCTTTTTCTATAACCTGTTTTTTAGAATAATTTTTTACTTTTGTAACTGCCTCTAGTATCTCTTGGTATTTTTCGCCATCGCTAAATCTAACCTTTTTGAAATGCACGATTTCATTTTCCAATTCCTTGAATTTATCAAACTCTTTGCTTTTCACACCTAGATAATCAAAAATTCGGTCAAGAATTAACTCTGGCTCAAAGAGCGAGTTTCTTTCGCTGAAATCATAATATCTTCCTTTTTCCGCAAAACTTTCCTTTACTTTCTTCAAAACTTTTACTTCGCAATCATATTTAGCCAAAGCAATTTTATCGCCTAAGTAGTTGTAAAATTTATTTGTGATTTTTAAATCTTCTTTGCTAATAGAATATTTTTGAGGTTCACTTTCTTCAGCAAAAATTCTTTCAGCAGTTTTATAAACAGGCACCAAAAGAGTATGATTTTGTGCTTCAGGATTTATTATAAATGCATCGCCTAAATTCTTGTCTTGTTTTTCTTCTTTCAGCGTTTTGATTATTTCTTTTAGGTTTTCTGCATTAGTACCAAAAACAAATAAACTCTCAATAGGTAAAATTAAATTTTTTACTTTCTCAAATAATTGTTCTTCAACAATTTTGGCATTAAGCAAATTTTGGAACCGTTTCCGTTGGTATTTTTTGGGCTCTATTCTCACACCCCTGCCTACCGATTGTAAAACAAATTTTTTAGCATCGCTTCCAACTCCGATATTTACGAACAAAAGCAGGTTTGGTCTGTTAGAATCCCAGCCCTCGTAAAAGGAGCGGGAACCCATTAAAACATTTATGTCTGAATCATCGCGATTGATTGCCTTAAAATAGCTTTCATTTTCAAAACTTTCGTTTATCTCATATCCTTCAAGTTTATCTTTCAGCCAACCAGAAATATCTCCGATCTTGATTAAAGCAAATGGTTTATCAGCCGTCATTAACCTAAAAATCAATTCTTGTCTATTACCTGGGATTTTCAAAACTTCAATCTTGCCCGGCGTGTTTGCGTTCAAAACATATTTCAAAATATCCTTGTAATCTAATTTTGAAATTAAATCGGCATTTAGCACACAGTCTAACTCCTCAAACTCAAATGTTGAGTGATGGCTAAACTCTTGGATAAGTTCAAGTTTAGCATTGCTCAGTAAATCCGCTTTAATTTCATTTTTCGCAATTTTTTCCAGCTCTCTAAAGAATAATTCTAAGTCAGATTGTTCTACATCTACAGAATTAACTAACGTCAGAAGTAACGGACGGTGATATAAAGATTGATCAACTTTCCTAATTTCCTCATAATACTTGTTTGTATAAGTTAATAGCAATAACGTTTTCAAAACGATTTTCTGTTTTTCAATCGTCGAAAAATCATTTTTGTTCTTGAAAGCAGAGATGTTTGATTGAGATACATAAATATGCTTGCCGTATCCTTCCTCAACGAATTTTGAAAGATTAAAGTTAAAGACACAGGTTGCAAAATCCCTCTGATCAGTAAAGGTGGCGGAAAAATTAAAAATAAATCCATTTCTAGAAAGTATAGAGTATAAAATTTGTCTCTTGCTGTCTTCTCTGTCACCTTTATGGGCTTCGTCTAAAAGAATATACCATTTACCGTTATTGTCGTAGTTTTTGAAATTAACAATTTTATCTTTATGCTCATCAGAAATCAAATCGGAACGGTAGTAGAAAACGGTAATTTCGTTTTTGGCAAAAGGCAGAGTGTTTTCTCGCTTAACGCTCTCGTAATCTCTTAAACTTTTAAGATTTATTTTTGTGTCAAAATTAAAACTGTTAAACTCCTCAACATGATTCTTGAATTGTTCTAAAAGATCATCGCGATGCGCCAGAAAAAGAATATCGTGATTTGGCAATTCTTTTTCAGCAATAAATTTGCCCAAAAGTTCAATCAGCTTAACGATAATCAGAGTTTTACCAGAACCGGTTGCCATCCAGAAACTCATTCGGTTGATAAAATGGGCAAAAGAGATCTTGTTTTCAACGACGGGATAATCTTCAGGATAGTCTAAAAGATATTTTGCGGTTTTGCTATCCTGTTTTTTCTTTAAATCATAATCAAAGTTTTCTTCAAGTCCACTAAGTCTGTAATAATCAAATAATAGTTTTTTATCGAAATTTTTATCTTTAAAATACAAATGCAATGCTTTTATAGCATTTCTTAAAGCATCTTTCTGAAAATCAAACAGAGTTTTGTCCTTTGAAAACCGTGTCAAATTAAACCCTTGCCACTTTGCAGGTAGGTTTTCAAAAGGGATATCATTTACAATATTTTGCAAATATAACTTCATACCGCTAATAAATTAGTTACAATTTTAATCAATTTATCTTTTTCCTTCGGATCGCTTACTGCAATTAAAAGTGCCAGAATAGTTAGAGCATTGTCATTTATTTTCTTTTCACCTGTTTCTCTCAAGAGATAATTATTCTTATCCAGAAAATAGATAAACAAAAAAGAGCCAATCCGTTTATTGCCATCAACGAAAGGATGGTCTTTGATTATAAAATATAGAAGGTGTGCTGCTTTTTCTTCCAGCGAAGAATATAGTTCCTTGCCACCAAATGTTTGATAGATATTACCAAAAATGGATTTGAGTTTCTCACTATTTTCTACTCCAAAGAAAACACCTGCTTCTTTTTTCGTCACCAATTGTGTTTTTATGTGTTCAATAACCTTTACTGCTTCTTCATATTGCAACTTATATTCTCCTTTCGCCTTTCCTACAAGTGCAAGCTTTCCCTTGTCATATTGTTCAAGCAATAAAAGGGTTTTTGAATAAGAAGAAAGTAAATTTAGCAATTCCTGTTCTTGCCCTATGAGTAACTGATCTTTTGATTTTTCCTGTAAAAAGGAAATTGTTTCTTGTAAATCTTTTAACTGCTCTTCTACTTGAAGAAGTCTTTTTTGATTTATCGCATATCCCTTTATTAAATAATTTTTTAGAATTTTTGTAGCCCATCTTCTAAAATCAACAGCCCTTGATGAATTGGTGCGATAACCAACTGCTAAAATGACATCTAAGCTATAAAACGCTACTGGTCTATCCGAATTTGCAATGTGCAAAAAATGCACATTGCTTTTTTTGTCAATTTCCTTGTCGGAAAAAATCTTATTTATATGCTTTGTAATAACAGAACGTTCTTTACCATACAATTTTGCTATTTCATCCTGTCTTAGCCAAACAGAATCTTCTTCAAGTTTTACCTGAATTTCCGGTCCTTGCGGGCTTTTGTAAATTATTATCTCCCCTTTTTTAATTTCTTGTTTTTTCATTTTTTTTTCCAAAAAGGATTTACTCCCACCAAATTAATGGTTTAATGAGTTTATAATCCAAATCTTTTGTGTTTATTTTTGTTCCGTCTTCAAATTCTACTTCGCTATCACTGATATTCTTAATCCATTTGCCTGTTAAATTAGACAAGGTTTCGGCAATATCAATATTTGGATAGAGTTTTGATAAATCTACTTTTACTTTATTGTTTTCATAATCAATCTCTAATGCTTTAAGCATTTTTTCATCTTTTAAGAAAACATATTCTTGATAAGGGCTTCTATCTGACCAATACCCCGTCCTGCCTTCGGCAGTCCACCCCTTTATTAAAGGGGAATTAAACAAATCTCCATCTTCATATTTACAATTCGCCAGGGTTTCCTCGTATTGCTCAAGCTCATAGTATTTGAAAAAACCACCACCTTCGTAGTAATTCCCATCTTTTAGAGGGGTGTCAGACGAAGTCTGACGGGGTGTTTTTAATTCCTTTGAAATGCCTGATTTATCATAAGCCAAAACTTTTTTCATTCGCGGTAAAACTACACTGTAAAAATGCTCTCCCATCTCTACACCAATCCATTTTCTGCCAAGCTTATGGGCTACAGCTGTTGTTGTGCCTGAGCCGAGAAAGAAATCCATAACAAGATTGCCGTTTTCTGTAGCAGTTTTAATAACTCTATTGAGCAATTTCTCTGAATTTTCAGTTTGAAAACCTGTTGTTGAAGTATAACCGGGTATGTCCGTCCAATTAGAAGTAAGTAGTTTTTCCTCCGCAATTCGGTATTCCGGCATACCTTTTACCAATTGTCCATTCATATCAATGTATTCTTTTTCTTCGTTTACTCTAATTCTACCTTCATCAATCATTTTGTTAATTTTTTCCTGAACAAAAGTCCAATGTCTTCCTTTTGGAGGTAAAAGCGTTTTGCAAAAAAATACTCTTTCGGGTGGTCTTCGTTCGCCTCCTGAATGACATTCTAACCAATAAACATCCTCGCGCTTTACTCTTTGAGGTGAAATAAAAATATCGCTGTCTTTCCCATACCAAAAAAGTGAATTTGTTGCTATGTTATAACCATGCACGCCTTCAAAAACTTTTTGAGTAGTGTTTACTTGTATTTCATTTATTAATTCGTGGTCAAAAATCTCATCCATCAAACATCTTACAATCCAGTTCCCATTGTAATCACACCTAACAAAAATGCTTCCTTTTTCGTTTAGCCATTCTTTGGCAATTCTCAATCGGTTTTCGAGCAATGTTGCCCAGTTAGCATCTTTGTAGTTTGTGCGATACATAAATTGATCTGATGAATCCAGATTAAATGGTGGATCAATATAGATTGTCTGCACTTTTTCTTTGAACTTTGGCAAAATGGTATTTAATGCCTGATAGTTTTCACTTTTGATTAGCCAGCCATCTAAGGAATTATCTAAACCTGTGGTGAGCGAGTTCGAACCATCATCGAATAAGGACAAAATTTCAAGCTCTAAATCTTTGAAATATTTTGTATCAATCGGTAAGTGTTTATATTTGGGATTTAAAACTACCTCGTCAGGCTTCGCCTGCCACCCATTCACAGAAGGGGAATTTTCAAAAATATCGCTAACTTTAAAATCATTATCAACAATTCCTAATTCCTGCCATTCTTTAATTTGAGTATAAATGTTTGGATGGTTTAAAATTCTCTCCAATAAATTCCCCTCTTGTAGAGGGGTGTCTGCGTTAGCAGACGGGGTGTTTAATTCATTCTTCAAAAACTCTAATACACCTTCTAAATTCTTCTTCACATCCAAATCAGAAATATGAATAACTTTTAGTCCTAATTTTTTCAGGTAATCATCTCGTTCTAAATCATATTCAATTTTACCATCATGGCTTACGCCATCAATTTCGATAACAACACCCAAATTTTTGCAATAAAAATCAACGATATAATTTCCAATAATTTTCTGCCTGTCAAAATCTAATCCTAAAAACTGTTTATTTTTTATTTGATTCCATATTAAAACTTCAGATAAATTTCCTGCTTTCCTTAATTCTTTTGCTTTTTCTTTAAGATTTGGATTAAATGGCAATTCGTTCCATTTAACTAACCCGTCAGCCTGCGGCTGCCACCCCTTCATAGAAGGGGAATTTTTTATTATTCTATCCTGTGAAGTTTTACTACAACTATTATCCCCAGGCATCGCAAGATTCATAGAAGGGGAATTTTTTATTATTCCATCCTGTGAAGTTTTACTACAACTATTATCCCCATGCATCGCAAGATTCATAGAAGGGGAATTTTTTGGGATATTTTTTATTATTCTATCCAGCGTTATCACATAGTTTGAATTCTTTACAAACTTTGGCTTGTTCCAGATTTTAACTAATTCATCTTCAAACTGAGATATAAAATCAATAATCTTGAAAGCTATGTCCTTAAGGATTTGAAGTTGATTAACTCTGTCTGCACTCCATTCTTTAGCTCCATCCCAAAAATACTGATAACTCCAGAGTTTAAACTGCTCTTGCAAAAATGCTTTGGCGTTTTTGTTGATAAAGAAATCAACCTCACTTTGCTTTTCAAAAATTCTAAAAGCGCGTTCTAACTCTTCTTCAGCAATAGCAATACCTTTTCTCTTTATCGCTTTCAATATTTCATCTGTTTTTGTTTTTGTACCTCTTTCGGAGTATTGAACGTTAAAAACAATAGTTTGATCTTCTTTGATATTATCTAATTCAAAAACAAGTGAGCGCTTTTCATTAGCTTTTTTACTTTCTACTTTTGAAGCATCAAAATAGAATTTGAAGCCATCAAACTCAACCGGCAAACTTCTAAAAATCCTGTCAGTTTTGACATAATAAAGCATTTGCGTTTTCCAAAATAGGATAACATCTTTTTCATCTGTATAAACCTTTTCGTAGATGTTATTGTGAAATGGCGTTGAATTAAAATAGATTGAGCCACTTTCCGTAAAATAACGGCTGAAAAAAGAGTATAGCTTGTCAAAAAGTTCATCCCTAAATGAGGGATATTTTTCTAATGCCTGTTCAATATCAGCTTTCAAAAGTTCTTCAATCTTGCGGTAGTAATTTGATTTTATCTTCATCAAATTAACAAACCCGCCAGTGCCTTCAATCTTAGCGCCAATAAATACATCCTGTAATGCTTTGTAAAATTTTTGTTCTTTTGTCATAGTTAAATTACTTTAATAAATTATCAACTGAAACTTTAAGAGCTTTAGCTAATTTTTGAAGTGTATTAATAGAGGGATTAGTAATACCGCCAGACTCCAATTTTATAACGGTGTTATAGGAAATATCAGCCAATTTAGAAAGCCTGTCTTGCGATAAGCCCTTTTGTTTTCTTAACTTTTTTATATTTTTGCCTATTTGCGAAATCTCTTTTGACATAGTAGTATTAAAATAATAGAATACATGTATAGTGTAATACTAATCTATAATTATAATACAAAATTATTTTGATAATGTAAAGTTATTTTTAGGGAGTTCGATTACAAATTCCAGTGAACGGAAGGGCTGGGATATAGACATTTACCTTGTAGATACCTGAATTATCAAAGAGCTAAAATTCTAAACTTTTTGGTTTCATCCAATACCACGAGTAAAGATTATGCTCTCTATCGCTTTTAGGCAGTCAAAATACTACAACTATAATCTTTCGGAGATTATCAAAAGAGGATATCAGAAAAAATTGAAAAAAGAACTTTTGTATAAAAATGCCAAACTTAGTTATTTCAATAACAAAAAAAAGGAAAAAAATATGAGAACAAAGAAAAATCGAGGTTGATTAAAAACTGAACTTAGCATTTGGCTCTGCGGGGGAGAAAAACTCATAATGTATAAATTTGCGGAAAGGGTGGGATTCGAACCCACGGTACCCTCACGGGTACACACGCTCTCCAGGCGTGCCAGTTCAACCACTCCTGCACCTTTCCGTTAGATTTTATTTTTTCCTGAAAGCTTTTGGTATCTTTTTCACATAAATACTTTCAGGGGCTGTTTCTTGTAATCTATTATAAGCTTCTTTTGCTTTATTTTTATCTTTTAATTTTAAATAAGAGTTACCAATCATAAGCAATGCAGGTTCTTTTTTCTGTGAATCATGGTAAGCAGATATAACCTGTTCAAAGGCTAAAATAGCTTGCTTATAATCCTTCATACCATAATAACATTCACCAATCCAATATAAACAGTTTGGTGCTAATTCGTTTGAAGGATCATCATTATAAAGCTTCTGGAACCTAGCAATAGCTTCACCATATTTCTTTTCGCTAAAGTTTTTAAGAGCATTATTGTATTCTATTCTATAGGATTCTTCGAGAACTTTGGATTTCTGTTCATCGATTTTACTTTCGAGTTCAGCAATTCTGTTATTTAAATTCTGGTTTTCCTGTCTGGTTCTATCAATATCTTCCTGAAGTTTCCTATTTGCATTTTTTGCTGAATCAAGGCTTGCTTTAGATTGCTTCAATAATTTTTCTTTTTCTGCTAAAAGTTCATCATTTCGGTTAGGTTTTTCGACATACTCAGTCTGCTGACTAACCTCATCACTGCTACTGCAGCCAATAAAAAAAGCAATAATTACGTAAAGACAAAAGTAAGATGCTTTACGAATGTAATTCATTATAATGCCCCTAATTTTTTTATATTAATTAGTCCTGATATTCAGCAATATATCTATCACAATCTCTTGCATAAACTGATTGTGGATAGTCATTCTTTACTTTTTCAATGAGCTCTATAGCTTTTTGTTTATTACCAGCAAGATTATAGTTTCTTGCAGCATTTATTAAATTTTCTGGTGTTTGAAGTTCATTAGAAGCTTTTGAGGCAGCTTTTTCAAAGGTTTCAGCAGCTTCATTGTATTGTTTTTTTGCTTCATACACAGTAGCTTTGCCAGCTAAAGCTGATACTTTAAATAACTTTTCACTTCCATCAAAATCATCAAAACATTTCAAAGCATTATCATAATCCTTGAAAACCAAATAGCAATTTCCGAGATAAATTTTAGCTATTTCACCAGCTTTAGTGCTACCATATTCTTCTACTATCTTTTTTAATCCAATCACATTTCTTTCAGGTATACCTTCCATAGCTAACTGATATTGCCTGAAATCATAAAATCCAATAATATTACCTAAAGCAGTTGAAGCAAGTTCCTCGTTTTCTTTTTGTGGTTTAATGAATAGAAAAAACACTAAAAGAATCAGCACCAAAATCGATATACCAATTGTAGAAATTAGTTTCTGATTTTTAGTAATGTAATCGTTAACTTCAAAGTACCAGGTAACAAGTTTATCCTGTTTTAATTCTTTTTTTGTTATTTTTTTCCTCGGTTTAAACATATCATAACCTCAAAATATTTCATAGTGCGCCTGGTGGGAATCGAACCCGCAACCTACGGCTCCGGAGGCCGTCACTCTATCCAATTGAGCTACAGGCGCCCGGTTTTAAAAGTCTATAAATATATCAAAAAAAAAATAAAATATCAATTGTTTTTTTATAACATTTATAAATTTTTACATATTAAATAAATCATATCTAAATATTGCTTAAAAATAAAAAAAGGTTATTAGAATATAGATAATTCTAATAACCTTTAATATTCGACGATTACTATAGATTAGCTTTTACGAATATGTTTGATCTTTTCCCAATCCTTTTTAATATCGAAACCTTTAAAAGTTGGGCTTTGTTTATTATGGCATTTCTCACAAAGCTTTACATCACCAGCTTTAACAGCTTTTAATGCAGCTTTACCTTTCTCTTTATCTTTCATAACAAGCTTCATATGCTCAGAGCCTGGTCCATGGCAAGCCTCACAACCAACACCATCATCATAAGTTGCTTTGGTATCTTTGTTGGCAACATGGCAGGCAATACAAGAAGGATCTTCTGAAGCATTCTTACCTTTTGCAAGCTTCTTTGCTTCATCAGTAGTTAGAGTCTTAAAAGCAGATGCATGTTTTGTTTTTTCCCATACCCCATAAATTCCATCTTTGGTATGGCACATTTTACACTTTTTTGTTCCAATGTATGTAGCATTTTGTGCTACAGTAAATGAAACAAAAAGCAATAAAGAAAATAGCAACAAACCTATTTTTTTCATAAGGTCTCCTGTAAATTAAATACTTAATTAAAAATTATACAAAAAACTTAAAAATGCAATCCAAAATTGAGTTAAATTTTTTTTGACCTAAAATATCAGAAAAATGATTCAAAATTTTGCCTCCATCCATCATAGTATTACCAACCGAAGGGTTATTTATTACTAAACTATCCATTATTTTTTTTCTAATTTTTTCAATATCCTGTGATACTATTTTCATAAACTCCTTATCAGAATAAAGATATTTAATATCCCTTTCGAATCTAGTTGGTTGGACACGAAATAACCAACCATCATTGTATGGAGAATCATTCAATAAACCCGGATTATTTACTAACTCACTATTTATTTCTTTCACAAATCCAGTAACAGGAGATTTAATTGTAAAAATATCGTCTTCTATAGCAATCCACGAGCATGGTTTGTTCTCAAAAACACAATTACCTTTTACAGGCAAAATAACCACTTTGTTTTTTGGAAGAAGTTTACCAGCTACAGAATCCAAACCAATTTCTACCTTATAAGGATCAATAACTCTAACCCATGTATGATTCTCTTTATACAATAAATCTTTTTCAAATGTGTAGTTTGTTAGTAAACTCTGAATTTTCTCTTCCAGGTTCATCTCATTATTAATGTTTTCTTTAGATTCAGGACTATTAATCAAATCGCTTATACCTTTTCTGATTTTATCATAATAATCACAGGAATCACAACAATAGTTTTTATCACATAGTTTGTAATCAACAACACCGGCTGTCATCCATATACATTTTAACTCACCTAATGGAATTGCATTATTTATGTTATTATTCTTCATTATATTAAAATTAAAAATTAAACTTTATCTAAACGAACCGTATCATGTTCAAAAACATTAAGATACTTTACAGCAAGAGCAAAAATAGCAAATCCTACTGAAACAATCATTAAAGTAATTGAAACTTCCATAAATGATGGAATATAAGTTATTCCAGAATAATGTTCCATACCAATAATACTAACATCTAATCTATTACTTATAAAACCAAACAAAACAAATAATGCATTAAGGAATAGTAACTTCTTACTATTTCTTACCTTTTCAAAAAATAACATTACCATTGGTAAAATAACACCAATTATCAACTCAAAAAAGGCATAATATTTTTCATGCCCGGGCATAAAGAAATAACCCCAAACATGTCTGAAATTAAAATCGATGATCTTTAATACAAGATACAAAGCTAAAACCACCACCATTACTTTACCAAGATCTGCAAGCAAGTCCATTTCAATTTCTTTTTTAAAAGCTCTGCTACTTAAAAAAGATTCAAAAATAACCATAGCAAGGCCTGCACCAATTGATGAAATAAAGAAGAAAAATGGTAGTAATGGAGAATACCAGAATGGGTGAAGTTTTTCAGGTACAATTAAATACAATGAGCCTAACGATGATTGATGTAACGTTGAAAGTATAACACCAACTATAACAATAGGTATCGTAAAGCTTTTAATAACTTTTGCTGTTTTGTGCATTTTGAATCTTTCGAGAATAGTAGGGCTAAATTCAAGGAAAAGCACGGTAGTATATAACATTACACACCAAGCAACCTCAAACATTACTGACCTTGGATTCCACATAATAATAGCATGCCAGATTCGATATGGTCTTCCTAAATCAATGAGTAAAGCTACAATTACAAGTAAATATCCTAAAAATGCTGTAAGAACTGTAGGCTTTATTATTGGTTTAAATCTTTTTATATTGAAAACATAAACAGTAGCACAAATAATAAATCCACCAGCGGCTAAACCAACACCACAAAGTAAATCAAATCCTATCCATAAACCCCATGGAAAATAATCATTCATAGCTGATGCAGCACCCAAACCATTAACAAAACGATATATAGTAGAATATATACCTATACATAGTATAATAACAAAAACAACTTTCCAAAATGTAGGTTTTAATAACTCTTTCATTGCCTCTTCCTCAATTAGTTATTTCTTATTATTTTTTTCAAATTCTTCAACTTCTTTTCTCCTGCTAGTAATCCACCAAATACCAGAAAGTAAAGTTCCTCCAAATAGTACAAAACTTGGAATTTTAGAGAGTATATTCCATGTTAACATTGGAAGAGGTTCATTAGGTAGATTAGAAGGGAACCCCAATTTAGCAGGTTCAATATCAGTTAGAATCAGAGTTGCTGTACCACCAACTTCTTTTTCACCATACAAATACATTTTTTTATCTGAAGAAGCCATTTTTTCATGAGCTACTTTAATCAATTCATCTCTATCGCCAAAGACACTTGCACCAGTAGGGCAGGCTTCAACACAAGCAGTTAATTTACCAGAGGTAATTCGATCATAGCACATATCACATTTTTTTACCACAGGGAAAGCATTAAACCATTCATATCTTGGTATCTGAAATGGACATGCAATCATGCAATAACGGCAACCCATACATTTATCTTTATTATAGGTTACTGCTCCAATTGAAGTCTTTTCAAAAGCACCAACCGGACAAACAGATACACAAGATGGATCGTTACAATGCATACAAAACTTTCTGACAAAAACAGTATCTCCATTAATAGTATAATCCTTTACTACATTTACAGCATTATAATTTAATTCCTTTTCTTCCCCTGGAGGTAATCCATTTCTTTCCTTGCAAGCATCTCTACAGGCACCACAGCCAATACAAAGGGTACTATCAAATAAGATTGATTTACTCATAAGTTTTCTCCGATTTTATTTATTCTGATAGAAAATCCTTCTCGAACTTTTTCCAGGAATTTTCGTCCATAAATTCCATTGAACCATATACTGGTGAACCTCCATCATGCAAAGTAGCACCAACAAGAGAATTTTCTACTTTTGCGCCAGCAATAAAATCTTTTATTCTTGTCATTTCATCTTTTACCCATTTAACTGCTTCATCGGCAATTTTAAGCATTTTTACCTCTAATGAAAGATTATCTGGTTGAATTGTGCATAACCAGTTACTTTCATAGTTTCCATTTCTCAACTTTTCTGTATTTTCTAGAACAAGATCATTTATTGAATAAACTATACCACTAACCGGTGCTAAAAAGTTAAGTTTTTTCCCATTTTGCTCTATGGTAAATAATACATCACCTTTTTTAACCTTTGAACCAATTGGTTGGGTTGCAATTTTATCAATTTTCCCAACAATCTTTTTTACCAGTTCATCAATACCAATCTGAACATTACCTGATGATTTTAAGTTTACCCAGGTGTGACCTTTACTAAAGAATATGTTCTGTGGAACCAACAATTCATTTTCATTAAATCTCAACAATTCAGGTTGAACGTGTTTTTCATCAAAAACAGTAGCTTTTGATGTCCTTTTTTGATAAAAATAATCAATTACTAAGAAAATTGCAATCATTGATAAAACTAATATTACAGTCATGTTAACCTCCTTTAAAAAAATTATTTTGTTATTTGTATATATATACTACAAATATAATGCCAAACTTTATACATAAATTTATTATAAAGAACTTATAATAATTGTATTTTATAAATATACAATTAATTTTAAAATATTTTCAAACAAAAATAATAATAATTTTACGGTAGTGTTGAAAAAATTTATACCTTTTTGTTTGAAATATGATATGAGTCATTAAGTTATTGAGAATATGAGTTTTGTTAAATGTTGAAAATATTAACACTATAAATATAAATATATTTAATAAATTTACAAAAATTAAAACAGGATATATACCAAAACATATTATTGAAAAAATCATGTTAATATTCTATTTTATAAAATATCATTCGAAAAATATTGCTCATATTATTAAAAACATTTAAAGCAAAAAGTTTAAAGTTTTATTATATTAACTCTTTTAAAACTTGATTTTAATAAAAATTTCATTATATTTAATAAAACTAAAATAAATATTTAATGAAGTATTTAATAAATTTAATTTTTATTTTTATTTTCATTGTAATCGGATGCGACAATTGGAGCGAGAACCCTGAAGAAAAAAAAGTAATTCCCATCCAAACACAACAGTATGTATCGGGTACACTAAAAGAAGTGCAACTACCAAATAATACTATTACTTTAATAAACATAAATGGAAAATATTTTTCAGGTACAGTTAATGGCGAAATTTTACTAAACACATCTTTTTTTTCTTCTCCAATTTTAAAAGGAGTAATTCCTAACACAAGCATTAATTGTTTATACAAATTTATAGATTACAGTTCAACACCTAACAAATACTATTTATTAATTGGTACAAATAAAGGTCTATATTATGCTGACGAAAATGGAGATAATCTAAAACCCTTATTTATAACATCATCAGAGACAAATGATTATATAATTATATACTCAATAGAACAGGTTCAAATAAACTCTACTACTTATGAGCTCTCAATATATGGTTGGGATGGTAAAAACAATAAATTTTCTACAAAAGATTTTGGGAAAACATGGAGCTATTATAATTACTATCGGGGTACAGTAACAAGTAGAATTACTTTTCAAACCACAAGAAGAGTTGGAACAGGCACACAAATAGTTCAGGTATATTTAACGGGTTGTAATGATAATTCATACTCTTACGTTATGAGCTCTCTTAATATTCCAGATTTTCAGATCAACGCAAGAATTAATTGTTTTGCATATAATAATAATGATAAGATTTGTTACTGTGCTACTTCAAATGGTATTTATAGTTCATCAGGGGATAACATATTAAACAATAAATGGGAAAAAATAGCTTTAGATGGCTATAATGTAAAAAGCCTAATAATTACAATTTATGGAACTTTATTTGCAGGTACTGATAAAGGTGCATATAGATCTAACAATGGAGGAACAAACTGGGCAGCAATTAATACTTCATTCAATGATTCATTATATGATTCATATTTTATCTCTGAGGGTTCATATAGTAATACAATTTATCTGTTTACTAATGGTTATTCTTATACCGGGTATGACCCTAAAGCAAGCGCCAATTACAATTTTTCGCCTATTCTAGTTTATCCTGAAAATAATTCTACAAACTTACCAACAACCTTACAATTTAGATGGAATATAGTTACAAATATCCTGGATAATAACTATCTTATGCAAATATCAAAAAATAAAAATTTTCCTGAAAATAACACATTAAACATAAATGCTAAAACAAATTTAACCTATACAATAAAAGATTTAGAAAAAAACACAAATTATTTCTGGAGAGTAAAATCCTTTAGCATTTTTGGTTCTACTGAGTACAGCTCTATTTATACTTTTAAAACAAATGAATAAAATGAAGAATAATTATCATATAAATAGGTTACTTTTCATTATTATTTTTTTTACAATAATAATAGTTTTTCCTAATTGCAATGAAGATGTAAATGATTTTTCACCTTTTGGAACAAAAGTCGAAGGCGCTGCAATTCACTGCATATTAGATAATAGATTAGAATATGTATTAGCTAAAGTGCAGAACGTTTATATTGATAATTCAACTCAAGATTTAAGTCAGTATAAAGTAATTCTCTCAGAATCTTATGGTAAACAATATATAATGGAAGATACGGTTTTATATACATCTCCTAACACACGTTTTTTTAAATTAAAAAGTTCATTACTAAAAAGAGGTTCGGATTATTTATTGCTGTTATTAAAATCCAATACAACTATAAGCTACGCATACTGTAAGTATCATAATACTATTAACATCTCTGAAATTGATAAAATTATTGAACCTCCTGCTGGTCCGATAAAATGGAATGTAGAATTAAGATTTCCTTTAAGTTTGCCAGATGTTTTTCTCTTTAAGCTTTATATAAAATATCAATATGAAGAGAATTCAAAATTAATAAATTCGACAATTGAAATACCATATCTTTTAAGAATTGAATCTTTTCATCCAAAATACAATGCGAATTTATTCATTTATGAATATGATTATGATGACTTAGATAAGACATACATTCGTTTACATTTAAAAAGTGATTCAACCAATTATCAAATAAAAAACAAAGGTTCATATTATAATATAGAATATGATGGATACAATACTCTCTCCTGTTTAAAATCTCTTAAAAAGTTAAATAAACCAATCACCATAAAAGGTATAATGGCTGTCTTTTACTCAGTTGATAAGACTTATTACGAATATTATATGAAGCCCGGTTACTCAACCCTTTCTGTTAGATTAGACCAACCAGAATATTATACAAACATTGAATCAACCCAAAGATTAAAATTAGGTTTTTTTGGAGCAATTACAGCAGATACATTAAAATTCAAAATACCGGAATACTTGATTAATGATTGTGGATACAAAAACGGACAAGAATAAATTATAACAACTTTTTTAATCTTTCTTTTACCAAATTAATGTTTTTATTATTCGGATACTCTTTTACAAATTTATTATATGTTTCACGAGCCAATTCTTTCCAACCTATTTTCTCATAAGACTGACCAAGCATAACTAAAGCATCAGCGTGTTTATTTGACTCAGCTATTTCAATCACCTTTTTAAAATTTTCTATAGCACTAACATAATTACCCAAAGCATAATAGCATTCACCTAACCAATAGTATGAATTATCAATAAGATCTTCATCTTTATCTTCTAAATCAAGAAGAGAGCTAAAAACATCAATTGCTTCTTTATATTTTCTTTTATAAAAATTCAACACAGCTTCTTCGTACATATTATTAAATATTATAATGTTTTTCTTGTGTATTTTATCAAGCTCCAATTCACTTTTATCTTTTTGCTTTGCAGCTTGATTAGCGTTACTATTAATCTCGTTATTTGTTTCTTTATTTTGAGATTCTTTATCAATACCTGTATGTTGATTTACTTCATAATCTGCCTTCTCTTTCAAAGCAAGTAGCTCGTGCTCCTTAATATGTTGAAGAAGTTTCAACTCCATCGAATGAAGTTGTAAATTCATCATATTATTACTTAATGTTAAATAGTCTAATTGCATTTGTAATAACTTAAATTGAACGCGATTTAATTCTAATATAAGGCTATCTACCTTATTTTGCATTTTTAAAGAGCCATTTAATTTTATCGAGGTTGGGCTTGATTGAGGGTAATATTCTTCATTAAGAAAGTTATCATCAATTTGGGGTGCACTGCAAGAATACAAAACAACAAATGCAAAAATTAATATTAAATTTTTGCTTTTCATTTTCCCCCTAAAAAAATTATATCAAAGTTTTCAATTTATTTTTTGCACGATTAAGATATCTACTTTTTGGGAAAGTATCAATTAATCTTTGAAAATATTCTCTAGCTTCTTCAATTTTATTTAATTTTTCATAAATTAGACCCAACTTCCATAAAGCATCTTCAGATTTATTAGATTTTGGTTGAGCTAGAACATTTTTAAAATTATTAATTGCATTATCTAAATCATTTTTCTGAAAACTACACTCACCCATCCAGAAATATATATTATCAATTAAATCGGGTTTCTGTAATCTTGAGTTTAATAGATTTGAAAAAATTTTTAAAGCCTCATCAAATCTTTTTTGATTATACAAAGATAAAGCATAATCATAGTTGGTATTAAAATCATCAAAAGTATTTATTTCATCTGAGTTTGTTTTGATAGAAGAAGTTTTATTTTTATCTGATTTTGGAACAGTAATTCCCTTTTTTTCCGAAATAGATTTTATTTTTTCCTCTAATTGTTTAATTTTATTAGATTGATTCAAGCTTTCTTTTTCGAGACTATCAAGTTTGGAATAATCTTTTTGAAAAGGCACTGATATATTTCTTTTTATCTCATTTATTTCTTTTAACAATGAGTCAATTCTTAACAACAAATCATGTTCGCTTATTCTCTTAAAAAGATTTTCAAGACTAGCTATTTCAAGATTTAGAGAGTCAATTCTTTTTATAACAGATGAATCTGGTATCTCCTCAACAATAAAGCTATCAGAAGAGCCGGGTTCACCTTCTTCACGTAAAAAGTCATCATCTAATTTTGGAGCACCACAACCAAAAATAAAAAATAAAATAAAAATATTTATACCAAAAATGACTTTAAATATTTTGGTAATATATTGTATCATAATTTATTGTATAATTACAGTATCCTCTTCTTTTTTAAATTTTCTTTCAAAGAATTTAATTATCTCAACAAATAAAATTAGACCCAAGTTCAATCCGATTATAATAGCCCAATCACTCCAATGTAAAGATGTTGTTTTAAATGCTTCGTGACCAACTACAGTTTCAATCAAAACAACTTGAAGTGTTATTGATATAGAGTGAATAAGCAGCAAATATTTATTCTTGAATATACCAATTTTAATTAGTGACTGATTAAAAGATCTACAATTATGAGCATTAAAGATTTGTAACAGTGCAAAAGTGCAAAACGCAACTGTTCTTGCATAAGTAATAGCATATGGATTTTGGGGACCACCCATTTTTTCCATTTCTTGAACAAATAATACTAAAACTGCAATGGACATTAAAACAGAAGTAATTATCATTCGAGCAGCCATTTTCTTCGTAATTATTCCACTTTTTGGATTTCTTGGTTTCTGATAAATAACATCTTTATCACCCTCTTCAAAAGCAAGTGGTACAGTTGAAGTGCCATCGGTTACTAAATTAATAAATAATATCTGAACAGGAACAAAAGGTAAAGGCAAACCCATAATAATTGAAGTTAAAATTGTGATTATTCCTGCTAAACTGGTAGTTAATACAAAAAGTAAAATATTTTGTAAGTTACTAAAAATAATCCTACCATACTCTACTGCAGCAAAAATACTCGCAAAATTATCATCTGCAACTACCATACTTGAGGCTTCTTTTGCTACGTCAGTACCTGTTCCCATAGCAATGCCAATATCAGAACTTTTTAAAGCAGGTGCATCATTTACTCCATCACCAGTCATTGCAGCTATATGGCCATGTTTTTTTAGTTGTTTAACTATTCTAAGCTTATGTTGAGGAGTAACCCTTGCAAAAACATTTACATCATTTACTACGTTGTATAAATCATCATCGCTCATCGCATCCAATTCTTTACCAGAAATAACCTTAGATTTATCAATATCATCAATAATTCCAAGTTTACTTGCAATTACCTTTGCAGTTTTTTGGTGATCTCCGGTAATCATAATTACCCTAATACCAGCTAAATGACAATCTCTTATAGCTATTTTTACCTCTTCACGAGGAGGATCCATCATCCCTTGCAATCCGACTAGAACAAATCCTTTTGTTATTACTTTTTCATCAAAATGTTCAGGTATTTCGTCAATTTCTTTAAAAGCATGCCCTAATACTCTTAAACCACCACCGGACATTTTATCAAATGCGTCATTTATTAAGTCATAGTTAATACTAACCTTTTCACCATTTACAAGTTGATGAGTAGATAATTCTAAAGTTTTCTCCAGAGAACCTTTTAAATAAATAAAATATTTATTATCTATTTCTACTAATGTTGCCATATATTGATTATCAGACTCAAAAGGAAGTAGACCAATAAGTTTAGTTTTCTTTAATCTTTCTGATTTATGAATACCTGCTTTCATTCCAACTGCTAGAAGAGCACCCTCTGTAGGATCACCAACAACTTTGTATTTTGAACCGACCAATTCCAATTTAGATTCATTACAAACATAACCAATAAAAAGGGTATCCATTAAGTCGCTATATTCCTCAGGATTGATTTTTTCACCATTTAATTCGAATTGTCCTTCTGGATTGTACCCTGTACCTGTAACATGAAAAGTTTTATCCCCTGCTAAAATTTCATGCACTGTCATTTCATTTTTAGTAAGAGTTCCTGTTTTATCGCTACATATTACTGTGGTGCTTCCCAAAGTTTCTACTGCTGGTAATTTACGAATTATAGCATTCCTTTTTGCCATCTTGTATAAACCGATGGAAAGGGTTACAGTAACAGCTATTGGCAATCCTTCAGGGATAGCAGAAACAGCCAAACCAACAGCAGTTAATGCCATTTCTTCAAGAGGTATGCCCCTTAATAATTCTCCCAAAATGAAAATAATAACTATCATTACAAGAATGCTTAATGTAAGCAACTTGCCAAATTTTTCAATCTTGACCTGAAGTGGTGATAAACTATCTTCCTGCTCAGAAATCATTTGAGCAATTTTTCCAAACTCAGTATTTTTTCCGGTAGCTACTACAACACCTACACCTCGCCCACGTGTAACAATTGTACCAGAATAAGCCATGTTAATTTTATCAGCTATCGTAACATTATCATGCGTAATAGGTTTTGAATCTTTCTGCACGTGGTGGGATTCACCAGTAAGCATTGATTCATCGATTGATAAATTATTAGCCTCAAGGATTCTTAAATCTGCAGGTACTTTAGTGCCACTTTCCAATAAAACTATATCACCAACAACAACATTTTCAGAGTCAGCCATTACTTCTCTTCCACTTCTTCTTAATCTGGCTTTAAGGGCTGCCATTTTGTGAAGTGCCTTCATTGCATCATCAGCTCTCATTTCCTGAATATAACCTATAGTAGAGTTAATGATTAATACAACAAGAATAACTAAAGAATCGCTGATTTCTTTAATTAGAAAAGTAATGATTGCTGCCGCAATAAGTACATAAATAATTGGATTATTAAATTGCGATAAAAAAAGTTTGATTTTGCTTACTTTTTTCTCTACAGCAATTTTATTTGGTCCGAACTCTTTTAAACGAAATCTTGCTTCTTCTTCTGTTAGACCTTTAATACTTGTAAAGAGCTTTTCTAATACAACTTGTGGCTCCAGTTGGTGCCAGTTTAAATTTTCAAACATTCATCAATCCTTAATAGCAATTACCACAAACAGATACTATCCTTGTTTCTAATTTTATTTTTTCTTTGGAAAAATCAAAAGAAGAATAAACCTGTTCTTTTATTTTCTTAAAATCAAGTTCCCTATCAGAATAGATTATAGCTAAAGTATCACCTTCAACTACTTCATCTCCAATAAACTTTCTGAATACAATTCCAGCAAGTGGGTCAATAACATCAGTTGATAGCTTTCTACCTATGCCAAGTTCTATTCCTGCTATACCAATTTTGTATGCATCTATAGATTTAATATATCCATTCTTTGAACTTTCAACTGAAATAGAGTGTTTCGGTATCTTTTGCTTTTCAGGATTTTCAATATAAGAGACATCTCCACCTTGATATTCAACCATTTCAATGAATTTGTTATAAGCTTTTCCAGAAAGGATACTATCTTTTGCTAATTCTATTCCATCATTTACAGATTCTACTTTGCCTCCCAATTTAAGCATCATACCAGCAAGTAAAAATGTAACCTCCATAAGATCTGGTACAGCAGTACCTTTTAAGCAATCCAGACTTTCAACTACTTCAATCCAATTACCTACAGCACGTCCGAGTGGGTAGTTCATATCAGTAATTGCATAAGCATTTTTTTTACCAAACATATTAGCGATAGTGTTTAACTTTTCACCCAGCAACTCAGCATCTTCCACATTTTTCATAAATGCACCGGAACCAACTTTTATATCAAACACTATACCATCAATACCTTCTGCGACCTTCTTACTTAAAATACTTGCACATATCAATGGAATTGAGTCTATTGTAGACGTTACATCACGTAAAGCATAAATTCTTTTATCAGCAGGAACAAGTTTATCTGTTTGGCCTGCAAGACAAAGACCAATTTTAGATGTAATAGTTTCAAACTCCTCTAAATCTAAATTAGTCCTGAATCCCGGAATAGATTCAAGTTTATCTAAAGTTCCCCCAGTAATACCAAGAGAGCGTCCAGAAATCATTGGGATATACAAACCACAAGAAGCCACAATTGGTGCAAGAATAAGAGATACCTTATCACCAACGCCACCAGTAGAATGTTTATCAACTTTAAAATCTTTCAACGATTTAAATTCAGCTCTTTTACCAGAATTAATCATTATCTCAGTTAGATCAAAAATTTCCTCATCACTCATTCCTTTAAAATAAACAGCCATAAGAAAGGCTGACATCTGGTAATCTGGAATAGAGCCGTTAAGGAATCCATTAATGAAAAATTCAATTTCAGCTTTTGTTAAGCTTTCCCCTATTTTCTTTTTTCGAATTATTTCTGAGGGTATCAAATAAAACCTATCTATTATTTAACAAATCATTTGCTAATAAAATTCCGATTATAGTCTTTCCGTCTACTATTTCATCATTTTTAATTTTCTTTATAGCTTCATCAAAAGATAAAGTAAGAATTTTTATGTGTTTTTCTCCAGGCTCAAGATTTTGTTCACCGGCAGTAAGATTCTTAGCAAGAAAAATATGTAAAACTTCACTTGAATAACCTGGGCTTGTGTAAAAAGAAATTATTTTTTCCCAATGTTTTGCTTCAAAACCTGTTTCTTCCTTTAATTCTCTTTTTGCACATTCAAGCGGGTCTTCGTTTAAGTTCAGTTTTCCTGCTGGCAACTCATAAATAACCTTATTAATTGGATGTCTGTATTGCTTTATAAGTATCAAGTTATTATCATCTGGCATTGCAAGAATTACACTACCACCGTAATGCTCAACTATCTCTCTTTGTTCTACATTTCCATCATCGTATTTAATTGTATCTTTATAGAGGTTAAGCACTCTACCTTCAAAGATTTTATTTCTTTCAATAGTTTTGAAATTTAAATTCACTTCGTTTGATCTCATATTTATCCAATTTTTTTACTTCCAGGTTTAACCAGTTCAATACCTTGTTTACATAATGGGCATTCTTCTGGCTTATAAGTAATAATATCTAGTTTTATCAAAGGAAATTGCGGAACACCAAAATCAACTTTTCCTCCACTTCTATCAACTAAATATCCTACGCCAACTATATCACCACCTAATTTCCTTATTAACTCGATAACCTCGAATATACTGCCACCAGTAGTAACTACATCTTCTACTAATAAAATTCTTGTTCCCTTATTAAAATAAAAGCCCCTTCTCAAAGACATTACATTATCAACTCTTTCTGTGAACATAGATTTCACAGAAAGTGATTTTGCAACTTCGTGAGCTAATAAAATGCCACCAGTCATAGGACCAATCACAAGCTCAACATTATCATCTCTAAAATGATTTGCAATATCATAGCATAATTTTTCTGTGTATTGGGGATATTCCAAAACACGGAATTTTTCAACATACTGAGGGCTATGTAAACCAGATGATAATAAAAAATGCCCTTCTAAAAATGCACCACTTTTTTTAAATAATTCTAATCTTTCATCTATTGTCATTTATTATCTCTATAATAATTCATCTAAAAATTTTGAAATATTATCTGCTGCGTGTTTATCACCTTTGATATTACATATTTCTATGGCTTTCTTATAGGTTTCAATTGCTTTTTCCTTTCGATCTGTTATTGCATAAATATGACCTAATTGTTGGTATGCAGCAATATAATTCTCATCTCGTTCAATTACTGATTCAAGAAATTTAATTGCTTCATCATATTCCTTCAAAGAAATATATTCCAATGCAATAGCATACCTTGTAAAGGTATCCTCCGGATCTTGTGCTAAAAACTTTAAAAGTGCTTCTAATCTCTTATTCATTTTAATTAAATTTTTTAAATATATAGAAAATATGACCAACTTTCAAGAATTATTTATTTACCAGATTTTTTTATTCATATTCTCCTCTAATAGCAAGATTAATATTGAAATCTAACTTTTCCTCAAGAGGTAAAAAATGAGCCAATAAAGTCCAACCCCAGAAAGGATTTTGTTTTACACCTTCACCATTTTCTGAATTATAATATTCATATTCACCCGTTTTTTTCACTAATTCATAAGTTTTATAAGCCAGAAGACTAGCTAATTGATTATATCCATAAAATTTTAATCCATTGTATATCATATAATTAGTATTTATCCAGGTATTAGCACGCCAATTACAACCAATATCAGAGGGTATTAGTTCCGTTCTGTAACCTTTTTCAGAACGAGCATAGGCACTTATTGGATAAGGAGCCCAAAATTCTTTAGAATTAAAAAGGTGCTCATAAATTAGAATTTTAGCTTGTTCTTTAGTAGCTATACAAGCCCATAATGGCATGAATGAAGAAATTGATTTTACTTTTATCATTTGATTAGTCCTAATATCAATATCATAAAAAAAGCCATCACTTTCATCCCACATTTCATTAATAATCTTGTTCTTTATCAACAAAGCTTTTTCTAAATACAATTGAGAATCATCTACAAACCCTAGATAATTTGCAATTTTTGAAAAAGCAATTAACTCTAAATAGAGATAAGAATTCAAATCTACACCCTCGCAAAATCTATCATTCCAATAACCTGCCCTTTCATGCTGATTATCCATACCTGTATGAACCGAACTCATCCATTCACATAAACCATTTTTATTTATATCCATATTAATTAACCAAAAGTCAATATACTTCTTTAACTTTTGATACACATCTTCATTTAACCAATTTTCATCTTTATATACGAATCTTATGAGGTTAACTATTTGGGATAAAAAAGGTTTACAATGCTCATTATCATCAGGTGGTAAAACTGGAACAGATCTTGTTATTAAACCACTTTCATTCTCATTATCAAGAAAAATCAAAATACCATTTTTTATTAAAGTGCTATCCCAACCAGCATAAAATTGTATAATAGCCTCAAAGTATTGATCCCAATCGAAAAGAATTTTATCTATATAACCGGAATAAAAATTTCTACCAGTTCTTGAATCAAAACAAATTCCATTTTTCATTAATTCTGAAATATGTTTAAAATTTATACCGGAAGCTCTTATTAATATATCATCAATTTTATACATGAATTTGCTTTAAATAAAAAGAAATTTTATTTATTAAAAAGGCTTGCTAATAATTTCTTTAACTTCTCAAGTGTATATGGTTTTTCTAAAATTTCAAAAGATTCTTTCTTAATGAAATTTCTTATAACGTCATTTATATAACCGCTAGAAATAATGATCTTTAAATTTGGATCAATTTGCTTTAACTCTAAAGCTAAATCAAATCCATTTTTATCGCCTTTAATATTATAGTCAAGGATTGATAAATCGAAATGGGAGTTATTAATATGTTGTTGAATTAAATCAATTGCTTCTTCTGATTTTTTACTAATATGAACTTCATGCCCAAGGTAAGATAACAAAGCAGAAAGTGCCTCAAGAATTTCTTCTTCATCATCTACAACTAATATCTTCAGTTTCTTTAAAATTTCTTCACTTTTTACTTGAATATTATCTGTTATACCTTTAGCAGGTAAAATGATTTCAAAAGTTGTTCCTTTGTTTAAAATAGAATTTACAGATATTTTACCTCCGTGTCTTTTGATTATTGAATGACAAACAGAAAGACCTAAACCAGAACCCGAACTTTTAGTAGTAAAATAAGGGTTAAAAATTTTATTTAGATATTCTTCAGGAATTCCACAACCTTCATCTTTAAAAATTATTTTTACAAAATGTAAATCATTACTTTCTATATCTTCAGTTAAAATTGTTAAATTTCCACCATCTGGCATTGCCTGAACAGCATTTATAGCTAAGTTTTGAATTACCTGAGATAACTGAGAGTAATCAGCTTCAATAGCAAACTTATGATTTAAATTGTAAATAGTCTTAACATTGGAACCACTTATTGAAAAACCTACAACTTCTTTTAGTAAATGATTTAAATCAATCAGTTTTTTTTCTGGAGTTCCTCCCTTTGCAAAAGTCAGAAGCTGCTGAGTTAAGCCTTTTGCTCTTCCTGTGGCATCTGCAATACTATTAAGCATGGGTTTAATTTTTTCATCTGTTGTTTTAATCAAAGCAAGGCTTGCTTTACCCATTATTACAGTTAAAATATTATTGAAATCATGAGCTACGCCACCAGCAAGTACACCTAAAGATTCTAAATGTTGAAGTTTTAATTTTTCTTCTTCAGCTCTCTTCCTTTCTGTAATATCTGTACCTACACAAAGAACCTCTTGTAAAATACCTTTTTCATTATAAATGGGATTAAATGACCAGGATATCCAACAATACTCATCATCAAATATCTCTGATTCATAAGTTGGTATATTATCTTTTACTGAAAATAATTCTTTGATAAAAGTATGAATCTCATTGGCATCTTTTTTAAGTATATCTTTAATAAAATTTTTACCGATTATTTCACCATATTTGTTTGTAAGAATTCTTATAGCAAAATTATTAGCAAATTTTATATTAAAATCCGAATCCAATCTCAAAATTAAATTATTTACATCTTCAACCAACTCCCTATAATTAGCCTCGCTTTTCTTTAAAGCAATTTCAGTTTGAATTTTAGAAATTAAATCCTGAAGCAATATACATACCAATAGCGAGCCAATAGGATACAAAAGTAAAACTGGAATTGAAATGAGATATAAAGCGTCTACGGTGTACTTTGATGGTAAAGCTATAGTAGCAATAAGCATATAAATGTGAACCAGCAACCCAAATAAATACATATACAAAGGTTTATTATATTTTTCATTTTTTATTCGTAAAGAATGAAAGATAATACCGATTATTGCTGAACCCCAAATAACAGATACACCCATATACACACCTAAACCACCCAGATAAATACGAAAAATTGAGGCAATAGAAGCTGTAATAATAGCAGTAAGTGGCCCAGCAAAAAAACCTGCAACGCTAATAATTATTGATCTTCCATCGAAAATAATACCATTTGTCCAAACAAAAGGATTAAGCATACCAATAATTGTTACCGCACCAAATAAAAACCCTGATATTATCTGATGAACTTTGGTTTCATAATACCATTTCCGCAAAATAAAACTATAAAGAATACTAATAGCAATTAGCAAAGCGATATTATTGATTAAGGAAATGTATATCATAAAGTATAATCCTTCTATTCCCCTTACAAAAATTATTAGCCCCATTCTTAATATATCAAAAATAATTATCTTATTCAAATGTAAAATTTTATAATTAAACGATATTATTTTAAGATATTGGAACTTGTTTTATCTTCTTTAACACTTGAAATAATCATAATTACTTAATATTTTATAAATATGTATTTTTTATAATGAGGTATAATTATGTTGAAAGAATTAATTCTTAAAAACAGAAGCTATAGAAGATTTTATGAAGAAGAGAGTATCGATAACTCTACCCTTGCTGACTTAGTTGATCTTGCTCGACTATCAGCTTCTGGAGCAAACAAACAACCACTAAAATATATAACATCTACAAATAGAGAAATTAATGAAAAAATATTTTCTTGTTTAGCATGGGCAGCATATCTTAAAGATTGGGATGGACCAGAAAAAGGTGAAAGACCCAATGCATATATAATTATTTTGGGTGATAAAAATATATCCACTTCATTTGGTTGCGATCATGGTATAGCAGCTCAATCAATATTATTAGGAGCAGTAGAAAAAGGTTATGGAGGATGTATTATAGGATCAATCAAAAAAGAAGATTTATCAAGATTACTTATGATACCAGATCAATTTGAGATACTACTTGTAATAGCATTAGGTAAACCTAAAGAAAAAGTCATAATAGAAGAAATTTCTTCTGATGGTGATATTAAATATTATAGAGATGAAAATGGGATTCATCATGTACCAAAAAGAAAACTGGAGGATATAATCATTAAAAATTATATATAAAAAGGTTATAAAATCATTATTTTTAGTTTTCACTTCTGAAATAAAATAATTTGTAACCTTTTTTATTTCACATCATCATATAAGAAAACAGAAACTCGGGAACTTTTTAAAAAGTTATAAAGTTATAATGCATATAGAGTTTGAAGAAAATAAATAGCCTCTCCTCAATAAAAGAAAGGGGGTTGCGGAAGCAACTCTCTTTTTTTATTTATATTTGATCCTTTTAATAACTCCATCAATATTGCTTACAATTATTGAATCATCATCTAAAATGATTGGATTATTAAGCATTGCCTCTCCAACAAAATACTGCCATTTAAAATTCCCTGTTTTAGAATCCACGCAGTACAAGAATCCATTACTAGAAGGCACATATACATTACCATTTTTCTCTTGTATTGGAATTGGGGAAATATCGAAGCCATAACCGAGCACATTATACCATTCAAGACTTAAAGAATCATTTTTAAAAGAGTAGCAAAATAAAGTATCAGTTATGCCCTTAACAAAAATTCTACTATCTTTATAGGAGCAACCTATGCTTTCCCAGGATGGGTGTAGATTACTACGCCACAAAGTATTACCATTTAAAACGTCAATAATTGTTAAATACTTATTAGGAGCGGTTAATATAACTCTATCATTCATAATAATAGGTGTTACAGCTGCTGGAGAGTAATAAAAGTTTGGTATCTTTTCTACCCACTTCCATATTAATTCTCCTGTAGTTTTATCAATGGCATACAAATAACCATCCCAAGCTGTAAAAAGAATCATATTCTTATAAATAACTGGATTTGATTCAATATGACCTTTTATTTTCTTAAAAGACCATAATTCCGAACCGCTATTAAGACCAATAGAAACAAAACTGTATTCACCTGTACCGAAGTATGCAGTATCACCATCAATAACCGGTGTACTAATTATTGAAAAAGGGAATTTATTTTGCCAAATAATCTTTCCATCGTTTAAGTTAAAAAGATATACTCTGCCATCAACAGAAGAAATTAAAGCTTTACCTTTACTTATCTTTGGAGTAGAAGTTATTGAATTATCTAGCTGGTACTCCCAAAGCTTTTCACCATTATCTATTTTGATACAGTTAATACGTCCAAGCATATCACATAGTAAAACTTTATCTTCATATAAAACTGGATTAGAAATAGTAAGATATCTTAAAGTATCAGACCATAAAACAGAAAACTTTTTAGAATCGAAATATTTCCATTCATTAGGATTTTTGATTCCCTTTCCATCTTTTGGGGAGTACTCTCTTTTCAAGGAAGCTTGCCAAATAAAATCATTTTTGTTGACATTTTTAACATAGAATCTAATGCTATCTTGATTTACATCTACAATAGTATAAGAAGGATTAGAATTTTTACCAAAGGCTTCTCTTATCATTATGCCTTTAATACCATCAAAATTTAATTCTTTATTTTCATGGCCATGACCAACTCCAATAAATTGGACATTTTTTTGTGAAAGCGGGCTAAGAACACTGAAATAATTATCAATATTATATTTATCAACAGGAAAATGTGTAAAAAAGATTATTGGAATTTTCTCATCCTTTAAAGAATTTAAAAAAGTATTAAGCCAAATCACATCGTGAGATGCAAAATGGCCCAAGCCACCACGTAGCGGAATGGCAGAATTCAATCCTATAAATAATATGCTATTATATTTGAAAGCAAATTTATCATCAAAAAATTGATTAAAAAATTCTAAAGTTCCGGTTTCTGACCATTTATAATCATGATTACCAGGAATAACGAAAAATTTTATTTTCAATTTTTCTAAAATATTCTTTGCTTCTATCAACTCTTTACTTCTTCCTTTTTCGGTAATATCACCACTCAAGATAACGAAAGATATTTCATTGTTGTTGTTAATTTCTTCAATTATAGATAACAAATCCTTTGAAGCAGAAGCATAACCAATATGTGTATCAGTTATCCACGCAAATTTGAAATTTGTATCTTGTGATTTTGATTGAGTAGCCAGTAAAAGTAAAATAATACAAAAAAATGATATTTTCAGTTTCATAATTTTAAATAATTTGATAATAGAAAAATATTGTAAAAAAACCCTTATTCCCTATTTGATTTATTTACATTCAATTGCAAGGTGCTCTAAATAAATTTATAAAATATAAATTATTTTTTATAAATCTGCAAGGTAGTTGTAAAAATTTTTAAAAGTTAATTACATTAATAAATTAAAGCTAAAATATCATAGTTTGATAAAATCTTATCTTGATTGTTTATTTTTTTTTCTTAATTTTAATAAAAAATCGAGGAAATATGAAAAATTATTTTTATATTTTAGCTATATCTCTAATTTTCTTTTCTTGCTCTTTTACTACAAAGGATGTTGATATGATTTTAAAAAACGGCAATATTTACTCTTTAGATAAAGATAATAATGTTTATGAAGCTATTGCAATAAAAAATGGTAAGATAGTTGACTGTGGAACAAATGAGGAGATCTTAAAAAAATATAAATCTAATAATATAATCGATCTTGAAGGTAAATATGCCTATCCGGGATTTATCGATTCCCATGGGCATCTATTAGGCTATGGTATATCTCTTTCAATCATCGATTGTTCTGAAGCTAAATCACCTGAAGAAATTGCTAAACTTGTATCAGATAAGGCAAAAAAAATAAAACCTGGAGAATGGATTGTTGGAAGAGGATGGGATCAAAACAAATGGAAGGCAAAAGAATTTCCTACTCACCACATATTAGATAAAGCTGCTCCAAATAATCCTGTTTTCTTGATTAGAACAGATGGGCATGCAATATGGGTAAATATCAATGCTATGATTGAAGCAGGAATTACACCTGAAACCAAAGAGCCAGAAGGAGGTAAAATAATTAAGTTAAAAGATGGTGAGCCTTCAGGAATATTTATTGATGCCGCAATGAATTTAATTGAAAGGGTTAGAAAAAACTTTACTCCTGAACAAAAAGAGGAAGCAATACTTTTAGCCTGTAAAAAACTAACTTCTATGGGAATAACTGAAATTCACGATATGGGAGTTGATGAAGAACTAATTCAAATCTATAAAAAGCTTATTGATGAAAACAAATTACCTATTAGAATATATGCTTTTATAGATGGAGTTGGCAAAACATGGGATATCTATAAAAACGGAAGTAAACAAAAATATGGTAACGATTTTTTAACTATTGCTGGAATCAAACTTTACATTGATGGAGCTTTGGGTTCGAGAGGAGCTGCTCTAATAGAACCTTATAATGATGATAAAGAAAATAGAGGCTTAACACTTATGAGTGAAGCTGACTTACAAAAAATTACCGAGGAAGCTCTAAAAAATGATTTACAGGTAGCAGTGCATGCTATTGGAGATAGAGGTAATAACATAGTGCTTAATGCCTATGAGAAAGCATTGAAAAATGTTAATCCAAAGGATCATAGATTAAGAATAGAACACGCACAAATTTTACATCAAGATGATATAAAACGATTCTCTTTACTGAAAATTATTCCTTCGATGCAACCTATACATGCTATATCAGATATGTATTGGGCTGAATCAAGGTTAGGTAGCAAACGCTTGAAATATGCTTATGCATGGAAAACTTTAATTAATAGTGGTTCTATTATTCCTGGTGGTAGTGATTTTCCGGTTGAAAGTCCAGATATCATTAGTAATTATTATGCGGCTGTAACAAGAAAAGATAAACAAGGGAAACCTGAATCATGGTATAAAGATAAACAATTATTTAGTTACGATCCAAATGATATTGATACATCAAACTATACAAATGGTTGGTATTCTAAAGAAAAAATGTCAAGAGAAGAAGCTTTAAAATCTTTTACAATATGGGGTTCTTACGCTGCATTTCAAGAAAAATTTAAAGGAACAATAGAGAAGAATAAATATGCTGATATTGTAGTTTTATCCGATAATATTCGAAAAGTACCAGAAGAAAAAATTTTAGATATCAAAATTATCAAAACATTTGTTAATGGAAAAATTACTTTCGAAAAAAGGTAAAAATTGAAACAGTACCAAATAGATAGAATCTCAAAAGCTATTGAAGATATTCTAAGATATCATCAGGATGTTATTGTATCATTACATGAAATTCACAAAATTTTAATTAATGATTATTTTTATTATGAATTAGAAGAAACAGAACTTGAATCTATAATTCAAAATGACCCTCGCTTTGAATATATTGATATGCCGGATTATTTTCAACATTTTGATGAAACACAACAAGAATTTTTCGAAGAACAAAAAATTTTAATTCCTGATATTGAATATTATAGCGGCCCGAGAGTAAAACTTGCAAATGTAAATATTAGTATAGAAAAAATCATAGAAATACTTAATCGCAAAGTAAACAATATGATGGAAATTCTAATTACTCTATGGAATAATAGGCCAACCGATGACACTTACACTGAAGACCAACTTCTTCAAATTTTAGCAAAAGCACAGAAAATGCAGAGAGAAATCAAAAGTCTGACCGAATCTAAAAATATTACAGAGATTTTACAAATAATAAAAAAAGTATCTGACGAAAAATAAACCTTAGATTATAAGTAATATCATATTGCATATCTAAGTAAAACCACAAAATGATTCAATATTTATTTATACATTTATTTAAAAATTTAAGATAATTACATACTTAATTACTCTTTCGAAGTAAATTTTCATAGAATCACTTTTTTTTGGTTATAATAAAAATAAATTCATAAAATTTAATTATTTATTTAAAAACATTATTATTCATAATTTTCTATTAAAAAAACTTATAAATTATTCTAAATTTTAACTTTGAAATTCGAAAAAATAATAAAATTTTTCTTGACTTTTGTTAAAAATAGTATTATATTATTACAGGTAAAAATAAATCAAGGATTTTTTAGTATCGGAATTTGTTAAAGAGTTTTTTAAATTTATATATAGTTTTATATAGTTGTAGTAATTATATTATGCTCTTTGACAAATTCAGTTGGCCATACCAAATTAAAGTGTGGCTTTTTTTTTAAAATAATGAAACTTTTTAAATTATTTTTCGTATATAACATAGGAAAGAAGTACATTCAGGAACTTTAATATAAATATATTTGTTATACTAAATAAGGGGAATTAATGAGATATTGTTAGTGATTAGGTTTTGATTGATTAATTAACCAATGTCTCTTAACTATTTAAGGAGAAAAGAAAAATGAAACGAAAAGGTGGACGTATCGATAACCCTCTGAGTGAGTTGATTAGTGATGATGTTTATGAACTTTTAAGAAGTCATTCACTTCTTGATGAGAAAGCGATAAGAGATTATCAGATAAGAAAGATGTTCAAAGAGATGAGAAAAGAATTAAGCGCGGGTGATGCAATTGACAAGATTCGCGATATGTATCCTTATCTCCAATTTGATACTATTAGAAAGATAGTATATCAAATATCATCGAAAGGAATGCAAAACTAATTAGCATTATAGAAAAAACTCATGGTAGGATTGAAAAGGCTGTATTATGCAGCCTTTTCCTTTTTAAATCTATTAAAAACTAATATCACAATTACAAAACCCAAGCCAGATATACTTAAAACCAATCCCAATTTGAAATCTTTATCTTCATAACTAAACTTAACTACATGTTTGCCCTTTTCAACTGCAACACCTCTCAATGAATAATCACACCTTAAAATTGGTTTTTCTACTCCATCAACATATACTTTCCATGCGGGATAAAACACTTCGCTTAGTACAAGAATTCCATTTTTATCTGTTTCAACAGAAATTGTAATTTTATTTAGATCATAATTTGTTATCTTTACATTATTATTTCCAGGTAGTGTATCAATTGATAATTCAGGTGATTTTTCTATAACCACACATTCTTTATAATTAAATGTAGAATCACTCATAATTTTAATAATCTCGTCATCATTATTAACCACTATAGGCTTATATGACATCCATGCCCTTGGCATATAGAATTGTTTTTCATTTAAAGTTATAACTCTTCTTTCTAAATCAAGTTTTGTTTCATATTTCACATTTAACAATTCATACGTTTTACCAGGGGGGAAGCGCCTTAACAGATTCAATGGATTATAGCCTTCAAGAAGAAAAATAAAATCAATCATTCCTTGATTTCTTTCAAAAAACATAGCATTACCATAAGCACGACTGTTAATTCTAAAAAGCTCTTTTTTGTACTCTTCTCTAAATTCTCTTGCAGTTTCACGCTGTTTATAATATTGATTTGGATTTATTGGAGAAGCATTATGATTTGAACCGAAGATATATAAATCAAAGAAAGATATAATTATTATTAGAACCAAAACCATAGGTGTGTAGAGAAAATCTTTTTTATAAGAAAATAGCAAACCAACAATAATGAGCAAAAATAAAATTGATAACCCAAGCTGATAAATACTATTTTTATAAAAAATTGGATTTTGATACACATTAGCCAGACTTTTGAAGACATTTAACTGATACAATATCCAAAGAATAACAAGCAACCCGATTCCTATTAAAACAAATTTGAGATACTTATTTACATCATTATTATTTTTGTTTTTGATGAAGTAATCAAAACCAAAACCAGCCAATATAGAAGCACTAAATGCAAATACTAATCCAAACCTACCAACACCTCTAAACTTATTAAATCCAGGAATAACATAATAAAAAAACTTGTAAAGAATAAAATGATCTCCAAGAATGTAGAGCAAAGATATAAAGGATGTTATACTAAAAAATAAAATCATTTTATTCTCTTTAAGTTTTATTACAGCAAGACCCCAGAAAATAAGTGCTACTAAACCTATATAAATACAACTTTCCCAATATAACCAATAACCTTTATCTCCCCAAAAAGGTACATCGGTATGAGCAGCATTTGTACTACCAAAAAATTTGGGGGATAATAATGTAAAAAATTGATGGTAATTTAATGATCCTTCTAAAGTAGCCTCGTATGTCATTATAGCTCTTTCAGAAAGACCTGATATGGTTAAAGTTGGTAATAGCTGGATACTACCAATCATAATTCCAATAATAAAAGGAATGACTGCAACAATTATTGTTTTAAAAATAAAATTATTTATTCTATAATTATTCTCTTTTAAAACAAAAAACAATCTAAACACACCAAATAATGCAAAGGTAAAAAATGTATAAAGGGTTATTTGTGGGTGGCCACAAAGAATTGCTATTCCCATAAAAAACCCAGCAAGAACAGAGTTTTTCCAAAAATCTTTTTGAAAGCTTTTATTATAAAACAACAAAATTAAAGGAGAGTAAGCAAATTGTATTACCATTGTTTCGTGAATAAGATGAGTTACCATAAAACCAGAAAACATAAAAGTAATACCAGTTAATATGGCTGCAAATACATTTAAGTTTAAAGATTTTGCAAGATAATAACTAAAAACACCCGCCAAAAAATAATGAAATATTATCAAATATTCCAGATAAACAAAATTTAAACTATTATCTTTAACAAAAAGTGTTAAAAAAATATGTAGTGGATAAAAAAAGGCGGTTTGAATATCAGCTATAAAAGGCATACCTGCAAATGTATATGGATTCCAAAAAGGAATAATACCTTGAGATAGTGCTACAGCTGCAAAATTCCTAAAAGGATAATACTGATAAACAAAATCCTCCCAGAAATACCTTTTTTGAATAATAATTTCCCAGAAAAAAATTATTGTAATTATTGCAAAAAAAACTATCACATGCCAATCTTTAATCTGAAAAGGCACAATGTTTTCTTGTTTTACATTTTTCTGTTTTATTTGTTTACTTTTCATAATTACCCTAATAATTTTAAATAAATATAAAAAAAAGAGTAAATAATTGCAATTTAAATAGCATTGATTTTAGTTATCAATTAAATTATTTTTGTTATTTATAATAAATTATATCTATGAAGAATAAAAGAAAAAAGTATTTTAGTGTCATTTTATTGGTTATCTCAGATATTTTTTGTGTTGAATTATCTTTTTTATTCTCATATTGGTTAAGATTTGTTTCCCCATTAAACACTTCATTTGAAAATCTTTACCCTTTTCCTCCTATTGAACCTTATATTTATAGTTCATTTATCATTATTCCAATATGGATTTCTTTTTTAAATTCAAATGGATTGTATTCACAACAAGTAAAAGGACTAAGCATTGGGGATTATTTTATTCCGGTTGTAAAATCTATTACAATGGGTATGTTTGTTGTGTTAAGTGTGGCTTTCTTTTATAGAAGCTTTTCATATTCACGAGCAGTATTTGTAATAATATATTTCTCTTCAATTACATTTATTCTTTTTGGGAGATCACTTCTATCAAAATATGAAAAATATAGATTTAAAAAAGGTTATGATTTAAAAAAAGTATTGTTAGTGGGTTCTAATGAAATTGCTAAAAGAATTTATGATTCAATAAATAGTGGGTTAATATTAGGTTATAATATTATTGGATATATTTCAAATAAGAAAATTGAATCTGAAAAGTATTTATATCTCGGTAGTTATGATAAATTAAAAAACATCTTGAATGAAGAAAAAATTGACACAATAATCACATGCATATCAGACGAAGAAGGCATTAAACTAATTGATTTAATCAAGGAATGTGAAGGTTACAACGTAGAGTTTATGTATTTACCGGAAGAGCTTTCATTAATTTCTAGTAAACTAAGAGTTAAAACTATCGCAGGTATACCTCTATTAAGATTAAAAGAAGTTCCAATTAGTGGTTTAGATTATTTTAAAAAAAGAACTTTTGACATATTTTTTTCAATTTTTTTCTTGTTACTAACATTACCAGTATCAATAATAGTAGCTATTTTAATCAAGTTAGAATCAAGAGGACCAATCTTCTATTTACAGGAAAGGGTTGGATTAGAAGGAGAAATATTTAAAACTATAAAATTCCGTTCAATGAAAACAGATGCTGAATCAAAATCAGGTCCAGTATGGGCAAAAGAAAATGACGATAGAACTACTAAAGTAGGTAAATTTATACGTAGATATAGTATAGATGAGATACCTCAATTTATTAATGTACTTATTGGTGAAATGAGCGTTGTAGGTCCAAGACCTGAACGGCCATATTTTGTAGAAAGGTTCAAAAATCAAATTCCCGGCTATTTAGAGAGGCATCGTGTAAAAACAGGAATAACCGGTTGGGCTCAAGTAAATGGGTTACGAGGCAATACTCCTTTAGATGAAAGAATAAAGTATGATGTTTTTTACGTAGAAAACTGGTCATTACTTTTTGACATTATAATAATATTCAAAACAATAAAAGAAGTGTTATTTTCTAAAAACGCTTATTAAAAGGTGTTATATGATTATAGTAATTATATTTTACCTTCATATTATTTCAGCTGTTATGGCTTTTACTTACAGGTGGCAAGAGGAAGGCACCAAAGCAGGTTTTACTTTACTTGGTTTTATGGGTTTAGTTTTTGCAGTTGGTTGGACAATTGTTGGTTTCATTATGCATTTTTTAATTCCGAGAGGAATACCTAAAGTAATTGATGCTGATACACTGTCATTACTTTTATTAACTATACTTGAAGTATTTGTTTATTACTTTTACTTTTTTAAAACAGATGATAATAAGCAGGAATAACAAGCCTGCTTATTATACAAATGTATTACAATAAAATGCTACCCCCTTCTTTGAATCAAGATAAACCATATGAACTAATAAATTAATATGTTCTCCATCTTTACAAACAAATTTATATGGATATTCATAATTGCTTTTTTTGTCATAAATATCTTTCACATGTTTTAAAAAATCTTCATACTCATCTTCATATATCATATCACTGAGTTTTAATTTTAAAAATTCTTCTTCTGTATATTTAAGTAAAGAAATTATTTTCTTACTAGCAAAGGATATTTGATCATTACAAACAGAAAAAACTGGATAAGGTGAATTCTCAAGAATTGATTTAAGAAAAAGTAGCGAAATATATTTTTTCCTATTTTTTAATACAGCCTGCATTCGAGCTATCAACTCTAACGAGCTTGCTTGTTTCTCAACATAGTCATTTGCACCTGCTTCAAGGCCTCTTTTAACATCGGAAGGATCAGTTTGCGAAGTTAAAAGGATGACACCTATATGTTCAGTCTCTGGATTTGTTGTAATACTTTTACAAATATCCAGACCATTCATATCCGGAAACGTAATATCCAACAATATTAAATCAACTTCTTCTTTGAGAGCAATATCAACTATTTCAGAAGCTTTAGTTGTAACAATTACATTATACCCATGGCTCTCTAAAACACTTTTGATAAGATTTGCCCATAAAGCTTCATCATCAGCTATTAAAATTTTGTAATCTTCTCTCATATTTTTTATTCAAGTTTAAAGTTAAAAGTTATAATACCAATTTGATTTTCTAAAGGTTGATTTGATTTCAGTTTTTCAAACTTCCATGTTCTCAATGCAGATATAGCTGAATTTTCAAAAACGTAATCAGCTTTTTGTAATGGAATAATTTTTAAAATCTCTCCCTCAGGAGAAACCGTAATCTGTAATTTAACTTGAGCTTCTTTGTTTGTATTTTCAGGATATTTAGGTAATGAACCTGATATTTTATTCCTGAAGCCTCCATCTCTCCATAATATGGAATAATTTTTTATTTCTTTTCCAATATTACTATTTCCAATATCCTTTACATCTGATGAAGTGCCAACAGAAGTAAATTTATCGTCTTTTTTATTGCCAACAAAACTTTCTTTCTTTGATTCAATATTTGATGTATAAGAACCTGATTCATATTTAGCATTTGAAGATGAAGTAACATCCATTTTTGAATCTGGCAATCTTACTCCACCATCATCTAAAGAAATATTATATTTGGGTGGAGTAATATGAGGAACTGTTTTCACTGTAGAAGAAGCAATTAGGGATTTATTTTTTTCGACTTTTGGTGTTGCACTTGTATAGTTTTTTGTCAATACAGCCCCTTCCTTTTGAGATAATGTTTCATTTACTTCTTCAACTGGTGTAACAACCTCATTTGAAGTAAACGACAATTCCACATAGTCTGGTACTTTTGCCTTTGTATCAAGGGTATAAATAAAACAAATTAGAATTAATATCGAATGAAAAACTATTGTGCCAATTAAACCAATTCTTGATTCTTTTGAAGAACCTATCATTTATTTTACTCCTATGGATATACCCTTACTTTAACTAGGATTTTCGTTATTTAAATTTACTTCTTTTTGTGATTCAGTTGCAAGCAAATATTTTGTACACCCTACGGATTTCGCTATATCAATTATTTCTACTGCTTTTTGCAAGTTTACATCTTTATCCGCATTTAAAATTACTAAAGGATTTTTCATATCTTTGATTGATTCTTGTATCTTTTGGCTTAACATTCTAATATCAGTTTCAACATTATCTACAAAAATGCGATTATCATTAGTAATGCTAATTGTAATTTGTTCCTGATTTGCAGGGGGTGTACCTTTAGATGCTTTAGGAAGTTCAACTTTTATTCCACTATGAGATACAAATGATGCAGTTAACATAAAAAATATTAACAACTGAAAAATCACATCAGTTAAAGATGAAAAAGCAAAAGAATCCATAATTTTATTTTGCATCTGAAATTTCATCTCATCACCTATTTAAGAGTAATTGGTTCAAACTTTTCATTAGCTTCAGCAGTATTAGTATTCTTTATTTCTTCTGATTCTAATTGAATTAAATCAAGAAACTCATTACTACTAGATTCTATTTCAAAAACAAATCTTTTAATTCTATTAACAAAATAATTATAGAAAAAATAAGCTGGAATGCCAACAAATAAACCAAAAGCAGTTGTTAATAATGCCTCCCAAATGCCACCAGCAAGATCACCAGCATTAACTACACCACCAGCATTCTGTATCATCTGAAAAGCCTGAATAATACCTGTTACTGTTCCAAAGAAACCAAGTAATGGTGCTATACCTGCAATAGTTGCTAAAATAGATAAACCTTTTTCTAATTTATATATTTCTTCTGAACCAGCATTTTCAATTGCTTCCCTTATTACTTGATGACCTCTATTATAACGTAATATCCCTTGTTTAAGAATTCTTGATACAGGTGCTTTAACATTATCACAGAGATCTATAGCACTACGTATATCATTCTTTCTGAGCAAAACTTTTAGATTTAACATAAACTGACTAACATTTGCTTTTGCCTTCTTAAGCACTAAAAATCTTTCAATTATTATATAAACGGCAATAATTGAACACAACAAAATTGGCCACATCACATAGCCGCCTAATAGGAATAAATTCCATAAAGACATATATCTCACTCCAAGAATTTATAATTAATTTTCCCTAATTATGCAATTATCTGTATTTGAAACTCTTTTAATACTTTCTATTTGTTTTTTTGCTTCATCGATTGTAGAATAAGAACCAATCATTACCCTATACCAGGTTCCACCTTTTTCTGATAAATACACTGAAACAACTTTAACATCCAATCCTTTTTTCTTCAATCTATTAGCTTCATAATTAGCTTTAGATTTTAATTTCCAGGCTGAAACTTGAATCGAATATTTACCTGTAGATTTTAAATTTTCAGTTTTCTTTTCCTTTTGAACTTTTGTTCCCAATGATTCTTTTTTGGTTTCAGCAATTTTTTGGGGTTCCTCCTTTCGTGAAGGTTCCACTTTATTATCAATTTTAGAACCAGTTTTTGTTTCATTCTTTTTCTCGTTTACAACTGGCTCTTTTTTTTCTGTAGTCTTAGGCTTTCTTAGAAACTCGTTTTCGTAAGGGCTCTCAACTTTATTTTGAGCTACTATTTTTGAACTATCTATAACAGCTACAGCTAATGTATCTTTAGAACCAAATACTTTATCTTTTAATTTCCCTAATTCAGTAAACACTACACCAAAATCAAAGTACCCTTGTGTCTGAAGATAAAAACTACCTGCAGAAATAATAATGATTAAAATTGGTATTAACCATAATAATAAATGTTTCTTCTTTTTTTGTACTGGTTCTTCTTCATGCTTAAAAGAGCTATCAGGCTTATGCTGAGTAACATTATCAGCATTATTCTTATTAACTTCTTCAAAATTTTGTTCTTCCTCATCTTCAAAAAGCAGCTTTGGTTTCTGTTTCTGAGGTTGATCATTTGGTTTTGTGTTTTCTGTCTTAGGATTTCCCTCGCTTTCACTAAAATCCTCGCCCAGATTAAAATCTGGTACTTTTATTTCATCAGCCATTTAAATCTCCTGATGTTATAATTTATTTTACCATTTAAATTTTATACCAGCAAAAATAGAAAATGGAAATTCTTCATAACCCTTATAGTAAGAATATCTACTATTAAATATATCTCTTATATTAACACTTGCAATAACATTATTGATAATATTATATTCGAGATTTATATTAAAAAGAAATATTTCTTTCAAATTAATTGACTCAATTTTTTCAAAAGGTAAAGGTGTTGTACTACTAAATAAATAATATGGATCATCTGCTTTTCGTTTACCAATGAATTCAATCGAAGGATTTAAGAATAATCCGAAGTATAAACGTGTATAATAATCTAATGAGGCAGTAATATCAGGCGAATATGGTATTGTTTCTGAGTGTAATCTTTTTCTTTGATAATTTAACTTAAGTTCAAATCTGTTATTATCATTAATGTTATAATTAAAATCTAATATTGCATAAAAACATTTTGTAAGTTCACTTAGTTGATATTGAGACCAAATCATAATAGGTTCGTCGTAATGCTGCCTATATATTGGAGTATTTTCTTCTTCTAAATAACCCAATGTTGATTTTATTCTAAGATTTGTTGAGTAGAAATAATCAAAATTAAGATATAAATTCACTTTATTTACAATATGCTCAAGGTTAAAAACATACAAATAGGGATGCCTAATATAAGATTTATATAAGGACATAATTTCAAGATCAGGTGAATAGTTTAAAGATAATGATAAGTTTTTATTGTTTTCATATTTAAAAGATATATAAGGCAATAAAATATTTTTTGTCTTATTATCAAGATATGCTATGTAAGAATAATCCTTTAAGTTTTGATATGAATAAAATTTTAATCCTCCTTCAATAGATATATTATCAGATATATTCTTCATAGCATTAAAAGATGTATTAAAAAGAAAAGCGTTTTTAGATATTTCGTTAGTATTATTTGATGGTGATAAATTATTATTACCAATTAATAATTTCCCTCTTAGGAAATAACCTTTATATTGATATTCACCAGAAACATTAAAATAAAAGCTATTTTCAGAATAATCAGGAACGTTAAAGTATGGATCAAAATTATTACTCAAGCTATTATCATCTTTAAAATAATTATAGGTTATTTCAGCTTTATATTTAAAATATTTTTCATCATTTGAGATAATAACTGGATTTATTTTAAATAATGAATACTTTTTAGTTAAAAGGTTTGAATTAGGTGTTTCTCTCAAATAAAAAAGGTAATCTGGCACACCATAAAATTTATAATTTTTAATGTTATAATATAAATTCAACCCAATTCTTGTATTATTAAAAATATTATCTGTTTCAGGAATATTTGCTACAAAAAACAGATTTGAATTAGCAAGATAGTAATCTGAATTGCTTACATTTTCACCCCTGGAAATATAATTACCAATGAAACCTATTTTATAAATTTGCCACTCATAAGTAGAACCAGCACTTAAAGATAGAGAATTGAAATTACCCGCTTCACCCTTAATAAATCCAGAGAACATATCACCAGAATTGTTTAGATTATTGAATTTTTTAAATGGAGTTTCAACTTGAGTAGTAGAAATATCTTTTAACTCAAAATTTATATTCTGATTTACTGGTATTTCATATATATTATCTTCTGAAATCTCAATTTTATTTCTGTTTGAGATGTCTATTTTTTCTTGCCCTGTTATAACAAAATCAGGTAAAGATATTTTTGGCAATGAATCTTTAAAAATTACTGGTTCTTCTACTTTAGCATTATGTTCTTTTGGATTATTTTTTTCCTGGCCAAATATTACCAGAGGAATTATAAAAGAAATATATAATAATTTTCTTATTTTTACCATTTGAAAACCTTACTTTGAAATTTGATTTAAACGGTTCTGAGCTTCTTTAGTATAATCTGAAGAACCGCCTAATTTAATTATCTCTTTATAAATTTTCTTTGCGCTAGCGATGTCATTTGTTGCTTCATAACATTGACCTACTTTTAAAAGGCTATGAGCTACCAGATCACTTTCTTTAGGGAAAATATATTTTATTCTCATAAATTCAGTTATCGCCTGCTTATAATTACCTTCATTGAAATATATTTCACCTAATCGAAATTGAGCTTCAGCACCAATATTATCTGTTCTAGATGAAGCTACACTTTCAATTATTTCAATTGCTTTGTTTTTTTCTTTTTTGTTTAAATAAATTGCCGCCAATTCAATTTTGCTTCTATCAGCAAATACATTATTTACGAACGAAGATGAATGTATAAATGATTTTTCGGCATTTAAAGTATCTTTATTATTTAAATAAATTTTACCAATATAAAATAAAGCTTCTGCCGAAATATCCTGAGAAGGATAGTTATCAACCACTTTTCTATAATAATCTATTGCTTTTTTATTTTCCATTTTACTTTGATATATCTGTCCTATTTGAAGTAAAGAGTTTGGAGCTAGAGAATGATTTTTATAATTTTCAAAGATAAATTGGAAGTTTTTTATCGCCAAATCATAATTCATCATTTCAAGATAACATCTAGCAATATTATATTTAGCATTTGGAATAAGTTCAAATTGTGGGTATTTTGATATAATAGTTTCAAATGTCTTAATAGCTTCATCATATTTCTTTTGACCTAAAAGGAATTCCCCTTTTAATAATAATAACGAGGGTGTAGATTTATGATCTGGATTTCTTTGAATAAAATCAGATATAACCTTTACAGCCTCATCATCTTTACCTTGAATAGAATAACAATATTGAATTCCACTTAATGCATCTAATAAATAAGGACTATTAGGATAATTTTTAATTATCTCATTATATTGTTTTACAGCAGAGTTATATTCTTTCTTGTTATAATATGCATCACCAATACTATATATAGCTTTTGGGACTAAATCACTTTTAGGATAGTTTAATTGAACTTTTTGGAATTCTGTTATTGCCATGTCATACTCTTTTCTTTGGAAATACATCCAACCTATACCGTATTGAGCATCATCAGCAAGATCAGAATTCGGGAAATTTTTTAACAAATTTTTAAATTCTTCTATTGCCTTTCCGAAATTACCACTTCTGTACTCTGTTTGCGAAAGTTGATAATAAGCAAAATCAGTATTCTTATTATTTCTATATTGACGAATAAGTAAACGATATATTCCAGCTGCTTTTTCGTAATTCTTTAAATTGTAATAACACTCTGCTAATCTTAAATAAGAATCATAAGTATAATTTGAGTTTGGATACTTTTCAGTATACTCTTCGAATGTTTGGGCTGCGTAAGAAAACTCGTTCGCTTTAAAGTAAGACCACGCTAGACCATACAAAGCTTCTTGTGTTTTTTTACTGTTTTTATATGTATTAAGAAATTTAGAATAATTTTGAATCGAACTCTTAAAATCACCTGCAAGAAATTCAGATTCTGAAAGCCAAAATGTTGCATCTTCTGTTAAACTACCTTTTGGATATAATTCTAAAAAGCGTCTATATTGTTTTACAGCATCGGAATATTTTTTTGATTTTAAATAACACCAAGCTAAATTATAATTGCCTTCATATTTCAAATTATCAGGTAAATTATCAAAAGATAAAAGTTTAGAAAATACTTTTACTCCTTCCTCGAAATCTTGAAGAGCAATGTTGGTTTCACCAAGCATTCTATACGCATCGTAAAGTACATCACTTTTAGGAAATTTTTTTATGAGCTCTTCAAAATTATTCTTAGCCCCTTTGTAATTTTTTTCTTCATACTCTATTATTCCAAGCTCAAAATAAGCATTATCAGTATAGCTACCTTCTGGAAATTTATTTATTAGAGATTGAAAAATCTTTTTTGCTGAACTAACATTGCCACTTAATTTACTCGCTAATCCTTTCCTTAAAAGTGCACTCTGAGATAAATCATCACTTCCATTTGAGATTTCATCAAAAGTTTTAATTGCTTCATTATATTTTTTTTGATTCAGATAAACCCAGCCCAAAGAATATTTAGACTCTCTAAAATGCTCCTGATTTGGGAAAGTTGATATGTAATACTTATATTCTTTTTCTGCTTCATCGTACTTTTTCAGGTTATAAAAAGATTCAGCTATCAAGAAACTTATATTTGATAGAGCAACAGAATCTGTAACATCATTTCTAATCTCTGATAATTCACTGATAGTTTTCTCATAATTTTTCATATAAAAATAACATTCACCGACTCTTACTTTAGCTGCTTGCGTAAGCTCATCTGATGGAAATTTCTGCAAGTACTCTTGATATGATTCTATTGCTTTTTCATATTTATTTTGCTTTTGATAAACCCAACCTATAGAATAAAAAGCATAATTAGCAAGCCTATTAGTTGGATAATTTTCTGCACTTAGCCTATAATATTTGATCGCTTCATCATATTCACTTATTTTAAGATAAGATTCACCTATCCAATAAGCAGATTCTCCTGATAATTCACTTTCTGGATATTTATCTATAACTTTTTTGAAAGCAGATATTGCTTCATTAAATTGTTTATTTTTATAAAATGATTCTCCAATCCTAAATGCAGCATCGTCAGTTAATGGAGATGATGGATATTTTATAATGAATTCATTATATTCATTTATTGCCTCCTTAAACTTATCTTGTTTAAATAAGCATTCGGCTCTAATAAATACAGCATCGCTTGTATTTTGACTATTTGGATATTTTTCTAAAAACTTGTTAATTTCTTCATATGCTAAATCATACAAACCATCTTTATACAAACCGTAAATAACAGCATAATCTTGTTTTTCTTTCAATAAATCAGTTTGTGAGAATAAAGCTGAAGAAAAAAACAAATAAGTACATAAAATTATTACTATTTTCTTTCCGAAACAATTCATTGATTAACTTTCCTTCGTTATTTCAATGCAAATAAGGGCTTAACCTAAAGTAAAATATTAAAGACAACAATAAATTTAATCTTTTTTTACCTCTGTGTCAAGGTATTACGGTTCTTAAAATAGGGTAAATCAGAATAATTGAAAAAGATTTCATATATTAAAAGTGCTCTAAATACTCTTCGATAACATTAATATCATTACTATCAAGACCATATAATGAATATATTAACTTTTCTGAAATGTTTTTAAAATAGTTGAAAGGATTTTTTTTAAATTCAGTATTTTTTAAATGTCTGGGATAAATTTTACTGAATTGCTCATAAGATATTATTGGAAAGTTATCAAGGTCTTTCTTTTTAATTTGTGGTATAGAATTAATGTTACTAACTGCCATTAGAAGGTAATAAAAATTTAAAATATTTGAATTTAATAATCTATTTAAAAGGTATAAATCTAAATTATTATTAGATTTTGATAAAATAAAATATAACGATTGTTCTGGAAGATAGCCCTTTTCATCTATAGCGGAAATTAAATTCTTACCGGTTTTTCTTAGGATAATTTTAGGTTTAGTAGTTAATTTTGAGATATCATTTGTTCCACCAAGTATATTTTCGTTTATGAACTCAAAATAGCGAAAACTTTTTATAATATTTCTTTCGATATTTCTTCCTAAAATCACCTTTACACTATTCAATGAAACCTTATCATCGTTAAATTCATTCTTTTTACCAATAAAACCTACACCTGTAATAAATAATTCTTTTAGTTTAACTAGATAAGTAGTTCTTTTAATTTTTTCAATAACTTTATAATAATCCTTTTTCAGGAAAAAACAATTATAATTATCATCAAAAAAAATATTTTTAGGTATTATTTCCCATTTTCTTTCCCCAAAACTTTTAAATTTAATTTTATCATCTGGTTTCGATATTTTTTTTCTTAATACAAAAATCACATTATCAGAATTAACATTTTGGAATTTTACATTACTTACTACATATTCTAACTTATACTTATAAAATATTAACTCTCTTAACTTTGAAAATTGTGAATTCTTAAAAATTCTATCGGGCACAATAAAACCGATTAATCCATTATCATTCAATATTTCTAAAGATTTCCAGATAAACATTTCGGAGGTATTGGGTCTATACTTATCACAGGGGTAACGTTCCAAAAGCAATTGTAGTTGTTTATTAGAATACAATTTTTCTCTAAATTTACCTTTCAAGGAAACCCAGGGTGGATTTCCAATAATAATATCAAATTTATCTTTAAATAATTTGTTCAAGTATTTTTTAGTATTTTGATAAATTTCAGTATCACCTAAAAGCAAATCAGCATTTAATAGTGTGATATTGAAATTTATTTTATTTTTAATTCTGATTGATGCCAGTTCAAGTGCCTTATCATCAATATCTATACCATATAAATCAACCTTGGTTAACTCTAATTTTTTTATGAGTTGTGGAATTCTTTTTGTCATTTCATCTAAAAATGCACCATCTCCACAAGAAGGATCAAGCAACTTCAAATTTTTCTTTGTGCCATGATAGATCTTTAGAACCAATTTAGATAAAAACTCTGTGTAAATATCTGGAGTGTAAAATTTACCGTATCTTTTTTTATCAGATAAATCCATCATTTGAATATTTTTCTAAAAAATTTTTTGTAATCATCAAAATCGAGCAATAAAAACCCCTCGCAGTAACCTTTTCCTTGTAAATTAGTAATTGAACGATAGCTATTTAAACCAATAATTGTATCCAAATAATTAATATATTTTAGTTGGGATTCATAACATTTTATTGCTTGTATTTTTTTCTCAATTATATCGCTTATATCAACTACAATATTTGGAATAATTGGCGTCCATACTTCATACAACATTACCTTAGGAGAAAAACCTATTTTTTTACAAACCTCATAAAAAATTAAATTAAGTATTCTATGTTGGTCATGATTATCAAGGAAAGATGGGAGCAAAATAACTTCTGGATTAAAATCATTAATAATTTTATTAACAAGAGAAATAACCTCTTTTGAAAATGTAAAATCTTTTTTAGATAGATTTAAATTTATATAATTTTTAATGCCTAATGAACACATTGCTTTTTTAAATTCGTTGAGTCTTAATTCAACTGCAATTTCAATATTCTCATCAGGCAAACTATCACTATTATCTGAAAACAAAACAACTTTTACAGTTTTATTTTTATTTATTGCTTTAATTAAGAAGCCACCACATCCCAATGTTTCATCATCTGCATGTGGCGTTAAAACTAATATTTTATTCCATTCGATTTCATTTAGTAAATCAGGATATAGAGTATTGTTTTTATCATATAGTTTTACATAAGAATAAAATCTACTCAGAATAGTTGATAAAATTTTATTATTTTTAAAATATCTTGCTATTTGTTTAATCATATTTTTTTGTTAAATATAATTTCATTCTTAAAAATTCATACAATGTAATCTTTTCAATTTTCTTATATCCACTATTTATTATAGCACGAATTGAAATGCTATTTTCCAATTCTGAATAGATATAAGAACAGCGAAAATCGTTCTCCTTTCCCCATATATTTAAGTGATTTAGCATTAACTTATAAAAACCCCTATTTCTATAAATTGGTAAAGTATAAACATCATATATCACAAAACTATTTACTGGAACTTTATATTTAATTTTTATCTCATCAATAAATAAATCTGAAAAGCATAACCAACTAATATTTACAATCTGGTTATCTTTAAATAATGCCACACATTTATCATCTCTATCGAACCTATTTTGATATTCAAGTTTATACTCATTTTTATAAAACTCGGTTTCAATAAAATCATTGTAATTCAAAAAAAGAATTTTTGTAAAACTATCATCAATAAAATTATTAGAAGTAATTTCTTTTTTAAAAAACAACAGTGTTTTTTTTGAAAATAATTTCATTAAATATATTTTTTAATTTAATAAGAATAAAGTGAATAGTAACCAAAAAACTATTATTGATATTTATTAAATATCTTTTTAAATATCTTTTTTCAGGATGAAATCTAAATTTATAATCATCAGACCCTCGCATAAAATCAAACTCGTCATATTTCTTATTAAAACAATACTCGATTATTTTATGCAAATGAACCATACCCAAAGAATATTTTTGTAATTCAAAGTCAAATCCAGAAAGATAAAAATATAGCTTATTGTTAAATAAAAAACAGAGACAAACTGATTTAGTTTCATTATTTATTTGGCATTGAGAAGAAAGCAAAAAAGATGTGTTATTATATTCTTTTACAATTTGCTGAACAAAACTAATACTATTCTTGTCTTCAAAGAACGAAATTAATTTTTTTTTATTTTGTCTATACAAATTAAACTCAATAAGTTTTAAAAGATCATTTTCATTTATATAATTGCTAAAAACAAATTCCGAATTCATTTTTTGTAATTTGTTTATTTTCCTTTTCAAAGTGTTAATTGTCTTTTTTGAATATTCTGATAGATAATCTTCAATATTTCTTGATGTTTTTATATACAAATATACTTCACTTTTTAATTCAATTCTAAAATATCTTGTTTGTTTTAGAAAAAAAGTATTAGTTAAAGAATGATCGGGAATATCTCTTAAATCAAGATAATAATCAGAGTAGTATTCAGATAAATATTGTATAAAAGAATTAATTACAGAAAAAAAATATTCGGAATAAACGATAAAGTCATTATATTCAGAAAAGATTTCTCCTAAAAAGGTAATTTTCTTTTTGCTAAAAATTCCAATTTTAGTATATTTTAATTTTTGTAATGGAGCTACACCAATTAATTTATCCCCACTAAAAGCTAATAATAACAATAAAGAATTTTTTTTTGAGAAGTGTTTTGAATAATTATATAACCATTCGAAAGTTTGAAAAATTGTCGATCCCTGAGATTTTTCTACAATACGATTCCATTCTTCTTTCAAGCTTAATAACTCTTCAAAGTTATTTGTTTCTTTTATTATGAACATAAATTCATTATTTAAGAACCTAATGCATCTTCTTTCTGAAAATTGAAACCCCGCAGAAATTCTTCAGTTTTTAATCTTTTTTTTCCTTCCAATTGCAATTCAATTATTTTCAAATAACTATCATTACAAGCAACAAATAAATCTTCTTTTGTTACAAGTACTGAGCCGGGTAATAAATTTACCTTTATATTTGTTTTTTCGCTCTTATAAATTTTTATTATTTTGCCTTTGTATGTAGTAAAAGCAGCAGGATATGGAGATAAGCCTCTAATCAAATTGTGGATTTTTTCCATCGGATTATTCCAATCAATTTTGCAGTGTTCTTTAAATATCTTTGGGGCAGGAGTTGCTTTTAAATCACTTTGTTGAATTCTTGGTGCATTATTATTTAAAATTGCACGCACAGTTTTAAGAACAAGATTTGCTCCAATTTGCATTAGCTTATCATGTAAATCACCAGCAGTTTCATCAGAATTTATATCTACCTCTTCCTGAAAAATAATATTACCAGTATCCACTTTATCATCTAAAAAGAAAGTTGTTACTCCTGTTTTTGTTTCGCCGTTTATTATAGCCCAATTAATTGGAGCAGCACCTCTATATTTCGGAAGCAAACTAGCATGTAAATTAAACGCGCCTAATTTAGCTAAAGAATAAACCTCTCTTGGTAAAATTCTAAAAGCTACTACTACAATAATATCCGGAGATAGCTCCTCTAAATATTTAATAAATTTTTCGTCTTTTAACTTTTCAGGTTGAAGAATTGGTAAATTATGTTCAAGAGCATAATTTTTTACTTCAGATTGGGATAATTTTAAACCTCTTCCTTGCGGTTTATCTGGAACAGTTACAACACAGGCAACATTAAAACCGTTTTTTACAAGAATATCAAGTGAGGGTACAGCAAATTCTGGAGTACCCATAAATACTATTTTAGCTTTATTTTCTTTTAAATCCATGAATTCTAATAAGTAGTTTATTTTAATGCAAAGGGGTAAGCTGGTTCTACATAACCACCTTTGATTTTATTAATTTTTCCTCTTAACCTTGCTAATTTAATTTTTCCAAGTCTCTCAGGGAAGAGAATGCCATTTAAATGATCGTATTCGTGTTGTATTACTCTGGCAAGAAATCCACCGACCTCTAAACTTTGTTCATTAAAATTACCATCACGATAATTTATTTTTATAATTTTAGGTCTTTGCACTTCTGCCCTTATTTCAGGTACACTTAAACAACCCTCTTCATAAATCGTTTCATCCCAGGTATTAGTTATCTTTGGATTAATAATTATCATTGGCTTTTTTAAATCTTTAGTTAATTCCAATTCTTCATCAGATTCTTCTTTGATATCAGATAAATCAATCACAATGATAGAATCCAAAAGGCCAACCTGATTAGCAGCTAAACCAATACCATTAGCTTTTTTCATTGTTTCAAACATATCCATTATTATTTTTACTTTTCCATCATCAATATCTTTTATAGGTTCAGCCTTTTTCTTTAATACAGGGCTTCCATATAGATGAATAGGCATAATAGACATAAAAATTATACTCCTTTCAATGGTACATCAATTTCACTTATTTCAGTTACTTCTATTGTTGGGCTTGTTATCTCCTTATAAAGTTCGATTTGGCAGGAAGCAAATAACAATTTAACCCAAATTTTTCCTATAAGATAAAATTGTCTTATAAAAATTATTAAAATTATAGTAAAATAGTTTGTAGGTTCTATAAAGTTATCAATTAAAGCATATATTAAAAAAATAATTAATCCAATAAAAGCAATAAACCAGAATAAAGATGAAACAGTCCAAAAATTCTTTATCAAAAATTTAAAAGTTAACCATAAATCTTCAAGAGTATCATAACTTTGATTGACAACAATTCTGACTCTAACATAGTCAAAAATTATCCCTAAAATGCCAAATAATGCAGCAATGAGTAGATATCTAAAGCTATTAGCAATAATTAGAACTAATTGAGATTCAGTATTCTGAGTTAATACATCAATATATTGGATATAGGCAACATTTAGATAATATAAACCAGCATAACATATTAGCGAAATCAGAAATACTTTAAAAAACCTGAAAAAATATCTAACACAACCATAAAAATAATCAATAAAGTGGTTTTTTCTAGCATCTGAGTTAAATATCTCATATATACCCCCCATTAAAAAAACTTGAATCAGAACAAATATTATACCGACCATTATCATAACATTGGGTATAGATTTTAAGACCTCTTGATAAGTATATTTAAATTCAATAAACCAGAGGAAGTTAAAAGAAAGAGATAAATCCTCTGCTTTCATATTATAGAAAAGAGAATCTTTCAACAATCCATAAATAGGACCGGTTAAAATTGCGGCAAAAGAAAGATTAATAATCCATAGAAAGATTAGAAACTTTAAATTCGAATTTACTTTTAATAATCCGTATCTAAATGCACTCCACATAATTATTATTTATTCCTTCTTGGGGGGTTCCATCCAGGTAATTTCCATGATTTTAGTTCAACATAAATACTGCCAATAATAACATTCATTCTTGCAGTTATAGGCACTCTTGCATTATCATTACTAAACCAACCCTGAAAATCTCCGGTAAGACCAAAAACACCAACAAACCCAGCTTTACCTTCAAATTTTAAAACATCGATAGGATAATTGACAGCATCAATTTCAACAGATTCATTTGTACAGGGATACTTTATATAAGCATATTCTTTCTTTTCATTAATCAAAACAGGTATGTTTAAAGAATTTTGAGAAAAAAGATATTCTCTTGCAGCAAAAAAAATTGACAATCCATCTTGAAACTTTTTATTATCAAGAGAAAGAGTATCTTTCATAAGTATGACTTTTCTTGATGGATAGCCACGTTCCATAAAGACTTTATTCTGTTGGTAGTTCAATTCATATTTTGTGTATTTCCACTCCCTACCCTCAAGCTCACTACCAATAAACTGATGAGAGTAAAGGCTTTCGTCTATTTCACTCTCAAAAACATTATGCAATGAAACAAGAGGAATATTGTAAGAATCAATAAAAGCTATTGCTTTATAAACCGGTCTTCCATTCTTGTAATATTTATCTAAAGTTTTTATTCTAATAGTACCAAGCTTAATAAAAGAATAGCTTACTTCATATAAAAGCTCTTCTCCTGTTTTTAATACTTGACTTTTATAAGTACTTTGAAGTGAGGGTTTATCTATAAAGATAAACCCTCCAGTAAAAAAAAGAATAAAAAGAAAAAAGGCGATAAATCTATAATATAATCTCATTTTATTTCTTAGTTAACTTTGATAGTTTTTCTGCTTCGGGGAATAATTTTATTGCCTTTAACAACTGATTATCTATATCAATTCTTACCTTATACCAACCTTCGTTTCCCCAAATATTTCTAGCAAAATATGCTTTAATCAATGTTTTTATAGCCTTTTCGTCTTTATTATATTGTTCTTGATTAAATTCAACACCTTTTTCTTTTACTTTATCAATAAAGGGTTTAAGAATTTCATCAGTCACTACGAACTCTTTTACATATCTATCAATATCCTTTTTGTATTTTTCTCTTAACTCTTTACCATTTTGATCCATAAATGAATTTACATAAGAAAGTAACCACTCTCTATTCGATAAAGCTTTTCTTGAGAATAAAGTAAAAGTATCAGGTTTTACGACAAAATCAGGTGTAATTCCTCCTCCACCAAATACTTTTCTTCCCCCAACAGTTTTGTAAACAGGTTTTGTAGAATCTTTTTCAAGCTTATGTTCTATATTCTCACCTTCCTCATCAATTTTGTTTCTCATATCAGCTGTATACTTGCCCTTTTCATAAGGTTTTTGAATAAGCCTACCACTAGGCGTATAATATCTTGCGGTAGTAATTCTTATGGCAGAACCATCAATTAAATCCCACTGTCTTTGAACAAGACCTTTACCAAATGTAGTTTCACCAACTATCAAACCTCGATCATTATCCTGAATTGCACCAGCTACAATTTCACTTGCAGAAGCTGATCCTTCATCAACTAAAACAATGACTGGGTTTGTTTCAAAAGAACCACCAGGAGAGGAAAAATATTCTTCATCAAACTCAGGAAGTCTTCCTTTAGTGTAAACAATTTTCTTTCCGGCTGGAATCAGTTCATCAGCCATAAGAAAAGCTTGATCAAGGAAACCACCAGTATTACCTCTTAAATCTAATATGAGTTTAGTCATTCCTTGAGAAAGCAATTTTGTTAACCCATTTTTAAATTCTTCATAGGTTGTTTGAGCAAATCTATTTACAGAAATATAACCAACATCCTTTGTAACCATAAAAGCAGCATCCACGGTATAAATAGGGATCTTATCTCTTGTAATATTGAAGTCAATTAAATTTGGCATTCCAGCACGATATATTGTTACCACAACTTTAGTTCCCTTGGGACCTCTCAATTTACCAGGGACATCATCTCGTTTTATACCTATACAACTCTGGCCATCGATTTTTACTATTTTATCACCTGCCATAATTCCAAGTGCTTCCGAAGGACCACCAGCAATAGGAGCAACAACTAAAATTGTATCATTTATAACATCAAATTCAATTCCTATTCCATCAAAACTACCCTTGAAATCTTCAGTTACTTTTGACATTGCTTTCGGTGGTATATAAACAGAATGAGGATCTAATTGGGTTAATAAACCGGCTATTGCAGCTTCGACTAACTTTTGTGTATCTACTTTTTCAACGTAATTCCTTTGAGTCAAACTTAAAACATCCGAAAATTTCTGTATCTGTTCACGTAAGTTATCTCCGGAAATTAATTCATTTAACTTGGCACCAGCAACCAAACCAAAGAGTAAGATTATAAGTAATAGATATACTGGGACTCTTTTTTTCAACATTTGTTACCTCTTAATATTTTATATTAAAAATTAAATTTATTGTATTTTGTTTTATTTTGACATCTTCATTTTTTAAGTTATAATTATATTCGAAAAAAATAAAAATATCATTAAAAGGTTCATAATAAAATGATATTGAAGATGTAAATATTTTCTCAATATTACCATCAAGAAAAATACTTTCTTCAGAATCAATAGCTCTATGACCACAATTTATATCTCCGCCAACATTCTTTACCAAAAAACCCTTTTCATCATAAAGGTTTCTACCATGTCTTAAATAGTTAAAACCTAATTGTATATTTGCCCGATAAGTCAGATAATATTTTATTAACAAACTTAATTTATCTGAATTAGGTTCAATATTTGAGCCAATATAACTATTATAATTTGTATAATTATTTTCAATAAATCTATGACTAAATGTATACGGTAATATTTTTAGGTACTCAATGTTAAAATCAAAATTTTCAAAATTTAATGGTTCTGAAATAAAAGAACCAACCTGATATGAAAACAAATTGCCCCACCATTTTGTTCCAATTTTTGAGAAATCGATATCATCAATAATAAAGGTTCCATATAATTTAATTTTTGGAATAACTCTTGCTGCAGCATCAAATGAAATTAATGAATTATCCCTATCTTGTAAAGAATGCTCTACAGATTTAAAAAATATTAATGGCGTTAGATAAGCTATCTCAGGAGGTCTATTAGAATAAATAACCATTTCTGAAAAACCCAATTCAAGATTATTATTTAATAATGAAATACCTAATCTATGAGATGTTAGATATTTTGATGAAAAAGTTCTTTCATTATCAAATTGAATCGTCACATTATCATTTATTTTAGGTATTAGCCAGCTATGAATAAAAGAATAATTTATAATACCATAACTAAAATCCAACTTTAGAAAGTCCAGCGCATTAACTGGAGAAATAATCATTTTTTCGTTATAACCTTGACCAAAAGATATTTTTTCTCTTCCCAATTGTATCATAAAAGGTTTTGAGTAATATGATAGATAACCTTCAGTAAAATCAAAATTTTTTGATTTCTGTTCATGTATCTTATAATTATTTTTTAAGGTAATATCAGTAAGTGCTAAGTTTTTATCTCCTAAATACTGACCATTTGTAACAAAAAAATAAAAGCCTATGTTATCATTTATAGTCCCTCTCATTTTAGCACCCCAACGCAAAAGAGAAGAATTCTTTTTATCGTACAAATCACCATAGCTCATTAAAGTTTTTGATTCAAATAAAGCATTTGAAAAAAAACTAAAATTTGTATCGATGTATGTATAAAGATATCTTTCTTTATCAGAAAAAAGATCGACTAAATTTTCTAAGAAATTACCCTTTTCAAAGAGTTCTTTTTTATGATCAGTTGTGCTTTTCAAATCAAATTCAAACTCTCTTTTAAAATCATCTAACATCTTTTTTTCAACTTTATTTAATTTAAAAGAGTTATTATCAAGATAGCTTAAATATTCTGCAACCTTATCTCTTGAAATTGGTAAAATTGCATTTGAATAATTTTGTATAACACCCTTAACATATAATCGATTCAAAAAATTATACACGTTATTATTTATCTCAACATTTTGTGTATAGGAATGATTATAAAAGGAAACAGTTAAGAATATAAATAAAAAAAATTTTTTCATCTTTTGAAAGTAATCGCTATCTTATTACCTCCCATTCTTCAGGGATAGATTTTTTAAAAAGAACTATATAAACACAATTTCTGAACCATGATATCATCACTTTTAAGTAACCATAGCGACGATATCTTCTCGGGGATTCATATACTCTTAATTTATGAAGGAACTTGATTTTACCAACTTTAGCCAAACGAGTAAATAACTCAAAATCTTCACCAGCTATTATATTTTCATTGTAACCATTTACTTCAAAGAATTTTTCTCTTTTAATGATATGGCATTCTCCCCGACCCATACCAACTCCAAGATAATTCAAAGTAGCAAAATAATAGTTATGAAATGTATGAAAAATTTTGTCAGAAAGCTTTTCTTCAAGAGGGAAAATCGAAACTTTACAAGTTAAGGCAATAACATTAGGGTCTTTAAGTTCTTTTGTAATTGTAGCAAAAAAATTATCTATATCCTTTATGTAAGTATCCGCATTAATAAAAAATAAAACTTCACCTCTGGAGTTAAAAGCCCCTTTGTTTCTACCTTCTGCAATTGTCTGTCTTCCTTCTGATTCATGTAAAATCAGTAAATCAGCGTAATTTCTTACCAACTCAACAGTACCATCAGTACTGCCACCATCACTCACAATAATTTCCAGATCATACTTTTTTCTTATTTCTGGTGTAAATTGTGATAGCAAATTACCAACATACTTTACTTCATTTAAAGTTGGGATTATTACACTTATCATAATTATTAAATTTATTATTTTTCTAAAGATATCTAAAAATTACAATAAAATCAATTCAGAAATTCCTTTTCCCCTTAAACTCAAACTTTTTTTATTTTTTTTATTTTACAGAAATGTAGTATACTTAGAAATATATTAAAATTTTTATTGATATTATTTTCTTGTTCAAATATTGATTGTAAATTTTATGTAGAAATTATGAAAAAGTTTATACTATTATTATTTAAAAATTA
>DATCTW010000048.1:0-16666 GCA_036567745.1 Ignavibacteria bacterium | reverse complement strand
TCAAATAGTGAACGTTTGTTTCCTTATCAATTAAATAATAATCGCTATCATGCCGTTTGATTTGGCCTTTATCTTTTCTCACAAGCGAACGCAAATCTTGATAATCTTTCACACTTGGCTTTATCTCATGCCTTTTATATTTTTCTAATAATTCAGCAATAAAACTTGTCTGTTCTGCTTTGAGTGGACCTTCAACGTTCCTTTTTACTTCAAATGAAAGTTTGGCAATGTTTATGGCTAAATTTTCAAGCATATTGCCAAACGAACTATCAAGAGAACGAACTAAGGCAGTGTAGTATTGAATTTCTTTTCCCAATGCCTCAATAAAAACATTGTGAATCTTCATATTGATAGTCCCTTCGGGATTATCAACTTCGCCCATGTGTCTTGACTTAAAACATTGAGCATAAGATTCTACAGAAGTTTGAACTAATGTTTTAATTTTATTTTTGTCTGGTATTTTCATAGTTTTAATCCTTAAATAACTCGGCAATCGAAACATCGAGAGCTTTAGCGATTCTTTCTAAAGTTTCAACTATCGAGTTTGGGCTTTCACTGTTTTCAATTTTTAGAATAGTATTTAATACTAAATCCGCCTCTTTTTAAAATCGATCTTGAGATATACCTTTTTCTACCTTAATTTTGGATATTCCCTCTTACTTTATTTTACATGTTTTTTCCTTGAATTTCATTAACTATTTTAATACACTAATTATAGTAAATTATATACAACTTACTTAATATAATGATATATAATTTATCAAATAAAGTCAAGCAAAATTTAATAAGTATATTATTTCAATATACCCCGCTCTTGTTAAAATTCTTTAAGAAAAAATCCAAGCGGGCGGGCAAAAAGGAAGGAGGTCTGGGTGCAAGAATTTTTACCCTCCGGCTAGTTTTGATGATAGGTGGGTGTGCGTTCTCCGAATGTGACCCACAGGTTAGTCAAGGTTTTGTTCAAAAAAGGTCCGTGCTTTATTCAGTAATTGCGACCAAATGCAACTTTTATAAATTACGGGGTAATATGATTGCTCGCTCGGCTCTCTTCGCAAGTTTTTTTATAATTTGGGATTAAACCAAATGGGTGAACAAAATCAAAATTCAATTTTCTGTTCAGTAGGCGGCGATTCAATACACGAATCAAGCAACAAAATGAAAATTTAGTTTCCAATTTTTTCTTTCCCGCCTCTTGCGGAATGCGAAGCCAATCTTAAAAATCCAAGAAAAGTAATATTAAGACAAAAAATCTCTCTATGCTCATAAAACAACCGAAGAAGAAAAAAGATAAATGTTGTTTTTGTCGGGGCGCTGGGATTTGAACCCAGGACCTCCTGCTCCCAAGGCAGGCGCGCTAACCGGACTGCGCTACGCCCCGTAATTAATGTGAGATTTTAATTTAATAAAATATTTGTAAAAAAGCAATACTTTTTTTACTGTTTTTTTATTACAAAAAAATTTAAAACAAATATATTTTCAAAAGTAAAATAAAATATTTATTAAAATAAACGATCTACAAAATAAATCTAAAATTGATAAAATTCTTTACATTGATATAAATTTATTTTATTTTTATATTTTAAAATTCAATGAATAATTGATAATGAAAAATATTAAGTTAGAAAAACTTTCTGATAATACAAATGAATGGGAACAATTTTTGTCTCAAATAGATAATTCTACTTTGTTTAATTCATCACTATGGGGTAAAATAATCAATCATATTTTCAATATTTCAAACGAGGTTATAATTTTTCATAATAATGGTATAATCTTAGCAGGCGCAATAATTTATTATAAAAAAAGATATTTTATAAAAACTATTACAAAACCACCATTAACACTATATAATGGTTTATTATTTAATTTACCTGAAAATCAGAAAAATCAAAAAAACATTGAAATAAAACATGAAATTTCTAACAATTTTATTAATTACCTTTCAAAAGAATACAAATTCATAAATTTTACTACAACAATTGATTTCTTCGATACAAGACCTTTTCTCTGGAATAAGTGGATAGTTTTACCTCAGTATACATATATATTAAACCTTGAAGATGAAAAAAATATATGGAATGGATTTAGCAGCTCTTTACGAAGAAAAATAAATAATTGCTTATCATATTCTCCTGTTATTTCAAAAAATGATAATGTTGAAAAACTTATCGACTTACATTTTGAAAGCTATTCAAGAAATAAAATTAAACCTATATTAGATTATGATACTTTTACTAATTTTGTAAAACTTGCTTTAGAGAATAATATTTGTGACATATATTCAATATCAATCGATAATGAAATTCATTCTATGAGAGCTTTGCTAAAATGGAAAGATATTATTTATGATTGGATTGCTGGTACAGAAACTAAATATCGCAATTATAATTCTACCCATTTTTTATTATGGGAATTATTAAAAAAATATTCAAATGATAATAAAAGATTATTCGATTTTATGGGTGCAAATACAAAAAGTATTTCAGATTTTAAAAGGTTGTTCGGGGGTGAGCTAAAAGAATACTATGATCTCAAATATTATTCATCTAACCTCTTTAAATTTTTAGAAAAAACAAGTAATTTCTTAAAAATTAAATCAAGACTAAAAGGTTAAAATATTGAAAAAATATATAACATTAATAACTTTAATAATATCATTTATAAATAGTTATTCAAATCATAAAACAAATATATATCAAGTAGGGTCATTCAAATATCACAATGATTCCATAATTACTAAAAAAGATACTACTACAGATAAATTCTCATCTTTATATTCTTTTAAAGTATCTAATTCTACTACAGAGATTAAAAAAGAAAAAATCAATTTAAGTGACTACTATTCATTCTCGGATATAATACAAAACACAAATGGCTTCTATGCTAATTACTTAAGTTCGCCTGGACAGGTAAATCCATTGTTTTTTCAAGGTAATTTACCAAAAAATCTAACCATCATGATTGATGGAATTCCATACAATAATTTATTTTTTGGAATTCCTGATCAAAGTTTAATTATGACCGAAGATATTGAGAAAATTGAAATTCTATCCAACAGTCAAAGTATTATTACTGGTAACTCAAAAGCAATTAACATAATCACAAATAAAAATAATTCAAGCAAACCCTATACTTACGTAAGACACATTGAGGCTCCATACGATACTTATTTAACCGATGGTATATTCATGCAAAATATATCAAGCAGATCAAATTTAATGGTAGGTTTTAACTATCAAATTTCTGATGGTAGATTCAAAAATTCTGATTTTACATTTTTAGGTGGTAGAATTAGATATCGATATTTAATAAGTAATAAAATCGAGTTAAACGTATCAGACTATTTTACAAAAAATACAAGAGGAATAAATGGAGGAGTTAAACTATCTAACAATGTATTAACTGAAGATAATTTTAATGGTGATGTTGCCAATGTTGTTTTTCCAAATGATAATGAAAAATACATTAGGAATCTTCTTAATATACAAATGGCAGCTTACTTTTTAAAAGACACTATAAATCCAACGCTACTTACAGTAAGTTTTGGTAATGAACGTTATGAAATAAATAATGATACTTTAAATAATCCTATTTTTGAATCATTTAATCAGAATATTTCTACAAAATCATTAATATTAAGCATTAAACAATGCATGTCATTTTTAAATCATAATTTTACTTTTTATTTATACTCTAATTTCAACTTTACAAACGATATTAATCTATCAACAAATCAAATAAATTCTAATCTATCCAAGAAAATTAATTCGAATGAAATGAATTTTTCAATTATTGACAATTTAAATGTCTCAAAAAATTTTGATATAAATCTTTTCTTTCAATATTTGTTACCAGATAAAAAATATTCTTATAATCAGAAAAACAGAATGAGTTTTAGTGTAAATCCGATTTTAAACGTAGGTCCTTTTTTATTTTCATTAGAATATGTAAACGCTTATAAAAGCAATAACCTATATGAAAAATTTATAAAAAAAGACTTAATAAAAAATTTAGATCCAGAAAAACATACAGGAATAAACTTTAATACAAAATATATACAAAAAAACACCGAAATTGATTTTAACATTTTTTATAATAAAATTTCTTCAATTTTATTAGCAGGTAATTTTATTAACGATCATCCCATTTCATCAAAGTTTATTAATTTTATTGATACTCAATCACAAGGATTCTCTTTAAATTGCAATATTAATTTTGGCAAAATACTTTATGAATCAAAAATTGATTATATTCATTACAAGAATGACCTCTTAGAAAGAATAATACCGGAATTAACGACTTATGCAGGTATATATTATTATGATAACATTTTTACTAAAGATATTACCATAAAAGCTGGAATCAATGGAAAATATTTTTCAAAGGTAAGTAATTTTTTTGATAAACTAGTTTACACTGATCTAAAAAATATTAATTATTTAAATTATGACCCAAAAGGCATTTTAAACTTATTCGCCGTTTTAAACCTACAAACAGCATCTATTTATTTAGGAATAGATAATATATTAGATCATAATTATTTTATAACCTATATATATCCTCAAAATGATCGAACATTTAAGTTAGCAGTATCGTGGGCTTTTTGGGATTGATTTACAACTTTGGAAGGATAACAAACAAAACAATAATAATCTGAATAAGAAGAACTCCTAGAATAACAAATAGTATCCACTTGACTCTTTTTTTTGTTCTCAATGAAATAACATTGTTACTCGCACTTTGAGTCTCTAACATCTCTTCTAATTCTTCTTTTTTTATACCCTTCTTACCCAAAACTTGAGTAATCTGGTCTAACTTATTTTTCAAAATTTCTTTAGCATCAGGATTAGATCGATTTTGAAAAACTTCTTCATAAAGCTGTGGAGAATCCTTTTTAAGTGCATCTGCAATCTGAGCCAACTCTTTTGAAGTCATAGCCGCCATAAAGCAATACCTAAAATATTTAAAAACACAACCGGATTAACCCTTACTAATATAATATATATAATCGGCAATTAATTAGCAAGTCTTTATTTCAAAAAATATTCAAAACCTGATATTAAAAACTTTGCTAAACTCAGAATATAAAAACTATATAAAAATAAGAAATATTATTTGTTTATTTGCCTTATCTATTCAAATATGATGTCTAAAGATTAATCAAATAAAAAATATCAATGAGATTATAATGAAAACTGGTATTAATATCAAACTTGAGTACAACATATAACCAAAGAAGTGTGGTAGTTTATACCCATGAGATTCAGCTATAGACTTTACCATGAAGTTCGGTCCATTACCTATATATGTATTAGCTCCCATAAAAACAGCACCACAACTAATTGCTTTAAGAAAAATTTCATTCACACCTGCTACAATATTGATACTATTGGAAGGTAAAGAGTTTGTTACACTTTGTGCCAAAGAAAAAAAAGTAAAATATGTTGGTGCATTGTCTAAAAATGAACTCAGAACACCAGTAGCCCAGAAATACTGGAATGGTTTTGTTATTCCTAATGAAGGTCCTTTTTCTTGCAATAATATAATTAAGGGTGTCATGGTGATAAAAATCCCAGCAAAAAGTACTGCTACTTCAATAATTGGACCAAAAGTAAAATTATTTTTTTTATGAATATTTTTGTTTGTAAAAAACATAGATAATATAGCCATTATGATCATAATTATTTCACGATAAGGAGCTTTTATTTGTAATGCCACAGATAAAATAACACCGAGTAAAAAAAGGATATTTATTAACCCTTTAATTCTTATAGGCTCTTCAGAAATAATATCAATTCTTATATCCTCAGGTGATTCTTTTTTATAAGATATCGAATCGATAATATAAAAAATTAATAAAACGAAAAAAATTGTAATAATCCAAATCGGGAATAAATTTAAAGTCCATTTAAATGGAACACCATGTAAATAACCTAAAAATAATGGAGGATCTCCAAGGGGAGTTAAACTCCCACCAATATTTGATACTAAAAAAATAAAAAAAACGGGAATATGAGCAGTATTTTTTCGGTGGCTATTAGTTCTCAAGAAAGGCCTTATCATTAACATACTGGCACCTGTAGTACCAACAAAATTAGCTAAAACAGCTCCAGAAAATAGAAAAATAGAATTATTTAGCGGAGTAGCTCTAAGATCACCTGTCATAAAAATCCCGCCCGAAATAATAAATAATGAAGCTAAAAGTATAATAAAAGAAAAATAATCTTCAATTGTTTTAACTAATTCATGTTGTAGGCCATTTAAAAGAAAAAAAAGGACAGGCAAACTAACAACAAAAGATACTAAGGCTTTATTACGATTTTTTTCCCAGAAATGAGGAAAAGTTAATGGCATTATAGCAATCATCATTAAAATTATTATAAAAGGCAAACATATATACAATGGTATTTCAATATTCATTTTTTCCTCTTAAATTAAAAATATCTGTAAAAAAGATATGATTTTGAAGGTTTTTCAATTTCATAATAGATAAAAATTAAAAATCTGGGGATATTCAATATCCCCAGACTTCAATTACAACTCTCTTAAAGCACATCTTTTCTTTAATTGTGATAAGTGCCAAGTAATATTAATTTCTTTTGGACACACTTCAACACAATTAAATATTGTTCTACATCGCCACAATCCATCAGGGGTATCAATTGCATCAAGTCTTTCATTTTGTGCTTCATCTCTACTATCAAAAGCAAAACGATAAGCCTTTAATAAAGCGGCAGGACCCAAGTAATCATCATTCGACCACAAAGAAGGGCATGATGTTGAGCAAGCACCACATAAAATACAATTTACAGCTTCATCAATCAATGCTCTATCTTCTTGACTCTGGTATCTTTCTTTTTTTGGAGGAGGTGTTTTAGTAATAAGATATGGTTTAACTACTTCATATTTCTTGAAAAAGCTATCCATATTTACTATTAGATCTTTAATTATTGGTAAAGATGGTAAAGGATCTATCGTAATATACTTCTTCTTATAATCTTGAACCAGTACCTGACAAGCTAATTTATTAATACCGTTTATCATCATGGCATCTGAACCACAAATACCATGAGAACAAGATCTTCGGTATGCAAGGCTACCATCTATTTCCCATTTAATTTTATCTAAACAATCGAGGATGCGAGCAGTAGGCTCAACCTCAATAGTATACTCCTTCCTATAAGGTTTACTATCTTTTGTAGGATCAAATCTTTGTATAGAAAATGTAACTTGCATTAGTATTTCCTCTCCATTGGTTGATAATTCAAAATTACAACTGGTTTGTAACGCAATTCAATACCTTTTTCTGTTTTAAAAGCTAAAGTATGCTTTAACCAATTTTCATCATCTCTTTTGGGGTAGTCAGTTCTCCAATGAGCTCCTCTACATTCTGTTCTAGCAAGAGCACCAAGTGCAATTACTTCAGAAAATTCAAGAAGATGACTCAATTCAATAATTTCCATTATTTCAGTATTAAAGTGTTTGCTTTTATCCATCACTCTTACATTTTTGAATCTTTCTTGAAGTGATTTAATTATTTCGATAACTTGCTTTAAGTCTTTTTCATTCCTAAAAACACCACACTTTTGCATCATTTCGGATCTTAGTGTAGTTCTAATCACTTCAGGATTTTCAGTGCCTTTGGAATTTAAATATCTATCTAACATTTCTTTTTCTTTTTCACCAGCATTAGCTGGAAGAGGCATAAATTCAGCTTCTTTTAAAAACTCAACCATAGTCTTACCAGTTCTTCTTCCATGAACTACAGCATCTAACAAAGAGTTTGTCCCTAATCTATTAGCACCATGAACAGATACACAAGCACATTCACCAGCAGCAAAAAAACCTTTAAGAATAGTTCCTTTCTCATCTAAAAGAACTCTTCCTTTAATATCAGTTGGAATACCACCCATTGAATAATGTGCAGTAGGTAAAATTGGAATTGGTTTTTCTGATGGATCTATACCTGCATAAGTTTTTGCAAAACTAGTTATCTCAGGTAATCTTTCTTTAAGCTTTGCTGCTCCAAGGTGAGTTAAATCAAGATGAACATAATCTTTGCCATCAATTCCTCGTCCTTCATTTATTTCAGTTTGAATACTTCTGGTTACCATATCTCTTGGAGCTAGTTCTTTTACAGTAGGTGCATATTTTTCCATAAATCTTTCTCCTTTACCATTGAAAAGGAGACCACCCTCTCCCCTTGCTCCTTCTGTAACCAGAATACCTAAAGGATATAAACCCGTTGGATGGAATTGAACAAACTCCATATCTTCTAATGGTATACCAGATTGAAAAGCTATTGCAACACCATCTCCGGTATTTGCATAAGCATTTGATGTCACTTTAAAAGCTCTACCATAACCACCAGTACCAAACATTACTGCTTTTGAATGAAATACATGAATTTCAGAATCAAGCAAACAATATGCAACTAAACCTCTACATATATTATCTTCAATTATTAAAGATAAAACGTAATATTCGGAATAAAAATGAACGTTTCTCTTTACACATTGCTCATATAATGTATGAAGAATAACATGACCTGTTCTATCAGCAGCATAACATGCTCTCAGAACTGGAACTCTTTTCTTAACACCATTCTCTTCAATCTCTTTTGTATGCCCTCCAAATTGCCTTTGAGCAATTTTACCCTCTTTTGTTCGAGAAAAAGGGCAACCCATATGTTCCAATTCAATAATTGCATCAGGAGCTTCAGAAACCATCATAGTAATAGCATCCTGATCACCTAAATAATCACTCCCTTTTACTGTATCAAAAATATGCCATTCAATCGAATCGGGTTCTTCATTCCCTAAGGCAGCTGCTATTCCTCCCTGAGCAGCTCCTGAATGTGATCTAGTAGGAAACACCTTAGAAATAACAGCCACATCAGCAATATTAGAGGTTTCGACTGCTGCTCGTAACCCTGCAAGCCCAGCACCAACTATAACAATATCATGTTGATGTATAATCATATTAATATATTCCTCTTAGTTTTCAAAATGATAGAATTGTGTTAATACCAATAAACCAAAAAACAACACCAAGTATAATAATTGCACATTGAAAAAAAATCATCCAAAACGCTTTTATTTTAAAATCTCTAATAACATTCCATGTTCCGTTAAGACCATGCCACAAACCAAAAGTAAGAAACCCTAAATCAATAGCTTTCCAAAAAGGATTTCTCAATCTTTCGAGTACTGCTTGATAGGTGTGACCACTATCAGGTGTTGCATGCATTAAAATATAGTGACCTATCAATAACACAACTAGAGCAATACCAGTAATTCTTTGGAGGAACCACTTATTTGCTCCAGATGATCTAGAACCAGCATACTTATAATCCATTGAATTTCTCCTCGATTATGAATGACTCATTAAATGTGGTGCAAAAATTAAATAACCCATACCAATTACCAGAATTATGCCTAAAGTATAAACAAAAGCAAGAATCTTTTTATGATTACGAGCTCCATTACCAAAATCAATTAATACAATTCTCACTCCATTTATAGCGTGAAACATAACAAGAGTACCTAATGCCCATTCAAGAAAAAGAAATATCGGAGATTGGAATAGAGCCATCTCTTCATTAAAAGTTGCTTCACCTTTGGTTAAACCAGTAAGGGCTATAATGTGAACAAACAGGTATAAAGTCAGTCCTAATCCTGTCAATCTGTGTAATATCCATGCCCAAGAGCCAGCGCTTTTCTTATACCTAAACAAAGTGTTCAACCATCTCAAAAAAAAGGATTCTGTTTGTTGGTAATTCATTTTTACCTCAAAAAAATTTTTAAAAAATTTATAAAATAATTTTATTACTACATTATTTTAAACAATATTCAAGAAAAAATCAATTTCTTTATGAATGTCTTGATATTTTTTAAATTTTTTATGAAAAAAATTAAATTTTATTTAATTAATTTCAATGTTATAACATCAAATGGATTTAATGTAATATCTTCGTTAATTTTCTCAACTATTGACTCGTCTTCTCTACTAATATAACATTCTGTAAATTTATTTTTACTTATAAACTGTGTGCTTATCTTTTTATCAGAAGGATTGAATAATCTAATCATTAAATATTTATTATCTCTTGATGGTTTCATAGAAGTTACAACAACATTTTCATCAAATATAATTTTATTTTTTTCATTTTCCTCACTCTTTATCGGTAAAACAACTAAAGGTTGAGAGTTTTCTATTCCAAATTTATATGCAGATAAATAATCGAACTTCTTATGAGTCATTAAAGAATAACGAGCTTTAAATAATCCTTCTTGAGTAGCTTTATAATTTGTATGCCACGAGTTGTTCATTGCCCATGAAAATATCAATGGGGAGTTCTTTGCTGTTTTCATCCACTTTTGCTCTGCACCAAAAGCTTGAGGGGTAACCATATATGCTTCTGCTGTCATTTCACCGATTTCAATGAAAGGCACATCAATTGTAGCAAGAGTAACTCCATTTTGATCATTTGAAACATCAATCCACCTTTGAATAGTAAAGAAGTTCTTGTTAGCACCTGGTAATTGATCTTTCTCAGGAGAAATAACTGCCCATGGCAATTCCATTCTAATTGTTTGTGAGTTTATATTGAAAGGAAATGAAAAACGTACATTTTCTTTATCATAAATTTTCTTTTTATCTATATAATTTACAATATCAATTTTATCTAAATCGTTAAATAATATTATTTCTTGAGATAAATTATTACAACCTGGTGCATCTAAATATATTATTATTGAAGTTAAAACATTTCCTTCTTCTTTAATCTCAATTTTTTGATTCTTTGAAGTTTGTGGATTAGTTGCATTGAAACCTGTATAAATATATTGATTGAGCAAATAATTGTATCTTTTATCAACAAAATTGAAATTATCTTCTTTTCTTATTAAATCTGTAATCGCCCCAGTTTTGTAATCAAAAGAAATTTTATATTTATCATTTTGTATATTATTATCTTTTAATACAAATTTCTTTTCATTTTTGATCTCCCCTTTTGTTAGATAATATTTTTTTGAAGAAAATGGAGGTATATTTTTAGCAATAAATACGATTTCTCCAGTTGATAACTTTTGAGATGGAACTATATTGTTATTTTCATCTTTTACAATTTCCCCTTTAGTTTTCCAATTACTTGGTATTTTAACAATATCTGTTCTTATCCACGAAGAGGTATTATATACCTTGAATTCTGAAATTTCATGAGTTTCAAAATTTTCAGAATACAAATTGTGAAATAATTTCTTACAAATAGCATCAGCTTTTTCACAATATGCTTTTTTTAATTCCCACTGACCTTTTACAAAATCACTTTCGGGATCAGAAATACTATTATGTGCACCCCATGTATGTTCAGTAAAAAGAAGTATGTTTTCCCACGCTTTGTAAAAATCATTATGAGGAAATTCTTTATTAAGTAAAGTATAAAGTATTTCCAGTTGTATTAGCTTATCACTATTTTCTCTGTTTATTGCAGTCTCTCTTGCAGTAGAACCTGCACCATCTTCCCAATAAGGAGTAAAATCACCAGAAAAAGAAGGAATCCTATTCTTATATTTTTCTTCAAACTCCTTAAACATTTCAAAAGTGGTTGCTAACCTAAGCTTTGGAGATTCATATTTTTCATTCCATTCTTTCACAAAATCAGATAATTTGGGATCAGGATATCCATTATCACCACCAATTGTATACCTTAATTGAACCATATCATATTCATAATTTGACTTTGCTAATTCCTCTAAATACTTTAACAATGGTGATGGATCTCCATCTGATAATTTCCAACCATGAAACCACGCATAACCTTTTCCAGCTACCCACACTAAAAGTTTATCCTTCCCTGATTGTGACAACCAATAAAAAGGTTTATCACCCCATTCTGATAATGTATATCCTATTCTATCAAAATTATTAGGTCCACTTGAAAAGTATCTTATTCCATTTTGAGCCGCAGCATTTACAAACCCCCAGGTATAACCTGGAATATCTGAAATCATCGCCGTTTCTATTTTTATTCCATACTCTTTTTCTAGAATATTAGAGTAGTAAAAAGAACGTATCAATTCTTCAGGTTTACATAATCCTGTCAACTCATTTGAAAACAAACCATCTAACCCTATAAAACCTTCCTTAACATACTTTATAAACTTTTCTTTCATTAGAAAAGAAGATTTTTCTAGAAAACACTTTACAGGCCATAATACTTCAGGATTCCATTTAAATTTTGAATACAAAGGATAATTTTTTGTTTTCTCAATTAGCTCAATTGCTTTTTCAATATTTTGAATTTGAGTTTTTTCAACTTCGGTTTGTAGAGATGTATATCCTATATCAACATGAGAATGTGGGATAATATATACTTCAAAAGGTCGCACGTTATTCAATTTAACTTTCTTTGAAAAAATTCTGTCATTAATTGAAACTTTTATCTCAAATTCATTCTTTGATTCTTCATATTCTAAAGGCAGTATGTATTCATTTAATCCAAATGCTAACTTAAATATATCCTTTTGTTCACCATTTACCCAAATTCTCATATCACCATCTTTATCAAAATAATGGGTAAGAATTTTTACACGTTGAAGTTTCTTACTATTTTTATTCTTAATAATAGCATACTCGGGAGTAACAGATACATTTGTTTCAAGCTTGTTTTTAAAAACCATAAACCAACCAGCTCTACTACCAGAATTATCACCCACTACTTTTAACTTTAAAGTAGCTAAACCTGATATTTTTTGTAAAGGGACTTTTAAAAACATATAACCAGTGTGATCACCATGATTATCTCTTTTTATGTATTTAAACGATAATTCGCAATTATTACTTGTAATAATCCAATCGCTTTCTTTTGAATCTAATCCAATTGTAAAATTGAATTTATCATTATTATTTACAAAAAGTGTAAATTGATGATTACCATCACAGGTACCTGTTGAATAACTTACTATCCATACAAAAGTAATAAATTCTGATTTGTATGATATTGTGTCCGTTTCCCATTCAATAAAATCATTATCATTTGTACATCTCACTAATATTGCTGAATTGGCTTCAGGATAAAAAGTTTTATAATCAATTGAGTTACCATAAATAGTTTTTGAAAATCCACTAACAAATGAATTTGTACTATCTTTTGAAAACAAATGAACCTCCCTTGAAATTGTGAAGTTATTAAGAAAAAGAAATACTATTGCTACAACAATAATTTTTCTCATTTTTTACCTATGATTTATTTCGATTTATCAGGATATTTTGGAATAGGTGGAATAGTTTTTTCTTTTGTTTTTAATTCTTGAAGAATAACCTCAATGGCTTTATTTAATTGATCGTCTACACCCTCGTACTCTTTTGCAGGATCATTTTCAATCACGATATCAGGTTCGACTCCAAATCCTTCAATTACCCAATCTTTTCCTTCAGTATCATATTTTGCAAATTCAGGTTTATTCAACTCACCACCATCAATCAAAGGCAATGTACCACGAATACCAACCACACCACCCCAGGATCGTTTTCCTATAAGTTTTCCTAAATTATGCTTTCTAAAGCGATAAGGGAATAGATCACCATCTGAAGCAGAATATTCATCTAAAAGTAAAACTTTTGGTCCAATAAATGTACCTCCCGGGTCTACACTTGGAGAGGTATTTCTTGCCATATTGATAAAAGCCCACTCTCTTCTTAATCTTTCAGTAATTATTGGTGAAACATTGCCACCACCATTACCACGATCATCAATTATTAGAGCCTTCTTTTGAAGTTGAGGATAGTAGTACTTTACAAATTCATTTAATCCTTGAGCACTCATATCGGGAATATGAATATAACCTACCTGACCATTTGTTGCTTTATTAACTTTTTCGATGTTTGATTGAACCCAATTAAAATAGTAAAGAGAACTTTCATCATCTATCGGTAATACTGTAACTTCACGAGAATCTTTATCTGAAGGAATCGAGTTAATTTTTAATTTTACTTGTTTATTTGCTTTGTTTATTAATAACTCATAAATGTTATTCACTTTATTTGTAGAAGTACCATCTATTTCAATAATATAATCACCTTCCTTAACATTAACACCAATCTCTGTTAAAGGAGACCTTAAGCTTTTATCCCAATTCTGTCCTTTGAGAATTCTTTTTATATGGTAATACTTTGTATTAACATCTTGTTCTAATTCAGCACCTAATAAGCCCATAGGTATTCTCTTCCCCCTTTGAATATCTCCTCCACCTACATAGGTATGACCGCAATTAAGCTCACCTATCATTTCACCAATAATATAAGTTAAATCCTGTCTGCAATTTACAAAAGGAATAAGTTCTTCATATTTTTTCTTCACTTCTTGCCAATTTACCCCATGCATATTTGGTGCATAAAAGAAATCTCTCATTTGCCTCCAGCATTCATTATAAATCTGTTTCCACTCTTCTTTTTTATTGACAAATGTTTCTAATCCTGTAGTATTAAGTTTATCTTTAATTTCAATTTTTGTTTGAGGAAGATCTATAATTGCATAACTCCCGTCTTGATTAACTAACATCTTCTTTTTGTCAAAAGATATTTCATAATTGTTAATATTACCTAATTCAACTTCGGATTGTTTTGTTAAATCATACATTAATAATAATGGTTTTGTATCTCTTGAACCTACCCTTATATAATAAAGTTTATCATTTACTGATATTAATTTTCTATAGTTTGATGGTGCAATTGGTAAAACTGTAATTCGTTCTTTTATGCCATCAATATCAATTTTTACAGAAGCTTTTTCCGATTTCTTATCACTATCTTTTTTATCATCTTTCTTTTCGATAGATTTTGTGATATCACTTTTTTCTTCTGATACTACTTCGTCACTTTTCGGTTTAAATGGTGATTCAGTATCTTTAGATAATGTAATAAGATAAATTTTTTGCATATCACGATACACTACATTAAACTCATTGTTTCCATAAATTGGATTAAAATCTCTACTTGATACAAAAAATAAATACTTGCCATCTGAACTAAACACCGGATTACCCGAATCGAACCACTCATCAGTAATTTGATATTTCTCTTTTTTATCTAATGAATATATATACACTTTATCCATAGCATCATTTTCTGGTCTCATATAAGCAACCCATCTACTATCTGGTGACCATGAATAATTTGTAAATTCAAAAGCTGTAGCTTTATCTATTTCTGTAATTTCTTTTGTATCAATATCTAGATAGCGAAGCCTTAACATTTTATCTGCCCATAATATTTTTTTACTATCAGGGGACCATACAATTTGATATTTATATGTATCAGAATTTTTTGTCAGTTGAATAGATTTAGCATTTGGTTCATCAGCTTTAATGTATATTTCGTCTTCTCCAGTTTCATCAGAGATAAACGCAATCCATTTACCATTAGGAGACCATCTAGAGTTTCTTTCGTGAATTCCGCTTGTAGCTGTTATGTTCCTTATTACGCCATTTTTAGCTGGGATAGTAAATACATCTCCCCTTGCACCAAAAACAGCTCTTTTACCATCAGGTGAAATATCAATACTTGAAATATTTTTATTTACATCAGTCAATCCACCTCTACTTTTGGCCATATCTTCTTTTATCACAATCGGGATTTTACTATAAGTTTCTGTACTTAAATCATATTTATAAATATACCCACCATTTTCAAAAACTATAGCTTTATCACCCAAAGAAGGGAACTTAATATCATAATCTTTAAAGTTAGTTAGTTTTTTTGTTTCTTTAGTACCCAAATCATAAGAGTAAAGGTTCATTCTTTTATTATTCTCTTCTCTATCGGAAATAAAATATATTTTATCTCCATACCACATCGGAAAAATATCAGAAGCATTATTGTTGGTTATTTTATCTGTTTTTTTTGTAATAAAATCATAAATTCTAATATCATCAGCCATACCACCACGATATCTTTTCCAGGTACGAAATTCTCTAAACACAGAATTATATGCTAACTTTTTACCATCAGGCGAAAAAGAACAAAACCCACCATGAGGCAAAGGTAATTCTTCTGGTAAAGAACCATCTAAATTAGCCAAATATAACCTTCCCTTAAAAGCATTAAAAGATTTCATCCTCGATCTGAAAATTACTTTTTTACCATCTTTTGTCCAACCCATTACAATATTATTTGGTCCCATTCTATCTGAAACATCATCACGCTTTAAGGTTGCAGTATAAGTAATTCTTTTTGGAATACCTCCATCAGATGGCATAACATACACCTCTGTATTACCATCATACTCAGCTGTAAAGGCTATCATTTTACCATCGGGTGAAAAATGTGGAAACATTTCATAACCGATATCATTAGTCAATCTTCTTGCAATCCCACCATTAGATGATACTATAAAAAGATCCCCTGCATAAGCAAAAACGATTTGATCTCCATATATATTCGGGAATCTTAATAATCTGGTTTCATCTTGAGCAAATACAAAAGATATTAGCAGACCGACCAAAATTATAATTTTTTTCATTTTATCCTCTCTATAGAATAGTTTGTATTGATAAAAAAAAAACAAAATAAATTTAAAAATAAATAGAATTTTTCTCTATAAACTTGACTTTTAATTAAAAAGTTATTATAATCACAAAGATATTATTCGTTCAATATTCCTTTA
>DATCTW010000047.1:0-49959 GCA_036567745.1 Ignavibacteria bacterium | reverse complement strand
ATATTGAATAAGAGTTTTTTATTTACTAACTTTTAATTAATATTAAACAATAATAAAAAAATTAATTGTATGAGACCTGAAAAAATTTTTTTAGCAATTGATCTAGGTGCCGGAAGCGGTAGGGGAATAATAGGGAAATTTGATAACAAAAAGGTAGAGTTAGAGGAAGTAAACCGTTTCGATAATCAGGTTATTACTCTATTTGGGCATGATTATTGGAATATTTATGACCTTTACGAGAAGATTAAAGATTCAATTAAAAAAGCTTTCATTAAGTATAATAAATTAGATGGGATTGGAATTGATTCATGGGGTGTGGATTTTGTTTTTCTTGATAGATATGGTAATCTTATTGGTTTACCTAACATGTATCGTGATAGTAGAGTAGATGGTATCCCAGAAAAATTTTATAAAATAATTCCAAAAGAGGAAATATATAAAGAGACAGGTATTCAATTTTTAAAATTGAATTCTTTGTATCAAATCTATTCATTCAAACTAGATTATCCTGAAATGTTTAATTATGTAGATAGAATTTTATTTTTGCCTGATTACTTAAATTATTTACTTACAGGTGAAAAACTAAATGAATATACGATTTCATCAACTTCTCAGATGCTAAGAGCTGATACAAAAAAATGGTCTGATAAAATATTAAAGGGAATAGGAATTAAAAGTTCATTATTCTCAGAGGTTAATGAACCTGGAAATAAAATTGGTAATTTAGATTCTAAAGTAAGAGAAGAGCTATCTATAGAAAATATTGAAGTATTTCAAGTAGCAAGTCACGATACTGCATCTGCAATTGTTGCTGTTCCTTCTAAAGGAGAAGATTGGGCTTATTTAAGTTCAGGTACGTGGAGTTTATTGGGAGTAGAATTGGATCAACCATTAATAAATGAAGACAGTTATCTTAACAATTATACTAATGAAGGTGGTGCTTTTAATAAAATTCGTTTCCTAAAAAATGTTTCTGGACTCTGGTTGCTACAGGAATCAAAAAGAATATGGGAAGAAAATGGATTTAAATATACTTATGACGAATTAATAAGTAATGCCTCAAAAGCTAAGCCTTTTTCAGGCTTTATTAATACAGATGCTGATATTTTTTTAAAACCTGATAATATGCCACAAGCAATTAATGAATTTTTAGAGAGAACTAGTCAAAATAAAATCAGTGATCATTTCTTAATGGTAAGAGTTATTTTAGAAGGTTTAGCTTTTAAATACAGAGAAGTAATTGAAGTATTAGATAAAATTTTAAATAAAAAATTAAAAATTCTTCATATAATTGGTGGTGGTTCAAAAAATATGTTGTTAAATCAGATGACAGCAGATTCAACAGGGTTACAAGTAATTGCTGGTCCATCTGAAGCAACTGCTTTGGGTAATATTTTATTACAAGCAAAAGCTAATGGTCTAATTTCTGGTTTAGAAGAAGCAAGGGAAATTGTTAGAAACTCATTCGAACTAAAATCTTTTGTTCCACAAGATAAAAATATTTGGGATAGTGCATACATAGAATACAAGAAAATAAAGGAAAAAGCGGGTGATTTATGGAAAAATTAAAAGTAGCAATTATTGGGTTACAGCATTTACATCCGGTATCTTATTTACCCCATATTATTAATAATAATTTAGAACTCACTTCAATATCTGATGATGATGAATCTTTGTTTAAAAAACTTTGTAATGAATTTCCTTCTAATGTTAAGTTTTATACAGATTATAAAAAATTAATTGACAATGAAAAATTAGACATAGTTTTTATTTTTTCACCTCATTATTTATGCCCTGACGTAGTAGAATATGCGGCTTCAAAGAAGATTAATATTGTAGTAGAAAAACCTATAGCTGCTTCATACGAAGGTGCATTAAGAATTTTAAAAGCTTGTGAGAGTAATGACTTAATAGCATCTGTACCTTATGCGTGGAGATTTCATGCAGCAGCGAAAAATATTAAAAAGATTATAGACTTTGGTTATTTAGGTGAAATAAAAGCTCTTGAGGGAAGATGTATCGCTGGTAGAATAAGTAGATATATTGAAGGGAATTCTTCTTGGATGCTTGAGAAAAGCAAATCTGGTGGAGGACCTATGTGGAACCTTGGAGTTCACTGGATTGATCTTTTTAGATATTTTATGAACTTTCCAAAGGTAAAAAGAGTTTATGCCGAATATTCCAATATTACTGAAAATATTGATATTGAAGAAAATTCTTTTGGTATAATAAGATTTGATAATGATGCTGTTGCTACATTAAATGTTGGTTATAGCTCTCCACCATCTTTCCCTTACGGAAGAGATTTACATATTAATATTCGTGGGACTCTCGGTTCCATTACTTGGAATCCTGCATTTGAAGGTACTGAAGATGAGATATTTTTATGTAGTGATCATCCTGAAATTTCTGCTGCACCTAATAGAACTATAAAGATGATACAAAAGGTCGCAAAAGGTTATGTTGGGATGATGGGTTTTGAATTTGTTAAGCATTTTGTTGAGTGTGTAAAAAGTAATAAACAACCTCTTATTTCTATTAAAGAAGCTGTAGAAGTAATTGAAATAGCAGAAGCTTTAAATAAATCTGCTGAAAAAGGTGTTGGAGTAAGTTTGTAAGGATAAATATGAATAAAATAAAAGTAGTAGTTACAGATTATATTGAGCCTGATCTTAAGTGGGAAGAAAAAGAATTATCCAAATATCCTGGTATAGATTTTTCATATTATCAACTAAAATATAAATCAAAAGAAGAAATATTATCGGTAATTTCTGATGCTGATGTGATTGTTGTTAATATGGTTCCAATGGATAGAGAAATATTAAAAAAATTAAAAAAATGTAAGTTAATAATCAGACATGGTATTGGTTATGATAATGTTGACGTAAGCGCTTGTACTGAGTTTGGTATTACTCTTGCTAATATACCAGATTATTGTGTTGAAGAAGTAGCTGAACAAGCTGTTATGCTTATATTTGCTTGTTCAAGAAAAATTTATTATCAAAAAAAAGTATTGGTTGAATCAGCTAAAAAAGGGGAATGGGATTTTTCATATTTATATCCCATTTTTAAGTTACATGGTAAAACATTAGGTATTGTTGGTTGCGGTCGTATTGGTAGTACTGTTTTAAGAATGATGAGAGGTATGGGTATGAATGTAAGGGTTTGCGACCCATACTTAACTGAAGAAAGAAAAAAAGAACTTAATATAGTACACGAAGACTTAAATACTATTTTAAAAGAATCTGATATTATTACTGTTCACTGCTTGTTAAATGAAGAGACAAAAGAAATGTTCAAATATGAACAGTTTAAGTTAATGAAACCTACTGCTTTTTTTGTTAATACTGCTCGTGGTGGTATTGTTAAAACGGAAGACTTAATTAGAGCTATTGAAGAAAAGGTTATTTCTGGCGCTGGGATAGATGTATATACTGGTAAAGAGCCACCTCCAATTAATTCTCCTTTGTTTCAGTTCGAGAATATTATTTTATCACCTCATATAAGTTGGTATAGTGAAGAAGCAGGTTGGACAATAAGATTTAAAATTGTTGAAGATATATTAAGATTTTATAAGGGTGAAAAACCTAGATTTATTGTAAACAACTGAGGATAATATGCTAATAAGTATAAAAACAAAAATCCCTGGACCCAAATCATTAGAATATTTAAAAATTTCTGATGAGTATGAACCGAAATGTATGACGCAGCAGTTTCCTCTTGTATGGGATAGAGCTTCTGGTGTTTCTGTTACTGATGTTGATGGTAATACATTTATTGATATGACTTCTGGTGTTCTGGTTACAAATGTAGGACATTCTCATCCTGAACATGTAGAATCTATTAGAGAACAAGTTGGTAGATTAATGAATTGTTATGATTTCCCAACCCCTCAAAGAATAGAATTTTCGAAAAAATTAGTTGAAAAGACACCAGAAAATTTAGATAGAGCTTTTTTGCTTACTACTGGTAGTGAAGCTACTGAAAGTGCAATGAGAATAGCAAAAAGATTTACAGGCAAATTTGAAATTATTTCATTTTATGGGGCGTTTCATGGTCGTACTTATGGTGCTATGTCTATGGCTGGTAAAATGAGTACAAAAAAATCTTTTGGACCTACAATGCCTGGTGCTATTCAAGTACCATATCCATATTGCTATCGTTGTCCATTTAAGATGAAAAAAGAAACCTGTGATTTTTACTGTTTAGAATATATTGATTATGCTTTAAGTGCTCAATCAACTGGTGAAATAGCAGCTTTAATTATTGAACCATATCAAGGGGGTAGTGGTTTTATTTTCCCTCCTGATGGTTATTTGAAAAAGTTAGAAGAATGGTGTAAAAGCAGAGATATAATATTTATTGTTGATGAAGTTCAAGCATCTTTTGGGAGAACTGGAAAGTTTTTTGCAATAGAATGGGAAAATTTAAAACCAAATTTATTATGTTTAGGAAAAGGTATAGGTTCTGGTATTCCAACTTCTGCTGTTATGGGTGAGGCACGATTATTTGATTCTTTAGCTCCGGGTGAAATGAGTAGCACTACTGGAGGAAATCCTGTGTCTTGTGCTGCAGGTTTAGCTGTCCTGAATATTATTGAAAAGGAAAATCTTGTTGAGAATTCTGCTAAGATAGGTGAATTAATGAAAAACAGATTAGTAAATCTAGCGGAAAAATCATCATATATCGGAGATGTAAGAGGTAAAGGATTGGTAATGGGTATTGAATTTGTGAATGATAAAAAGAGTAAAGAACCTTCACCTGAAAAAACAGTTGAATTTATTAATAGGTGTGCTGAAAAAGGAGTAATTTTCGGAAGAGTAGGTTGGTATGGTAATGTAATCAGGGTTGCTCCACCATTAGTAATTAAAGAAGATGAAGCAAATGAAGCATTAGAAGTTATTCAAAGTGTTATTGAAGATATGGGTTAAGTTTTAAAGATTATTAAATAAAAACCCCTTATTTAGGAGAAAATGTTATGAAAGAAACAGGATATTTAATTCCAAAAGAGTTGATTCAAGAATCAAATAAAAAAGATATTGAAGAATTGAAAAAAGATTACGATTTCGTAAAAGAGAAATTGAATAAAAAAGGTTTTGATGCAGATGAAATTGTTGAAAAAGTAAAAACATTTTATGTTGCTCTACCATCATGGGCAACTTCTACGGGAGGTACTAGATTTGGAACATTTCCAATTGGTGGTGATCCAAGAAATGTATATGAAAAACTAGTTGATTGTAAAACAGTGAATACTCTTACTGGTGTCAACAATAAAGTTTCACTTCATATACCATGGGATAAAGTAGAAGATATTAACGAGTTTAATGAATTTAAAAAGACTCTTGATATTGGTATAGATGCAATGAATTCGAATACTTTTCAAGATCAGAAAAATCAAAAATACAGCTATAAATTTGGTAGCTTGAGTGCAACTGATGAAAGTGTAAGAAAGCAGGCAATAGAACATAATATTGAGTGTATTGAAATTGGTAAAAAAATTGGTTCGAAAGCTTTATCAATATGGATTGGTGATGGAGGTAATTTCCCTGGTCAAATACATTTTAGAAAATCTTTTGAGAGATATATCAATAGTCTTAAAGTTATTTATAAAGAGTTGCCTAACGATTGGAAAATGTTTATTGAACATAAATTATTCGAACCAGCTTTCTATTCAACTGTATTGAATGATTGGGGTTCTTCATATATTGCTGCTCAAATATTAGGAGATAAAGCTTTATGCCTTGTAGATCTTGGTCATCATGCACCAAATACAAATATTGAAATGATAGTATCAAGATTAATTCAAGTAGGTAAGCTTGCGGGTTTCCATTTTAATGATAGTAAATATGGAGATGATGATTTGGATTGTGGCTCAATTAATCCATATCAGCTATTTTTAATTTTCAATGAACTGGTTGATGCTGAATATTATAAGATAGATGGTTTTAATCCATGTTATATGATTGATGAAAGTCATAATGTTACTGATCCAATCGAATCACTAATTAATAGCTACGAAGAAATTCAAAAAGCTTATGCGAAAGCATTAATTATCGATAGAGAAAAACTTAATGAATATCAGGAAAAAAATGATGCTTTAATGTCATTAAGGTTATTGAAAGAAGCTTATGATTTTGATGTTACTGCTATTTTAAAAATGGCTCGTTATAAATCTGATGGTGCAATAAACCCTATAGAAGTTTATCGCAAATCAGAATATAGAAAAAAGAAGATAAATGAAAGAAATCAATAATTATTTTGGGATTTATGATGAAAGATAAAATTAATGTTGGAATTGCAGGTATTGCTAATCATGGAGTAACAATAAGAAATGCAGCATTGAAGTGTAATAAAATTAATGTTGTATCAGCTTACGATATAAATAGAGAAGAACTAGAAAAATTTGCTTTTCAAAGTGGTTGTAAAGCAGTAAATGATTATGATGAAATTGTTAATGACCCAAATATTGATGCTGTAATATTAGTTACTCCTAATCATTTACATTTTGAGCAGGTTAAAAAAGCTGTTGATAAGAAAAAACATATTTTTCTTGAAAAGCCTGTGACAAATTTTGTGAAAGAAGCTGTAGAACTTGTAAATTATGCAAAAAAAGGTGGTTCTATTCTTCAGATTGGTCATCACATGAGATATAGAATCCACTATAGAGAAACAAAAAAAGCAATTGAAGAAGGTAGAATTGGTAAACCTGTATCTTTTTATTGCAACTTTTCACATGATGGTGGCTTTAATCCAAATATTCCTAAATGGAAGATGGATAAAAGCACCTGTCCACTTTTGCCTATGATGCAAGTTGGAATTCATTTCATTGATTCAATTCAATACTTTATTGATGAAATTGAAGCTGTTTCATGTATAGCTGTTTCACATTCAATGCCTAATAATATTCTTGATAGTACAGTATCAAGCATAAAATTGAAGAATAATGTTATTGGTGTATTGAATTCTCATTACATTATTCCAGCTATATTTGAATATAAGATTTTTGGTACCAAAGGTACTATTTGGGTAAAAAATAGTGATATTGAAATTGAAACTATTAATGGTAATGAAAGAATTGTTGAAAGAAAGACTATTGATGAAGTAAAAAACAGCCCTTATGAGTTTGAAATTGCAGATTTTGCTGAAAAAGTACTAAAGAATGAACAACCTGAAGTTGATGGTCCAAAGGGAGTATCTGCTCTCGCTGCTATCGAAGCAATGAATATCTCAGTGGAGGAAAAACGCACTGTAAGAATTGATGAAATTTATAAACCTGAAATGATAATTAAATAATGAATAATATGACAAAATCTGAAATATTATATGAAAGAGCAATAAAAGTAACACCCTGGGGTACTCAAACAAATGCTAAACGTCCTGTATTAGAATATAAAGGTGCTATGCCCTTTTACATAGAGAGAGGGAAGGGTTGTAGATTATGGGATGTCGATGGGAAAGAGTATATTGATTATAGATGTTCCCTTGGACCTACTATTTTAGGTTATTGCTATGATGAAGTTGATGAAGCTGTTAGAAAGCAAATGGAAAAGGGTGTTCTTTTTAGCATGGCAAGTCCTATTGAAATTGAACTAGCTGAGCTTATTCATGAAATGGTGCCTGGTGCAGAAATGGTTAAATTTATGAAAACTGGTGAGGATGCAAATTCTTGCTGTGTAAGATTGGCTAGAGCTTATACTGGTAAAGATATGATTATTTCTTGTGGTTATCATGGGTACCCGGATTGGTTCATGACTCATATCTATGGCGTGCCGGCATTTATGTCTGATTATGTAAAAAAACTTGATTATGGAAATTTTGAACAAGCTGAAGAAATTATCTCGAAGTATGCTGATAAAACAGCTTGTGTGATCACAGTTCCATATGATTTAGATGACAATTTATCTGCTGATTACCTGAAACATCTGCGGAAGCTAACAGAAGAGTATAAAATTCCTTTAATTTTTGACGAAGTTATTACTGGATTTAGGTTGGCAAAAGGTGGTGCCCAAGAGTATTATGGAGTAATACCAGATTTAGCTGCTTTTGCTAAAGCTATTGCAAATGGGTATCCTCTTTCTGCTTTTGCTGGTAAAAAAGAATATATGGAATTGTTAAATACCAAAACTTTAATTACTACTACTTATGCAGGGGAAACCTTATCTATTGCTGCTGCCATAGCAACTTTAAAAATTATGAAAAGAGAAGATGTACACGGTCATATTTTTAGAATGGGTAAAAAACTTAAAGAAGGTTACACAGCTATTTGCAAGAATTTAAGAATTGAAGGTTATGGTGCTGGTTTGGAACCATTATCGTACATCAACTTTATTTATAACGATCCAGAGATTAATAACAAGCTTAATTTCCATTTAATGCATGAATTATATAAAAATGGTATTTTTGCTAATGTTCGTTCAATGATTTCTTATTCTCATCAAGAAAAAGATATTGATATTACTCTTGAGAAAACCGAAATAGCATTAAAAAGAGCAAAAGAAATAGTTGGAGTATAATTTAAGAAAGTCAATCCATACAATGGATTGGCTTTCTTTTCTTTACACTTAGAATAAATATGGATGTACAAATTTAAGAAAAATATAATTGATATAACAAGAACTATTGGCTATGATACAATAGATTATCCCGGAGATACAATACATAAGGTATCAGAACAGATGTCAATTAAAAAAGGTGATGAGTGGAATGTTTATAAATTGGAAATGACAAATCATATTGGGACTCATTTAGATGCACCTCTTCATAAGTATAAAAATGGCAAAAGTTTAAATGATTATCCTCTAAATAGTTTTATCATCAACTGTAATGTAATTGAAATAAAAAATCCAAAAATAATTACTTTAGAAGAAATTAAAAAGAAAAAAATATTAAAAAATAGTGCAGTATTATTTAAAACAAAAAATACAAATCTAAGTAGAAAAAAGTTCAATCCAAATTATGTTTATCTTGGAATTGATACTGCTGAGTATTTGGTAAATAAGCAAGTATCGATAGTTGGTATAGATTATCTATCAATCGATTCTTTTACTGGAGAGTATCCGGTTCATAAAATATTACTTTCAAATGGTATTATGATATTGGAAGATGTAAATTTGAAAAATGTAAAACCTGGTTTTTATGAATTGATCTGCCTACCTTTGAAAATAAAAAATGCTAATGGTGCACCAGTTAGAGCAATATTAATAAATTAATGAGAAAAAAATGAATTCATTTGAAAGGGTTAATAGATTTATTTTAGGTCAAAAAGTAGATAGAATTCCGATTACTCCAATCCTTATGCAGTTTGCTTCTAAATTTATTAATAAACCTTTCTCTAGATATTTACTTGATTATAGGACTTTAGTAGAATCTCATTTAAAATGTATGGATTACTTTGGTTTTGATATGTTAATGACTTTATCTGATGCATATAGAGAAACTTTCGATTTTGGTGCAAATATTGAGTTTCCTTACGATAGCTTACCATTAAGTAAGGAGCCTTTTATATCTTCTTTTGATGATGTAAAAAAATTAAAAAGAATAAATCCATTAGATTCTCCAAGAATGTTAGATAGAATAAAAGCAGTCGAATTATATAAAAAAGAAGTTGGTAACGATGTGCCTATTTTAGGGTGGGTTGAAGGAATAATGGCTGAGTTAACGGATTTAAGGGGAATGGGGAATATAATGGTAGATTTATATGAAAACACTGATTTTTTAGAAGAGATGTCAGAAATTGTTATGGATGTCGAAAAGCAATTTGCTTTAGAACAAATAAAAGTAGGTGCACATTTTATTGGTATTGGAGACGCTGCTTGTTCTCTCATATCTCCAAAAATGTATGCGGATTATTTTATGATAAAAGAAAAAGAATTAGTAGAATTTATCCATTCAAATGGTGCAAAAGCAAAATTGCATATTTGTGGTAATACGACAAATCATGTAAAATATATGGTTGAGACTGGAGCTGATATAATTGATATAGATTGGATGGTGCCTATTAAGGAATCTGTTCGCTATTTGAAAGAAGGTCAGGTTTTGTGTGGTAATCCTGATCCAGTTGAAGTAATCATGAATGGTTCTAAAGATTATATTATTGAAGTATCTAAAAAGTGTATAGAGGATGGAAACGGGAAATTGATTCTAAGTGCTGGTTGTGAGATTACAAGAGATACCCCGATTGAAAATCTTAAAGTATTTTGTGATATGTGGAAATATACTTAATTTATTTTTCTATTTGACTATTTATAAAAGGGATAGTCAGTTCTTTTATACAATTCATATCTTTCTTATATTCTATACAAGTTTTTTTGAATTCTATTCCTTCAGGAATTATAAATTTACTTTTGTAATATTCAGGAATTTTTCTCACAATTTCTGCCATCATTTTACCCCATATTGGAGCTGCTGCAGAACCACCATAACGATATAATCCACTAAGTTTATTTTGAGGATTATCAAAACCTATCCAGATTGCTGTAGTTAGATTAGGAGTAAATCCTACAAACCATGCATCGGTATAATTTTGTGTTGTTCCTGTTTTGCCGGCTGCTGGATAAGAATAAAATCTTCGGATTGACTTTGCAGTGCCACTATCAATAACAGTTTGTAATGCGTAAGTTAATAAATAACAAATTTTTGTATCAAGTACTCTAATAGTATCAATAGATTCTTGCCACCAAACATTATTATATTTATCTTTTATTTCTTTTATAGATATTAATTTATGGAGTAAACCACCCGATGCTATTGTAGTTATAGCTCTTGCCATTTCAATTGGTGATACTTCGCTCGTGCCTAGTGCGATTGAAGGATAAGGGTATAAATCAGAAGTTATACCTAATCTTTTTGCGAAACTTATAACTGAATCTGGATTAGTTAGATTTTTTATTGCATAAGCAGCACAAAGATTTTTTGAATCTTTTATAGCTAATATCATAGGAATTGCTTTGCCAGTATAAAGCGAATCGTCATTCTGTGGCTCCCAACTAATTTTTGTAATTGAGTCTATTATAACAATTGGAGAATCAAGTAATGGTGTTGATAAGTCATAACCTTTTTCGAGTAAAGAGCCATATAAAAATGGTTTAAAAGATGAACCAGGTTGTCTTTTTATTTGTGTTGCATGGTTTAATCCTTTAAAGTTTGAAGAAGGATTACCTCCGACCATTGCTTTTATGTATCCAGTTTTATTCTCTATGCAGATTAAACCTATTTGAACATTTTTCATGTTATTTGGAAAAAGATTAAATTGATAGTTTATTGCATTTTCAGCTGCTTTTTGTATTCTTGAATCCAATGGAATTTTTATTTCAATTTGATCTTTTTCTAAAACTTTACCATATTTATATAAATGTTCATTTAAGATTTTTCGAATATATTCTAAGTAATAACCACCAATATTTTCTCTTAAATTTAAATTTAGAGGTAGAATTTTTAATTTTTCATAATCTTTTTGTGTTAATTTTCCAACTTCTACAAGATTATGTAATACCTCGTTTCTTCTTTTAAGAGCTTTTTCAGGATATTTTATTGGATCATATCCATTAGGTGATTTTAGTAAGCCAATTAATAATGCAGATTCATTTATTGTTAATCTATCAGGTGTTTTCTGAAAATATTCCTGTGAAGCAGCCCAGATACCATAAGCACCTCTACCAAAATATACCGTATTTAGATATAGTAGTAATATTTGGTCTTTATTATATTTTTTTTCCAACTCCTGTGCTAATTCAATTTCAGATAATTTTCTCTCTATTGTTTGCTCATTTGATAAAAAAAGATTTCTTGCGAGTTGCATTGTTAATGTGCTACCACCTTGTTTTGAACCGAGTAATGTTTGCCATGCAGCTCTGATTAAACCTTTTACTGATACTCCATCATGTTCATAAAATTCTCTGTCTTCAGTAGAAATGAGGCAATTAATGACATGTTTTGATACTGAGCTCGTTGAAAAAATTTCGACACGGTTTTTATTGCCAAAATACCCGATTAATTTGCCGTCATCTGAAATTACTTTTGATGCATATTCAATATTTATTGGAGGTAGGTTTTGTGAAAAAGAATAAATATTTATAAAAATTAATAATAAAAGTATTTTTTTCATAATTTTTTACATAAAAAACAACTTATTTTAATAATTTTTGGGATTAAAATCAAAGAAAAAATTTTACAATTTATATGATCTGTTTAAAATGAAATGACAAAATAAAAGAGAAGTAGAGACATAAAAATATGTCTCTACTTTATTAAAAAAAATTAGTATCTAGTAATAAATATTTTTACTGAATTTTCGGGTACCTTTCTAATTCTTTCAATGCAGCCTTGATGTTTTCTTCTGGATAATCATAATCTTCGAGCACATTTGAAAAATATTTTTCGTATGAACCCATATCAAGTAAACCATGTCCACTTAAATTAAATAGAATTGTTTTTGAAGTTCCTTCTTCTTTACATTTTTCAGCTTCATTTATGGCACATTTTATTGCGTGTGAAGATTCTGGTGCTGGAATAATTCCTTCGGTTTTACTGAATAATAATGCAGCTGAAAAGATTTCTTTTTGAGTAAAAGCCTGTGCTTCAATAATATTATCTTTTAATAATTGGCTTACAAGTGGTGAGGCTCCATGATATCTAAGTCCACCAGCATGAATTGAAGGAGGGATAAAGTTATGGCCTAGCGTGTACATTGGAAGCAATGGGGTCATTTTACTAACATCACCAAAATCATAAGAAAAAATACCTTTTGTTAATGTAGGGCAAGAGGCAGGTTCAGCTGCTATTGCACGTATTTTTTTACCTTCAAGTTTATCTTTTATGAATGGGAATGCTAAACCTGCAAAATTGGAACCTCCACCGTGACAACCAATTACAATATCAGGATAGTCCCCAAATTTTTCCATTTGTAATTTTGCTTCTTCTCCGATAATTGTTTGATGTAAAACAACATGGTTTAGCACACTTCCGAGAGCATATTTTGTTTTTTCATCTTGAACAGCTTCTTCAACAGCTTCACTTATTGCAATACCAAGGCTTCCAGGGCAATGAGGGTCTTTATTTAATATCTCTTTTCCAGATTTTGTTAATTCACTTGGGCTAGCATAAACCTCTGCTCCATAAGTATGCATCATCATTTTTCTGTAGGGTTTTTGGTTATAGCTTACTTTAACCATAAAAATTCTACATTTTAAACCAAAAAAATTGCATGCATAAGCTAATGCAGTACCCCATTGACCCGCACCGGTTTCTGTGCATAATTTTTCTACACCTTCTTTTTTATTATAATATGCCTGTGCTAATGCTGTGTTTAATTTATGGCTTCCAGCAGGACTTGCTCCTTCATATTTGTAATATATTTTTGCAGGTGTATTAAGTACTTTTTCAAGATTGTACGCTCTTATTATTGGAGTAGATCTGTATGTTTTGTAGACTTCAAAGACTTCTTCTGGTATCTCAATAAATCTTTCTTTGCTAACTTCTTGTTTTATTAATTCCATAGGGAAAATTACACTTAGATCTTCAGGACCTATAGGTTGACCAGTTCCGGGATGGAGTGGAGGATGTAATGGATTTGGCATATCTGCTTGAATGTTATAATAGTATCTTGGCATTTCGTTTTCATTTAAGTAAACTTTTGTTAATTTCATTTTTTTTTCTCCTAATTTAATTTATAATTTTATTTATTAAAAAATATTTTGAGCAAAAAAAAACGTGAGGTTTGTGTTCCTCACGTTTTTATTTTTGTACAATAAAAAAGCGGGAACACATTCTTAGCGTTCCCGCTCATTTATTTTCAATGTTTATTAATGGCTGGGAGCGCTAATGCATACTCCACCACCACCAATTATTAATATTTAATATTTCTTTTCTCATTTTATTCATAATTATATTCTTTCTGAATTTAAATATTATTATCGGAAAAGTCAAGAAAAAAATTATTTTTTAAAAAAAATTTTTACATTTTTATAGAATATCATCTTGCTTGTTAATAAATATTTTTTTAAGTTAAATTTTATAAGAACTTTTTACTAAATAAATTTGTTATTATTTAGTAAAAATATTATGGAGTTTTTATTATGATATATGTTACAAGAAAAGCTGAATTTTCGGCTGCTCATAGATTATTTAATCCAAGTTTTACAGATGAAAAAAATGATGAAGTATTTGATATTTGTAATAACTTTTATGGTCATGGGCATAATTATATAATTGAGGTAACTGTAGCCGGTGAACCTAACCCTGAAACTGGTTATGTAATTGATTTAAAAATTTTAAAAAAAATAATTGATGACGTTATTATTAAAAAGGTTGATCATAAGCATTTAAACTTTGATGTTGATTTTTTGCAAGGTATAATACCAACTGCAGAAAATCTTGCAATCAAATTTTGGGACTTATTAAAAGATAAAATACCTTCTGGTAAATTATATTCAATTAGACTATACGAATCAGAAAAAAATTATGTTGAATATAAAGGAGAATGAAATTGCCAAATACAAAGGAAAATAGTTTTCAGATTTCACAAAAGTCATCAAAAATGATTGATGAACTTTCTATGGAGGATCTTGTTTATGGAATTTTAAAGAAAATAGGAGAGGATCCGAATAGAGAAGGGCTCTTAAGAACACCAACAAGAGTTGCTAAAGCTTGGGAATTTATTACTAAAGGTTATAAAGATGATTTAAATAAGATTTTAAATGAAGCTATATTTGAAGAAAAATACAATCAAATGGTAGTTGTAAAAGATATTGATTTTTATAGTATGTGTGAGCACCATTTACTTCCTTTTTATGGAAAGTGTCATGTAGCTTATATACCTAATGGCAAGATTGTAGGGTTAAGCAAAATTCCTAGAATTGTAGATATTTTTGCTAGAAGATTACAAGTCCAAGAAAGAATGACTCAAGAGATTGCAGAGACTTTAAATAATGTCTTGAACCCTATAGGTGTTGCTGTTGTTTGTGAAGCCAGGCATATGTGTATGATGATGCGTGGAGTAGAGAAGCAAAATTCAATTGCTACAACTAGTGCTGTTATAGGGGAATTTCATAACGACCCAGAGACGAGACAGGAGTTTTTTGATCTTATCAAGAATAGACTCTTTTAAATTTTGGCGCAAAGAGGTTACTTTGCGCCATTTTTAAAAATTTAACTTTGTAAATATTTAACCATTTTTAATATAAGAATTCTTGGGAAAAATTTTTCGATGAATAAAATAATTTTATTTGTAAACCCATAAATAGCTAATCTTTTTCCTTTCATCATTGTTTTATAACCATATTTAGCAACTTTATAAGCGTTTGCTGGTTTCATAATTTTAAAAAGTTTTGCTTTATTAAGACCAGAAAAATTTTCAAAATTTGTATTTGTTGGTCCTGGACATAGTGTTGTTATAGATACTGATGAACCTCTCAATTCTTCAGATATTGCTTCAGAAAATGATAATACATATGCTTTTGTTGCATAATATATCGCCATATTTGGTCCTGGTTGAAAGCTTGCAGTTGAAGCTATATTTAAAATTTTACCAAAACTATTTTTTATCATATTTGTTAGAAATAATTTTGTCAATATAGTTAGTGATATTATATTTAAATTAATCATTTGGAGTTCTTTTTCGAGATTTGTATCAGAAAACTTACCCCAATAACCAAATCCAGCATTATTTACCAAATATTCTATCGAAATATTTTCTTTGTTAAGTTCATCAAAAATTTCATAAGGAGAGGTATTTAATGATAAATCTTTTATTATAATTTTAACAGAAATATTATAATTTTGTTCAAAATATTTTTTTATTGATAATAATTTTGATTCATTTCTTGCGACTAAAACTAAATTTATTTTATCTTTTGCAAAGAGCTTGGCAATCTCATAACCAATTCCGTTTGAAGCTCCTGTAATTAAAGCTGTTTTCATAATAATACCTATATAAAAAACCCGCTTAAAAAGCGGGTTTGTAAATTGATTAATGAGTGATTATTTAAATTTTTTTAGGAGATCTTTTACAGCGTCTTTATGAACCATAAAAGCTAACATTTTTAACTTGATATAATCTCCACGATAAAATATGTAACCTTTTTCTTCACCTCTCCAACCAGTTCCACCTGAATCTTTTATTAGAAACCAATCATCTTTGCCGATTTTTTTATAACCAACAATATGTATTCCATGATCATCTGTAGTGGTACGGTTGCTAAATCTAAATTCTCTTGAATCCTGATTAATATTTTCCGGTAGCACGTCAAAAGTTGGTATTATAGCAATATCTTCATTGCTATTTAATCCTGGTTCAGATACATCTCCTGCAAGAGTAAGAGAATAACCATTGATTATTGCATTTTTAATTGCATTATAAAATTCATCTAATGGAACATTGTGATATTCTTTACAATGCCACCAATTATCAGGAACTTTATATTCTCCTTTAGTATAAAATGGAATTGATTTTGTTGACATAAATAGAACATAATCATTCAAAGGTAGTTGCAAATATTTTTCCATATACTCCTTTGGGGTAATATTCTTTCCGTCAACGTTGATTGTTTCTGGTGGTTTACCAAGATGTTTGTTTAATATTAGCTTTATATATTCTAAAGCTTTTTCTTCATCCCAGTAATTATTTTTTTTGATGTAATCTAAATAGGATTCGATTTCTTTAACTAATTCTCTGTGGTCATGGCTTGTACTACCATTTAACAATCCATTATAATCAGAAGCCCTAACAGCTCCAACTTTTTTGTATTGGATAACTACCGCATTATTTTGTGAACCTTCAGAAACTAACGAATTCCCTTTTTCCTGAATAAATCTTCTGCATTTATCCAGATATTCATGGTATACAGTAAACATTTCTGAAAGTTTTACTGGTTCTTTACCCAATCGTTTTAATTCAGATTCAAAGAATGAAGTAGAAGAAAAACACCAGCAGGTGCCAGTAGTATCTTGTCTTACAGGTGGGAGGTGAAATACTGATTTAAATTCTTCATGAGTTTTAGGTCTTTCAATGGTAGAAAAATCAAGAGTTAACCTTTCTCTACCATTAATTTCCTTGTAAATTGCTTCATTTAATTTTTTTTGAGAGAAAGACAAAGATACAAGGATTAGAAATAAAAAAAATAAAAAATAAAATTTTTTGTTCATATTTTTTACTCTACTTTTTACCACATCTAGATTTTGTTGTTGTTTTTTTTGCTGTAGTTTTTGGGGTTGCTTTTTTTGTTGCAGTTTTTTTTGCACTAGTTTTTGTTGTTGTTTTTTTTGTAGTTGCCATATTAATACTCCTTATTTTTTAATTAATGTAAAAGAATCATTTTTTTTGAATATTGTTTGTTATTTGTTTTAATTGTATAAAAATAAGTTCCAGAAGGAACAATTTTCATATCATCATTTTTACCATCCCATTTTATAGAATTTTTACCTACTGAAATATTTTGGGGTATCAGTTTTCTAATAAGTTTACCATTTATATCGTAAATAATAATTTCGATATTTTCCTTTTTGTCTAAATAAAATGTAATTGTAGTTTCGGGATTAAAGGGGTTTGGATAGTTTTGTTCGAGTTTAATATTATTTTCGATTTTATTCAGATCTTTTACAGGAGTTTGCCATGATTTTATATTTCTCATAAAAATACCATAATCATCACCATCCTGTCCCCATGAAGAATAAACAACTATCACCTCGTCATTATTTACTGAAACTATTCTAGGTTCCCATTGATAATTATCTGTATAATAATTTACACGATGCTCTTTGTTTTTCTTTGTACCATCTGGATTAAAAAATTGTAAGTAAACCCCTTCTCGACTTTTATCTTGTTTCCATGAACCCCACGTAACCACAAACGACCCATCATTATTTAAAATAACTGAAGAAAGCCATTGATATTCTGTTAATGTAGTATTGACAATAAATTCTCCGCCAATTTTATTTCCATCTTTATCAAATCTTTGAGCCATTACCTCACTATAATTATAAGTATTCGAAACCCAGGAAGTCCAGGTAATGATAAAGTTTCCGATATCATCTATTGCAACATCTGGATAAAATTGATCATCATCTGTAGTTGTGTTAACGTGAATTTCTTTGCCTTTTTTTGTTCCATCTTCATTAAACATTTGGGCATAGATACCATAGTCTACATAATATGTTGTAGTTGTATCATCCTGACCCCAAGATTGCCATGCTATTACAAATTTTCCATCAGGGTTCATTGCAATTGTAGGCATACATTGGCTGAACTTTGTAAAGGTATTAACTAAAAATTGGCTGCCAATTTTTGTTCCATCATATTTGAATCTTTGTGCATAAACACCACGATCGCCACCATCTTCATCCCAGGAATGCCAAACAATAACGAAATTTCCTTGTGAATCCATTCCAATATCTGGGCAATTCTGGCTTTTTATGGTTGTTGTATTTACTAGAATTTCACCCCCAATTTTTTTGCCTTCTGAGTCATAAATCTGACAGTAAATATCCTGTAAATCTTGATCGGGTTTCGTAGATGACCAGGTTATAACAAAATTTCCTTTTGAATTCATTGCCACTGCAGGTTTATTTTGATCATATTTCCACTCTGTATTAACTTGAAATTCCTGACCCAATTTATTTCCATCTTTATCAAATCTTTGAGCAAAAATACCTTCGCCATCGCCATCTTGTTCATTACTGGTCCAAACAATAATAAAATTTCCATTACTATTATTTCTTGCGATAACTGGTTCCCTTTGATATGATTTTGTATATGTGTTAACTTGCTTTTCATTATTATCCAGTAATGTGAAACCAAACGAAAAAATTACGATGAAATAAAATATATACTTCTTCATAATTTCACCTCAACTGATAATCTTTTAAGGCATAATTTCTTGAATTAATATGAGTATAATGCCACCATTCTGCATCATAAATTTCAAAACCAAATTTAACCATAATATTTTTCAATAATTCCCGATTTGCTTTTACGCTATCTGGTAAATTTTGATAGCTATGACTTGCTCTTGAAGAGAATTCATCAAAAGGGGTAGGCATAGCTAAATCATTACCAGTTTTCAAATCGTAAAGAGTTAAATCTACAGCTGCAGCTCTATTATGCCTTGAGCCACTACTAGGGTCAGCTACATAAGTTGGATCCGGAACTATTTCCCACATAAGCCATTGTACTATTCTAGGCCTGTAAGCATCATATACTTTTATTCCTAATCCTATTTTTGCTAATGAGTCTCCCACAGCTTTTAGTGTTTGTGCCATTGTTAAAGAACCGTAAGCTTTACCCACAGTATATAATTTTTGTTTGGTGAAATTATCATTGGTTGCATATTTTACTTCTGTTTTTAAACCAGGTATAATTTCACTCATATCAATAATTTCTCTTGGGCTGCTCTGTGAAAAGAGCGTTCCAGAGAATAAAAACAAAATTATTATAATTTTTTTCATATCAATAAGATATTAAGTTATAAACTACTACAATTTAAGATTTAGTTGTTAAATTGTCAAGAATTTTTGATTTTAAATCATATTTTTTGAAACTAATAGAAAAAAATTGAATCTAATTAATGTAAAATATTTTATGATATTTGTTTAATAACTTGAAAATTGTTTTTGTAAAATATAAATTAAATATATGTCCAACAAAAAATAAAGATTGTTATGAAAAATAAAATGCCTTTAATTATTTTATTATTTCTTTTCGCTATTATTTCATTTTCTCAAACTAAAGAAAAAAATGTTAAATGGGTAGCTTCTATTAATACTTCACAAGTAAAACCAAATGAAGAATTTCATGTTTCAATTAAAGCCGAAATAAAAAAGGGCTGGCACCTTTATTCTGCTACTACACCTCCTGAAGGTGCTCAACCAACAACTTTCAAAATAAAAGAATCTGATAAATTTAAAATTTCTTCCCCTATAAATCAAACTAAACCAATTGTAAAATTTGAAGAATTATTTGGAGCTAATACTGAATATTTTGAGAATGAAGCAAATTTTGATTTTAACGTAAAGGCATTAGATAAAATAAAATCTGGTGAGAATTCTTTTACTATTATAGTTGAGTATATGATGTGTAACGATAAAGTATGCTTGCCACCAGTAGAAGAAGAAATTAAATTAAGTATTAATGTTATAGAAAGTAATAAAGTAAATAGTATTTCTAATTTAAAAGAAGAAAAATCACTTGATTCAAAAGCATTATCAAGTTCAACCGAAAATAAGTCAGTGAAAAAGGCTGATTATGAAACACGTTCTTTTATACCTATGAATGTTTCGAATGATGTAGAAGAGGCAAAATCAAAAGGAATTTTTAGTTTCATTGGTTTTTCTATGATGATGGGTTTACTTGCTCTTTTAACACCTTGTGTATTCCCTATGGTACCAATAACAGTATCCTTTTTTACAAAAAGAGACCAAAAAACAAAAAAGCAAGGGATAAGAGACGCTTTAATTTATTCTTTCGGAATTATTTTTACTTTTGTTGTTTTAGGGTTTATTTTAGCTTTATTACTTGGAGCTTCAGGAATAAACCAATTTGCTGCAAATCCATGGGTTAATTTAATTATTGCTGCTATATTTATTTTATTTGCCTTAAACCTTTTTGGTTTATTTGAAATTTCATTACCATCTTCATTACTTACAAAATTAAATCAAAGCTCTAATGAAAAATCAGGAATTGTTGGTATTCTTTTAATGGGTTTAACTTTTTCTTTGACTTCATTTACTTGTACAGTTCCATTTATTAGTACTATAATGGTAGCAGCAACAAAAGGAGATTTTCTTTGGCCAATAATTGGAATGATTGCATACTCAACTGTTTTCGCTCTTCCTTTCTTCTTGTTAGCTCTATTCCCGATGTTTTTAAAATCATTACCACGAAGTGGTGGTTGGTTGAATGCTGTAAAGGTTACAATGGGTTTTTTAGAAATTGCTGCAGCAATGAAATTCATCAGTAATGCAGATTTAGTATGGAAATGGGGTATACTAACTTTTGATTTTTTCCTTTCGGGTTGGGTTGCGATAAGTATTTTAATAGTGATTTATCTCTTAGGTAAAATTCAATTATCACATGATACACCTATTGAGAAAATTGGCGTTTTAAGATTAATTTTTTCAATGTTGTTTTTAACTGTTAGTATTTACCTGGCTACAGGCTTATTTGGTAATCCTCTTGGAGAGCTTGATGCTTTTTTACCTCCAAGAGAGTATCCTGGAAAAATTCAAACAGCATCTACAGTATCTTCTTCGTCGAATAGTGAATTATTTTGGTATGATGATTATAATGAAGCTTTAAAAAAAGCGCAGACTGAAAATAAAAAGATATTTATAGATTTCACTGGCTATACATGTACAAATTGCAGGTGGATGGAAGCTAATATTTTTACAAATTCTAAAGTTAAAGAATTATTTAAAGAATATATACTTGTTAAACTTTATACTGATGGTTCTGGTGAACAATACAAACAAAATAGAAAAATCCAAGAAGAAAGATTTGGAACTATAGCTCTACCATTTTATGTTATAATGAATAGTAAAGATGAAGTAGTAAATAGTTTCCCCGGTTTAACTCGAGATTTAAATGAATTTATATTTTTTTTAGAAAATAATAAGTAAAATTATGGAGCAGAAAAATTTAAACAGAGCTATAATCGAGAAAGATTCGATTATTGTAAGGTTTGCCGGTGATTCCGGTGATGGTATGCAATTAACAGGTACACAATTTACTGCAACCACAGCTTTTATTGGTAATGACGTGGTTACACTTCCAGACTATCCTGCAGAAATAAGAGCTCCAGCCGGGACTCTTTATGGAGTTAGTGGATTTCAGTTACATTTTTCTTCAAATGATATTTTAACCCCAGGAGATTCACCTGATGTACTTATCGCGTTAAATCCTGCAGCGTTAAAAATAAATCTGAAATATTTAAAGAAAGATGCTATTATTATTGTAAATAGCGATGCGTTTGATTCAAAAAATTTAAGCTTAGCAAATTACGAAACTAACCCTTTAGAAGATGGTTCTCTTGATGGTTATCGTGTTTATGATGTACCAATTACAAAAGCTACTCTCCAAGCAGTTGAAGGGTTAGGTCTATCAATTAAAGAAGCGAATAGATGCAAAAACTTTTTCGCATTAGGTTTATCTTATTGGCTTTTTAATAGGCCAATGGATCAAACAATAGAATGGATAAAAGATAAATTTTCTAAAGATGAGAGATTTGTAAAAGCTAATATTGCAGCACTTAAAGCGGGTTACTTTTTTGGTGATACAACTGAAATTTTTACTGTAAGATTTGAAGTTAAACCAGCAAAACTTGAAAAGGGTAAGTATCGTAGCTTATCTGGTAATGAAGCTACTGCATGGGGTTTATTAGCAGCTTCAGTAAAAAGTGGTTTGCCTTTATTTTTAGGTAGCTATCCAATTACTCCTGCAAGTGATATTTTGCATGAGCTCTCAAGATTTAGAAATTTTGGAGTTATGACATTTCAAGCAGAAGATGAAATTGCTGGAATATCTACTGCAATTGGTGCTTCATTTGGTGGTAATCTTGCTGCAACAACTACTAGTGGTCCTGGAGTTGCATTAAAACAAGAAGCTATTGGACTGGCAATTATGACTGAATTACCTCTGGTTATTTGTAATATACAGCGTGGCGGTCCTTCTACCGGATTACCAACTAAAACAGAACAATCTGATTTATTTCAAGCAATATGGGGAAGAAATGGAGAAGCTCCTTTACCTGTTTTAGCACCTGCCACACCATCTGAATGTTTTGATTATGTATATGAAGCTGCTCGATTGGCTATTAAATATATGACTCCTGTGATGTTTTTATCAGATGGATATTTAGCTAATGGTTCAGAACCCTGGCTTATTCAAAACCTTGAAGATTTACCTGATATTCCTGTAAAATTTAGAACTGAAAAGGAAGGATTTGCTCCTTATATAAGAGATGAAAATTTAGCAAGGCCATGGGTAAAACCTGGAACCCCAGGTTTGGAGCATAGAATAGGTGGATTGGAAAAACAACACATTACTGGTAACGTAAGTTATGACCCTGATAACCACCAATTTATGGTAAATATGCGTAATGATAAAGTTAATAAAATTGCCGATGAAATTCCATTACAGACTGTTTATGGAAATCCTGATTCAGATATTGTTGTAGTAGGATGGGGTAGTACCTTTGGACCAATTTATACTGCTGTTGAGAAAATGAATAAGGAAGGTATCAAAGTAGCGGGTATTCACGTAAGATATTTGAATCCTATGCCCAAAAACCTTGGTGAGTTATTGAGAAAATACAAGAAGATACTTATACCTGAAATGAATCTCGGACAATTAAGAATGATACTACAAGCTAAATATTTAATTGAAACAGTCGGTTTTTCAAAAGTAAAAGGAGTACCTTTTACTTCAGAAGAGATAGAATTAAAGATAAAAGAAATTTTAAAAGGTAATTAATATGGAACAGTTAAATATTAAATATACAGCAAAAGATTTTGCATCTGATCAAGATGTAAGATGGTGTCCAGGTTGTGGTGATTATTCTATTCTTGCACAAGTTCAGAGAACACTTCCGGAATTAAATATTCCAAAAGAAAAAATTGTATTTGTATCTGGTATTGGTTGTTCAAGTAGATTTCCATATTATATGAATACTTATGGATTTCATGGAATTCACGGAAGAGCTACAGCAATAGCTTCTGGTTTAAAAGTATCTCGTCCTGATCTATCTGTTTGGGTTGCTACGGGTGATGGTGACCTATTGAGTATTGGTGGCAACCATTTTATTCATGTTTTAAGAAGAAATATAGATATGAATATACTGTTGTTCAATAATAAAATTTATGGTTTAACTAAAGGACAATATTCACCAACTTCTGAACATGGTAAAAAGACAAAATCATCTCCTTTTGGTGTAATTGATCATCCGTTTAATCCAATATTATTAGCATTAGGAGCTGAAGGAACTTTTATAGCAAGATCAATTGATAGGGAACCAAAACATTTACAAGAAATGATTTATAGAGCTGCAAAACACAAAGGAACTTCGTTTATAGAAATCTTTCAAAATTGTAATATTTTTAATGATGGAGCTTATGATCATTTAACGGATAAAGAAGTAAAAGATGAAAATGTTGTTGTAATTGAACATAATAAACCTCTTGTTTTTGGTAAAAAAAGGAATAAGGGAATAAAACTCGATGGGTTCAACCCAAAAGTTATAAATTTTGATGATGGGAAAAATAGTATTAATGATTGCCTAATCTATGACGAAACTAATAATGATTTAGCCTATATTGTTGCTCGTTTGACTGATAATCCTAGTTTCCCAACTCCTATTGGCGTTTTCTTAAGTGTTGAAAGATCAACTTATGATGAGGAAATGGTTCAACAAATTGAAGGTGCAAAAAAGAAATTAGGTGTTGGAGACTTAAATAAACTGTTTAATAGTGGAAATGTTTGGGAAGTATCCTAATATCTCTATTATTCTATTATAAAGCAAGATAACTAATTATTTTGTGGGTTATCTTGCTTATCTTTTGTTCTCATTATATTAAAAAAATCTTTAAGAATAGCTTTACACTTTAAATCATTTACTCCACTAATAACATGTACTCGGTGATTTAATTTTTTATCCTGTACTATATTGTATAATGTACCACAAGCTCCTGCTTTAGGATCGAAAGTGCCAAATACTAATGTAGGTATTCTAGCTAAAACTATCGCACCTGCACACATTATACAGGGTTCTAACGTTACATATAAAGTACATCCTTCAAGCCATTTTGATTCAAGGTGATTTGCAGCAGCAGTAATAGCAATAATTTCTGCATGTGCAGTTGGATCTTTTAAAGTTTCAACTTGATTATAACCTTTGCCTATTATTACGCCATCTTTTACTATTACTGCTCCAATAGGAATTTCTCCGATTTTAAAAGCTTTTTCTGCTTCTCTAAAAGCAATATCCATAAATTTTTCATGTATGGTCATTTAATTACTTGCATTTTTCTTGTTTGTGTGAAATCATTAGTTATTATTTGGTAAAAATAGGAACCACTTGATAAGCTTGAAGCATCAAATGTAATTGTATAGGTACCTACTTGCATATAGTTATTTAATATAGTTTTTATTTCTCTTCCTGATGCATCATATAAAATAATTTTCACATTTCCAGGATTTTTAATACTAAAAGAAATATTTGTTGTTGGATTAAAGGGATTTGGATAATTTTGCTTTAATTCATATTTAATTTCGTTTTCTAAATTCTTGACAGATACTATTGGTGCATTAATTTTGAATGACCATACAATTGTTGTATCAAAACCAGCTATATTTTTTAGATATACTTCTACAGTATAATCACCATTGCTAAAACCTTCTGCTGAATAATATTGTATTTTATTTGGGTATTTTTTAAATATTGAAGTCATATCTATACCATTTACTTTAACCCTCACTTCGTTGGTATCTATCTTTTGGTTAACGTCAAATGAAATAAGTATTGTTGGTTTATTATGAGTTACAACTGAATTTGGAAGAGGATATAATATTAAAGTTGTTGGTTTACCTAACATCGTGAACTCATAGGTGGATGAATTATTACTTTTAGTTACTTCATTTATTTTGTTATCTACATCTGCTATAAGAAAAGTAGTAAATGTTTTTGTGGAACTGGTTTTAGGGGGTAAAAAAGAAGTGCTATCCGATATTGAATCTAATACTGCTAATTGTGAAAATTCTTTTTCATACACTATGATATCATTTTCATCAATAATTTTATCTTCAGAAAGTAATATTTTTATTTTAAAAGGTGTATTTAAATCAAGGACACCATAATTTTTATATTTATAGCTTACATATACCTTGCTATCAGGTTGATAATCATAAAAGAATTTATAATCGATAAGTTTTAAATCTGGAGCGCTTCTCATATAAATATAACACCATGCCGTATTTAAATTTGCATAACCATTTGAATAACCTGGATAGTCGTATTTAATACGAATAGCTTTATCTCTTTTATAAGGTGTTTTGTTTTTATCTCCATAAGGGTCATTAAAAATTAATGTACCTATTCTTTCTGCATAACCTGTTAATACAATATAATGTCCAGCAGAAGTTAAAGAGTTAAGTAAAACAAGAGGATATCCTGCATTAATTTCATTGATCGCCTTTTGTAAAGTTGGATTCCAATCAACACCTGATTGTAAACCATGATTTATAAGCAATTCAGCCATATGTCCTTTTGTATCTTCAAGATTATTTCTGTAGATCCAACCATATATTCCATACCCTGTTTTATAATATGTAGATCCTTCTTCGTTTGTTCTTGTGTATGAAATGTTATAAGTAACATCTTTAAATGTATAAATTTCACTCAAATAGTTTGCATAAGGGCTATATGATTTGTATAAACTTTGATATCCCCATTCTGGAAGTATATTGTAAAACATAAGACCCATAAGAGCACTGGCTGCCCCACAACAACCATCACCTATACCAGCTCTATCTATTCTGCAATCGTAGACTTGATTGAAATATACAGAATCAAATCTAGGAATAAATGTGTCCGCAGAAGGTTTTAAAATCTTATATAAAACATTACTCCTATATTCTAAGTTTTGATTGGTTTCACTCGACATTCTAAAACTTAAGATCGGATTCTGTGATTTATTATATAATGAAAAAATTTTATTACTGTTGCTAATTGAATAAAATAAATCGTTATTATAAAGTAATACAGAATTGTATATTTTATTTTTATCATTTTCAAGTTGTATTAAAGAATTGTTTAAAGTGCTATACTTTTTTAGGGAAGTAGATTGAAAATTAGCATTTGAGTCAATTGTAAATTCTACAAAAAATAATTCATTATCGTACCATTTTGGTGAATCACCTTTTGATATATAGTATGTTTTTTTGTTTTCAATTGAATAAATAAAAATATCCGATTTTATGTTTTTAAAAGATATAAATTTACCATCATTTGACCACATTGGTTCATAATAATAATTATTTCCAGAAGTAATGTATTCTTTTGTTAATTTATTAAGATCTAAGATATATAACTGATTTAATTTGTCATTTAAAACTACTTTTTGACCGTTAGGAGAGATTGGAGAAAGATTAACATAATTTCCTATATTGATTTTCTTGATTGTTTGAAAACTACTATCAACTATTCTTAATTCATTGCCAATCATATATGCAATTAGTCCATTATCTGAAATAGAAGGTACTCCGCATTGAAAGACAGGTTCTGATAAAGGTATATTCTTTTTCAAATTATCATCGTAGATCATGGGTATTTGAAAGGATTCTTCTCCTATAAATTCAATGTTCTTGTATAATATTTTTTTTCCATCATTTGATATAGTAGTTTGATAAGAGGTACCAAAATCATTTTCAAGAGTGATTGTATTGTTTGATGATTGATCAAGAAGGAATAGACCTTTATTTGATTCGGTTGTATAAATTAACTTATGGTTTTTATAGTCAATTAGTTTAAAAGAATTTTCCTGTGCAAATATTGAAATGTTAATTGCTATTAGAATGATAATTTTTTTTATCATAATGCTATCCTTATATTTTTGTAAAAATATGTTTTTAATTTATTATTTAAAATGGAAAATTATTTCTACTTTACTTTTTCAAAAAAATAAATTACAATAACAAGAAAATTAAGGAAATATAATATGAAAAAAACAATTTGGATTACTGGTGCTAGCAAGGGAATAGGGCTTGCCATAGTAAAAAAATTTTATTCTGGTGATTGGAATGTAGTAGCTTCTTCAAGAAGTATCGAAGAAAACTTTGAAAAATTAGATATTGGTGATTTCCCTTTGCCGATTAATTGTGATGTTTCTAATGAATTAGATGTTCAGAACACTGTAAAAAAAATATATGAAAAGTTTGGCAGGATAGATGTTTTAGTAAACAATGCTGGAATTGGAATTTTTAAAAGCATCTCAGATACTACTTCTGAAGATTTTATGGTTCAAATTAATACAAATTTACTTGGAACTTTTCTTTGTTCAAAAAATGTTATACCATATATGAAAGAACAAAGTAAAGGTATAATCGTAAATATTATTTCAGTCGCTGCTATCAAACCATTTGTCAATAGTGGTTCGTATGGTGCTTCTAAAGCAGCTACTTTGATGTTATCGAGAGTTATGAGAGAGGAGCTGAAGCAATTTAATATTAAAGTGATTTCAATTATTCCTGGTGCAACAGCTACAGATATATGGAATCCCAAGGTTCTTGAAAAATATTCTGAAAAAATGATGAAACCAGAAGATGTTGCTGATGTGGTTTTTAGTACAATAAATCAACCTGATAATGTAATAACAGAAGAAGTAATTTTAAGACCAATAACTGGTGATCTTTAGAAAGGAATTGAAATGAGTTTATATGATTTAATAATTGTTGGTGCTGGCCCTGTAGGTTTATATGCTACTTATTATGCAGGGCTTAGAAAAATGAAAACGAAATTGATTGATGCCTTGCCTCAACTAGGAGGTCAAATGACAGCACTATATCCCGAAAAATATATTTATGACGTTGCTGGGTTCCCAAAAGTGCTTAGTAAAGATCTTGCAAAAAATTTGGAAGAACAAGCATTACAATATAATCCAGATATATCTTTAAATCAAAAAATTAATGAACTAAAAGTTATTAATGATAATGGTGATAGAGTATATGAGTTGCTATCTGAAACAGGTGTATCTCATTTTGCTAAATCTATTATTTTATGTGTTGGTGTTGGTGCTTTTATGCCTCGTAAATTAGATTTATATGATGTGAAAAAATTGGAGGGTAAAGGGGTTTACTATTTTGTATCAAATGTAGAAATATTTCGTAACAAAAAAATATTAATAGTTGGTGGAGGAGATTCTGCAGTTGATTGGGCAAATTCATTAGTATCTATTGCTGATAAATTAACTCTAATTCATAGAAGAGATGAATTTAAAGCTCACGAAGATAATGTAAGAAAAATGTTTGAATCAAAGGTTGATGTTAAGTTATGGTATGAGCTTAAAGCTGTTTATGGAACAGAACATGTAACCGGTGCAACAATTTTTAATAATAAAACTAGCGAAGAAATTGATCTTGAACTTGATTATATTTTACTCAATCTTGGTTTTATAGCCAATCTTGGAAATATTAAAAATTGGGGTTTAAATATAGATAAAAATAATATAATTGTGAATACTACAATGCAAACGAATTTACCCGGTATATATGCAGCTGGAGATATTGTAGGTTATGATGGTAAGTTAAAACTTATATCTACTGGTTTTGGTGAAGCAGCTGTTGCAGTTAATTATGCTAAAACATTTATTGATCCAAAATCGAAAGTTTTCCCTGGACATAGCAGCGATAAAAGTTAAGATTAGGTAAAAAATAATATCTACTTAAAAAATTATTTGACTTTTCAAAGATGTGGTTGTATAATATAATAAGTAATTAAAAGAAGGAGGTGCAAAAGAAAAATTTTTACGTCTTTGTAGTAATTTGCTGTTAGTATTTAATTTTTTTACACAATTTTAAGGAGGTTACTATGAGAAGACGCACTAACCTTGATCCAATTGAGACCCTTCGTGAGTTAAAGTACAAATTCTTAAAAGAAGCCAATTACCAGACTAATAAATACACCAAACAATTTAGACGTGCCGTTAAACAAATTCTTCATAAACAAAAAAATGAAATAAATTTGAATGAGTTATAATTAGAAGCTAATATTAGTATTTTCTCCTAAAAACAATGAGAGGCCTATACCGATATTCAATGTAGATAACCTTTGTAAACCTTTGAAATGGTAATTAAACTGAACGTATGGGTTTATTTCAAGTAAGTTAAATAAGTTTATCTGGGTTTCGATTTCAGGTGTAATTGCGTAGTACCATATACCATCACTTAAGCTTAATGATTTAGCTTTTATTTGATAATCGAAACCCAGATAATATAAATTCAATGATAGTAGCCAATCTTTATTGATTAAATAATTTATTCCAGATCCAAAACTGAAGTATATGTTGTAAAAATTATCATTTAAAAATTTACCATTGTAATTTAAGTAAGATATTTTACTTATTATGCTCCAGAAAAATTTAGATTTGTAAAAAACTCCCTCAATATCATATTTTTCCTTATTATCAAGAATATCTTTAAAAGAGTTATGTGATAGTAAAAGATGCTCTTTTTCATAAAGAGGGTTTATGACAGAAAAATTAAACTTTGATTTAAATTCTAAACCAAAAGAATAGTTGTATAGATCTTTTTCCTCTCCATGAAGAATAAATGAAAACGGTACATAGTTCAGAGAACTATAAAAATTAGAATATGTTCTTTCTACGTATGTGTGTATCATTTCAGGTATGGGTCCTAAAAGCGAATATGAATGATATATATATGGAGCAGGTTTATAATCAGAAGGAGCAGATTCATCTTTGGGTTTCCATAAATCTTCATATATTTCATCATAATTTACAGCATAGTATTTTCTGAAATTTTGTAAATTTTGTTCTTTTGGTAAATTAAGTGAATTTCCTTGAGGTCTAATTTTTTTATTTAATATATAATGAATTGTATAATTTGTAATATAAATATCATTTATAGAAGTTGATATTTTTTCTGCAAATTTAGCGTCAAGTATTAATTGATTGCCTCTTTGAGTATTGTTTCTATCGAATTCTTTCTGAGCATTTTCTTTTATTTCATCTGATTTTTGAATCCAATGGTTTCTCCAATATTCACCAATTGTAGCGTTAATTTTATCTTCATCACTTGATAATATATCGATTAAATCCTTAACTTTATCTGCACTCCATTTGTTATGAGAAATGTATTTATAAATTAAATTTGAACAGTTAAACCAACGATATTTTGAATTTTCCTCTTTAAAGATATTGTAATAGATTAGTTTATCATTTTGTGAAAATGCAAAATTTGTGTTGAGTATTATTATAAAACAAAAAAAATAAAATCTTTTCATAGATAAAGTCAAAAATTTATTTAATTTAATCAAAGTTTAAAAAATAATCAATTATTTTCAGAATTTATATTATTATCGGAAAAAATATGTGATAATATGAATAAACTTATTTGGAAATACTCTTTCTCAAGAAAAATATTATAGCAATCAAGGCTAAAATACCCCATAAAACTGCCCAAAATATTGCGTTTATTCCTGTTATTTGATATAATAAATTTGCATCAGTACCCTTTGGAGGATTAGAAAATAAATCTTCTTTTATATCTATCAACACATAAAAACAGGATACTAAACCAATAAATTTTAAAATCCATTCTAAAATTTTTTTTGGAAGAATAAAAGTTAATAAAAATAAAATAAAGCTAAAACTTATTCCAAAAATTATACCAAAAGAATTTCTAATGTAAAAAATTGTGATTAAAAATATCGAGAGTGAAAGAAATAAACCTAAAAATTTGATGTTTTTCGATTTTGAAGAATGAACTAATAATAATCCTCCAAGAAGTATACTACCAAGGTATCCTGCATTAGCAATTAAGGAGGGACTCCCACCTTGAGTTGTGCAACTACCACCAATTAAGTAACTAATTTCTACTTTGATTATTTTTCCACCAGTTAAAATTGCTGCTAAACCATGTGAAAGTTCATGTAACAATACTACAAACAATTTGACTGGATATACAACTATTGTATTCCAGAATATAAAAGATAAAATAGTTAGGATAATTAAAATTATTATTTGTTTATTCATTTTAAGAAAAAAAGTGAGCTATATATAAATAGCTCACTTTTTGAAATTATAATGTACTGGCTTTTTTTAATGCTTCAATTAATTTGTTTACATCATCAAAATCATTATAAATATGAGTAGATATCCTAAGAGAATTTAAACCGCTTTCGGGAACCCCTCTTACTCTAATTTTATAATGTTCCATTAGCCAGTTTTGTAATTTAGTATACTCAATATTTTTAAAACGAAAACCAACTAATGCAGCTCTTGATTTATCTTCAAATGGAGTTAACATTTCAATATTTGGTAAGTCTTTGATGTTATTCATTAAATGGGTAGCTAATGCTCTTGACCTTTGACCAACGTTATTCATACCAATACTAAGTAGAAAATCTGCAGCTGCTTCAAGCCCAACACTAAGAGCAGCGCTTCTAGTTGTGTAATCATATCTATGCCCGGTATTAACATATTCATGGATACCTTTCTTATAATCCCAGTCAGTAACAGACCCTGCTCCAACAAAAAGAGGATCAACAATTTCATACATGCTTTTTTTCATGAATAAGAAACCAGTTCCTTTAGGACCCATCATCCATTTATGTCCACAAGACACATAAAAATCACAATCAATATCTTTTACATCTACAGGGAATTGACCTACGGGATGTGCAGCATCAAGCATTACCCATAAACCTTTATCATGTCCAAGTTTTGTAATTTCTTTAGCAGGTAAAACCTGTCCTTGAGTGCAAGTTTGATGAGGTACAGCAATAACCTTGGTCTTTTTAGTAATAACATCATTTATTTTATTTAACATATCGTTGGCATCTTTGCCTATTTCTGCAAATTTGAGTATTATGCCATCTTTTTTTGCCCTTGCCATCCATGGTACTGCATTTCCGACATGCTCATGAGTTGTTAAGATTACTTCATCACCTTTTTTAAGTTTTATACCCTGAGCTATAATATTAATTCCATTTGTTACATTTTGAGTAAGAGATATTTCGTCAGTTTCACAGTTTATCATTTTAGCTAATTTTGCTCTAACAGAATCATATCCACCGTAATCTCCGGTTGAATTTGCATCAGTTTCTTTTATAAACATAGCTTCTTGAACTGCATAAGGGGAGGGTCCCATAGTTCCATTATTCATCCATATCATGTGTTTAGTAATAGGAAACTGTGATTTTACTAATCCCCAAAAATTTTCATCATCAGGTGAAATTATTTTATCATTTGATATTATATATTTAGCTTTTGAATAAGCAGGTAAATTTAATAAAGTTAAACCTCCAATTATACCACCTGAAACAGTTTTGATGAAATTTCTTCTACCAGAAATAATTGAATTTTTATTCATTCTCTCTCCCTAATTATTTATATAAAATTAACCGCATAGAACAGAACCACCATTAACATTTAATATCTCTCCAGTAATATGTTTAGCTAAATCTGAAGCTAAGAAAAGAACTGGACCAGCAATATCTTCAGCTAATGGTATTCTTCCAATTGGTATTCCTTTTCTAATTTCTTCTTTATAATTCTTATCGCTAAAAACTTCATTGCACATATCTGTATCAACCCAACCAGGTGCAACACAGTTTACTAGGATATTATCTTTTGCAAGCTCAGTAGATAGAGACTTTGTAAATGATATTACTGCACCTTTAGATGCTGCATAATGTGAATGATACGCTTCTCCTCTTTGTCCGGCTGTAGATGAAATATTTATTATGCGTCCATATTTTTGTTTTTTCATATAGGGCACGATTTCATTACAAAAATAAAAAACACTATTTAAATTAGTATTAATTGTTTCCTGCCATGTTAAAACATCCATATTACCTATTTCACCATAAGTCCAAATACCGGCATTATTAACTAAAATATCAATTTTACCAAAGTATTCTATTATGTTTTTAACGGAATTCTTAACATCAGAATATGAGCTTATTTCACATTTTTCTATAATACATTTTCTACCTAATGATTCAATTTTATTTTTTACTTTTTTTGCAGCATATTCATTAGATTTATAAGTTATTGCAATATCAGAGCCTGCTTTTGCAAATAATTCTGCACAAGCCGCTCCAATTCCTCTTGATCCCCCTGTAATTAACGTCACTTTATTGCTAATATCTATCATAAATCCTCTCAATTAATCTTACTATTATAATTAATAAATTTTTTTAATTCAAAACATTAATTTTTACCATTTTTTTGTTTTTTCAAATTTCTATGATTGAAAAATTAATATTGAATTATTATTTGCTAAATTATAAAATATTTAAGTTTATTTTCAAAAAAAAAGTGAGGCAAGATAATGAAAAAAATATGTATTGTATTAATTTATTTGATAAATTCGTTTTCGTTTTCACAGCAAATTCGTTTTGCTTGGTTATCTGATACTCATATTGGCAACCCAACAGGAGAAGAAGATTTGCTGAATTCTATTAATGACATAAATAAAAGAAATGATATAAATTTTGTAATAGTTTCTGGAGATGTTACAGAAAGTGGGAGAACCAATGATTTTATTTTAGCAAAAAATATATTAGAAATGCTAAAAGTCCCATATTATATCATTCCTGGTAATCACGATACTAAATGGTCTGAAAGTGGAGGAGAGGATTTTAAAAAAGTTTTTGGTGGAGATAAATTTATTTTCAAATATAATGGGATTAATTTTATTGGTTTGCATCAAGGTCCAATATTAAGAATGGCTGATGGTTACTTTGCTCAAGAAGATTTAAGATGGTTGAAATCTAAAATAAAGAAAATTAAGAAATCTGAACCAATAATATTTATTACACATTATCCAATAGATTCTTCAGTTTCGAACTTTTATGAATTCCTTAATTTAGTAAATGGGAAAAATGTTAAAGTAATACTTGTTGGACATGGTCACACTAATATGAAGCTAAATTTCTCAGGAATGTTGGGAGTTATGGGAAGATCAAACTTAAAAGGTAACCAGGTATCTAATGGATATAATATAGTAGATGTTCGGAATGATTCAATTCTTTTTTATGAAAAAAAATGTGGTGATTTTAAAGATTCTTTGTGGAACAAAATACCTTTTAATAATAATAATAATTTAATTGAAACTAAATTACAAGATCATTCTAATATTAATCCTTTCCCTTTTATTAGAATTAAATGGATATATGATTCAAAAAATACAATTACATCAGAACCAGTACGTTCAGATAAGGGTATATTATGTTCGAATAGAGAGGGGGTATTCCTTTTAAATGAAAAAGATGGTAAACTTTTATGGAAATTTAAAACTTTAGGAGCTGTTTATGGAGCAGTAGCTGCTTATTCTAATAAGGTTGTTTTTGGAACTACTGAGGGATGGTTATATTGTTTGGATGTAAAAAATGGAAGAGTAAATTGGAAAATAAATTTAGGTTCATCTTGTGTTTCTGTACCTATAATAGAAAAAAATATTATTTTTATAGGATCAAATGGAAAATTATCAGCAATAAATTTAGAAAATGGGAAAATAATTTGGGATTTTAAAACAAATGGTTTTATTGAGTCGAAGCCATCAATTTATAATGATTATATAGTTTTTGGTGCCTGGGATACATATCTTTATTGCCTTGATAAAAATTCAGGGAAATTAATTTGGAAATGGTCGAATAGTAAATCGAATGTATTACTATCTCCTGCAGTATGCTATCCAGTAATAACAAAGAATAAAGTTTTTATTGTTGCTCCAGATAGAGTATTAAGTGCTATAGATCTTAAAACTGGACATACAATATTTAGAACAAGACAAAATTATGTACGTGAATCAATTGGAATTTCAGAGGATAGTATTACAATATATGTTAAGAGTATGTATGATTCTGTATTTGCATATAATATTGTTGGTGATTCAATTTTATTAAAATGGAGTAATGATTTAAAGTATGGATATGATTTTGCACCTTCGTATCCTATTGAGAAAAAAGGTAATTTGTTTTTTGGAATTAAAAATGGTTATGTATTTTCTTTAAACTCTAAAACTGGTTTATTAAATTGGAAATTTAAAGTATCTGATTGTTTAGTAAATAATATTTTGCCACTCGATTCAAATTCAATAGTAGTTACATCATTAAATGGAAAAGTATATAAATTAATAGAAAAACGTTGAAATTTAAGCTTAGTTTCATTAAATTTGCTTGTTGTTTTTTATTTAGAAAAATGTTTTAAAAGAAAAATTAAGAGAGAGATATTTTATGAAACAGGGATCAATTGTAGATTATGTTGTTTTAGGTGCCTACTTTTTAATTCTAATTGGGATAGGCATATATTTTTCTAAAATGATGAAAGGAGGTAAAGATTACTTTTCAGGTGGAAATAAAATTCCTTGGTGGGTATCAGGGATTTCTTTATATATGGCTAGTTTTTCTGCATGGAGTTTTACTGGTGCTGCCGGTTTTGTATATTTTACTGGTTGGTTTGGAATATTATATTTTGTTACCTGGCCTATTGGTTTTTTCTTTGGTTCTCAAATTACGGCTGCTAGGTGGAGAAGGTCAAGAGTTATCTCAGTTGTTGAATACACAAGAACAAGATATAATAAGACTACTCAGCAGCTAATTGGTTATGTAGTAGTCATTAATTCAATGTTTTCTTTAGGTGTTACTTTAGCTGCTGTATCCAAAGTGATATCAGCTTCATTGGGCATTGATATTGTTACAGTAATAATTATTTCTGGATTAGTTATATTGTTCTACACATATCTTGGTGGATTATGGGCTGTTGCAGTAGCAGACGTAGTCCAATTTGTTATTTTAATTTCGATTACTATTGTCATTTTACCATTATCTTTACAATTAGTTGGTGGAATAGGTGGTTTTATAGAAAAAGCCCCAGCAGTATCTTTATATCATGTTTATAAAGGTGAGAAATTTGATTATGTATATTTATTAGCAATATTGATTTTTGAATTTTTAGCTTCAATGTATGCTGGTCAAAGATATTATTGTGTTAAAGATGAAAAATCTGCAAAAAAAGTTGGTATGTTAACAGGTTTAATGTTTATTACTGTCCCAATATTATTTGGAATACCACCATTAGTTGCGAAGATAATTTGGCCAGATTTAAATGCAATTCCTTTCTTTCAATCTCAGAATGTTCCAACTGAATCAGTTTTTATTGGTATAGTCTTAACAGTTTTACCCAATGGTCTTATTGGTATGTTTATGGCAGCAATGTTTGCTGCTACAATGAGTACTATAGATTCAATGTATAATTTTACTGCGGCAATAGTTGCTAAAGATCTTTATGCGGGTGTTTTTAAACATGATGCAACCGATAAACAAATTATGGTTGTGGGTAAAATTGCTACTTTTGGAATTGGACTATTTACTATTGCAACTGCAATTGTTTATGCAAAAAGTCAATTTGGTTTCTTTAATTGGACTACGACTTTTGCTGCATTATTTTATATGCCAATGGTTATGCCTATTGTTTTTGGTCTTTTACTTGAAAGATTACCCCGTTGGTCTGGTTTAGCTACTTTATCTTTAGGTTTAATTATGAGTATTTATACAAGATTGATTTTAGGTTTTAGTTATGGAGATCAAATGATAACAGTTTTTGTGTTCTGTTTAATTATAATTTTTACTGCTGATCTCTTAAAATACTTATACCAAAAAAATAAATTTTTGTTGTATTTATACTCATTTGTATTTTCAGTTTTATCTTTTATTTTATTTAACTTTGGTACGAATAAAACTGTAAATTTACCTTTGCTAATATCAATGGTCATAGTATCTTTCATATTTGGATTAGCACAAATTTATTTTGCAAGATTGTTTTATAATGAAACAGATGAAGATAAAGCGATTGTAAAGGCGTTTTTTGAAAAATTAAAAACCCCTGTTGATTTAATCAAAGAAGTTTATAGTGCTGGGGTAAAAGAAGTATCAACTTTTCCTATAATTGGAAGAATAACAATTTTAATTGGTATATTAGTGGCGGCTTTGGTATTTTTTGGTATGTCAAAAAATGAAATTATTATAACACTTATCTTAAGTTTATTGATGATTTTAGCTGGATTGTCTATGGTTTACTTTGGTGGAAGAAGTGAAAAAATTTATGCTGAAAATATGAAAAAAGAACTCGAAAAAGCAAATATTAAAGCTGATTGAATATGAAAAACTATTTTATTACACTTTTAGTTATTTTTATAGTTAATTTATGTGTTGCACAAACTAATAGTTATACCTGGGAAAAAGGTGGTATTACTCGTTTTGATCAGAATGAAAAAAATGTATATTTGGTATTTACTGGTCATGAATATGCAGATGGAGCTGATTATATTTGTAATATTCTAAAAAAGAATAATATTAAAGCTTCATTCTTTTTTACAGGTGATTTTTATAGAAATAAAAAATTTAAAAATATTATTAAGAAATTAATAGAAAACAAAAACTATTTGGGAGCCCATTCAGATAAACATTTACTTTATTGCGATTGGATAAATAGAGATTCAACGTTAATTTCAAAAGATTCTTTTTTAATTGATATACAGAATAATTATAATGCAATGAGTTTATTTGGAATAAAGAAAGAAAAAGCAAAATTTTTTATGCCACCTTTTGAATGGTATAATGATACTATTTCTAAATGGGCTTCTGATTGGGGATTGCAGATAGTAAATTTTTCGCAAGGTACACTATCGAATGCTGATTATACAACACCCTCTATGGGCAAAAAATATATATCAAGTGATTCTATTTTTAGAAGAATTTTGAGTTATGAAGAGAATTCAAAAAATGGTTTGAATGGTTTTATTCTTTTATTACATATTGGAACTGACCCTGAAAGAAAAGATAAGATGTACTATAAATTAAATGATTTAATTATTGAGCTAAAGAGAAGGGGATATAAGTTTAAAACAATGTTTGATATAAAATAAATTAACCCAAATTATTTTCAAAATTATTAGTAAAATAATTTGGGTTAATCAAGCTAATTAAGATTTTAAATATTTTTTCTCAATATCTCTAATTTTTTCAATTCTATTTAAATGTCTACCTTCAGAAAACGAAGTATTTATAAAAGTAGTACAGATATTTTTAATTACTTCTTCCCCTAAAATTTTACTACCCAATGTAAGTATATTAGCGTCATTGTGTTCTCTACTAATTTTTGCCATAGTTTCATTTGTGCAACAAGCAGCTCTTATTCCGGGGATTTTATTTGCAACTATTGATGAGGCCACACCAGTACCGTCAATAATAATACCAAAATCTGCTTGCATTTCTTTTACAGAGATTGCAACTTTATAAGAAATATCAGGATAGTCACATGGTTCTTCTGTAAAAGTACCGATATCTTTTACTTGATGCCCTGAATCCAAAAGATATCTTTTTAAAATCTCTTTAATTTTGAAACCAGAATGATCGGAACCAATAGTAATAATGAACTTATTAATTTTGTTATTTGAAACCCGGGAAACAACAGGATTTTTAACAAAAATTATATTTTTTACTTTGGCCGAATCCTGCGCTTGAGGGGTAATAATTGTATCGTTGTCAATCTCGATACTTCTTATTCCTTTTTTCCAAGCTTCTGTAATTTCGATATCAGTTATTATTCTTTTCTTTGCCATATTATTTATAATATTTATTATCTCCGTATTCTAAAACATCAATTCTAACTTTGGTAATTCCTTCTTTTACAAAATCAAGTTGAACTGCTGCAGCATAAGAAAGATCTAATATTCGCCCACTTTTAAAGGGTCCTCTATCGTTTATTCTCAAGATAATACTTTTTCCATTTTTTAGGTTTGTTACCCTTGCGATAGTTCCTAATGGTAATGTTCTATGAGCAGCACTTGGTTTATCTTTATCAAAAATTTCACCATTTGCGGTTTTTTTGCCATGAAATTCATAACTGTAATAAGAGGCATAACCCTCTTCAGAATAAAGTACTCTTAAGCTTTTTGTTCTTTCTGGGTCAATTTCTGTAATTGTAACATTGCCTTTATCTATATATTCTGTTTCTTTCTCTTTATCTTTTGAAGCAAATCTAACAAAAGAGATACAACCTTGTAAAGTAAAAAGCATAAATAGAAATATAAAAATAAAATTTAAAATCTTAGTAATTTTCATTAATAAAAAAATATGCTACAATAAATCATTCATTTGTTTTCTTTTTAAATAATCTACAACTTCTTTTACATTTTGTGACTTTTCTCTTTTACAAACCAGAAGAGCATCATCAGTATTAATAATTATCAAATTATCAACATCAATTGTAGCTACAAATTTATTTGGAGAATAAATATAGGTATTAGTCGTATTAAATAAATATGTTTTTCCAACAGTTGCATTTTGGTTTTGATCTTTTTGTGAAATATTATAAACTTCATCCCAACTACCAAGATCACTCCAACCAAAATCTCCTTTTGTAACATATACGTTTTTAGCTTTTTCCATTATTCCATAATCAATTGATATTCCTTTTATTCTCCGGTACATTTGTTCGAGTTCATTATCAAAATCAGGATTAAGAACTTTTTCTTTTAAATTTACTAATTCTTCATAAAGATCTGGTAAAAACATTTTATATTGTTCAAGTATTGTATCAACACGCCAAATAAACATTCCACTATTCCACAAAAAGTCGCCACTTTTAAGGAAACGTTCTGCTGTTTCAAGATTTGGTTTTTCGGCAAAAGTTTTTACCGTGAAAATTCCTCTATCATAATATGGGTTAGATTCTTTTTTCTCATCATCAAATTGTATATAACCATAGCCAGTTTCTGGTCTTCTTGGTACTATTCCAATTGTAATTAAAGATTTAGATTCATAAGCTACTTCAGCACCAACCTTCATTATTCTTTTAAACTCTTCCTCATTAGCAATAATGTGATCTGCACAAATAATTGACATAACAGCATCTGGATAGAACCTTTCAATTAAAATTGCTGCTAATCCGATACAAGGTGCTGTATTTTTTCCAAATGGCTCAGCAATAATGTTCTCTTCAGGAATTTGTGGGACTTGATGAATTAAATTTGGTTTTTGGGTTTTCGTAGTAATTATTAATGTATCTTTGGGATCTACTAATCCTTCTATTCTTTGAAGTGTATTTTGGATCATTGTATTTTGGGAATTGATTTTGAGAAGTTGTTTAGGATTTTTTTCACGACTTCTTGGCCAAAATCTTGATCCTATTCCCCCAGCCATAATGATAAAGAAGTTTTTCATTTATTCCTCTTCTGATAAATAAACTCTTGGTACTCTTGAAGAAAGACTACAACATACTTCATAAGGGATAGTTTGAACTAAATCAGCAATATCCCAAGCAGTAATTTTATGATTATTATCTTCACCAATGAATATTACATCATCACCTTCTTTAATATCAATATTATTATTAATATCAACCATAACCTGATCCATACATACCGTACCACTGATTTTGTACTTATTGCCTTTAATGATAACTGGACCCTTGTTTGTTAGTGAGCGATAATAGCCATCAGCATAGCCAATAGGTATTGTAACAATCCTTGTCCTTTTCTGAGTAAAGTATCTTCTATTGTAGCTAATGCTTGTGTTTGGTTCAACAGTTTTAAGAAATGAAACTTTAGATTTTAAACTTAAAACAGGTTTTATTTCAATTGATTCAGTTGTTTCATGTGAAGGATAATAACCATACATCATAATCCCTGGTCTTACCATATCGAAATATGAATCCTCAAGGTCAATTATTGCAGCACTATTTGCGATATGAAATATTGGGTGCTTAATTTCTTCAACTTGTGTAATAAAAGTTCTTAACTCTTTAAATTTATTTAATTGAATTTTTGCAAATGTTTTATCCTTCTCATCAGAGGAAGCAAAATGCGAAAATATTCCTTTCACATCAATACTTTCCATTTTTATTACTTCTTTGATGAATGCTGCAGCAGATCTGATTTCAACTCCTAATCTTCCCATTCCAGTATCTACTTTAATGTGAACTGGAATTTTTTTGTTATATGTCAATCCTATATTCGAAAAAATTTGAGCAATTTTAATACTACTTATTGCTGGTTCAATATTATATTTTACATAATCTTCTGCTTGATAATCAAAAGGTGCTGTGAAAGCTAATATTGGTAATTTAACACCGCTTTCTCTTAAAGCAATACCTTCTTCGAGAATTGCTACACCTAAATAATCAACAAGGTTATTTTTTATTATATAATCAGAAATTTCAATAATTCCATGACCATAAGCATTTGCTTTAACCACACCCATTATTTTTACTTTTGAACCAACTCTATCTTTAATCTTTAATAGATTAAATTTTAAATTACTTAAATTAATTTCTGCCCTTGTAGCTCTCATATTTAATTAATTTTAGTTCTTACAAATATAAGAAAAATATTTGTTATTGAAAAGTAAATAAGTTTTCAATTAATATTTATTTTCTTTCCCATTTATCTCCATTTAGTATATATGTATATTCATAATTTTCATCATCATTAGGAGAAACATCTTTCTTGATTGTTCCATCTTTTTGAAATGACCATTTTTCATCCCATTTTTTATCTTTGTCAAAGTCTACCTTGATTCTATTCCAATAACTATATCCTTTTTTAAAATCACAACGAAGATCAGCTTTAAAATCTTTTGTTGTGATAAATTTTTTATAAGAATCGCCCTGATCATCTATTTTGCCGTCAGAAATATCCTTCTTTTGATATTCCAAAATTAATTTATCTATATTGGTTAATGTCATAAAATCTTTACCATAATTATTTTTTGTGTTTTCGACAGTTGAAATTTCTTTATCTTTATTTTGCAACTTGTTATTTTTAGATTTACCACAAAGTGAGTTAAACAACCAGAGTATTGCAATAATAGCAATAATAATGATAATTATTCTTCTTATTAAAGAAAAAGTTTTATACTTCATTGTTGGCTCCATTTACTTTTAATTCATTTTCAAATACATACTCGGATATTGAATCATTAATATTTTGATTTTTATTTGATAATAAATTTATATAATTCGTTGCTTCGAGTAATACTTCTTGTATATTTTTTTGAGCATTAAAATTATTTTGTATGAAAATTTTGAGATATTTTAAAGACAGATTTAATTCAATTCCTTTATTTTTTACAAATTTTAAAAAACCTAAGGATAGTGAATGAAGGGGGTATTCTATAAAATCGTAATATATTTTTTTATTGAGTTCAGTAAAATAATTTTTTACATTTTCATCAAAACCAAAATATTCTGAACATGATTTCAATGAAGCCCTTAATTTTTTATATTCAGTATAATTATTATCTAAAATATTGATTGCATTTAATCCAATAATTTCTGGAATATTTTCTTTTCTTAAAGATAAAAAATAGGAGCCTGGGATCTGATTTTCAATATGATCTAAATCATCAGTATTAATAAAATCACTTAAAATTATCTTAGCAGCATCAAAAGCAAAATTTTTCCTGGATCTATTGAGTAGATTAAATTTTATTTTTTTCCTAAATTCATTATCTTTTAATAGATTAATTTTGTTTATAATTTCATCTTGTTCAAATGAATTAAGTTTAATGCAGATATTTTCTTTTTCTAAGGTATTTATTCTTCTTTCCTGGTCGTCATAGAATCTTGAAAGAGGATATAATATTGAAGGAATATTTGTATATAATAATTCATGAACATTATTGTATCCACCTGATGAAATTGCAAAATCGAAAGCACTAAAATACTCTAAAGCATTATATCTATAAAACCAATGAACATTATTTGCTCTGAATTCTCTGCCCTTATAAAGTGGTCCTGCACCTATTATAAATTCAACATCAGGAATATTTTTTATAATTGATATAATATTTTCAAAAAAAGTTTCAGCGTTTTCGTCTCCACCCCCTCCAAGTGATACATAGCAAGCCAAATTATTCTCATTAATACCTAATATATTTCTTGATTCATTTCTATCATAGAGTTCGCCAATATCTCTTATCATTATTTCTTTAGTTTTATATACTCTTTCAGAGATTGTTTCAGGAAATTTATAGTCTTCTAAGGGGAATTCTATAGGTATAATTATTTTATCATATCCAATCAATGCTTTTTGGAAATTATTGTTTTCAGCAATTTGTGGTTTGATTGCTCTATAAATAAAAATCTTTTTAAAACCAAAATCCATAATATCAAATAATTCATTAAATGAGCCATAGGGGAATGTATCTACTATAAGAATATGAGGATTTATTAAATTTATTGAATTCCATACCCATTGTTTTGCAATTTTTCGATATTCAATTTGATTTATACCTGAATCACGAATGGAGTTTTTAGATGGTATTTTAAAAGCTGAAAAATTGTTTTGATATGCAATAGTATCACATTCACTTGAAGTGAGAAAAAATATTTCAGGTTTTATTCCTAATGCTAAAGAGATTCTACGTATCCATCTATTTATTGCAATAAGTCTTGTAATATGACCAAGACCCAATCCATTTACAGCGTAATTTAAAATCCGAATTGTTTTCATCAATTTATGCAATAATTATTATGATTGATCATAAGAATAAGATGATATATCTTCAGAATATTCAGGATGTGTTGAATAATACTCATTAACTTCAGGGATAAAATTACCATCCAATCTTCCGTCAGTTATTAAATCCCACCATAGAAAATCAGTTAATAATGATGAACGCCCATAATCATTAAAAACATAAATTGTATTTCCATATCTATCATACTTATCATACATTTTATTAAAACGTTCTTCATCTCTAGAAAATTTTTTCTGAAAATCAGTCTCTGAAAATCTTTTGTTCCTATACTTATATGCATTTAACTTATATTTTGATGTTTCTTCAGCTAATCTTCCAGCTTTATTTACTAATTTGTTCCTATCATCAGAAACTTTCTCGTAAAGTTTTTGTAGATATTCAATTTGATGGTCAATACCATCTATAGCTTTAAATTGTTCTTCAATATCTTTGTTGCTTTCAATAACTTTGAGCAATAAGATTTTATCGTTAGTCTTATAAAAATTATAGACAATATCTTTTAATTTTTTATAATAAAAATTTTCGATATTTTCTAATTTGTATTTTGATTCTTCATATTCTCTTTCTAAATTTTTAATTTTCAAAATTTGATTTTCATAATCTTCTAAGGCGGATCCAAGGTTTTTTACCTGGTTTGAAGCTTGATCATATAAATTTAAAACATCGATAAAGTTATTAACCTTTAATTCTTCAACTATAATATCTGCATTTTTCCAATCTTGATAAAATTGAGGTATAAAATATTTCTTTAATCCTTTATAAGGATATAGGTCTGTTCCGTAATTTCTTTCTTTTAATATTTTAAAGTATGAGAAGCTATTAATTTTATCATAAATCTCTTTTGCTGATTCATAGATAGGTTTAATCTCATTTATTTGAGTTACAATGACACCATGTTCAGGATGTGTAAGTGCTTCCCGTTTTTTAAATTCATCGTTATTTTCGATTTCTAAAATTTTTTTCTTTAATAACTCTTTTTCTTTGTTCATATCCTCTATATAAGAAAGGGGTTCTGGATGATTAAAAACTAGGGAAAACTTTTTTAAGTTTTCAGTATTCAATTCAGGTACAAATTTTTTTACTATAGAATCTAGAACAATATCTTTTCTTTTCAAAAGATCTGATCTTTTGATTTCATAGTCAGATAAAATTTTATCAAATTTAGCAATTTGATCTCTATAAAATTGTTCTTGCTTTTCTGCTTCTCTTATAAAATCTTGAACTGTGTATTCAGACATAGTTACCTCATATTTTTAATTAAATCATTCCAATAATTCCAATCATTCTGCCGGAATGTTGCCCATCTCGACGATATGAATGAAGAATATTTGAATTACATATTGTACATAAACTACATACTTCAATATTATTTTCGGGTATATTTTCATTTAAAAGCAATGAATAATTAAACTTTTTTAAATCTAAAAAAATTTTATTGTTATTAAATCTTAAAAATTTTTCTTCGAATTTGTTAGCAACTTCTATTCCGATCTCATAACAGCATACACCTGCAGAAAATCCTATAAAAGAATAAATATTTTCTGGTTTTGTATTAAAATTAGACTTTAACAATTTTATAGCTTTTGATAAGATTTTTTTTTCACTCCCTTGCCAACCAGAATGTACTGTACCTACTACTTCATTTTCAGAATCATATAAAAAAATAGGTACACAATCAGCAACTGATACTGAAAGAAAGATGTTTTTTTTATTTGTTAAAAGTCCATCGCAATCGCTATATATACCAGGTTTATTAATTATTAAAACATTATCACTATGAGTTTGTTTTTGAAATGCAATATTATTTTCATCAATTTTTATTGAATTGAAAAATAATTTACGGTTTTGCTTAACTCTTTCTTTATCATCACCTACATTAAAACTCATATTAAAATAGAATGGGGGAGTGTTTGCCCCCCCAACTTTTGTACTTAGAAAAAGTTTTATATTTGTGAATTTCGAAAAAAGAGTTGAAGTAGCTATTATCATTAGATTATTTTTAAAGCCTTTTTAAGATCATTTAGTATATCACAAACGTTTTCTAATCCTATAGATAATCTTATACCACCTGGATCCATTCCGTCTTTGAGTTGTACTTCAGGTGGAATAGCGGAATGAGTCATTGATCCCGGGTGTTCAATTAATGTTCGAATATTTCCTAAACTAACCGCTAATGTAATAGTATAAGCATTTTTTGCAATATAATTAATAAATTTTGCACCGTTAGATTGTCTTTCTTTAGGTGTTTTACCTTTAATGACAAAATATATCATTGAACCAGGTGCAAAATTTCCATGATAATCTATCATCTGTTTTTTTGCTAAATCATATTGAGGAAATTTTGCTAGACCCGGATAATGAACAATTTGAACTTTTGGGTGATTTTCTAAAAAATTTGCAATTTCCAATGCAGTTTCTTGTTGTCTGCTAAGGCGTAAACTCAAAGTAGGAATTCCATAGACAAGTAAAGACCATGCACTTTTATTATTTAATACTCCACCAAAATCTTTTCTAAATAAAAGTATTTGAGGTTTATATTTTAATGGAGTAATTACAGCTCCACCAATTTCAGTGCCAAATCCTCCAATATTTTTAGTAAGAGAGTGAACCACAAAATCAGCACCAAGTAATAATGGTCTTTGACAAAATGGAGTTGCAAAAGTATTATCAACGACAATTGAAATTTTATTTGATTCTTTTCTAGATTTATTAATTTCGTCTACTATTTTTCTAACTTCTGCGATATCAATTATTTCTAAAGTGGGGTTAACAGGTGTTTCAAAATAAATAACTTTTGTGTTATCGGTAATTGATTTTTTAAGTTCTTTTGTTTTTAAGAGGTCAACAAATTTAACCTTAATATTAAAGCGTGGTAACCAATTTTTCATAAGTGAAAAAGTACAGCCATATAGAGTTCTATGAGATACAATTTCATCACCAGCCTTAGCTAAAACGCATAATATTGCAGATATAGCTGCCATTCCAGATGCAAAAGTAACACAAGATTCACCATTTTCTGCGTATGCTAAATGTTCTTCGAGAATCTCTTTGTTTGGTTCTCCGAGTCTATCGTAAATATAAATAGGTAGTTTATTTTCTTTTAAAGCTTGTAAATTTGCGAAAGCTTTAAAACCTTCAGCACCTCTTTGTGCTGAATCTAGTCTAAATGTTGTAGATGAAGAAACTGGGGGTACCAATTGATGATCATAATCCCACTTTGGGTTTTTGGGTTTACCATAAATCAATTGAGATTCCATTGTATAATTACGAATATTATTACCTTCAATTGATTTTGGATTTTTAGTTTTTTTAATTTTACTCATAAAACACCTTGATTTAATTATATGACAATTTCTACAATAGAACCCTTGTTTTTTTCACTTTTAAAGTAAATTTCACCGCCCATATCTTTTATAGTTTTTCTAGAAATTTTAAGTCCTATACCCATACCATCTTTTTTTGTAGAAAAATTTTCATCAAAAATCTTAGGAATTAAATCTGAATTCAACCCTATTCCATCATCAATAATTCTTATTATTTGTTTATTTTCTTTATACTCGATTTCAATAGTAATTTTTCCTGATTTGGATTCTTTACTATGAATTGCTTGTATACTATTACGTATAATATTGATGAATACTCTTCGTAATTCTTCTTTGTCACCTTCAATAACTTTAATATTATCGCAAAATTTTGTTTCAAAATCAATGTATTTTTCGTCTTTGAAAAGATTAATAGCCTCAAGTATTATATCTTTAATATTACATCTATCAATATTTCTATCGGGCATTTTAGCAAAATTAAAAAAATTTGAAACAATTTTTGATAGAGTATCAATTTGTTCTACAAGAGTTTTTGTTACTCTATTAAAAACTTCGTCGAAGTTTTCTGCTTTATCTTTTGCAACTTTTTGTAAGTGTTGAATAGATAATTTCATAGGAGTAAGAGGGTTTTTAATTTCATGTGCAACCTGTCTTGCCATTTCTTTCCAGGCAGCTTCTCTTTCTGCTTTAGCAAGTTCTAATTGACTTCTTTTCAATTCTTCTGTCATTTTATTGAAAGATATAATCAAATCACTAATTTCATCATTTCCTATAACAGGAATTTTGGTGTCTAAATTTCCTGAAATTATTTTTGAAGTAGCATCTTTTAAATTTTTTATCGGAGTTGAAATTATTTTTGAAAGATAATATCCCACAATTACTATTATAAATAAAACAATAATGTAACCACCAAATATGAATGCTAGTGATTGAGCCAAATCTCTTTCAATTAATGTATCTTTGTACATTATTGGTAAAGAAAGAGTACCAATAGTTTTTCCATTTGTACTTGTGATTGGAACATATCCTACCAAATAGGGAAAATCACCAATATTAGCATTTTCATAAAAAAAGTTTTTACCATATAAATACAGGTTAATATATGCATCAGAAGATATGTATTTATTAACTAATTCAGTTTTAAATAATTCGGGTCGGCTACTAATTATTAAGCTATCACCAAGATATATATTAAAATCTCTTCCGCTGCTTTCTGAAATCATTCTAGCATCATTAAAAGATAAATTTTTAATCAATGAATTGGAATCTATAACTCCTTTGAAATGTCTTAATAAATTATTACCAATTATATCTATATCATTTGAAAGAGTTCTTATAAGTTGTTTTTGATTTTGATCTTTAATATAAGTTTCTGTATAAAACCATAATATTATCATAGGAGCAATAGCTATAAATAAAAGGGATAGTAAAATTTTAGTTCTGAAACTAATATATAATTTATCTTTTCTTATTAATTTAAATAGTATAAATAATATTAGTAGAAATAAAATTAAACATAAGTTAGTAATCAAAATTTTAAAAAAGTTATAAATATGCCATCTTAAATCTAAATTTTCTATGCTTATTGAGTATACTCTTTCCAGAGGTTGTTTAATATTTGCTGATAAATAGTAAGAATTGAACTCTTTTTCATTAATTAATTCTTTTTGCCATATACCTTTTTTATGATTATCAGTAGATGTAAGATTATTTATTACATCTTGTGATAATTTTTGTTCTTTGGAGTAAATTGTATTTGTAGAAAATATCAGTTGGGAATTATAGAATTCAGAAATGATAATATTTTGCATTTCTGGAAATTTTTCATCTATAGAATAGGTTCTAATGTAATCTGGAATGTTATTACGCAAGAAGATATTTTCATCAGAAGCTACAATGATCATTACATTCCCAATTTTCTGATTCTTGTTATAAATTGGTTCAATACCGATATAATGTTTTAAACTACTATTTCCAGTTTGAAAAATATTTATTAAAGATTGGTTGATATTTTGGATATCTTTTGAAAAATATTTAATTTCATTATCAAATACACCCACAGAAAATTGTGAGACTAATTTCCCATTTTTATTGAAAATAATAAATGCCGAATTATATTTTTCTTGGCTTAAAGGACTATTAAGCCATCTTATAAATGCCTCATCATAGTTTGATGTTTCATCGAAAGAAGAAAGAAGAATAGGAAGTTTTTCATCGATTGCAATTTCAGACATCGTTCTATTCATTATATAAGTAATATAATCATCAATTGGTCTTATTAATTCATCACCTTTTCTTTCTATCTCAAATTTTTGTTTAGATTCAATTTTTTGATTCAAGATAATAAAGGTTAGCAATAAGGAAAGTAAACC
>DATCTW010000046.1:0-1599 GCA_036567745.1 Ignavibacteria bacterium | reverse complement strand
AGAATTTAGAAATTTCTCTCTATTCTCATTTCTCATGCTCAAAAAGGTAAGAACATTAATGTTTCTTGAAAGCCTTTTCATTGCTCAGAAATTTTAAATGAAAAAACCGTCAAGCGAAGCGTATGGCTCTCTATCGGTATCCGTGTTGGCAACGTTCTTTTGACCTTAGACCGGTGCGTATAACCAAAATTTTGAGATTAGCATAAAATGTCAATTTTTGCGAATATCGAAAAATTTTGGTTTAGCGTATAAATATCAAAAGAATGGTGCTACACACGGGGTTAGCAACTGTTTATCATTCTTTTATTATTTTACCATAACTTGTACAATCACTTTCTAAATCAATCAATTTATAAACATAAATACCATTTTTTAATGATTTTATATCAATCGTAATATTGACTTGATGAAACTCTTTTCTTAATACAATTTGACCATCTTGATCATATAAATCAAAATTATAATTACTATTTACATTGTTGAATATTTCTATAGTAAAATAAGCATTTGTCGGATTTGGATATAATTTTAGTTCAATTTCATCTACCATATGTTTTTCAATAAATTCAGCCCAATCTTCAAAATGAAAATTATCATACATTAATCCGTCTTTATTTGTCTGAATGCTATCAGAGATAAAACTAAATCTGTACTGAACAGTATCTCCAGGCTGAATATTGAAAAAAGGACCGAAGCCGGCTACCCATACATAAAAATCAACCCAGCCATTTGAATTTCCAGTCAATACAGGCTTTTGTGTATTCCATTCATATAAATGATACATTGAATAGATCGTATCAGTAATTAAATTAATCCATGTATTTCCATTATCCGGAGAAAATTCTATTGTTCCATAATCATTTAAAGTATCTGAATTTACATAATATTTCCCACTTAAAATTACTGTATGTGGCCATTGAAATCCTCCTAGACAATCTGATATATTTTTTATTACAAAAACTGACGTATCATTGATTGGATAGGCATTTACTGTGTCTGTCACTATAACATTTGGTGCTGAATATGCATTTAAAAAAATCTGTTTATTAGGCTTTCCTATTTGCCAAATATTATGTAAGTGATGAATTGTGTCTTTTTGAATTTTAAAAAATACAGATGTATCATCAAATGATAAATTATAATTATTATCATATGACGATTGAGAAAATGAAACAACTGTAATAAATAAAAACAAAAATAAAATTTGAGTTTTCATAATTTTCATCTTATATGTTGCTAATTTTTTTTTGGAAAATTGTTGCTATCGGCTTCGGAATTGGTGCAGCTGAGCCCGATGGTCTCGTCCAAAGACGAGAACAGTAAAGGGCGAAGTTGCATCCTAATCGGGCTCTGTTGCACTAACTTAGCGAAGCGATCTCATCGAAGATAATTCACGTGATAGGAGCAGTACGCTTCATGTGGGAATAGGCATAGAGCAAAGAACGTCATCCAGAGCCTGATTATTTCCGAAGCCGATAGAGAGCCATAGGTTTTGAGAATTTAGAAATTTCTCTCTATTCTCATTTCTCATGCTCAAAAAGGTAAGAACATTAATGTTTCTTGAAAGCCTTTTCATTGCTCAGAAATTTTAAATGAAAA
>DATCTW010000045.1:0-205921 GCA_036567745.1 Ignavibacteria bacterium | reverse complement strand
AGATCAAATTGTTGTAACAAGTGAAGCACCAAAGTTTGAATTAGAAAAAGCTGATATTTCTACAATCGTTACTCAAGAACAAATAAAAGCTTTACCACTTGATAACAGAAGTATCTTTTCATTAGCACAAGTTTCCCCGGGTATAAAGAATTATGCTCCTGTAGGAGGTCAAACTTTACCTTCTTCAGGTGCTATATCGCAATATAATTTTTTAAATTTATACATTAATGGTATAGAATGGAAAAATGTATTTAATGGCAACATTGTTGGAAATGGACAGACTGCATCACCAGTTCCACAGGATGCTATTCAAGAGTTTAAGGTTATTTTAAACGCTTATGATGCAGAATATACAAGAGGTGGAGCTTATATTATTTCTGCTGTTACAAGAAGAGGAAATAACGATTTTCATCTAAATGCTTTTACATCAATTCAAACAAAGGATCTTACTACAAGAGGTCCATTTCAAAAAGTAAAACCTGATTATAACAGACAACAAGGTGGAATTACAATCTCTGGTCCAATAATGAAAAACAAATTGTTCTATACCGGTACATTCGAAATACAAAATATAAATAATTACACTGACATTATTCCCGGAAGACCTGCATATAATCCTGGAATTTGGGATAAATACGCTGGAACGTTTAAAGCACCAAGAAAAAATTATCTTACTTCTACTGGTTTAACTTATTATTTTGATGAAAATAATACATTTGATTTTGTTCTTAATTACAGATACCAAGATACAGAAGGTGCTTATATGTCACCAATTATTCACGATCAATGGCTAAAAGGTAAAAATAAAACAGCAAATGTTTTATTAAAGCATAATTACACTATAAGCAAAGATGCTATGAACGAGCTATCAGTTCATTACTTATATTGGTCTTATGATGAAGGTACAATTAAGGGAGGTACTTCTTATGTATATCCTAGTTTAAGAATGGGATTAGGTACATTCCCAATTCAATTAAAAGAAAGTCATTATGGAATAATTGATAAATTTACATATTTATATGGTTCTCATATATTTAAAACTGGTGTTGAAGTAAAAAATATAATTGCAAAAGCATGGTATCCATATTATATGAATCCTGAATTTACTTTTACAACAGATACTAGCAAAATGCCAAGAACTGTTCAAATCGGTATGGGATTCAATAATCCATATAGTGCTGATGATGCCAGAGGTGAAACAAATGGTTGGTCTTTAGGTGCATTTATTCAGGATAATTGGAAAATTACTGAAAGATTAAGTATTAATTATGGCATCAGATGGGATGGCGAAATAAATATGCTTAATAATGATAATTATAATAGATGGGCTGATAGTGCAATTATAAAAAACAACATACCTGATAAATACCTTAATAGAGGTGATAGAAAAAATTCTTTAGCAAACTTTAGTCCAAGATTCAGTTTTAATTATGATTTATTCAACAATGCATTAACTTATCTAAGAGGTGGTTTCGGTTTATTCTACGATAGAGCCTATGGACAGATGGGTTATTTTGAATACTTATACTCCAATTGGGGTATTTACACAATTAATAACCCAACTACAATGGATATTAATGAGTTAAAAAAACAAATTCTTGCAGGAACCGGAACAACAAGCCCAAGTTTATACCTTGTTGATAAAGAAATTAAACAACCAAAAGTAACACAATGGTCAGTTGGAATAAGCCATCAGTTTAATGATAATCTTGCTCTTTCAGTAGATTATATATGGAAACATTATTCTGATATTTATAAAGCATACAATGCTAACTATTACAAGCCAAGTATTAAGAAAAGAGTTATATCAGATAGATTTGGAGATATCTGGTTATATAGTAGTTTTGGTAAAGCAGAATATTATGGTTTCTTATCCAATATTGCATACAGATATAACCAATTATTCGCTCAATTATCATATACTCTTTCTTGGGCATATAGTGAAAATGATGGAGCCACATACACTCTTAAAGAGTTATATTATATGCAAAGAAGTGGATATGATGAAAGACATAGATTTGTCTTCAACTGGTCTTATGAATTCCCTTATAAAATTAACCTAAGTGGTATTGCTACTCTTGCATCTCCTCTACCAGTATCAAGATATATTGGTCAGGATTTGAATGATGATAATAACTATAGTGATGATTGGCTTGATGGTGTGAGATTTTTTGTACCTGACTGGAAAAAAATTAGAAATTGGTACAAAATGTTTGATTTAAGGCTATCGAAATCATTCGATTTTGAAAACTTTAATATTAATGTTATGTTTGAGGCATATAATTTCTTTAACTGGTTTAATGCTTCTGGATATAGTGGAAGAATGAAAGATGGAAGTGGTAATCCAATGGCTTCATTCGGTCAACCATCAGGTGCATATTTACCAAGAACTATGCAATTAGGTATAAGAGTATCATATTAATTTTCCTCCAAAATATGAAAAGAACCTGTCTCAAATATGAGACAGGTTTTTTTATTATAATTGTCATAGTTTTGACAAATTAATAAATCAAATATTGTATACAATATAAATAATACCTTATCTTTTTATTAGTAAAATTTTTCTCTTGATTATCAATAATTATCATTTATTTTTATATTTAAAGAACTATATAGAATGATAATATTAAATTTTTTTTATTATTCATATGGACCACTGTATAAAAAAATATACCATATTTTCTTGCTTTCTCTCTTATCCCGCATCAATATAAAAAAATAAATACTAACAGAGGAGGTTATATGAAAAAACTTCTACTAAGCATTATTCTAATTAGCGCATATTCATTCTCAATCTATGCACAAACTTCCACCGCAACAATATCTGGTAGAGTGAATGATCAAAATGGTGAACCTGTATTCTCTTGCGCAGTAGCTTGTAAAGACATCGAACGTGGTGTTGTTAAGGGTATGCTTACTAATGAAAAAGGTTATTATAATATCTCTGGTCTCGTTCCTAGTACGTATGAAATTACTGCTCAAATGGTTGGATATCACCCTAAAAGTACAAAAATTAAAGTATATGTTGGTCAAAATGCTATTGTTAATTTTGAATTAGTGCCAAAGGATATAAATTTAGATCAAATTGTTGTAACAAGTGAAGCACCAAAGTTTGAATTAGAAAAAGCTGATATTTCTACAATCGTTACTCAAGAACAAATAAAAGCTTTACCAATTGATACAAGGAGTATTTTTTCATTAGCACAGGTTTCACCTGGTATAAAGAATTATGCTCCTGTTGGTGGTCAAACTTTACCAGCTGCTGGTGCACTATCACAATATAACTTCCTTAACCTTTATATTAATGGTATTGAATGGAAAAACCAATTTAATGGCAACATTGTTGGAAACGGACAGACTGCATCACCTGTACCACAGGATGCTATACAAGAGTTTAAGGTTATTTTAAACGCTTATGATGCAGAATATACAAGAGGTGGAGCTTATATTATTTCTGCTGTTACAAGAAGAGGAAGTAACGATTTTCATGTTAATGCTTTTTCATCTTTCCAGACACAGGATTTAACTGCTCGCGGTCCATTCCAAAAAGTAAAACCTGATTATAACAGACAACAAGGTGGAATTACAGTATCTGGTCCTATAATGAAAAATACACTTTTCTATACAGGTACTATTGAATACCAAAATATAAATAATTACACTGATATTGTTCCTGGAAGACCATCGTACAACCCTGGTATTTGGGATAAATATGCAGGAACATTCAAATCCCCAAGAAAAAACTTTTTATCTTCATTTGGTTTAACCTACTATCACGATGAAAAAAATACTTTTGATTTAGTATTTAATTATAGAAATTCTACAACTGAATTCGCCTATATGGCACCAATAATCAGAGATCAATGGTTAAGTGGAACCTACAGAGTAGCTAATTTACTCTTAAAACACAACTACACATTAAGTAAAGACGCTATGAATGAACTATCTATACAATATCTACATTGGTTCCATGAAGAGGCTACTGTAAAAGGTGGTGTTGCCTATGTATATCCAAGTATAAGAATGGGTATAGGTACTTTCCCTATTCAATTGAAAGAAAATCATTATGGTATAATTGATAAATTTACTTATTTAGTGGGTTCTCACGTATTAAAAGCTGGTATTGAAATTAAAAATTTAGTTGCAAATCCATGGTTCCCATATTATATGAATCCAGAATTCACTTTTGCAACGGATACAAGTAAATTACCAAGAACAGTTACAATAGGAATGGGTCTTGATGATCCTAATAATACAGATGCTGCAAGAGCTAAGATAAGCGGATGGTCTTTAGGTGCATTTATTCAGGATAACTGGAAAGCTACAGAAAGATTAAGTATCAACTATGGATTGCGATGGGATGCCGAATTGAACATGCTTAATAATGATAGTTATAACAGGTGGGCTGATAGTGCAATAATCAAAAATAACATTCCATCTAATTATTTAAACCGTGGAGACAGAAAAAATTCTCTTGCAAACTTTAGCCCAAGAGTAAGCTTTAACTATGATTTATTTGATAATGCTCTTACCTATTTAAGAGCTGGTTTCGGCTTATTCTATGATAGAGCATTTGGTCAGATGGGTTACTTTGAGTACTTATATTCAAATTGGGGTGTTTATACAATTAACAATCCTTCAACATTAGATGTAAACGTCTTGAAACAGCAGATATTGCAAGGCAAAGGAACTTCTGCACCAAGCTTATATCTTGTTGATCATGAAATTAAGCCACCAAAAGTAACACAATGGTCAATAGGAATTAGCCATCAATTTAATGATAATTTAGCTCTTACTGTAGATTATGTCTGGAAACATTACTCTGATATATACAAAGCTTATAATGCAAATTACTATAAACCAAGCCTTAAGAGAAGAATTATCTCAGATAGATTTGGGGATATCTGGTTATATAGTAGCTTTGGTAAAGCAGAATATTACGCTTTCTTATCAAATATTGCTTATAGATATAACCAATTATTTGCTCAACTATCTTATACTTTATCCTGGGCATATAGCGAAAATGATGCTGCTACATATACACTTAAAGATTTATACTATATGCAAAGAAGTAGTTTAGATGAAAGACATAGATTTGTTTTCAATTGGTCTTATGAATTTCCGTTTAAAATTAACCTCAGTGGTATTGCTACTCTTGCTTCCCCATTACCAGTATCAAGAAATATTGGTCAGGATTTGAATGATGATAATAATCTTAGCGATGATTGGTTGAATGGAGTTAGATACTTTGTTCCTGACTGGAAAAAGATAAGGAACTGGTATAAAATGTTTGATTTAAGGCTCTCGAAAGCATTCGATTTTGAAAACTTTAATATTAATATTATGTTTGAAGCGTATAATTTCTTTAACTGGTTTAATGCATCTGGATATAATGGAAGAATGAAAGATGGAAGTGGTAACCCGATGGCTTCATTTGGGCTACCATCAGGTGCTTATCTGCCCAGAACTATGCAATTAAGTTTTAGAGTAACTTATTAGAACATTATTTTGTCAATAATTTTAAAGCCTGCTATTCAATAGCAGGCTTTTTTTATTAAAAATTACTTATAAATATATTTTCTTATAATACTAATTAAATTTCATTAATCTGAAAATAGTTATTATTATTTAATCCTAAGCAATATTATTATTATCAAAATGAAGTGAAATTTCGATTATTATAAAATCTTTTATTTATTAATCACTTTACTTATCGCATTAAAAAGATCTTGAGCAGTAATAGGCTTTTTTAAAATATAATCTACAGTTTTAATGGTATTCGGTTCAACAAAAGCTCCCCACCCGGTAATAAGAATAATAGGTGTATTTGGAGATTTTGATTTAATAGCTTCAGCTACTGATTTACCATCCATATGAGGCATACCTAAGTCTGTTATAACCAAATCATAAGGGTTATTGTTTTCAAGAGCATTATAGAATTCCTTAAGTCCATCTTTTCCTGATTCTGATAGAGTTACTTTATGATTTTTTTCAGATAAAATAGTATACAATAAATTTCTTGCTTCTTTATTATCATCAATACATAAAATTTTTATAGATTTAATATTATAATTATCCTCTTTTGAAATGTCTATTTGTTCATCACTACAAATAGGTAAAGAAATTGTTATTGTAGTACCAGCTCCTTTTTTACTTTTTATATCAATACAACCCTTATGTCTTTGAATTATTCCATAAACCATAGAAAGACCTAAACCAGTACCTTTTTCTCCTTTTGTAGTAAAAAATGGATCTAAACAATGTTTTAGAGTATCTTCATCCATTCCAATGCCAGTATCTATTATTTCAATAAAAATAGAGGAATCTTTCATAAATGTTCTTATAATAATATCTCCCCCATCTGGTAAAGCATCTGCAGAATTTAAAATTATATTTGTTAAAGCTTCTCGTATCTCTGTTTCATTACCTTTTATTTCAGGCAAATTTTCATCTAATTGTGTAGTGATAGAAATTACATTACCTGTTGATTCTGGTATATCTTTCCATCTATGTTTAGTAAATTCGATAACACTAAAAATAATATCATTAATTTTCAAGTTTTGGAAATCGGATTCATTTGAAGTGGGTTTATAAAACTCTTTCATCCTTTCGATAGTTCTTTTTATATCCAAACTAGCAGTTTTAATTGATTGAATTTTGCTTTGTAAAGATGGATCAAGATTCTTCTTATAAAGCAAAAGATCTGCATAACCCAGTATAGGCATCAGAGAATTATTTATATCGTGAGCTATACCACTAGCCATTTGCCCAATCGAACGAAGTCTTTCCTGTTGTAAAATTTGAGCTTGAGTGCGTTTTAATTCGCTTAGGGTACTCTCAAGTTGTAATTTACTTTCTTTTAAAGCTTTTTCATCATTTTTTCTAATGGTAATATCTTCTTTAACACCGATAAAATGGGTAATATTACCTTTTTCATCAAATAAGGGGGAAATTGAAACATACTCCCAGTATAGTTCCCCATTTTTTTTCTTATTACATACCTCTCCACGCCAATCATTTCCTGATGTAATCGTTTCCCACATATTTTTGTATATTTCTATAGGGGTTTTTCCTGATTTTAGAATACTTGGCTTTTTCCCTAATACTTCTTCAAATGAATAACCAGTAATTTCAGTAAACCTTGGATTAACGTATTCAATAATTCCATTAATATCTGTTATAACTATAGAAACAGGGCTTTGTTCAACAGCTATTGAGAATTTTCTTAGTTTAATTTCTGTTTGTTTTCTTTTTATTATATTGAAAGAAAGAATGAAAATGATTATAAGTAAACTCACGAATGCTAAAGTAACATAAATTACTAGAGTTTTATTTTCTTCAAAGAAAGATCTTTCTTTATTAATTATTCTTGAGTTTTTTGGTAATAAAGTTTCAGCTATCCCAAACTTTTTTAAATAATTGTAATCAAAAACAGGAATAACTATAGAATCAATTGGATAAGAAACACTTTTTATGTTTTCACCCTCTAAAGCTCTAAGAGCTAAATTTGATGTAATTTTACCGTGGTAATTAGCACTTAAAACATAACCACCTATAGCACCCTTACCTATATGCTCTTCAAGAGTTGCAATAATTGGTAAAGATACTGATTGTGCCAAAATTTTAATAAAATCCGAATGTGAATAGAATCTACCTTTTTTATCATAATTAAATACTAATGGATATATTATTGTATTTGGTGGTAAATTTTTTAATTTAGTAATAATATCTTCAATAGAATCATCTGTTATAAATATGGGGCTAATTTCTTTTAATGTATCGGTCAGTTTTTTCATTGTTTCCATTGAGCTCTTTCCAGTAGTAGTTACATCAGAAATAAATACAATATTTTTATATTCTGGTAACAATTTCAAAGAATTAAAAAATGATTCATCGTTAAAAAAATCATCATAAACAGCAGTAAAATATCTATTTTTATCGACCAACTGTTTATTTTTTATTCCTAATCCGCAAGAAATTACTGGAACATTTGGAAACAATTCATCATGATATTTTAAAAGAAAGTAAAAAGCATCATCATCAGAAGTAATTATTAAATCAAATATATTATTTTTATATTTCTCGGATAAAAATTTCTTGATTAAATGAAAATATTCACTATCAGGTTTTATTCTCTTAGAATCCAAGTACTCAATAGAGAGATTGATTTCAAATTTATCAGAAACAAGATTTGTTTTAATTGCAAGTGTAAGTCTATCCGTCCAGGAGTATCCATTATGATAAGAATTTAAAAGAAGCACATTTTTCTGTTTATTACTACTATAAGATTGATTAAAAAAAACACAAATAATGGAAAATATTAATAAAATTTTCTTCATTTTAGTATAAATAATTACAACATATACAGTATAACATATTTTCATCTAAATATCAATAAAATTAAAAATGTAATATTTAGAAAAGCAGAAATATTTTTATTATTCTTGATTTTTAATAAAAAAAAGATTAAAATAATATTGTTGTAATTTGTAAGAAACCAATCATTGGAGGTTTGTATGTTAAAGAACCAATCTTTAAAGGTTAAAATGATTATTTATATTTTACCTATAGTAGCAATTATTTCAATTGCAATCATTTATTACCTTATTTCACGTTCAGCAACTATTGCAGAACAACATTCTCAAAAAGAAGCTTTAGAATCTGCATATAAATATGCAAATTCTCTAGACGCTGAATTAGAGGTTGGGATGGATGCGGCACGAACATTAGCAGAAGCATTTTCTGGTTATGAAAGTATTCCTAGAGAAAAACGAAGAGAAGTTTTTAATTCAATGCTAAAAAGTACACTAGAAAAACATAAAGAATTTTTTGGTATGTGCACTTGCTGGGAACCAAATGCACTTGATGGACTAGATAACGAATATATAAATAAGCCAGTCCATGATAAAACTGGAAGATTTATACCATACTGGTTCTATGATAATGGCGTACTAAAAACCGAGCCACTTGTAGATTATGATAAAGAAGGTGCTGGAGATTGGTACCTGCTTCCGAAGAGAACTGGTGAAGAACAAATAGTTGAACCGTATATTTATACTGCTGGTGGAAAAGAAATACTTATGACTACTCTGTCTGCTCCAATAAAAGATAAGAATGGAAAATTTCTCGGAATTGTTACTGTTGATATGGAACTTTCTACTTTTCAGGAAATGATAGAAAAAATAAAACCATATGAAACCGGTGTTGCAGCTTTATTTTCTAATGACGGTAAAATTGCCGCACACTTTGATAAATCAAGATTAGGTAAAAACATATTAGAAACAGAAAAAGATATGGTTGGTGAAAAACTATCACAAATGAAGGAAGCAATTAAAAGAGGAGAAAATTTTACATTTACCAGTTACTCTGAACCATTAAGCACAGATGTACTAATTCAAATTGTACCTTTTTATGTTGGGAATACAAAAACCCCATGGGCTTTTGCAGTCGGTTTTCCTATGAATAAAGTATTAGCTGATGTAAGTAATTTAAAATCTGTTTCAATAATTTTTATAATTATATTTCTAATTATCCTTACAATAGCTTTATATTATATTTCTAATATATTTTCAAAGCAAATTAATAATCTTGTTAATAGATTTCATGAAGTATTTACAATCAAGAAAGATTCTTTATTGACAGGGGTTAAAGATGAAATTCAAATACTGTCTTCATATATCGATTATATTGCTAAATCACAAAAAGAGCTCGCATTAGATATCCTAGAAAGAACAAAATTAGTAACAAATGCATCTGATAAACTACTTGTAGTAAGTGAAAAATCAGCAGAAGCTTCTTCAATGCTTACAAACCAAATAAACAATTCAGCTACTTCATCTGAACAGGTATCAGCTAATATTGCCTCAGTATCAACAGCAGCTGAAGAGATGACTTCTTCAATCCAGGAAATTGCAAAAAACACACAACATGCATCGAATATTACCAAAGAAACAACTGAGAAAGCAAAATCCGCACAAGAAGTAGTTAATAATTTAGGATTAAAATCAAATGAAATCGGAGAAATAATAAAAACTATTACTACAATAGCCGAGCAAACAAATCTATTAGCTCTAAATGCAACAATTGAAGCAGCTAGAGCTGGAGAACTAGGAAAAGGTTTTGCTGTTGTAGCAAATGAAGTAAAAGAGCTTGCAAAAGAATCCGCAAAAGCAACTGAAGATATTACAAATAGAATAAAAGCCATTCAGGAAGAAAGTAACAATGCTATTCAATCTATCACTAGTATAATCGAAGATATAATTAAAGTAAATGAGATAAGCAATACTTTAGCATCCGCAGTTGAAGAACAAACTATAACAACCAGCGAAATTACTAGAAACTTAGGTGAAGCTTCCAAAGGTGCAAAATCAATAGCAGAGACCAATGTATCATTATCAAACTCAGTTAATGATTATAATAAAATGACTATTGAACTAAAATCTTACTCCGAAGAATTACAAAACCTTGCCTTTGCCCTTCAAAAGAAAATACAAGAAAATTTCAATATTTAATCATTGGTAATTATTTATACAAAAAAGCCCTGTTTATAAACAGGGCTTTTTTTTATTAAAATATTTATATTATTTTAATATTACTTTGCTTCTTTTTCTTTCTCTTCTTTTGTGCAATTTGCTTTATGTGGGCAACCTTCACATTTTGAAGCTTTTTCTTTTGTTGTCTTTATTGTTTTAACTTTTTTTGTACCTTTATTAGGTTCTACTTTGGTTGTTTTTTCAGTTTCTTTTTTAACTTCTTGTGAAAAAGATATTGAAGAACTTGATAAACTAACAAAAGTTAAAATTAACAATACAACAAGTAATTTTTTCATAGGTAACTCCTTTAAGTTATTAATTATTATTGTGAATTAGTTTATTTAATTTGTAAATATTACCTTCCGATACTAATTTAAATGGGTTCTCAATTTCCTGTGTTTCAGTTTCGGTTATATAAAACTTTAATTTTTTTGATTGAAGAATATTTTTAATTTTGTCTGAGTCAATTACTTTCACATCATAATAAATTAATGCATAAGGTTTATCAATAAACTCCGTTTTGAACTTTAATACTCCATCAAATCCTGATAGATAACTTATCAAATAATCAAATTTTTCTCTCATAGCTGGGTTTTCAGCCTCAGGTAAATAATACTGATATACATATATATTTTCTTTATTATAATTCTCTAAATCCACAAAATCTTCTTCTATTGGCCTAAAAATCATTTTTTTATACTCGAGAGCTGAAATGACTTTTTTTACAATTCCATTATTTTCAAGCTTGAAATTAGTTTCAATTTTTTCTTCAATACCATTATTCTTTATAATGGTTATTTTAGACTCTATAATCCTTTTAATATCAGATATCGATACAATTTTAGGATTAAAGAATATTGTTGCTTTTACAGGTTCTCCAAAATGCGTTTCAATTCGATAGAAACCCTTATTTGATTTAAAAATAGAATATAAGTTAGAGAAATCTACCTGGTCAAAAAGACCATAAATCCCAACTTCGTATATGCTAACAGAATCAGTAAAAACATTTTCTGGTTCAGAAATTATTCTTTTCGCTGGTTTAAATAAAGCTTCCTTTACCTTCTCTTCAGAGATTATATCTGGGTTATAGTATACTTTAACTGTATGGGATTTAGCATAAGTATCAAGACCAATTATGCCATCAACACTTTTTAATGTACCAGCTAGAGACATCGAGCTACCATAACACTTTATACTCTTTAAACCTGAATATACATATAATGCTTCTTTCCCTTCAGAAGTTCCCCATCTTAAAGAAATTGTATTAAATTCATAATAATTTGCTGCACCTAAAGATATTATAATTAAAATAACTAATACAATAGGAGATAAATACTTTAATTTCGGTCTATTATTAATTGTTAAAACATTTTTTCTGGGGCAATTATAAATACAATCAGTACATAAATTACAATCAATATGGTTAACAGTAGTACCTGAAGAAATCTTTATACCCTGGGGACATTTTAAATCACAAAAACCGCAGTTAGTACAATCATTATTTTTTCTTATTTTAGCAAAAGGAGATATAAAAGACTTTTTGAATATAATTTCATTTAATAAACCGCTTAATACTAAACCGCCCAATAACCATATATAATTAAGACCTGCACCAAAATAATTTAATATCACAAAAAGTAAAATTACTAATCCAGCAGGAATTATATTCATAAAAACATTTGTCATAGCTCCAAGTGGACAAAGATATTTACACCAGAACAATCTGAAAAATATTGCACCTGCAATAGTTAAAATAAATGCTGGGATTGCAAATAAAAGAACTATATCATTATCACTAAACAAATGAACCGAAGCATAATAAGGGTCAAATTTTTTGCAAAAAAGTTCACTGCTTGTCATTGTAAAGTAAATAGTAATAAATAATAATACATATTTGAGAATTCTTAAATATGTATCCAATTTTTTGGGTATTTCTTTTCTGATTTTCAATTTATCACCTAATTTACCCAACCACTCAGATACTGAACCAATAGGACAAACAAATCCACAAAAAAGCTTACCTATTAAACCTGCCCCCAACAATAAAGCTATTCCTAAAAAAACCTGAGTTTCACTCATATTGCAGGACATTGAGCCTAAATTTAATTTACTAAAAAATGAAGATATACCTCCGAATGGGCAATATTGTTCAAAATCTGCTATGTATGATTTATCAAAAGCAGGTCTAATTGCAACATATAAAATTAAAATTAAAAATATTAATTGAATATAAAATCGTATTTTATTTTTCATAACCACAAATTTTTTAAAAACGAATTTTAATTTATTTTTTTTTGAAAAGAATTGCAAGGTAAAAAGAAAGCTTAATATAAATTCACTTATATTAAAAAAATATTCTAATTTTATTATATCATTTTTTGCTTTTTTTACATTCCACAATAACAGGATAATGGTCAGAAATAAAATTATTATTTTTCATTCTATCATCAATATGACGATATTTTTGCACTTTCAAATTTCTTACAAAAATATAATCAATAACATCACTTACAATTAATTTTTCATCAAAACTATTAAATGTTCCTTTTGGTCCATAAACTCCACCTAAACACAACTCTGCAGCATAAAATAATTTTTCTTTAATTTTCCTTATTGGTTCTTCATCTGGAAGACAATTAAAATCGCCCATTAAAATTATTATAGATGTATCAGGAACTATTTCAGTAATTTTTTTCAATATAAGTTCAGCAGATTTAATTCTTGCTGTTTTTCCTATATGATCAAAATGTGTATTAAAAACAAATATTGTTTCATTTGATCTTTTCTTTTTTAAAATGGCATAAGTACAAATCCTCTCTAAAGCGGCATCCCAACCAACTGAGACTTTTTCAGGAGTATCTGATAGCCAAAAAGTATTTTCTTTAATAAGATTATATTTCGATTTTTTAAAGAAAATTGGAGAAAATTCTCCTTTTCTTTTTCCATCTTCCCTACCAACTCCAACATATAAATAACCCTTTAAATTATCATTTATGAAATCTAATTGATTTGATAATACCTCCTGAAAACCAATTATATCAGGTTCATAATATTTTAACATTTCTATAAATTCATTTTTTCTATTATTCCACGAATTTTTTTCGTCGTTAGGATTGTCATATCTAATATTAAATGTCATTACTTTTGTAGTCTGACAATAAAGAAAACTAAAATTTAAAAATAAAACAAAAATCAATAAAAACCTTTTCATAGTAAATCTTAATTAATTTAACAATAATCTTTTTTCAATCATATTTCTAATTTTATCGAATAAAATTTTCTCCAATCCATCTGGTTTTGAAATATCTTTTGCTTTTTTCCATTCTTTTTTGCATCATCTTTTTTATCAAGCTTCCAATAAGTATCACCTAGATAAAGATGAGAAAGAATTTCATTTGGGCTATTTTGAACTGCTTGTTTTAAATATTGTTCAGATTTATCGTAATCTCTTTTTGGCCAGGGTAGAACATAATAATATCTACCATATAGCCTTAATGCTCCAGAACCTGAATATGATCTGTCAATTTTTATTGATTCGTTTAATGCTGATTCATATTTACCACTAATACCTTCTAAAAGTGCACTAACTATACTTTTCCCTAATCCATACATAGAAATTGACAAAGCCATGTAGTAATAAGTTTCTACCCTAGAAGAGTTCAAGGATTTTGCTTTTTCCATATAAAACATCCCTTCTTTTCCAAGCTCAAGAAGATTTTTTTCTTGATAACTTTCCAAACTTTTATCACTATCAAGTATATCATCAACATCCGATATTTTTCTTTTATTCATATTTTCGCTCAAGTAAGTAATAAATAATAATACTGCCTTTTCTGAAATAGCCCTACCTAATCGCCAGGTAATCTCATAATTATTCTTATTATTCCATTCTGCATCCTTAAGAAATTTAATAAGATTATCAAAATCAGTAGTTGATTTTGCACTTAAATACATCTCATCAGATTTCTTAATTAATTCGTTAACATTCTGAGAGTTAACGTTAAAAACAAAAATAAAAAACAATCCTATAAATAAAATTAAATTTTTCATAATAAATCACCTTTATTATTTCAAGAAAAAATACAAAATATTTAAGAATATTGCAATTTCTTTGTTTTAAAAATTTTTAAAAATTATGAAGAATTTATTTTATTTACTTTTAGAATAATATAAGGGTTGAAAAAATTTATAATAGGTATAATATTTGATAGTTTAAAAAAATATTCAGATAGGTATTAATTAAAAATATTTATTTAGTATTTTTTTCTGAAAGTATCCACTCTTTCCAAATTTCAGGCTGATATCCAATAGTAACTTTTCTACCATTTCTTACAATGGGCATTCGAAAGAGGAGTTGATTATTTAACAACTCCTCCTCATAATCAATAACCATAAATTGCATGTTTCTTTTTGTGTACTCTTTACTTTCTTTATCCAATAGTTCCTCAATAGGAATTATTTGAGTAATATTATTAAGTTCACCTTTAGTTAAAAGCTGCTTTTTATCGCTCAAATCTTTGAAGTGATATTTTATACCTCTATCACTAAAAAAACGTTGAGCTTTTCGTGTATCAACAGATTTATTTGTTCCTATTATTTGAATGTTCATTTATAGTTTTCAAAAAAAGTTAGTATCTCTTTAACATGACCTTCAACTTTTACCTTTGGGAATATTTTAATAATTTTTCCTTCTTCGTCAATAATAAAAGTTGTTCTTTCAATACCCATTACTTTTTTACCATACATATTTTTTTCTTTCCATACCCCATATTTTTCAAGCACTGTATGCTCTTCATCAGAAAGTAAAGTAAAAGGTAATTCAAATTTCTCTTTAAATTTTTTATGTGACTCGATTGAATCTTTACTAATACCTATAACCACAACTCCCTTCGATTCCAATGATTTTAAATTATCACGAAAATCACATGCTTCAGTAGTGCAACCCGGAGTATTATCTTTTGGATAAAAGTAAAGCACAACCTTTTTACCCTTATAATCAGATAATGAAACAGTTTTTCCTTCATCATTTTTTAGTTTGAACGTAGGAGCTTTTGAGCCTTCCTTTAACATAAGAAATTCCTTTCTTTTAATTAAAAAACAACCGTTCTCATTCTATGCGCATGACAATCTATATTAATAGCAACAGGTAAACTTGCAATATGGCAAGGTAACACTTCAATCATTACATCTAAAGCTGTAGTAATTCCACCAAAACCTTGAGGGCCAACACCAGTTTTATTAATCAAATCAAGTAGTTCTAATTCGAGATTAGCATAAAAAGGATCTGGATGTCTTTCACCTACATGTCTGAATAATGCTTTCTTCGCTAAGTATGCAACCTTTTCAAAACTTCCTCCTATACCTATACCAACAACAATAGGTGGACAAGGATTTGCATGAGCATATATAACTGTATCAACAACAAATTTTTTAATTCCTTCAATTCCAACAGCTGGGGCAAACATTTTTAAGGCACTCATATTTTCGCAACCAGCTCCTTTTGCCATAAAAGAAACTTTTAAAGAATCCCCTTTAACAATATCAAAAGTTATCATAGCTGGTGTATTATCGTTTGTATTCACTCTTCTTAATGGATCTTTTACAATAGATTTTCTAAGATAAGCCTCTTTATAAGCCTGCCTTACAGCTTCATTGATAGCAGAAGAAATTTTACTTAAATTCTCTTCATCATTTCCATCAATTTTAACATCTTCACCTATTTCAACATAAAAAACAGAAACACCTGTATCCTGACATATAGCAAGTTCTTCTTTAGCGGAGATTTCAGCACTCTTAACTAATTGTGATAAAATCTCTTTCCCTAAAGGAGATTCTTCTTTTTCGATCGATTCGATCATTTTACTTCTGATCTTCTCATCTTGATAAAGATTAGCATCAATACATGCTCTCTTTACTTTTTCAATAATTTCTGTTGTTAATATTGTTTTCATAACACATTCTATAATTTATTAATACAAAATTAAAACTTATTTTTTATCTTTTAATGAATAGACACATCTAAAACCAAGATTAGAATGCCGGGAATTTGGATTAATTTTTCCTCTTAAAGCTGAACGCAAATATTCATAAGATGAATCCCACGAACCTCCCCTTACTACTTTTAAAGTCCCTTTACTAGGTCCTTTTGGATTTGGACCTGAAATAGTAAAATAATATTCTTTTTGATAATAATCATTAACCCACTCCCAAACATTGCCAATCATATCATAAACACCATATTTATTTGGGGAAAAGCTTTTAACTGGAGAAGTGTGTTCCCAAATATCTTTACCATTTTTACCATTAAAATTTGCGTTATCGTTTGTTATTGTATCTCCACAAAAATATTTTGTATCACTTCCAGCTTTACATGCCTTTTCCCATTCTGCTTCAGTAGGCAATCTTTTACCAACCCAATCTGCATATTTCTGAGCTTCACTCCAGGTAACATTTATTACAGGATAGTTTGGCTTTTTAGTAAAATATGCTGTATCCCAGGGGGGATTCGGTGGATAAGGTGTTTTTGTACTATCACAAAAAATTTTATATTCAGCATTAGTAACTTCATGACTATCAATATAAAAGGAATCAACCCAAACTTTTACTACAGGATATTCATCATCATAACCTATAGTAGAACCCAAATTAAAATATCCTGCTGGTATTAGCACCATATCTTTTGTGATATCTTTTTTTATGTCTTTTTTTTGGGAGTTAGCTATAGAGCTAAATAATAAAATAATGGTAAATAGCAAAGAAATGTATTTTATTTTTTTCATGTATTTAATATTGTTTTATACTGTTATCTACCTTTCTAGAATATTCGTCTATTCCACCTTTAAGATTATATATTTTTTTAAAACCATTTTTCAAAAGAATCTGACAAGCAAAAAAGCTTCTGGTTCCATGATGACAATATAATATATATTCTTTTTCAGGATCTAGTTCATTTATTTTTAAAGGTAATATTCCAAATGGAATTAAAATAGAATTGGGAATTTTACAAAGTTTATATTCCCAAGTTTCACGAACATCTAATAAATAAAAGTTGTCATTATTATCAATTTTATTTTTTAACTCAAATACATCTAATTCTTTTATCATAAATAATATTAAATACTTTAGAAATAAACAAGCCATTCCTCTATCAACAATAGAGAAATGGCTTTAAGGGTTAAAGCTTAGATAATACTTCTTTTATAGCATTAAAATCTGGCAATACACCAGCATCTTCTGAAACCCATAGATAACGCAATGTACCTTCTTTATCGATTACAAAAGCTGATCTCTTTGAAACACCATTAAGACCTACCAGACTATCATAAAGGCAACCATATTTTTTAGAGATTTCTTTGTTAAAATCTGTTACAAAAGTGAAGTTGAATTTTTCTTTTTCAGCCCATAATTTTTGTGCAAATGGACTATCAACACTTATAGCTATAACTTTAGCATTTAACTTTTCATAATCATGCATTGAATCTCTTAATGTACACATTTCATTAAAACAGGTTCCAGTATTGACCAACGGGAAAAACAACAACACAATATTTTCTTTACCGAATAAATTAGACAAGGTAAAATCTTGCATCAAATGAGTTTTAGATGTAAAATCAGGTGCTTTGTCACCAACTTTAAGGGACATATATTCCTCTCTTTTAAATTATTAGTAAAATTTTTTATTCTTTTGTTCCTATTCTAACTTTTACTTGGTATTCTATTTTTTTATCCTGATTTAGTCTACCTCTTATTTCAACTACTTCAAACCAGCTAACAGAATTTTCAGATAGAACAGCGTTTTCAATTGCTTCTTCAATACTTTTTTCAGATAAACCTACTTTTTCAACTAAATTAAAATACTTTTGCATATAGCCTCCTTGTTAAATAATGTTTGACTTGAAAATGATTAATCATTACTTTATTTTTATATTATAACAACAAAAAGAGAGGATATAGTTCCCTCATTTTTTATAAAATAATAAACATTTTTTTCAAAACAATGAAAAAATTAATTGGAAAAAAAATTGTAATTGTCATTGCTCCAAGTATGTTTCGTGATGAAGAATTTCAAATACCTTATGAATATCTGAAATCTGAAGGGGCAGATGTTTTTATTGCTTCGACAACCCTAAGCGAAGCCATTGGAAAGTTAGGCTTACGAGTTAAGCCAGATATTACAATCAATAAAATTTCAACTGATGTTTTTGACGCAATTGTTTTTGTAGGCGGTCCTGGTGTAAAAGCTTATTGGGATGATAATTCTATTCACAGGTTAGCAAAAAGCTTTCTTGACAATAATAAAATTGTTGCTGCAATTTGTTCAGCACCAGTAATACTTGCAAGAGCAGGTTTAATAAAAGGGAAAAGAGTTACATCCTTCCCAGGTGATGAAGAAGAGATGAAAAAAAGTGGTTGCATCTATACCTCAGCAATTGTTGAAAAAGATGGGAAAATTATTACTGCCAATGGACCTGCAGCAGCAAAATCTTTCGCAGAAGCAATTACAAAAGCATTAGGTTAAAAAAATATTAATATTGAACAATATTACTATGATTTAAGAAAAAATATCCATTCTTCTATAATTAATAAGCTGGTAATGGATATTGAATGTAAAGTTTATAGCGAAAATGCTATATTGAAAAGAACCCTTGTTGATTTCAATTTACTAAAAAATTCTTTATAGATATTAAATGTATTTTATCCCAATTTGAAAGTTAACATTGAAAGGCTTAAGACAAATTGATAAACCTATACATAACATAAAACATTATAAAGTATTAAAAAAGATATTTTACGAAAATCAATTTAAATATTTAATACTTTATTATAAAAGTTTAAATAACAACTTTTAATATTTTTTTCAACACTTTTTATTAATCCATTTTTAGTCTAAAAAATCTTCTTTTATTTCATTTCATTTAATAATTTTTTTGCTTATTATCAATAAAAATTATGAAAAGAAAAAAAATTATTGGCATATTTTGCAATGGGGAAAAAATCAATAAAAAGATTTTTTCTTTATTTTCTAATGAGATAAATTTTATTATTTGTGCTGATGGTGGCTCAAATAAAATTTATCATTTAAATATTGAGCCTGATATTATAATAGGTGATATGGATTCTATTTCAAATAAATCTTTAAAAAAATTTAAAAAAAGTAAAATAATTTCTATTAACAACCAGAATTCTACAGACCTTGAAAAAGCTTTGAAATTTGCAGTAAAAATGAAGCCAGATAAAATATATATTTTTGGAGCTATGGGAAATAGAATTGATCATACATTAACAAATTTAAACCTAATAAAAAAATATTATAAATATTCAGATATTCAGTTTATTACTAATAAATCAAAGCTTATATATTCAGATAAGCCTGTTAAATTACATGAAAAAATTGGAACAACAATTTCACTAATACCAATTGGTAAAGTAACAAATGTACATTTAACCGGTTTTTTATACCCTCTTAATTATGAAAACCTCGAATTTGGTGGAAGAGATGGGCAAAGCAATCGATCAATTGCATACGAACAAATAATTGATTTTAAAAAAGGCGAACTATTCATAGTTATCAATTTTTAACAAAATGATTAACCTTTCTATTATTGACATAATAATTTTAGTAGTCTATATTTCTTTAGTAATTTTTATCGGTTTTAAAACACCATGGAAAAAAGAAGATAAACTTTCAGAATACTTATTAGCCGGTAGAAATATTACACTCCCAATTTTTGTTGCAACTTTTGTATCTACCTGGTATGGTGGTATAATGGGTGTTGGAGAAATGACATATCGCTATGGCATCTCCAATTGGGTAATGCAAGGTTTTCCATATTATATTTTTGCTTTTATCTTTGCATTCACATTAGCTAAAAAAATTAGACAATCAAACTTAATTACAATACCAGATAAATTAAATGAAAGTTACGATAAAAAAAATGCTTTGTTAGGGGCACTGCTGACATTTATCTTAGTTACACCCGCTCCATATATACTTATGATAGGTGTATTTATTCAAATTCTATTCGGAATAAATTTATTTTATTCGGTTTTAATCAGTGCTTTAATTTCTACACCATATCTTTACTTTGGTGGATTTAAATCAGATATTTATACAGATATTTTTGAATTTTTCATAATGTTCTTAGGACTGGCCATAATTATTCCCTTTGCTTTGCATTTATATGGAGGATTTGATTACCTAATTAATAACTTACCCCCTTTACATTTAACAATTACTGGAGGCAATTCTGTTCAGTATATCATAGTTTGGTTTTTCATTGCCTTATGGACTATGGTAGATCCTACATTTCATCAAAGATGTTATGCAGCTAAAGATCCTAAAACAGCAAAAAATGGAATTTTACTTTCTATTCTTTTCTGGTTAATATTTGATTGCTTAACTACAACAATAGGTTTGTACTCAAAAGCAATATTACCCAATCTTTCAGAACCAATGTGGGCTTACCCCCTGCTAGCTGAAAAAATATTACCTCCTATAGCAAAAGGATTTTTTTATGCAGGTCTCCTTGCTACTATAATGTCTACTCTTAACTCATATTCTTTAATTTCATCAACTACTCTTGGAAAGGATTTATTCGCAAGATTTTTTAACGAATCAGATGAATTAAAAATTAAAAAATACATACAAATAAGTATTTTAATTACTACTGCCTTTTCAATACTAATCTCTATGATAATTCCATCAGTAATAAACATTTGGTACAATATCGGAACTTCAATAATACCAGGATTATTACTTCCTGTTATTCTCGGCTACTTCCCAAAGTATAAGCTATCAGCTAATAATACTTTTATAATAATGTTAGTTGGTTGGCTTTCTTCATCAATATCATTAATTGTAGGATATATAAGATATGATAATGATATGAACAATTATTTGTTTGGCATTGAACCAATGTACTTAGGTTTGATTATAACTATATTATTATATCTAGTTTTTCTCTTCTTTGAAAAGAAAAAATATTTTAGTAAATAATATAGTATAACTCTGCAGGCCCGTGAACTCCAATAACAAGGTTTTTCTCTATATCTGCTGTTCTGCTAGGACCTGTAATAAAAACATAAGCACTTGTTGAATTAATTACTTCTTTTTTTTCTTTTAATATTTTTAAAAAAGAAGACATTGAGGGTAATACTTGTTCTTTCTTTGCTAATATGATACTTTTTTCAGTAAGCACGGAAAGCAACCTTGGTTCATTAATAGAAGATCTAATTACAGCTGTTCCAGTTTCTGCAATCAAGAATTCTGGTATTGTAACTGAAACATTTATATTAGAAAGTTCAAATTTAAAATTGCTTTCGATATCCTTAGCAAGAATTATTTTTTTATCTTTTAATTCAGATTTAACATTATTAAAAATATTTTCGTCAATAGCATTATTAAAAACAGCAGAATCATGTTTTGAAACTATATTTTTTATTTCCATTACAGCTTCATCGGGTTTATTACAAATAATAACCTTGCTATCTATTTTTAAAGCTTCTTCTTTAAATTTATTTAACAAACTTTCTATATTATAAACTTCTTCCTTTTCAGCCTCAAAAGATAATTTATCTTTTAAAGGCTCAGAATATCTTTTAATTTTCTCAAGAATTTCATTCATTTTACTTCACCAATTTAATTATTGTTTTTCCACCAATCATGGAAAGTCTGTTTTGCTATCCTGGGATACAGTTTTGATTTTTTATAAAATGGAATTTTTAAATAATTATTTTTCACAAACAAGAATTGAAACTTTTTACCAATCCAAGAACCAAATCTATAAAAACCAGAATTAACCATCATTAACTTAAACATTTTGAAAAGAATATTCTGAAAACCACCCGCAAAGCCTTCTTTTACAATATCAGCCCTTAATTCAAGCAGCTTGTGATGTAAATCAATTTTTACTGGACAAATTTCAGAACATGAACCACATAGTGATGATGCAAAAGGTAAATCTTTGGCTAACTTTTTATCTAAATAATTTGGCGTAAGTACAGCACCTATTGGACCAGGATACACCCAACCATAACTTTGCCCTCCGATTCTCTGATATATGGGACAAATATTCATACAGGCACCACACCTTATACAATAAAGAGCAGACTTATATTCCGGTTTAGCTAATAAATCAGTCCTGCCATTATCCAAAATTACCACATATACTTCTTCAGGCACATTTTTTTCATCAGAAATACCTACAGAATTAATCATAGATATATATGATGTGATTTTTTGACCAGTCGCACTTACAGGTAAAAGTTTTATAAAAACATCGAAATCCTCAAGAGAAGGAATTATCTTCTCTAATCCCATAACAGCAATATGAACTTTTGGGGCACTATTGCTAAGCCTTCCATTACCTTCATTTTCAATTATAATTATGCTACCAGTTTCTGCAATTGCGAAGTTTACGCCAGAAATACCAATATCTGCATTTAAAAATTTATCTCTTAAAATTTTCCGAGCATATTTTGTTAATATCTCAGGATTTGAATTATATTCAACACCTAACTTTTCAGAGAATAGTTTACCAATTTCTTCTTTAGATTTATGTATCGCTGGAGCTGTAACATGTGAAGGGGGTTCACCTGCTATTTGAACAATATATTCTCCAAGATCTGTTTCTACTACTTCGATCCCTCTTTTTTCAAGGTAATGATTGAGACCAATTTCTTCAGTAGTCATAGATTTGGATTTAACAACCTTTTTGCCGTTCTTACTTGCAATTATTTCATTGATAGCATTACAAGCTTCAGTTGAATTCTTCGCCCAAATTACTTTGAAACCATTATTTTTAGCATTAGTCTCAAATATTGAAAGATAGTCATATAAATGATTAATTGTATGTTCTTTAATCTTATTTGCTTTCTCACGCATTTTTTCCCATCGATTGCCATATTCATCTTTTAATTTTTGACGGGAACCCAAGGAATGACTTAATGCCTTATCGAGATTTCTCCTGAGCTGCTCATTGGATAAAGCTTCAGATATATTACTCTTAAAGTATTCTGGTGAAAATCTCATAATCCCTCTGCTAAAAGTTCTGCAAGATGAATAGTTTTTATCTTTGAATTCTTCTTTATTAAAGCATCTTGAATTTGCATTAAACAGCTATTATCATTTGCGACAACAAAATCAGCTCCTGTTTTTATTATTCCATCTGCTTTATCAATACCCATTGAATCTGATAAATCAGCAAATTTAACCGAAAAAGTTCCACCAAAACCGCAACATTTATCATGATTTTCACTTTCAATAAGTTCAAGTCCTTTGACATTTTTCATTAGAATTCTAGGCTCATCTTTAATATTTAATTCACGTAAAAGATGGCAAGCATCATGGTATGTTACTTTCCCTTTAAATTTAGAATCAAAATCTGTGATCTTTAAAACATTTACAAAAAAATCTGAAAACTCATATACTTTGTTGGAAAGCTCACAACTTAATTTTTTATACTCATCATCAAACTCCAGCTTAGGGTAATGTATCTTTACCATACTTAAACATGATCCGGAGGGTGCTACTATATAATCATAACGTATAAAAAGATCAATAAACTTTTTTGCAATTGGAATACACTCTTTTTGATATCCGGTATTGTATGCTGGCTGCCCACAACAGGTTTGTTTGAAAGGATATTCGAAGTTTACACCTGTTTTTTTTAATAGCTTTACCAAAGCTATACCAGTTTCGGGGAAAAATTGATCTACTAAACAAGGAATAAATAAACCGATTTTCATATATTTTACTTTGAAGTTTGTTTTCGGTTAATTGAGAATAAACGAGAAATTAAAATAGCAATAAACTTTTTGAGTAGATTTTTAATGAGAGTATCAGCCACTATATTTACATAGTAGCTGATTTATTAAGTGCAAAACCTTTACCTCTCTCTCAATTTAATAATGATTTATACTATTTTCACAAAAAACAGAAATTGAAAAAAATCAAATATTATTTACCAGGTCTTTTAGGAAGTATCATCTCAACATCAACGTGTGGCCTTGGAATTACATGAACAGAAATTAGTTCACCTACTCTCTGTGCTGCTGCAGCTCCGGCATCTGTTGCAGCTTTAACAGCACCTACATCACCACGCACCATAACTGTTACTAATCCACCACCCACGTGTTCTTTTCCAATTAATTCAACTTTGGCAGCTTTAACCATTGCATCAGCAGCTTCAATTGCTCCAACTAAACCTTTTGTTTCAACCATTCCAAGAGCATCAAGTGACATATATTAATTCTCCTTCTTATTTTTTAAATATTACAATTAGTATCTTAAAACGTTTAAATATAAATAAAGATTTTATAAATGTCAATAAATATATGATTCAAAAAAGGGTTTTTTATTATTAATAAAAACAATTATTTTTTAATAAAAATTTACTAAATTATTACTTTCATTCAAACTTATATAATATCACAAAAAATTTTTATAATGACCAAAAATAGCTAATTCCTAAAGTTCTATTTTTTCCATCAATTCTACTATTACGCAATAGATCTTTCAAATTAAATTTAAAATTCATATTCTTATCATTAAATAACCTTAAAGTAATACCCAAATTTAAATAACCTTTACTCTGACCAAAATATTCATCAATATTGTCATTAAAAGCAAAATCATACTCGAAATCAAATAAAAACCAATTACCAATATTTTTTTGTATAGCAAAATATGAATTCAATTTTCTATATTTATCTACCTTTTCAAAAAAATTTATTGAACGGTTTATTCCAAAAGAAATTATTACTTTACCATTCCAATCTAAAAATTTTGAAAATGTAACAAATATACCGGGTGGTAAAATTTGGTATCTATTATACTTATCATAATAATAACCATAACCCTGAGTATCAAAACCCAAACATATAGATGGATAAGTTGAAGTTTCCTTAAATATTTCAAAAATTGAATATAAACCAGGATATTCATTAAAATATATCTTATTATAACCAACTATATTATTACCACCAAAAGATAAACCAAAAGTAAACCAGTCATTAGCGCCATAATAAGTTTCTATAAGTAAACCACCTGGAAAAAATATTTCTGAATTTAAATATATACAATTTGCTTCTGAAATTAGACCAAGAGGTTTATCAACAATTCTTTTGCTTAATAATTCTGTATAATGTTGTGAATATGAAAATGAAAAAAAAGTAAAAAATATGATTATTAACTTAATTTCAATCTTAGTCAGAAATTTTAATTTTGAATGTGTTATTATCTTTTTCTTCAAAAATAATTTTTTTCCCATTTTTTAATAACTCATATATTGTATTATTAATAAATATTGTTTTTTTATTCGTTTCATCTTCTTTTATTGTTATACCTTCAAGAGAATTTTTAAAATTAAATTCAAATGATTCTTTACTTTTATAAGCCTCCTTATTACGCTTATATTCTTCAAAATCATTAAAAGTCAAAGTATATATTTTTTTTAATATTTCTTCTTTATTTTTATTATCCTGTTTTTCTTCTTTATTTTTATTATCCTGTTTTTCTTCTTTATTATCATTCAAATTTTCGACAATTTGAATAACAGTATTTCTACTATGTTGTTTAAAAGAATCTGGATTTATTGAATTTGTTGTTTCTGTTAAAGGAGGAACATTAATAATTGGTGGTTTTTCATTTTTATAAACATTAAATAAAATTATTAAAAAGACATCAACTACTAAAAATAAAATGAAAAAATATAAATGATACTTTCTTCTATCTTTTAGTATTTTTTTTATTTCATCAAGCTTCTTGTATGATACAAGAATTTTTTCTTGCATTATTTAATATTTATTTTTTTAAAAAAACAAAAACAAAAAGAGATAATAAAAATAATAATATTATAATATGAATAATAATAATATCCTCATTTTTAGAAAATTGTAGTAAACTTTGATAAAAATCTTCAACATACTTAACATCAATAGACTTACCTTTTCCAGATGAAGATAATATCCGAAAATTTCTTATTCCTTCTTCATTAGCACCAATCATTATTGTATGAACTTTTAATCCATCATAAAAATTCCATTTTCTACTTAAAATTACATTATTTTCTTCATTTATACAATAATTTTGATCATCACCATCTCCATAAATTAAAATGTTAACTTTAGATAAAGGTTCATATCTTTGATTAATAATAAATAAAGTCTTATAAAGTGCTTCAGATAAAAAAGTTTTATTCCCATAATTAAAATTTTTAATGTAATTTCTTATACTTTTTTTAATATATTCTTTATCATTACTTAAATTTACTACTATATGACCACCAAAATTATAAGGTGAATGGTAGTTAACAATTGAATCTAAAACAGTAAATGGAGCATTAGGATAAATACCATGGTCACTATAAGTTATAACCATAAATTTACCCTCATTTTTATTATCAATAAATTTCGTAATAGCATTAAATAGCGCGTCTATTCTTTTTTCTGTAATACCTTCTCTTCTTTGTACCGGTAAACTCATACTGGATGAAACATCTATTAATAATATATAAAGATTATTTGAAAAAAATAATAAAATAAAAGGCAAAGAAAATAAAAAAATAAAAATTAAAAAAAACTTTTTAATTCTATTATTTAAAAATTTTTTAGAATTCAACAAGAAATCATAATTTTTTAAATTTTTTCTTAACATTTTTTACCCCTTTAGCTTTATTTAAGCTTAGAAAATTCTAAAATAATGATTATTAAAATCTTTAAAAATCATATAAATATATTGTCAATTGTTTCTTAGAGCCAAAAGAAAACCAATAAGACTCCTATGTTTATTATGATAAAATTTATCTACTGAAAAATCTTCTGATCCATTATAGCCAGGAATAAAAGTAGCTTCATAATAATCTGTTTGATATTTATCAAAATTTTGATATATCGGTCTTACAAAACTATCCCAATGTTTATAGAGTAAACTGATAAAATAAGCAGTTTTGTTATTAAAAAATTCAGTATTATTAATGAAAAAAACAATTAAAGATTCATATACCTGGTTACTTTCAAGAATTTTATTATATTCAGTATTATTTTCGATATCAATACATAAACTAATTTCTTGACCTGATCCTTTAACTTTGTACTTTAAATACCAAAAATTATTTAAAAAGTATAAACCTTCTTCTAAAAACTCTTCTGAATTATAATAATTTGGTACATTGTAAAATGGATTTTCAATTTTCTCCATTTTATCTTTTGATATAGGTTTCAACCAAAAATATTTAATAAATGTTCTTATTTTATCAATTGTTTCTTTCTTTTCTTCCTCAATTATTCTAAAATCTAACTCACCAGATAAAGTTAATCTTAATCTTTGCCATTCTTTATTAGTTAAATGACTAAAACCTAATGAAGGTTTTTCCAAAAACTTTTTCTTTAAATCTTCATATTTACTTAAATAATTAAGTTTTAATCTGGGAATATCTTTTATATAAATTACCATATCTTCAAATAAAACATTTGAGTAAGGTCTACATCTAGTATCTTTGTCATATAAAGAATAATTATTAATAATCTTTCGCAGATCTTCTTCTTTATAATTAGATATTAAATGATGCACATATTCTTTCCCTTCCTCTTCAACTAAATCAATTTCTTTGAACTTTCTTTTTAGAAATCCAGTCTTAATAATATTAAAAACTGTATTTATTGAACTAACATTTTTTCCTTCAAGCATTTTTTCTATTATATTAAAAAAACTAATTTCTTGCTCGTTTCCACTATGAAGAAAAGTTCTTAATGAGTCTTCTGCTTTTTTCCTTAAGAAATTAATTATATCAGAAATACAATTATCAATGTTATCATTCAAAATATCTCTGCAAAAAGTTTCTTTTAAATCACTTGAAAATAAATCAATACCAGCTTTAATATTATTACCAATAATTATTTCTCTTACAGAATTAAAATCATCCTCCTTACTAATTTTGAATAGTTTTATTATCGGAGATTTTTCAATACGAGTATCCAATCTATTCCAAAATAGATAATAATCTTTTATAAAATTTTCATTATATTTATTTAATCTATCCTTAACATTTTCAAGGTTCTTTTTCAAATTTTTACATTTCTCCTCTAATGAAATAATTATATCTAATCCTTTAAATAAAATAAATCTTTCATATAATAACCATAAATCACTTTCAATACACTCTCTTTTATCAAATTTAAAACCATTTTTAAAAATACTTTTAATTGTATCTTCTAATTTATCATTAAACTTATTTAAATTTTGTGTTTCATATAATTTTCTTATCCTAAATAATGAAAACAAAAACGAATCAATAATTTTAAGTATTATTTCAATATTACCCCACTTTATTATTCTCTCAATAATTAATTTAGTAAAATCTTCGAAAATTTTGTTTTCAATATTTTGTGATAGCTTTAACCATTGAGAATAATAAAAACCATCTTTTTGAGTAAACTCATTTTCAAACATTCTACTATCAAAACTTTTATAATAAAATTTTTCAATCCATTCGTTGTTCTTTTCCTTAATAGTTTCAACATTCTGAGTTAATTGTTGATATATTTCTTTCTCAATTTTTTCATTCACAAAATTATCTATTTTTATTCTTATCTCATTTAAAATATTTTCAATTTTCTTAATATTATTATCATCAATATATTCCTTTGTATCAATTAACCTTTCTGTTATTTCTGATGCCAATTTCAAAGCTAATGCTTTTGATAACGTAAATTTAGGATATAACACGGCTCCAACACCAAAACTAAAAAGATAATCTCTGGGATTATTAGTAAATATGTTTACTGTTGAAGCATCAATTTTTAAACCATAACCGAGACATGAGGTAAATAAACGTAAAGCTATAGTCTCGGCAAAACCATCAATACCATCAAAATAAAATGAAGGTTCATTAGTATTATATTCAGGTGCAACTATATATACCACGCCATAAGGTGCACTTCCTTTTTTATTGAAAAAATCATTCATAACTTTTCTGATCTCATATAAGGCACCAAAAGTATTTGCACTGGTTCTATAGGTATCAATACCACCTCCTAAATATTCAGAATTACAAGGCGGAATAAAAAAAATACCTGTAAGGTATTTATATAATTCACTTTCATTAAGATTCAAAGCTTTTTTAATTATAAAACCCATATCTATAAAAGTTCCAGAACAAGTACCTCCAGTCAAAGAACCAACAACTATTACTTTTATTTCCTTATTAATGTAAGGATTTACATCAGAATATGGCCCTGTAACTGGATCAATTTTTACAATATCTGGTTCAACCCAATCTCTAGAGCTATAACCTAAATCTTCAATAATTTCTTTTTTTATAATATCATTAGGAGAATCAAAATTTTGCCATTTTTGTGGATCTATAATAATCTTTCTAATATTATCAAAAATTAATTTTGCTTGACTTTGATTATTTTTGGGGGCATATAGAATTAATCGACCACCAGCTCGTATTCCTCCAGCACCAGCTGCTCCTGCAACCCCAATATTACTTTTCCAATTAATTTCTTTAGTCCAATTCCAATCCCAATCTATTTCAGGCACATCGTTATCTATAGGATTTGCATTTACTCTTAAGTAATTAACAAGTTCATCAAAATTCAGGTTATTATTATTTATAGTAATTTGCTGAATCATCGAATTGCCATCGATAGATTGAGGTTTATTACTCGAATCTGTTTCAATATTTATTAATCTGACTAAAGAATTACTAGTTTTAGAAAACCTTTCATACCATAACTCTTGAAAATATTCTAAAACTTTTAAACCAGTTGAGCCTAATCCAATAATTACAGTTCGATTTAAACTAATACCATGTAATGGGTGTTTTCTTGCAGAACTTTTAGCACTATCTTGCATTATAAGCTCCCTTTATTTATTTCCTTATTAATGTCATTTTCAATTTTTGTAATATCTTTTAACCTTTTTTTTAATGGATAAAGATAACTAAAACTCATTATTACTGAAAAAAATACACCTATAAATACTGGAATAAAATTAAATGAATTTTGAACTGTATTATCAAAAACCCAATTAAAGATTATATCAAGTGACAGCAAAAAACCAATAAACATATAAATATATGACTGAAAATATTTTTTTCTTAAATTATATTCAAAACATTCCTCTTTTGAAATTGGTTTAATAACATTAATTTTAATGAAAAAAAGTGATATTATTTGAAAAAATAAAATGATTATGAAAATTGGCACAATTATTATTATAGATACATAAAAAAAATTTAATTCTTTAATATTTATAAATTCTTTGAAAAACCAATACATTTTTACCTCACTTATTTATATTATTTACCAATTAATTTCACTATCACTTTTCTCTTTATTAGTTTCATTATTATTTCCTCTTTTATTAAAAGGGAAATAATTTTTTCTTTTTAAATAAACAATAATACCAATAAAAATTAATAATACAATAATTATTAAAAATAAAGATAATATTTTATTATTTTTGCTATCACTTTCATCATTAAGATTAGTATCTGTATTATTATAATTATTTGTATTATTTGTATTATTTGTGCCAGTAGGAATACCTTTAGATTTATAATAAAAGCATAATTTATATTCTACAGAAAGTGATTGTTTACCATTGGAATAATGCTTATGTTGAAATAGTATTATTTGTTTTTCGTGCGGTGTATATTTTGTTCTTTCCATCTTTAATGACTGAACTGGCGTTATTTCAGGATCAGGCAAACCATCCCATACTTTAATCATATTTATCTCAAAATTATTTTTATTTAAAGTATCAAAAATTTTCCAACATACTAACTCAGATAGTAAATCATTAGTAAATGATTCACTTAGGGTAATTTTTGATAATAAGTATTTTTTTATAAACCTTTTTGCAAATTCTTCATTAGATCTAATATCAATTTCGGGTTCTTCACTAAAATATGGATATTTATCACTAATAATTTTACCAAAAGCATGTAGATATACTGTACTATAATTAACCCATATTTTTTTTAAAGAATTTTTATCTCCTGAAAATTTCCACTTTGAAGTATCATACCGACCTTCGAAAATAAAATCCATTATCAATTTTTTTGTATCCTCAATTCCATTTCCTGATAATTTTTTCATAGAAGCAGAATTATCAAAAAGAATAGCTAAATTAATTTGAGAATTGGAAATAGAAAAGAAAAATATTGTTAAGAAGAAAATTAATATTACTTGTTTCATAAAACTCAACCTTTAATAAAAAATTTTATATGTTTATTAAAAATATTTTATTATTATAAAAAAAATAAATTGAGTAGTAATAAAAAAATATTTGTTTAAAAAAACTATTTTATTAAGAATTTTTATAGACATTAATTCTTAATTAAAATAAAAAAAATTTTCCTAACTAACCTTAGTAAATATAATATAATATAATATAATAATTGATATTATTATTATCAACTATTATTTTTCAATAAAATATTGTACAATAAATAAACCTATTCTTCTTTTTCTTTTAACACATTTTCTATGTCTTTTAGACGACCAAAAATTACAAGAATATCATTCTCTTGTATTATAGTATCTGGTTTAGGGATACCAATAATAGTTTCATATTCTTTTTTTCTGAAACTAAAAAATTTACCTTTAGATTCTCTTCTTTTTATTGTAATTATGCTAATACCTTTCTGGTTTGGCAAATCCAGAAATTGTAAACTTTTACCGATAAAGTATTTTGGTGTTTCAGCTTCTACTATTGTATATTCTGAACTTATAGCAAACGAATCAATAACCTTTTCCATATATAAACTACTCGCCAACCTCTCTGCGGCTTCTTCTGATGGTAATATTATCTCTTCTATTCCTAAATGGTTTAATATTTTTTTATGAATAGATGTAGTAGCCCTAACGATAATTCTTTTTACGCCAATTTGTTGAAGTAATGCAACTGTAAGAATACTTGACTCGAAACTATCACCCATACAAACAATTACAGCATCAAATTCATCAAGACCTTGATTTTTTAGAGCGGTTTCATCTGTAGAATCTAACTTAACAGTAATTGTTACTTTATCTTTAACATCCTCAAGTTTTTCTAAATCATTATCTATTGCCAATACTTCTGCGCCTTTTTCTGCTAACTGCTCTGCAAGGTGAGAACCAAAAATTCCAAGACCAATTACAGCAAATTTTTTTGCCATAAATTCCTCCATTTACATTATAATAATATCTTCTTTTGCATATTCATATTTACCTTTTGGTTTTTCTCTGATTAGAATCAAAAAAATTGAGAAAAGACCAATTCTACCAAAAAACATTGATATAATTATTACAATTTTTCCAAAAAGTGATAAAAAGGGTGTAATACCCCTTGTAAGGCCAACAGTGCCAACTGCTGATACTACTTCAAATAAAATATCATCAAATTTAAAATTTTCTGTTAGCAGTAATAAAAAAATAGCAAATGCAATATAAGATACCGAAAGTATTACAGTGCTAAAAGCTTTAGTAATAGAAATATCACTTATTTGTCTCTTAAACATTTCTAGTTTTTCTCTTCCAGATGCAATACTATATATATTCAATAAAGATACTGCAAAAGTAGTAGTTTTTATACCACCTCCTGTTGACATAGGTGAAGCACCTATCCACATTAAAATAACAAAGATAAACATAGTTGATGAAGCAAATGAGCCTATATCAAGGGTATTAAAACCAGCTGTTCTTGCAGAAATAGAATGGAACAATGAATAAATTATTTGATAAGATAAGGAATAATCCTTCATAGTTTTATTATACTCAAGAACAAAGAAAAAGAAAGTACCAATAACTATTAGTAGAGCACTTGTTATTAAAACTAATTTTGTATGTAAACTCAAATTAATCCTTTGTCTTTTAAATCTAAACAACAAATATTTCTTTCCAAGATTTGATAATACAGGAAAACCTAAACCACCAAGAATAATCAAAAACATTATTGTAGATAATAGACCAACATCATACTTTAAATAAACATCTGCCAAATTATCTTTAGTTAAAGAAAATCCAGCATTACAAAATGCAGAAACAGAATGAAAAACAGCAAAGTATAATCTTTCACCATCATGTTTAAATAAATTTGGATCAAGAAATTCATAAATTGAAAATGCTCCCAATCCTTCAATAAAAAAAGTAGTTAATCCGATAATAAAAATCGTGTTTTTAATTCTACCAATATTTTCCTCTCCTAACAACGTTTTTATTGCTGAGTAATGTTTTAATTGGGCTGAATCACCAATTACAAAAGCGATAAAAGTAGTTAAAGTCATTATACCCAAGCCACCAATTTGAATTAGCAGAAGAATAATTGTTTTTCCAAATGTAGTAAAATGAGTAGAAGTATCTACTACAACCAAACCAGTTACGCAGACGGCGCTTGTAGATGTAAAAAGTGCATCAATTATGGAAATTCCATTTACAGTAGCTTTTGGTAAAAGAAGCAATAAAGTTCCTAATAAAATAATTATACAAAAGCTTATAACCATTAAGGTAGTAGGCTGAATATTGGCAATCATTATTTTTTGGCTATATTTTACACCACCAATAATAAGATTAAAAATAACTAAAAGTTGGGATAAAATTATGTACAAACTTGCAATCGATTCAGGTGAAAGATATGGATTAAAATACTTAAAAATTGATTCAATTATTGAAGGAGAGCTAATATGTAAAAAAATCAGTAAAGCGATTAATATTTCGAAAATATGGCTCTTTAAAAATTTTAAATCGTTTATATATAAAATCACTTTAATAATAGTATGGAATAAAAATCCATACAGTATTATTTTCTGTAATAATCTATTTAAATCAATGTAGTTTTGTGGTAAGTAAAAGCCATATTCAGCAATTAAAGATATAATAGATATTACCGCTAAAACTAATAAAGTTTTTCTTAAAAAAATTCTAAATTTTATTCTGAATTCATAAAAATTGATTTTTTCCATCTCAAAGGTAACTTATAAATTAAATTACTGATAGCTTCTATAAAATAATTTTGTAAAAGGTCTTAAATATCCTTTTCCTATAAGAAATACTATTATACTAGTCAATATAATACTAAATAAAATTACAATGTATACTATGTTTTGAATATTCTCACCTTCTTTTATACCTAATTGAAAAGGTATAGAAGCAAGAACTGTGGTTGCTAAACCCTTAGCAAACATTGAAAATGTAAATTCAGCATCTAATAACGATAAGCCATCTTTATGAGAAAATCTTGATGCAATAAATCTACTTAAAGCAAGTATTATAGTCAAAATAAATGAAATGTAGAAAACCCAGTGATCAGAAAACACAATAGAGATACCTAAATAAACAAAGAAAAATGTTTTTAAGAGAAAGACAATCTCACTAAAAAACAATCTCTCAGTTTCGTTATGAGTAATTGGGGTTAAAGTTATCTTTTTATTTAGTGTTTTAAATGGCAATTGCTCTGCATTACCAATTGTGATACCAAAAATAAGAACAGCCACAGGTCCACTATAACCTAAAAACTCTGTAAAACCATAAACAATAAAAACGAAGGAAGGAGTTAAGAATATTGCATTCTTCATTTCACGAACTTTATTTAATACTAATGACCAAAGATACCCACTTGAAAAACCAATTATAATTGCAAAGACAAAAGAAGTAATAATTGCACCTGTAATTTTGCCAAATTCAAAGTGTGGATAAATAATAAATTGTATGATTGCTAAAGCAAATACTATACACAAAGCTTCACCTAATGCTGATTCAAGAGTAAGTTTTGCCTTCGTCTCGTCAGATATATTTATCTGTTTTGTTAAAGGTATAATTATTGCTGGTGCAGGTCCTGCCAATATTGCACCTATATAAAATGACAGAGCTAAAGAGTAATTAAGAAAAAAATAACTTACACAAGAAACCGTAAGAAGAGTAATAAAAAAAGATAAAATTGTAAGAATAAACGTAGATTTTATAATTTCTTTTATATGTTTTATATTTAATTCAAGTCCACCTTCAAAAAGAATAATTATTAAAGCAATTGCAGAAAAAATTGGTCCAACTTTACCAAAATCATCTGTCCTAACAATATTTAAAACAGGTCCTAATACTAATCCAATAATTATCAAAAGTAAAACATCTGGAATTTTAGTCTTTTTAAAAAGAGCAACAAATGCATGTGCAATAAAAACTAATAAACCTACAAAGAGAATTATAAGTGCTTTTTGAGTCAATCAACACCTTTTTATTTGTTTAAAAAATAATATAAAGAAATAAACAAATAAATGCAACAAATTGAATTTTCCTTAAAAAGGGTATTTTAAAAAAAAATATTGAGATAAATAGTATTCAAAAGTTTTGGAATAAATTTTATTCTCTGACAAAATAGTAAATTTATATTAGTCATTTACTTACTCATTGAATAATAATTATAAATAATTAAATTACATTGATATTTATAAATTAGGGTGATTTATGAATAAAAATCATTTTGGAAAATTCTATAATAATGAAGATGTTTATCTTTTCTCATTAAAAAATAATAATGGAATTGAAGTAAAAATTACAAATTACGGCGGAATAATTACTTCAATCATAACACCTGATAAAAATGGTAATTTTTCTGATATTGTTCTAGGATTTGAGACTCTAGATGAATATCTTGCAGGTCATCCCTATTTTGGAGCAATAATAGGAAGATACTGCAATAGAATTAAGAATGGCACCTTTATTCTAAACGGTATTCAGTATAATCTTGCAAAAAATGATGGTGATAATCACTTGCATGGAGGTTTAAAAGGATTTGACAAAGTATTATGGGATTTTAATATTAGAAAAGATGAAGAAAAAGAGTTATTAGAATTTTCATATTTAAGTAAAGATATGGAAGAAGGTTATCCTGGCAATTTACAAGTAAATGTAACATACTCCTTAAACAACAATAATGAACTAAAAATTGAATACATAGCAAAAACAGATAAAGATACAATCATCAATCTTACAAACCATAGCTATTTCAATTTATCAGATGAAGAAACAATACTCAACCATGAATTAAAAATATATGCAAACTATTTTACTCCAATCGATTCATCATTAATACCAACAGGTGAATTGCTTTCTGTGAATAATACACCTTTTGATTTTACAGATTTTGAATTAATTGGAAAAAGAATAGATTATGATAATGAACAATTAAAATATGGCAATGGTTACGATCATAATTTTGTACTAAATAAAAAAGATAATTCTCTTACACTTGCGGCTGAATTATTTTCAAAAGTATCCGGGAGATTTTTACAGGTATTTACAACTGAACCAGCAATACAATTTTATTCTGGTAATTTTCTTGATGGAACAATTAAAGGTAAAAACCAAAAAGTGTATCCAAGACGAGGTGGATTATGTTTAGAAACACAGCATTACCCTGATTCTCCAAATAAAATAAACTTTCCATCAGTAATACTAAAAAGCAACCATGAGTATAAACAAATTACCATTTTCAAATTTGGAGTTAAATAAAATGACCAAAATTTTTTTTCAAAAAAGTCAATTTAATCCAGTTATTACTCGAAAATACAATACATTTCATAGTATTCATGTAGCAAATCCAGATATTCTAGAAATCGAAGACAAATATTTTTTATATTTTAGAGGACAAGGAATTGAAGGTCATGATCAGATAGGTGTAGCTATCTGTAATAAAAAAGAATTTGATGGTGTAAAATGGGAGTTTTATAAAGATAATCCTATCATAAGAGTCGAAAGTGAAAAAGATACTTTTGATAACCAACACATTTTAGACCCTGCTACGATAATGAACAATAATAAAATTTTTTTGTATTATGCAGGTCATTCAAAAAATAAAGAATGTGGTATAGGGCTTGCAATTTCTGAAGATGGCTATAATTTTAAAAAAAACATCAATCCGGTAATTAAAGGGGCAATGAGTCCTGAAGTTGTTTTTTATGATAATCAATATCATCTTTTTTATTCAAAACTTTCAATAAAAGGTAACCTTGATATTTATAAATCAGTAAGTGATGATGGTATAGATTTTCATTCAGAAGTAAAAGTCTTTACACCTTCCAATTCAAAAAACGAATTTGATAGTTTTAGTATTTCAACTGTAAGAATTTTTAAGTATGGGCAATATTTTTATATGATTTATGGAGGTTGTGATAAATATTTTGACTATCCCAAAGCATTTGGTTTAGCAAGATCAAAAGATTTACTTATATGGGATAGATATCCATTTAACCCTGTAATGGAACGAGGTTTGCCCGGTCAATGGGATGAAGGTGCTCTTTGGTTTGGTACAGTTATTGAAAATAATAACAAATTTTATCTTTTTTATGAAGGAGTTGGAGCCGGTTTGGGTATTAATACTCCTGAAGGGAAAGAATGTTCTGATATTTGCAGAAATGAAGATTATGGCGGTTATAGAAAATTTTCATTCTCTCAGATTGGTTTAGCTATTTATGAAAACGGATTAGAATGGTAAAATAAATTTAAAACATAGAGGTAATATGACAATACAAGAAATGGTAATTTCACTATTCTTTATCATTGATCCTATTGGATTAATTCCTTTAGAAATATCATTATTAGATGGTATTGAACAACGGAGAAGAAGAAGAATAGTAATCAGAGAATGCTTCATTGCTCTTGGAATAATGTTAATCTTTATCTTTTTTGGTAAAGAAATTTTAGCTTATCTACATATATCAACAGCATCTGCAACAATAGCTGGTGGGGTAATAATTTTTTTAATGGCTTTAAAAATGGTATTCCCCCCTGCACTTAATTTAGAAGTAGAAAAAAGAGAACCTTTAATAGTTCCTATTGCAACTCCATTATTTGCAGGCCCTGGTTTACTTTCAACAATTATGCTTTTTGCTCATCGACAAATTAATGTAGTAAATATATTGATCGCTGTAATAATTGCGTGGTTTTTAGCTTCTGCCGTCATTCTATCTTCTCAATATATTAGCAGAATATTAGGAAAGAATGCAATAGAAGCCATTGAAAGACTTTTTGGACTTGTACTTACTATTATGTCAATTAACATGATGGCTGAAGGTATTTTCGAGATTATAAGACTTCATCAATAGTTTTTGTACTATTTTTAAAAAACGACAAAATACAAGGAGAAAAAATGAAAACAATATTTTACAAAATTTCTTTTTTGTTTTTTTTAATAATAAGCCTATCATTTTCACAAGAAAAATATGATATTGATACAAAAATTGGTCAAATGATACTTGTAGGTTTCAGAGGTTTAGATATTAATGATTCTTCAAGTATAGTAAGAGATATTAAACAATACAAAATCGGAAGTGTGATTTTATTTGATTATGATGTTGAGTTAAAAAGCCCTATCAGAAATATTGAGTCACCAAAACAGGTAAAAAAACTAATTGATAAACTACAAAGCTACTCTAAAATTCCACTTTTTGTAACTATAGATCAAGAAGGTGGGTTAGTTAATAGATTGAAGGAGAAATTCGGATTCCCAAAAACCATTTCTGCCGAAAAATTAGGAAAGATAAATAATTTCGATACAACTACAAAATACGCAATAAGTATAGCAAAGACATTAAAAAGTATTGGGGTAAATTTAAACTTTGCACCCTGTGTTGATCTTAATACAAACCCAGATAATCCAATAATTGGTAAAAAAGAAAGAAGTTTTTCTTCCGACCCCATAATTGTTACAAAACATGCAGAAGTATTTTTAAATGCTTTCAGAAGAAATAAAATATTTGGAACTCTTAAACATTTCCCGGGGCATGGCTCCTCAAAAGATGATTCTCATCTTGGGTTCGTTGATGTAACAAATACATGGAAAAATATTGAATTATATCCTTATGCTGAATTAATAAAAAAGAAAAAATGTGATTTTATTATGACCGCTCATATTTTTAACTCAAATCTTGATGATAAGTTACCTGCAACATTATCGAAAAAAATTTTAACCGGCATCTTAAGGGATAGCCTTAAATTTAACGGAGTAATATTTTCTGATGATATGCAGATGAAAGCAATTGCTGACCATTATGGATTAGAATCAGCAGTAGAATTTGCAATCAATGCTGGGGTAGATATTATAACATTTGCAAATAATGTAACTTATGATGAAAATATAGTACCAAAAGTTTTTAACATAATAAAAAAACTATTAAAAGAAGGGAAAATAACTGAAGAAAGAATTAATCAATCATTTAACAGAATAATGAAATATAAAAAATTATTATCAAAATAAATGTATTATATGGGCATTATTCATAATAATAAAACCGTTAAAAAAATTGTTGTGAGTAATGCCCATATAGGGTCTTTTTTGAAGACTAAAAGTAATACTAAAGTAGAAAGACAAATCAAATATGTTTGCCAATTTATTAAAGAAGCTAATCCAAATTGAATTACCACGAAAAGTAATAAACCAATAAAACCTGATAGAATACCTTTCATAAAAACCTGAATAATTTTTTTATGTTTTATTCTTAAGAGAATATGATTTAAAGTTACAACTGCAATTAAAGATGGCGAATAAGATGCTATAGATGAAATTATTGCCCCAGATAAACCCGCAACTTTAAAACCTATAAATGTAGTTGTAATAAATACAGGACCTGGAGTAACCTGTCCTAAAGCAATTCCATCTCTAAACTCTTTAAGTGTAACTAAACCTAGCTCATTAACAACTTGATGTTGAATAAGCGGTATTACCGTATACCCTCCTCCAAAACCAAACATTCCAATTTTAAAGAAATTATAAAAAAGGTTCCATAATATTGGGTAATAAATATATAAAAATATAAGTAGAACAATCGAGCCGCCTAAAAAATAAAATTTTGGATTTTTTAAATAATTAATTTTAATGTTATTAGAATTATTATAATCTTCTTTTTTCCCTTCTTGAATTTCATTCGTGAAAAAGAAAAATAAAAATCCTAAAACACCACTAAAAAGAATAAGATAGATGATATTTATTTTATAAAAGTATTCAAGAAGAAATATAATAACACTAATTAAATAAGCCTTTATATTCTTTGAAGAAAAATTTCCGAAAATAGATTTGCTCATAGTAACAGTAGCATTAACTAACAATGAAACAACCAGAGCACCTAAACCAATGAAAGCAGTTTTTATAAAGGATAAATCAGAATATGAAAAATATGCCCAGGAGAGAATAATTATTAATGAAATTGCGGGAAGCATAAAGAAAAAAGGAAGAATTATAACACCCCAAAAACCTTTTAGCTTATATCCTAAGTAGCCAATTAATGTAACACTTACTGCCCCTGGTAAAAGTTGGGCTAAGCTTAGACCTTCTAAAAAGGTTTTATCGCTCACCCATTTTTTATCTTCTACAAACTTATTTTTCATTATACCAACTAAAGCTGGACCCCCAAAGCCAGTCAATCCAATCATGAAAGAAGCTTGAATTAGCTTTAAATAAGATATTGAATTCATGTTTTTCTACTTAAATACTGAAAAATATTCTTCAAAAAATTTTGGTATATTTACTTCTACCGCAACCTCCTGCCAACTATTTTTATAGTTGGTATCCCAATAGGTTAAACCAAATAAACGATCAGACTTTAACTCGATATCGACTTTTCCTTTTTCATATTTACATATATTTTTATCGAAAATTATTGCAGCAGTTAAAGGATCGTGAAAATAAACCTTATTCATTTTTTTGAACCAGATATAAGCAAAATCAAGTACCGCTTTTTGAAGTTTGCTGGTAAACCTCTTTTTTATATCCTTTTCTCCCATAATAATTTTGCAAGTTACATCCTGTCCAATAGAAATATGACTTTTCATTCTGGTATTATAAACTATATGAGAAGCATGAGGATCTAAATATGCATTCCACTCTCTTAAACTAAGCTCAGGGAATCTGTATTTAAATGCTCCCGCCATAGAAACTAACCCTTTTAGTAACCTAGGTATTTCTGGATCTGTTTTAAAAAGAAGTGCAATATTAGTTAATGGACCAATAGAGAGTAAAATTATTTCGTTTGGATTTTTTCTAATAGTAGTTCTTAAAAATTCAATCGCTTCTCCTTTGGGAAATTTTTTTTGATGTTCCCAATTTTTTAATCTTTCAGCTTGTTGAGCCTTTTTTTGTATTTGTTCAATTATTAATGGTTTTTCTGCTCCTGGATAAATAGGGATATCTTTACCAGCTAACTTACATAAAACACTTGCCATCATTGCCCTTTTTTCTGCTTCACCAGTAACAGTGGTAATGCCTAATAACTCACATTTTGGCTGCATTAATAAATATGATAGGCATAAAGCATCATCAATATCTGAACCAATATCAGTATCTAATAATATTTTTATTTTTTTGTTTTCTTCCATAAAATATAATTATTTTTTACTCAATTCTTCATCAACTGAAAACAATAATTTACTAATTTCTAATTTTTGAGGACATTTACTTTCACATTCTTCACATTGTATACAATTCGAAGCTTTTTCAATATCAGGCATAAATCTTTGATATGTCATCCTTGGAGGTATAGGATTTTCATAAATAAATACATCATTATATAGCTCAAAATTTCGTGGTATGTTTACTCCATTTGGACATGGTAAACAATAATTACATTTCGTACAGTCAATTTTTATTCTATCAAGGTATGCTTTCTTAACCTTTTCAATAAACTCTAAATCTTCATTACTAAACTCAAAATCTATTGCATTATTAACAAAATCAATATTTTGTTTTAATTGTTCCAAATTGCTTGAGCCAGTTAAAACCGTAGATATTTCCTTTTGACTCCACAACCATCTCATAGCCCATTCTTGTGGAGTGCGCAAAGGTTTATAACTATTAATAATAGCTTTAACGTTTTCAGGGGGATTTGCCAATCTACCACCTCTTAAAGGTTCCATAATAATTACACCAAGATCCTTAGCGAATGCATAATTAACCCCCTTTTTACCAGCTTGATTTTCGATATCCATATAATTGTATTGTACCTGACAAAACTCCCATTTATCATATTCATCAATTATTGATTTAAAAACATCAAAAGAATCATGAAATGAAAATCCAATATGTTTTACTAATCCTTTTTGCTTAGCATCTTCTAATTCAGATAGAACATTGTATTTTTTAACAATATTATTCCATCTATTGCTATCTAATGAATGAAGTAGATAAAAATCGATATAATCGAACTTAAGTTTTGTAAGCTGCTCTTCTAATAATCTTGTAAAATCCCCTTCCGAATTAATAAACCAAACAGGAGATTTTGTAGCCAGGTAAAAGTCATTTCTTTCAAAATTATTAAGGATTTTACCAATAATAACCTCACTTTTTCCACCATGATAGGGATATGCTGTGTCAAAATAATTTATTCCATTATCAATAGCATACTCTATCATTTTTGTTGTTTCTATCTCATCGATATTCTGACTCATTTGTAAATTATCTTTGGTGGGCAATCTCATACAACCCAAACCAATAGATGATATGCTTTTCTCTGTTTTTCCTAATTTTCTATATTTCATAACTGTCTTTAAAATTTAAAAATAAAGAATTTTTTTTGAATATCAAGCTATTTATTTTTTTAAATATTTTATTTACACTAAAAAAGAAAATAATCTATATTGACAATAAAAAAATATCGTTATATATTTTAATAGTTAATAAATATAACTATTAAATAATATAAATAAAATATAAAAATAAATATCTAAAATGGCAAATGAAGATCTAACAAATATTATCAATGATTTAACCTGCACAATCCCCTCAATTTACAGAAAAATGTGGGCTGTAAATAATAACCTATTACTTCAGGCAGATATTAACAAATCACACGTTAGTGTTTTATTCACATTATCGAAAAATGACAAAATGACAATGACATCAATATGTAATGCACTTGTAATAACAAAACCTAATGCTACTATACTTGTTGATAAACTTGTCAAATTAGGTTTTGTAGAAAGAGAAACTGATAAAGATGATAGAAGATTAGTATATATTGTTCTAACTAAAGATGGAAAATTATTTATTGAAAAATGCAAAAATAATCTTCGTACAAAAATTAAGCAGATTTTATCATCATATAGTAAAAAAGATTTAATAAAATTAGATGAAGCTTTAAGTATCATCAAAAAATTATCTGAACAACTTGATGATGTTTATATTTCTAATGAACAAATAAAAGAAAAATTATGAATAAAGATAGCTTCAAAGTTATATTTAGAACTTTAAAATATAAAAATTATAGATTATTTTTCACTGGACAAAGTATATCATTAATTGGTACATGGATTCAAATAATAGCTGCAAGCTGGCTTATTTATCGATTAACTAACTCAGCATTTTTACTTGGATTGTTAACATTCGCGGGTCAATTACCTACTTTATTATTTACACCCTTTGCAGGGGTAATGGTGGATAGATGGGATAGATATAAATTAATAAAAACAACCCAAATTTTATTTGCCTTTCAATCATTGATCTTTGGTGTATTAGTATTAACAGAAATTATTCAAATTTGGCATATTATTATTTTAAATATTTTTGGTGGTTTTGTAATGGCTTTTGATTCTCCTGTTAGACAATCATTTGTAGTTGATATTGTAGAAGATAAAAAAGATATTGGTAATGCAGTTGCTTTAAACTCTATGCTTTTTAACATGGCAAGAATGGTTGGTCCAGCCATAGCTGGCATTCTTGTTGCAATGATTGGCGAAGGTTGGTGTTTCATAATAAATACTATTACTTTTTTAGCAATAATTGTTAACTTACATTTAATGGATATTAAAAAAACAATATTAAAAAAATCAAATAATCATGTTTTAACTGATTTAAAAGAAGGCTTTTTATATACATATAATTTCTTACCAATAAGATACATTTTAATAATTCTTGCTTTTGTGAGTATTGTTGGAATGTCTATGAATGTTCTAATGCCAATTTATACAAAAGATATTCTTTTGGGTGATTCAAAAGTATTAGGTTTTTTAATGTCTTCTTTGGGTATTGGTTCATTGGTAGGGGGAGTAAAATTAGCCACTAAAGATTCACCAAAAGGATTAGAAAAAAACATTTTTTGGGCAACAATAATATTTGGATTATCATTAATAATTTTACCAATATTTCATAATTTTCTTTATGCTATGCTCATTATGCTTTTTATTGGTTTTGGGATGATATCTCAAATTATTTCCAGTAATACAATGATTCAATCTTTAGTAGATGACGATAAAAGAGGTAGAGTAATGGGTATATACTCTATGTCATTTATGGGTACAGCTCCTATTGGTAGTCTTTTTGCAGGTACATTATCAGGTTTAATCGGGGTAATGAATACATCTATAATAGCAGGAGCATGTTGCATTCTTGCAGGCTTATACTTCCTGTCTAAAATTAGAATCATTTCAAAAATTGCTGAAGATACTTATGTAAAAAATGTTAATCTGTAATAAGTAAAAGGTTATGAATCTATAACACAAAAATTTTTCAAATATTAAATAAATTTTTATTCACATTTTAGGGATAGAATTTACATTATAAAAATATTTTTATAAATAAACATCTCATATAATTTTATTAGTGTTTTCTTTTCAACATAGTATTTGATATTCAATTTAATTATATTTCAAAAGACGAATATGAAAAAAGTAATTTTAAAAAAGAATTGTGACAAAAAAGTTAAGAGAGGATATCTATGGATTTTTTCAAATCAAGTAGATAAAGTAGAAAGTAATCCTGAAAATGGAGATATTGTAGAAATATTTAATTCAAATAATCAATTTATTGGAAAAGGATTTTACAACAAAAACTCTCTTATATCACTTAGATTACTTACTTATACAGATGAAGAAATAAATAAAAACTTTCTAACTAACAAAATCCTAACAGCAGATAATTTAAGACAAAAACTATATAATGATAATATCTATAGAATGGTATATAGTGAAAGTGATCTATTACCAGGCTTAATTATTGATAGATTTGATAATGTGTTTTCAATTCAAATTAATTCAATCGGAATGGAAAAATTACTTCCTCTAATTACTGAAATTCTTATCGAAAATTTTTCACCAGAATGTATAATTGAAAAAAATGAATCTCCTCTTCGAAGTCTTGAAGGTTTGGAATTAAAAACTTCTATTTTATATGGTGAATATAAATCAAAGGAACTGATAATTGACGGCATAAGGTACAATATTGATTTATTATCTGGCCAAAAATCTGGATTTTTCTTAGATCAACGAATAAATAGATTAAATATTAGAAAATATGTTAAAGGCTTAAAAGTTTTAGATTGTTTTTGTAATCAAGGTGGCTTTGCTTTAAATGCTGCTATCGCAGGGGCAAAAGAAGTTATAGGTATAGATATTTCTAAAACAGCTATTGAGAAATGTAAAATAAATTCTGTGATAAATGGTTTCGAAAAAATATGTAGGTTTGAAGTAGCCGATGTTTTTGATTATTTACAACGATTAATTGATGAAAACAATTATTTTGATGTCGTAATAATCGACCCACCATCTTTCACAAAATCAAAGAAAAATATACCAACTGCTAAACAAGCATATAAAAAAGTTAATTATTTAGGTTTACAGCTAATAAAAAATGAAGGATATCTAATCACTTCGTCTTGTTCACACCATATTGATGAAAATACTTTTTTAGATATAATTGATGAATCTGCAATCAAAGCAAAATCTCATATAAAATTATTAGAATTCCATTCCGCTTCTCCAGATCATCCAATATTATTAAATATGCCAGAAACCAAATACCTTAAATTTGTAATATTATATGTCAAAAAATAACAAACGCATTTATTTATTTCTGGTAATTATTTTTCTAAATTTACTTTTTATTTCGCCATCTTTTTGCCAGAACAACAATGATTCAACATTTTTTTCGGCAAAAAATATTATATATCATTCTAAAGAATTTTTTCTGCCCAAATTTGATAATGTTGAGTGTAACGAAATAATTAATACAATTACTTTAACTGGTTTTTCATTTTTTTTCGACAAAAAAATTAATACTATTTCTAATGATAAAAAGTTTCGTTCAAAATATTCTGATAATATTTTCAAGCTCGATAATTATTATGGCAATGCAGGAAGTGCTATTATTATTATTGGTGGCACTTTCATAGCAAGCAATATTCTGAATGATTCAAAAACTAAAAAAATTAGTCTTATGTTGTTAGAATCTGTTTTATTTTCAAATATTATTACTCAAACATTAAAAATAACTATTGGCAGAGAGAGACCTGAATTTACAGATAATTGTTTTCATTTTGTTGGACCTAATTTGGGTAATGAAAGATACCAATCTTTTCCATCTGGTCATGCAACAACAGCATTCGCCATTAGTACAATTTTTGCTAACACGACAGATAATAACTACCTAAAAATTTTATTTTACTCACCTGCCTTTATTACATCTTTTAGCAGATTATATAATAATAAACATTGGTTCTCAGATGTAATATTGGCTGGCTTAATTGGTTATTATTCTGCGCAAAAAGTTTTGAGAATTAATGGTGAAATACAAAATGATACAAAAATTGATATAAGTTTTAATACTAATGGGATAAACTTGAAATTGTTTTTTTGATACAATTCGATAGAAAAACTAAAATAATCTATATGCAACACTCAAATCAAAAACAACACCATCAATATTTACCTTCGATTTAAACGGTTTAGTTGAGATATTATAAACTCTGTTATTATATGAAATCTTTGATGTAGTATATTGACATTCATTTTCGACAATTGGATCCCTAAATTTCATCTCTAATCTAACAGAAAAATCTCTCAAGAAATAATATTCAACTCCACTTACTACCTGAATACCAGTATTTAATGGGGCTGATACTAATTGGCTTTTTATTGTAGGTAATTCTTCATAGCTATTACAATAATCTATATTAATTCCTCCACCTATATAAAACTTAAAAGATTCTGTACTAAGTGGCATATAGTAATATCCATTAAGTTCAAATAAAAACATATCATATCCGGCTTTAGCAGGAATTCTTAAGGTAGGATGTGTATAATCTATTTTGCCTGAGATACACTCAGCAGATAATCCAAGTGCTATATAATCAGATATATTATATCTTGCCTCAATACCATAACCCCAAAGATTATCAATAGAAAAATATTCCTCAAAGCTATAAGATGTAACAATAACAGTTGATGGATAGTATCTTGATGTAGTTGTATAATTACCTTTCAAAGAAAGAGATAGACTCCCCTCTTGTGAAAAAGCAAAAAAAGAATAAAAAAATAAATTGAAAATTAAAAAGAGTAATACCCTTTTATTAAGAAAAGAAAGGAGTAACTTATTAGTTACTCCTTTAAAAATTTTATTGACAGATATTGAATTTGTTACTGTCATTTCATTTTATCTTATCTAAAATATTTATCTCTATGATCCTCAATTTTAGCTTCATCCATCATTTTCTGAATCCAATCAGAATAAAACTGATTTTGTTTTTCCTGAATAAGTTGAGCATAAATCTGTATACGTTTTGCATTATACTCATTTTCATTAAATTGGGACTTGCTATTTAGATAAAAAATATAAATACCTCTCATTCCTTCGATAGGAGCTGAAATAGTATTGGGCTGTAATTTTTCGAGTTTACCAATTATCTTTACATCTTTACCTATTCCAGTAATTGAACCACCCAAAGAAAACTCCCCAGTAGATACAACTGTAGCTTTAGGATCTAATTGAGTGATTTTTTCTAAAGGTTCACCAGCGCCAATTTGATTTCTTAAACCGTTAACGTAAGATTTTAACTTCTCAATTTTCTTTTTAAATATCAAAATACTTCTCACATACTCTTTTATTTCGTTTAAATCTCTATATCCCTCACTTCTAGAATCTGCAATCTGTACTACAACATAGGCTTGACCAATTTTGTAAACATCACCAATATCACCAACCTTTTTATCGAAAGCAAATTTAGTAATAGCAGAATTATAACCAATACCAGGGATAAAACCTTTCTTGGTAAACCATTGAGTTTCTTGTATAATAGCAGGAATAACTTTAGAGGCTGAATTAAAATCGCCATCCTTTGCAAGATTCATAAAATCTCTTGCGTTATTATAAATATTCTCTCTGGTATCACTACTTGGAGTAATTGTAACTTTAAGATCAGCAATATTTAACTCTCGTTTATCTTTTGCAAAAACTTTAATAACATGAAAACCGAACTGAGTTTCTACTGGTCCAACAACATCTCCCGGTTTTGCTTTTAAAATTGCATCTTCAAATTCTTTAACATAATAACCTTTTCCCTGCCAACCTAAATCACCACCATTTTGTTGAGCACTTGGATCTTCTGAATACTGCCTTGCAAGATCTGAAATATTTTCACCTTTTTTAATTCGATTTATAAGATCTATTGCTTGTTTTCTTTTTTCTTCTTTATTCTTATCATTAAATTTTAACAATATATGTGCAACATGAGCATATTCATCTTTTCCTTCTCTTGCATTCATTATTTTCAACATTCTATATGAATTACCATCCTGAATAGGACCAATGACATCACCCACTTTTGCACTGAATACTTTTTTATCTAATTCATCAGAACCAATTTGACCATGTTTCACAAAAAGACTATCATCATATTTACTTTCAGAATGCATCTCAACTATAGTCTTGAAATCTATACCTTTATTCAAATCCTCCTGAGCACTTTTTATTACATTCTGCATATCAAGAGAATCTTGTCTTGAAGGGACTATAGGAAATATTGCTACTCTTAGTCTTCTTGAATCCTCTTGTTTAAATTCATTTTTATGTTTTTCATAATAATCTTTGATCTCATCGTCATTTACCTGAATTTCATTCTCTTTTACATAAGTGTTTGGATCAAAGAATACATATTTAGCATCTAATTTAATATTTTCATCTTTAAATCTCTGTAAAACCTCTCCTTCTGTAGGTCTTACAGTAGAAAGAATTATACTGACCATTTTAGATTGCAATCTTGCTTGTCTTAGCAAAGCTTCTGATTGCATCCAAAATTCTTTTACCTGTGGTTCCTGTGCCTGTATAGCTTGTTGTAGAAAAGCATGATTAATGTTACCTGTAGAATCAACAAAATTTCTTCTAATTAAATCTGGTAATGTTTCAGGAAGCTTTTTTACCCAATCATTAATTTCTTGATCGGTCACATTTAAACCCATTCTTTCGAGCTCTTTTTTCATCAAAATTTCAGAAACCATCATGTTCCAGACTTCTTCACGAATCTGGTTCATTTGATTCTCATCAGGGTCAGTTTTGTACTGTTCCTTAAACAACTGAACAGATCTTTCAACCTGCTCATTAAATTGTTGATATGTAATGTTTTCGCCATCTACTACACCGATTATTTCACCTCTTTGTAATTTTGCCGATTTTCTTCCACTAATATCCATTCCCCAATCGAGGACAATGTAAATAATGAAAAGTGCAGCAAATACACCGAAAACAACTGTTAATTTTTCCCGCAATTTAGTCATTAGGGGCATTTCAGTATTTCTCCTATAAAAAGTATACTTTTCCCATTAAAGTCAAACAATATAATTTAATTTTAAAAGAAAAGCAATATTTTTTTTATTGACTTTTAGATAAGTTTAAGCTATATTAGTCATCTTGAAAAGTTCGTCAATTCTAAGTATTTAAGGAAAATTATTCAATCACTTACCAGGAGTAAAGAATTGAAAAAAAATAGGACAAAATTGGTTATCATAATTGCGGCTATCGCTTTAGCAATTTATCTGTTATTCCCTACCTACAAAGACTATCAGTTCAGAAAAGAATTATCAACAAAGGTAGGTCAGGATAGCTTAGATTATTACACTAAGAATGAAGAAGCAATCCGAGAAGCTAGAGCTAAAAGATTAAAACTTGGTCTCGATCTTCAAGGTGGTATGCGTGTTGTTCTCGAGGTAAACGTTTTACAATTATTACAAAAAATTGCAAAAAACGTTGATGATAACTTCAGAGCGGCATTTGCTGAAGTAGAACAAGAAGCAAAAATTTCTGATATGTCAGTAGTGGATATTTTAAGAGCAAAGTTTGAAGCTCGAGGTTTACGATTAAGCAGGTATTATAGTTCTGATATTCGGGAAGAAAATTCTTCCGTAGCCTCTAGATTAGCTGATGAAGCTGAAAAATCGGTCGATCGAGCTATGGAAGTAGTTAGAAATCGTATAGATAAGTATGGTGTTGCTGAACCTGGAATTCAAAAGCAAGGCAGCAGAAGAATTATTGTAGAATTACCAGGCGTAAGCAAGGAGCAAGAAGTTAGAGAATTATTACAGAGTACAGCTTTACTAGAATTTAGAATAGTAAAAGACGTTAATAGAGTAGTTAAAGTTGTAGAAAATATAGACAAAATTTTAGCTGGTAAACCAATTGAAGATACTACAAAAACTGATACTACTAAGTTAGCAAAGAAAGATACATCTTCTACGCCAGTTGATTCTGCCAATATGACAGACCAGCAGAAATTTGAACAGTTTAAAAAAGAGCATCCTTTCTCAGCTCTTTTAGCAGGACAAAATCCATATACTGGCGATTTAATTGTAGCAGGCGAAAACAAAAGTAAAATAAACCAGATTTTAAATAAGCCTGAAATTCAAAAAGTAATTCCAAATGATATGGAATTTCTTTTTACTGCTAAACCTCACATTCAAGAAGGAAAAGAGTTCTTTACTCTATTAGCAGTAAGTAGAGAACCTGAATTGACAGGAACAGTTATAACTGACGCTAGAGCTCAACCAGACCCACAAATGACTGGTGGTGCTATTGTTACAATGAAAATGAATAACGAAGGTGCAAGAGAGTGGGCACGCATAACAGGAGCTAATGTAAACAAAAGATGTGCAATAGTACTTGATGGAGGTATATTTTCTTACCCAACCATTAAAACAAAAATAATTGGTGGTGATTCACAAATTGATGGCATGGCAAACATGGAAGAAGCTCGTTTGCTTGAAATCGTGTTAAAAGCTGGTGCTCTTCCTGCTCCTGTAGATATAATAGAGCAACGTACTGTTGGACCATCACTTGGAGAAGATTCAATTAATAAAGGAATTTTTTCAAGTATTCTTGCTTTAATTCTTGTAGTTGCATTTATGATTGTTTATTATAGAACTGGTGGTATAATGGCAGATTTCGCTGTTTTATTAAACACATTATTTATTCTTGGTGTATTAGCAGGTTTTGGTGGAACTTTAACCTTACCTGGTATTGCCGCTATTATACTTACATTGGGTATGTCAGTTGATGCAAATGTTCTAATCTATGAAAGAATTAGAGAAGAATTGGCGACAGGAAAAACATTAAGAGCCGCAATAGATAATGGTTATTCAAAAGCATTTAGTGCAATCCTTGACTCGAATGTAACTACAATTTTAACTGGTATTATATTATATCAATTTGGAACAGGACCTATTCAAGGTTTTGCATTAAACCTTATCATTGGTTTAGTTGCAAGTTTATTTAGTGCTATAGTTATTACTCGTGTAATATTTGATATAATGACTGAAAAAGGAATGCATGTTAACTTTGGATAATTTTATAACAGTTTGAATATTTTTGAAATTAGGAGCCAAAAATGAGATTTTTTAAAAAAACAAACATAGAATTTATTGAAAAAAGAAGAACATGGTATATTGTTTCATCAATAATTCTTTTAATTGGTGCTATTGCTACATTAGTTAAAGGTATAACTTTCGGAATAGATTTTACTGGTGGTACAGAACTTATTCTTCGTTTTAATCAACCAGTTGAAGTTGGAACAGTAAGAGGAGCTATTGACGCAACTGGAATCGCAGGTGCTGAAATAAAAACTTATGGTGAAGTTAACCAGGTACTTATCAGAGTAAAACAAACCGATAATGTTAGCCTTGATAAAATTAAAAGTAGCCTTGCCAATATAAAATCAGGATTAACTTACGAAATTTTGAAAGAAGATAAAATTGGTCCGAAAATTGGAGAGGAGTTAAAAAGAGATGCAATTTATGCGGTATTTTTCTCATTAATTGCAATCTTAATTTATCTTGCATTTAGATTCGAATTTGTTTATGCTTTAGGAGCAGTTTTATCATTATTCCATGATTTACTTTTGGTTTTTGGAATTTGTATACTATTTAATGGAATACACCCTTGGCTAAATCTTGAATTTTCTCAAACATTAATTGCTTCTTTCCTTACATTGCTTGGTTTTTCTGTTAATGATACTGTAATTATTTTCGATAGAATTAGAGAAAATCGAAAAATTCATAAAACTGAAAACCTTATTTCTTTAATGAATAGAAGTATTAATGAAACCTTAAGTAGAACTATTATAACTTCTGGTACTGTTTTCGTAACAGTATTAGTACTATTTATTTTTGGTGGTGAGGTTATAAGAAGTTTTGCTTTTTCATTCTTAATTGGTGTTGTTACCGGTACATATTCTTCCATTTTCGTTGCAAGCTCTTTTGTTATAGAATGGAATATTTATGTTAAAAAGTTACCTTTAGAAGAAGCTTATCAAAAGGCATAAGAATATAAATGAGTATTAAAACACAAAAGATTGATTCAGTAATTTTACTTGCTCTTGATGGTAATATTTTAGGTGGACCTGAATCTACTGAAATCAATCAAAATTTATTAAAATTTATTGAGGAAGGATATAAAAAATTTATTATTGACCTTTCCAATGTGAATATTATGAATAGCAGTGGGCTGGGAACTCTTATCGCCAGCCTTACTGCGATTAAAAAAAATGGTGGTTCTCTTAGAATTGCCGGAGCTAATAATAAAATTCAAAATCTTTTTAACGTTACAAAATTGAACACAGTATTTGAACTTAGTGAAACAGTTGATATTGCTCTTCAATTTTTCAAGGAATCATGACTAAAATATATTCAAAAGAATTTAAGGATACGGTAATCTTTTATATTCAAGGTGAATTAAATAAAGATGAAAAAGTAGAAGAACTTAAAACCCGTATTAACAATTACATTTCAAAAGGCAAAAAAAAATTTGTAATTAATCTAAAAGAGGTTACTACTATTAGTAGTACTGGTCTAAGTATTTTAATAGGTTTACTTTCTCTCACTTCTTCAACAAATTGTAAATTAATTCTTACTGAATTAAGTGAACCTGTTCAAAAAATACTTGAAACTACCAAATTAACCTCTATATTTGATATTCAAGAAGTACTTTTAGAAAAAGAATAATTTTTAACAAAACTTTGTATTAAAATGCCGTCTACTATTATTGTTGGATCTCAATGGGGTGATGAAGGGAAAGGGAAAATTGTTGACTTATTAGCTCGAAATGTAGATATTGTTGCCCGCTATCAGGGTGGAGCTAATGCTGGCCATACAATCAAGTTCAAGGACCAACAGTTCGTTTTACACCTTATACCTTCAGGAATATTTCATCCAAATGTAACTTGCGTTATTGGTAATGGTGTTGTTATTGATCCAGTTGCTTTGGTAAGCGAAATTGAAGCAATTAAAAATCTGGGTATAGATATATCTGGCAGATTGCTCATTAGCCACAATGCTCATTTAATTATGCCATATCACAAAATTCTCGACTCAGTATCAGAAGCTCATCAGGGTAATTCAAAGATTGGTACAACGGGAAGAGGTATTGGCCCAGCTTATTATGATAAAGCAGCAAGAACTGGAATTAAAATTGTAGATTTACTCGATAGAGATATTTTATCTCAAAAATTACGAAAAAATCTTGAAGCTAAAAACGAACTTTTAAAAAAGATTTACAATGTTGAAGAACTCAATATTGATAATATTATTCAGGAATATGTAGAATTCGATAAAAAAATCGATGAATATATTACTAATACAGTTTATTATTTAAATAATGCTTTAAAAGAAGGTAAAAAGCTAATTCTTGAAGGAGCTCAAGGGGCTTTATTAGATATTGATCACGGAACTTATCCCTATGTTACTTCTTCAAATCCAATTAGTGGTGGAGCTTGTACAGGATTAGGAATACCACCAACGGCTATCACTTCTGTATTAGGTGTAGTTAAAGCATATACAACTCGTGTTGGATATGGCCCATATCCAACTGAGCAGGATAACGAAATCGGTGAAACTCTAAGAAAAATTGGTTCAGAATATGGAGCTACTACTGGTAGACCAAGAAGATGCGGTTGGCTCGATATTATGGCCTTACAATATAGCATAATGATAAATGGCATAAAATACCTTGCTATCACTAAACTTGATGTACTCGATGCTTTAGATGAAATTAAAATTTGTACGGGCTATCGAGTTGGTTCAAAAATTTTAAAAACTTTTCCTAATGATCTTAAAACTCTTGAACAAGTCGAACCAATTTATGAAACCTTTCCAGGTTGGAAATCAAGTATTTCAGATATTCGTTCTTTTGATAAGTTACCTGAAAATTGTCAAAAATATCTCAAAGCAATCGAAGATTTAACTGAAACCCCAATCAAAATTGTATCTGTAGGTCCTGAAAGAGAACAAACTTTTGTAGTAGATTAATTCTTAGGGGAGTTCTCACTCCCCTTTTTTAAAATAGATAGTTACTATTTATTCTAGAATTATAAATTAGTTCTCATAACAATTTTTCCATTTTTTCAAAATTGAAAATAAATTAGTTTAATATTATAATTATGGAGCTGTGAAATGTCTAAATCTATTGAAGAACTTAGAAAGATTTCTAATGAAATGAGAGCAGATATTCTTAAAATGATTTACTATGGAACATCAGGTCATCCAGGTGGTTCTCTTTCCTCAATTGATATTCTTTCAGTCCTTTTCTTTAATAAAATTAAAAGAACTCAGGAAAACGCATTAGACCCTGATAGACATAGATTTATTTTATCAAAAGGGCATGGTGTTCCTGCTTTATATGCTGTATTAAATCGTTGTGGTTTAATACCAACTGAAGAATTATGGACTTTACGCAAAATTGGTAGTAGATTGCAAGGCCATCCAGATAGAGTTATTTTACCTTACGTAGAGGCTTCTACTGGATCATTAGGACAGGGGTTATCGATTGCACAAGGTATGGCTCTAGCAGCAAAAATTGATAACAAAAATTACAAGGTTTATTGTATGGTTGGTGATGGAGAAATTCAGGAAGGTCAAATTTGGGAGTCTTTACTATCTTCTCCAAAATTCAAACTCGATAACTTAATTGTTATACTTGATTATAATAAAGGTCAAATTGATGGACCAACAAATGAGGTCTTAAATTTAGAGCCTTTGAAGGATAAATTAATTGCCTTTAATTGGGATGTTCAAGAAATTGATGGACACGATTTTGAACAAATACAAAAAGCATTAGATAATGCTGATAGTTCGAATGGTAAACCTCATTTTATTATTGCTAATACTATTAAAGGTAAAGGAGTATCCTTTATGGAAGGTGTTATAGATTGGCATGGTAAAGCACCGAATAAAGAACAACTTGAAAAAGCTCTAGAAGAATTAAGCAAAATTAATTAAGCATATTTTTAAATTTTAAAAAGATAGAGGAAAATATGGGAAAATCTTCAAGACTAGCCTTTGGGGAAGCAATAGCAGAAATTGGTTCTCTAAATAAAAATATAGTAGTTTTGGATGCTGATTTATCTAAATCCACAATGTCAAACATTTTTGCAAAAAAATATCCAGATAGATTTTTTGAAATGGGAATTCAAGAACAGAATATGATTGGAGTTGCAGCTGGATTAGCATTATCAGGGAAGATTCCATTTATTTGCAGTTTTTCGATTTTTTTACTAGGAAGATTTGAAACTATTCGAATGTCTGTTGCATATTCTAATACTAATGTTAAACTAATCGGCACCCATTGTGGTATTGGTATCGGAGAAGATGGATACAGTCAGATGGGTTTAGAAGATATTTCTTTAATGCGTAGTTTTCCAAATATGAGTATAATGCAACCAGCTGACGAAATTGAAACTAAAGAAATAATAAAATACGCAGCTGAAAATTTCGGTCCAATGTTTATAAGGTTAACAAGACAAAACTTAGAAGATGTTCATTCATCTAACTACAAATTTTCTTTTGGTAAAGGTGATCTATTATTTGATGGTAATGTTGCAACTGTGTTTTGTACAGGTGGTGTTGTAGGTAATACTTTGGCAGCAGCAAAAGAACTTGAAAAAGAAGGAATAAAAATAAGAGTGATAAATATTCATACAATTAAACCAATTGATACAGATATAATAATAAAAGCGGCTAAAGAAACAAATTATCTTTTTACTATAGAAGATCATAGCATAATTGGCGGACTTGGAAGTAGTGTTTGTGAAGTACTCAGTGAAAACTATCCTAAAAAAGTAAAAAGATTGGGGATAGTAAATTCTTATGGAGAAAGTGGTTCTCCTGAAGCATTATACGAAAAACACAATTTACATAAAGAAGGTATAATTAATAGTATTAAAACTGAGCTAAAAAAAGGGGTATAAACCCCTTTTTTTTATTTTCTTGAAAAAGCTACTCTTTCAACATTTTCCCAGACTCGCATAAAATTACCACCTAAAATTTTCTTAATATCTTTTTCAGAGTAACCTCTTTTAAGAAGGTGATAAGTAATTATTGGTAACTTTGAAACATCTTCCAAACCTTTTGGAAAAACACTTAATCCATCAAAATCGGAACCAATACCCACATAATCAACTCCTACCAATTTAACTATATGATCAATATGGTCAATCAATCTCTCAACATTTACAGATTCTGGAAGAGGAAATATTTTTCTGAGTTTTAACATCTCTTCCCGTAATTTTTTTTGATCATTTTTATACAAATTTCTCAAACTATCTAAAAGAACAGATATGTTTTTATAATATTCATTAGCTTTTTTTTCATACTCTTCATCAAGGTAAGCAGGATAAAAATTCAATTGTAGTACTCCTCCATTTTTTGCTAAAGCTTTTATCATATCATCAGTAAGATTTCTTGGGTTAGATGATAATGCTCTACAACAAGAGTGTGATGCTATTATTGGAGCCTTACTTATTTTTATTACATCCCAAAAAGACTTATCAGATATATGAGATACATCTACCATTATACCCATTTCATTCATTTTTTGAACTAATTTTTTACCAAAAGGGCTTAATCCTCCCCATGTTTCTGTTGTGTCGGTAGATGAATCACAAATTGAATTATTTCTTGAATGGGTTAATGTAATATATCTTATTCCAAGATTATAAAACATTTTTAAATTTCCAAAATCATCTTCTATAGGCAGACCGTTTTCCATGCCAAGACAAATAATTTTCTTGCCTTCTTTATAAAGTCTTTTAACATCTTTAGTGCTAAATGCTAGAGATACTATACTATTATATTTATTTATAGCCTTGTACACATTTTCAATGTATTCAAAAGCTAGTTGAGAAGGATTTTCTTTTTCACGTCCATTTGCTACAAATATTGCAAAAAATTCAACGCTCAATTTACCTTCAATCATTCTGGGAATATCAAAACATCCTCTTTCGTTCCTTTTTCCCAAATCGAAAGTTGAATCCTGCAATCTTAAGGGCGTATCTGAATGAGAGTCGATAGATAAAGTTCTATCAAGTAAATTTAAAGCTTTTTTATATAAATTAGAATCAATCTCATTCTGAGCAAAAAGATTTATGCTTGCAAATAATAATAAAAAAGTAAATATATTTTTCTTCATTTTGCCCTCATTTATTTAACCAAACATTTAATATTTTATCATACTCTTCTGAAGAATATTTGGGTTTATCATAACCTCCAGAGAAAAATCTTTGCCGAGCAATCTCATATAAAATAACCGCTGTAGCAACAGAAACATTTAAACTTTGAATCATTCCAAACATAGGAATTTGTATATTTAAATCTGCTTTTCCCCATGCTTCTTTAGATACTCCCCTGTGTTCATTTCCCATCACTATAGCTACCTTGCCTTTAAAATCTACTTCCCAAAAACTATGAGAGTCTCCTTCCAAACTTGTTGCGAATATCTTAAAACCTTTCTCTCTTAGGTAATTATAGCAATCATCTACAGATTTGAAACTATTCTTATTAACCCACTTATAGGCACTAGCAGAACTTTTTTTACCTATCTTTGGAAATTTTTCTTGATTATAAATTAAATAGATATCTCCCACCCCTATAGAATCACATGTTCTAACAATGGCGCTTACATTATGAGGGTCATGAATATTTTCTAACACAACTGCTAAATCAGGCTGCCTATAATTTAACGCTCTTATTATTTTATTTGTTCTTTTTTCAGTTCTTTTCGATATAATCAATTTTCTGCCTATAAGATTCTAACAAATATATTGATAAAAGTACAATTATTCCACTTATAATTTGAATTAAACTCATAGTTTCATTCACAAAAATATAAGCAAATATTACTACCATAACCGGTTCTAATAAACCAATACTGGTTGCTTGTGTAGCCTTTAAATTCCTTAAACCAATGTTATAAAATGTTAATGGAATTAAAACTGATAACATAGCGAAAAAGAATAAAATCATATTTGATTCAAATGAAAAACTGCTCAATTCAATAAAGAGATTAGGATTTATAATAATCCACAATAGTGTAGCCCCAAGTAGTATATAAAATAATTCAGTCCAGGAATTATATTTCTTCTGAATATATTTATGATAAATATTATAAAAAGCCCATGTTAATGCTGCTGCTATTGCAAGTGTTACTCCGAGAACATTTGTAGTAAAGTAATTTATATCACCACCACTAATTGTAAAAAAGCAAGCAATAAATGCAATTGAAAGAAAAATTAGTTTTAAATGATGATATTTTTCTTGTTTCATCAAAATTGAATATATCATTACCATAAATGGAGTTGTATATTGAATCATTATTCCAGTTGCTACAGTAACATACTTAATGCTTGTATAATAAAAGAAATTTGGACCTGCCAGGCCAATAACACCTAACAACATTAATTTTAAAGCATCCTTTAATGGTATTACAATCAAATCCCTTCTAAAAACAATAAAGATCAAAAAAAGTAAAATAAACGAAAATGTTGATCTTGTCTGAATAATTAAAAAAGATGAAAAACCTTTATAATATAAAAATTTAGCAACTGGACCAGCGATACCCCAAAAAACTATACCCAAAAAAGCTAAAAGATGTCCCTTATAATTTTTTAACAATTTTATTTTATACTATTTGTTTTAAAATATTTTTCAATTGATAGGTAATCTTCATTAGAAATAAAAACAATTGAGGAAATTAAAAGTAGAATAATATTTTCAAAAAATTTTTTCCATCCTATAGGTGTGCTATTTATGTCAGAAGAAAAACATCCACAACTTATATCAATACCACGAATAATTGTAATAAGCACTAAAATTGTAAATATAAGCATATTCAAAGATATAAGAAAAGAAGAAGCTTTGATAAATATTCCGAATATAATAAATAAACCTATGATAAGCTCTAACCAGGGTAAAATAATTGCGATTATATTAATAAGAAATATTGGTAGCAACCTATAATTATCTATACTTTTTGCGAACTCTTCAGGGTTAGCAATTTTATGAATACTTGCATAAATAAAAACCATTCCAATAATTAATCTAAAAATAAAAATTAAATTAGGATTAAATTTTATTTTTTTCATATCTATTCCATAGGATAGTTTTTTTCTTTCCAGTCATTCCAACCACTATAAAATATTTTGACATTTTTAAAACCATTTTCATGTAATTTTTTAGCAAGATCTATACTTAAATCACAACCTGAACCATCACAGTAACAAACAAAAATTGTATTTTTATCATAAGTTTTAAGTTTTGCAAGATTTTCTTCAAACTTCTTTAAAGGTATATTTATTGCTCCTTTGATATGACCTAAATTATATTCAATTTCCATTCTAGCATCAATAAATACTCCCCTACCACTCAAAAATATTTTATAAGCCTGATCAACTGTTATAGCAACAGGTACGTTATTTACATCTTCATTATTAGATTGCTCTGAAATATCATTATTTTTTTTGCTATCAATATCAGATTTATTTGATTTCAATTTTGATATTGTATCCTTTGTTATTACGAGATCTTTACTCTCCTTATTTTTTGATATTTGAATATTTTCCTTTATCTCACTAAGTTTATTATTAAAATCTTTAGTTACATTTGAAAAATCACTAGTATTATTACTTTTAATTATATTTTCTAATGTTGAATCTGATTCCCATTTAAATTGTATAGGTTTCCTAATTAATGGAATACCATTTTGAGATAAAGAATTATACACTAAAGAAATAATAATTGTAACACAAATAATTAAAATGCTTTCTTTTAAATAATTATTTTTCATATCACTATTTGTCAAAAACAAAATAAATTTAAGAATTTTTACTATACAATATCAAGTTATAATTTAAGAATACTATTTAACATTGCTATGGACTGTATAAACTAGATTAGTAAGTTATCTGAACATGGTAAACAAACTAAGAAGATCCTAAAAAATGATGAGATTTAATCATATCATTTGTAATAATTCAGTTAAAATTGAAAAAAGATGAAAAATTTAAGCTACAACTTATTTAGTTTTATTAAATCTTTCAATTTTACTGTTGTAGATAAACAAAAGAGGTTTTTACAAGCGTAAAGTTAACATAAAATTGAAATTTATTGAAATCTTTAAAAACAAATTGTTTGCCATTATCTGATAAAATTCTAGGTTTAACATTAGGATATTTTTATATAGCTTTCCCAAAAACATATTCAATATTATACTCTCGCATAACTCTTCTGAAAAAATATATTCTTTTGCATTTATATTTTTCATTTACAATAATTGAACCCTATGATTTTTCTCTTATTTTAAACTTTATTTTTTCATTTTCATCTGAATGATAACAATACATTTTCACTAAATTATTAAACTTTATTTAAAAAATGTTAAAATTAAAAAAGTTAAATAATAAACTTGAGTTTAATAATAAAATTAACTATTTTTTAACAAAATCAGTAATTTTTCATAATTTGTTGGCCATACGATGGAAGAACAAATAAATTCATTATCTTTTGAGGTTGAAAAAAATATAAATAACCTCAAAGAAATTTATAATAGTTTGGATTCTGCTCTATCTGAAAATGTTAAATTGAAAATGTTTGGAGATAGCGAAGCAAAATCGAGATTAAGAGAAATAATGCAACAAGCATTAGAAAAAAGTCAAATTACTTATGAATCCTTAAAAAATAAGGAGATTGAATTAAAAAATTATATTACTACCATCAAAGCTTTACACCACAATTATGAAGAAAAGAAAAAAGAATTACAAAATATTGAATCAGAAATTAACAAGAAAAAAATATCGTTAAGTAATATTGATCAATCCTTAGAAAACAAAAGGATTGAAATTGAAACAAAAATTCAAGAGAAAGAAAATCTTCTAAATAATACACAAATTGAATTAAACAATTTAACAAATGAATTAAATGAAAAACAAACTGAGTATTTAAATTTAACATCTAATCTTGAAAATATAAAATCAGAAATTAATAGTTATAAAGATCAAATTTCAGAAAAACAAAAACAATTACTTGAATTAGATACAATAATTTCGGAAAAGAAAGCTAAAGAAACCTCTGATTCCGTAGTTGCAGATTCCTTAGAAAAAAAAGTATTTGAACTAAAACTTCAATTAAATAAACTAGAAGATGAAGTTTCAGTAAAGAGTAAGGAACTTGCAGTAATTAATTCTGATATCGATGATAAAAATAACTTACTAAAAACTTTAAATGATTCTATAATCTCAAAAGAAGAACAGCTAAGAAAAAATGAAAAAGATTTACTTGATGTTGAAGAAGAGTTAGTTGACAAGAATACAAAATTAAACAATATAAAAGCACAATTAAGCAAGATAGAAAACTATAAATCACTTCTTGATGAAGAAATAAAGAAGAATAAACCCTTCCTTGAAAGGCTAGAGAAAGCTAAAGAAGATTTTTATTCACTTTCTAATGAAGTTGTAAAACTACATAATGAAAGGATCTCATTAGAAAATAATCTTCAAATCATCAAACAGAATTCAGAAATTGAGAATATTAAGTACAAGGATCTTACTGGAAAAACTAAAGAATTAGAAATTGATGTAAAAATTAAAAATGAACAAAAATTAAAATTAGATGAAGAATTAAACTTTACTTCTTCAATAATTGAAAAAAACAAAAACGAATTAACCCTTTTAAATGAAAAAATTCAAACTCTCGAAACATTAATAAACGACCTTCAAGAAACTAAAAATAAGTATGAAGAAGAAAAAAATAACATTGAAAGCAAAACAATTGAAACCAACAAAAAGTTAGAAAATGTTATTTCCGAACTAACTAATAAAGAAACGATACTAATAGAAACTACAGCAATAATTTCTGAAAAACAACATTCCTTTACTCAGCTTCTTCAGGATTATGATGAAAAACGTGAGAGGTTAAGAAATCTAGATAGAGAAATTGAAAAATTTAAGGAATCACTAAAACTATTAAACGATGAAAATAATGTACTTGAAGAAAGACGTAAAATTCTGAAAGATGAAATTGAAAAACTCGAACTAAGAAAAAAAGAAATTGAAGAATCTCTTATACCTTTTGAACAAAAATTTTCTGAAAATGAAAGAAAAATATCTGAACAAAATGCGGTCTTAAATAATATCAATAACCAGATAAAGGAAAAAGAAGAAGAATTAAATAGGTTAAGAATTGAACAAGATGAAAAAATATCTGAATTCCTGGCAATAAAAGAAAATTATGAAAAAATGAATTCCGAATTAGATGAACACAAAAACAAAATAAACGAACTTGAAAATAAAAAATCTGAAATTGAAAATACAATTAATTTATTAAATAATGAAATATCCAAATTAGAAGAAAAGAAAAAGTTTTTAGAAACTTCTCTTGAACCATATAAAGATAGAATAATTTTTGATGAAAATCAAAAAAATAGTATTGAAGCTTTAAAAACACAATCTGAAAAACTTATAGAATGGTTTGATGAATTTAAATCTAACCTTCCTAAATTAAAAGAAGCAACTGAGAAATTACCAAAAACAATAAATCAAAATTTTAACGACTTAAAAGAAATATTCAATAAAATAAAAGATTTCGAATCAAAGTATAAATCTTTCTTGCAACTTAAATCAGAATTAGACGCAAAAGCTGTAAAAGGTGATCCTAAAATTCTTGATATATTTTTCAAAAATCGCGATCTAGCAATGAAGGAGCAAGAAAGAATTTATAACATATTAAATTTATACAAGCAAAATGATTTCGAGATAAAAAGTCTTGTGGATCTTTATTCAATGATGATGCCTGATGAAGTATTAAACTCAACAGCAGATACAGTAAATCAGAATCTTGATTCATTAACCTCTGTTTTGCAAAAAATTGATTTTGAATCTATAATAACTGAAATTAATAATAACATAAAAAATTTAACTTAATTATGAATTCAATTGGATTAGTCGAATTATCTAGCATCGCAACTGGATTTCAAGTTGCAGATATTATGCTAAAAACTTCAAATGTTGAACTTTTGCTATCACGAACAATTTGTAGTGGTAAATTTATCGTTCTTATCGGAGGCGATGTTGCTGAAGTATCGTCAAGCGTTGAAAGAGGAATTGAACATGGTGATGCTGCTGTAATTGATAGTTTTACAATACCAAATGTTCATCCTCAAGTTTTTGACGCAATTAAAGCCATTACAAAAGTCGATAAACTTGAAGCACTCGGAATAATTGAATCGTTCTCTGTTTCATCTCTCATAGAAGCAGCTGATGCCGCTGTTAAAGCTGCAAATGTAAATCTTATCGAGATAAGATTGGCGATGGCTCTTGGTGGAAAAGCCTTCGTAACATTAACCGGCGAGGTTGAAGCTGTAACTGCTGCCGTTGAAGTCGGTTCTAATATCATAAGTAAAAAGGGCTTGTTGGTCAATAGTGTTATTATACCTTCACCACGGCCTGAATTATTAAACGAAATAATTTAACATGACACATATTTCTGCCGGTATTATTGTTAAAGATAATAAAGTATTAATTACTCAAAGAAAAAGAAATTCTTATTATGAGCTAAAATGGGAATTCCCCGGTGGAAAAAAAGAAAACTCAGAAACAATTGAAGAGTGTTTAAAAAGAGAATTAAAAGAAGAGCTTGATATTACAATTAGTGATTTCAAGCTCATTCATATTGAAGATCATAAATATCCTGATGGTTTTGAATTCAGGATATTTTTTTATTTAATAAATAATTTTTATGGACAAGAAAAAAACAAAGTTTTTGAAAAAATTGAATGGACTGAAATCGAAAACTTAGATAAATATGATTTTTTAGAAGCAGATAAAAAAATAATTTCTCTGTTAAAATCCCATTTTCAAAAGGATATATGAAATATAAAAATGATCAAATAACACATCTTAAAAAAGAATATAGATTAAAAAAAATTGAAATAAAAAATAAATTAAATGAATTTAAAAATGTCAAAGAATCTGATTATTTTTATGAACTTGTATACTGTCTTTTTACACCTCAATCATCTGCAAAAAATTGTTTTATAGTAGTAAAAGAAATGGAAAAAAGAGATTACTTTACAAAACCTTTTCCTCTTAAGCATATCCTTCATCAAAAAAATGGAATATATATAAGATTTCACAATAATAAAGAAAAATATGTTATCGATGCTCATAAAAAATTTAATGATATTTTAAATAAAATTTATGAAATAAAGGAACCTTTTGAGTTAAGAGAATGGTTAGTAAATAATATTAAAGGTCTTAGCTATAAAGAAGCTACACATTTTTTAAGAAATATTGGAAAAAATAAAAATTTGGCAATATTAGATAGGCACATTTTAAATAATCTCTTAAAATATGGCATAATAAATGAGTTACCGAAATCTATCAATAAGAAAAAATATTATGAGATAGAAAAATTATTTCAGAATTTTGCAAAAACTATAAGAATTGATATAAATGAGTTGGATTTGTTATTCTGGAGTTTTGGTACAGGAATTATTCTAAAATGAAAAATTATAGTTATAAAGCTTCTATAAAATCTAAAATTGGCGATGAGTTATTAAACACTTATTTCATTAGACCTTTTGCTGGTCTATTTGTTAATATGCTTTTTAATACAAAAATCAAACCAATTCAAGTAGTAATTTTCGGGTCACTTCTTGGATTAATTTCTGCTTACTTTTATTCACTTAATGGATATTGGAATCTATTTCTCGGTGCTACCTTTCTTTTTGCTAAAAACATATCTGATGCAGTAGATGGCCAACTCGCAAGAGCAAAAAATATGGTAGATAGAAGAGGACGCTTCCTTGATTCTATAGCAGATATCATTATTAACTTTTTGGTATTTTTAGCTATTAGTCTCTCTATTTATCGTATAGAAAATAATCCTAATATTTTTTTATTATGCTTCATCGCTTTTATTAGTATTTCACTAAGAGTTTCTTATTTTGTATTTTATCTTGTATCATATTTAAAGTTAGAAGATAAAATGAAAAATAATAGAATTATTGAAACAATTACCGACGAGGATAAAAAAGGAGATAAAATTTCATATTATCTTCAAATAATTTTTAATATTTTTTATACATGGCAAGATAAACTAATTTATTATATTGATAAAATATGTAAACCCAAAATCAATGACATGAATTTTGATAAGTTGTGGTATTCAGATGTTTGGGGTTTAAGACTTAACAACTTTATTGGATTAGGAACAGAACTTACATTGTTGATTATAATGTCATACCTTGATATGTTAAAAATATATTTATATATTAACATCGTGATTTTAAATTTATACTTAGTAATAATAGTATTATATAGAAAATTTATTCTATCAAAAAAAATATTAAACTCTTTGGAGAGTTGAAAATGAAAGAAAATACAGAAGAGAAGAAAGAGAGAGCAAAAAAAATTATTTCAATATTAAAAAAAGAATATCCTGAAGCAAAAACAAAGTTAATTTTTAAAAATCCATTTCAACTTCTAATTTCTACAATACTATCTGCACAATGTACTGATGATAGAGTTAATGAAGTAACAAAAGAATTGTATAAAAAATACGAAACACCAGAAGATTTTGCTAATGCTAAAATTGAAGAATTAGAAAAAGAAATTTTTTCAACAGGTTTCTATAAAGAAAAAGCAAAAAAAATTAAAGTTTGCAGCAGGTCTATTATTGAAAAGTTTCAGGGGAATATACCAGATAATATAGATGATCTTGTTAAATTAGAAGGGGTAGGAAGAAAAACTGCAAATGTAATTTTAGGTAGTGCATTTGGTAAACCTGCTATACCAGTAGATACTCACGTAAAAAGACTATCAAATTTATTAAAATTAGCTGAAAGTGCTAATCCTGATAAAATAGAATTTGAACTGATGGATATTATTGATAAAAAAAATTGGACTCTTTTCTCAGATCTTTTAATGGCTCATGGAAGAAAAATCTGTAATGCCAAAAAACCCAAATGTAATGAATGCAAAATTTCTGATTATTGCCCATCTAAAAAAATTTAATATATTCGGAGAATAAAAATGAAAAAATTTATTATCCTTTTTTTAATTTATTCATCATATCTTTTTTCACAAACGGATTTAATACGTTCCAATGATATTACAGAAAATGAAATCATATACCATATAAAATACTTATCATCAGATAAATTACAAGGAAGAAGAACAGGTGAAAAATGGTGTGATAGTGCAGGTGCTTATATTGAGAGAGAATTTATTCATTATGGTTTAAAACCTTTTAATAATAGTTTTAGACAATATTATGATTTAACCAGCTCTCTTAGTCTAGGTAGAAATAATAAATTAAATATAAAAGGGTTAAAACTTCAACCTAAAATAGAAAAAGATTTTATTCCATTAAGCAGCTCATCTTCAGGAAAAGTAAGAGCTGAACTCATTTTTGCTGGTTATGGAATATCTTTACCAGATTCTACCTATAATGATTACGCTTCCATAGATGTAAAGGATAAAATTGTTATTATTCTCTCCGGTTATCCAGAAAACGATAGTAGCAAAAAATATTTTAGATATGATAATATTAGATATAAAGCAACTATTGCAAGAGATAAAGGCGCAAAAGCTATCATTTTTGTAAAAATACCAACTGCTGATGAGAAGGATATCTTACCAAAAATTAGATCTGAAAGATCATCATCAAAAGTGGGTATTCCAATAATACAAATAACATATAAACTTGCTAAAGATATTTTTAAATCTCAAAAAATGGATTTAGATTTATTGACTAAAAAAATCAATACTGAAAACAAACCCATTCAAGTAAATTTTAATAAATTACAAACAGATTTATGGGTAGAGATTATTGAAAATAAGGCAAAAACTTTTAATGTAATTGGCTATATTGAAGGGAATGATCCAAATTTAAAAAATGAATATATTATAATTGGCGCTCATTATGATCATCTTGGTTTGGGCGGATCTGGCTCAGTAGAACCAGATAAAAAAGCTATTCACTATGGCGCAGATGATAATGCCTCAGGTACTTCCGGCGTATTAGAACTCGCACAATATTTTAGTGCTAATAAAGATAAAATCGGAAGAACACTTATTTTTATGGCTTTTTCAGGTGAAGAAGAAGGATTATTAGGTTCTTCATACTATGTGAAAAATCCATTAGTACCTCTTGAAAAAACAGTAGCTATGATTAATATGGATATGATTGGTAGACTTAAAGATAACAAACTTATAGTGAATGGAGCTGGATCTTCTCCAATTTTTATTAATTTACTGAATAAGTATAATAAAGATTCAATATTTAATTTAAAAACAAACAACGATGGTTTTAGTCCGAGTGATAATTCATCATTCTACGGTAAAAATATTCCAGTAATGATGTTCTTTACCGATTTACATCCCGATTATCATAAACCATCTGATACATGGGATAAAATTAATGTTATCGGAACAAAATCGATCCTTGAATTAGCAAAAAATGTTCTAACTGATCTCAGTAATGAAAAATCAAAAATTGAGTTTGTTAAAGCAAAATCTGATAGTTTCTCAAGAAGAGATATGCCTGGTGTCAGAGTATCTACAGGTATTATACCAGATTTCAGCGAAGAAACAAATGGTGTAAAGATTCAGGGTACAAGAGATGGCTCTCCTGCAAGCAAAGCTGGTTTAAAAGCTGGTGACATCATCATAAAGCTTGGGAACAAAACCATAAAAAATTTATATGATTATACATTCGCACTCGGAGATTTTAAACCCGGAGATAAAGTAACTGTTATTTGGTTGCGTGAAGGTAAAGAGATGACTGGTGAAATGGAATTAACCAGAAGGTAAAAAATGCAAGGATGGAGTAATCACTTACTCCATCCTAATTTATTTTACTTTCTAGTTCAGCTTTTAATTTTTGTAATTCTTCATCGATCTTATCAAGCAAACTACTATGCTCTAATTTCAACTGATCAATTTTTTGTGTTCTTTCTTCAACTTCCCTTTTTAAATTTGATATATCATAAAGCAAATTACTTTTAATTTTTGTTAAATCACTAATTTCCCTTTTCATTAATTCAATATCTTTCTTTACAATGTTTATAAATTCTTCTCTTTCTTTAAATGATTTTAAGATATTTTCAATTCCGCTCTTTAACTCTTCATTAAATTTCTGTAACTTTTCATTTTCTTCACTTAGGGTAATATTAGTAACTTTCAATGAATCTCTTTTATTTTCCAGATCAACAATTTCAGTCTTTAGATAATTTAATTTGTTTTCGTATTCATTAATTTTTGATATTATTGATTTATAATCTTTGATTTCAACTTCAAGGCTTTTTTTATAAAGTTCACATATTTTTATGTCCTGATGTAATCGTTCTAAACGAGTATTTAATTGATGAAACTCCACAATTTTATTGTCATGATTCTCTCTTTTATCACTATTTGAGTCAATATTTTTTTCAATTTCTTTCTCTTCAGCATTTTCTATTAACTTTTTTTGAATTTCGTTTTGCTCTTCAATTTTTTTCTCAAAATATTCAATTTTTTCTTTTATAGTTTGCTCATCCAATGATTTTATCTCATCTTCAATAGGTTCATTCATATCATTATTTAAAAGACTCTGATTTTCCAATTCTTCATTGTTAATAATTTCTTCCATAATTTATCTATTTATTTGTTCAATATTTTCATTTAATTTTTCTTTTAATTTTTTAATTTCGTTTTCTAACTCTTCAATTAGGTTTTCTCTTCTCCTGATTTGTGAAGCTAGTGATGTATTAACTTTTTCTAGTTCAAGTATTGCTTTCTCTCCGTCATTTTTTCTCTTTGAAAGCGAAGCTAATTCTTCTCTTAATTTTTCCTCTTCAATAATTTTTTCATCTAAAAGATTTTGTATTCTTTTAATCTCTTTACGATAATTTTCATTATCATCAATAAGTTCAAGATTTGTAACTTCAATGTTTTTGATCTGTTTTTTTAGATTTTCAATTTCTTTATCCTTAAGAAAAGAAAGCTCATTAGCTTGAATGAGTTTCTCATTTGTAATATCACTTAATTGAGTTAGTTCAATAATTCTTTGATTTAGCTCATCAATTTGTTTTTCATTTTGTTCTAATCGTGCTTTATAATCAGCCAATAACGTTTCATAACCTTTAGCTTTTATACTTATATTATCTAATTCTTCTTCAACCAACTTCTTTTCATTTTCAAGATTTTGAATCTTTAACTCATTATCTTTAACTTGATACACTAACGTTTGAGTTTCTTGTATTTTATTTCTTACTTCATTTTCTAATTCAGATATTCTAACATTTAAATTATTATTTTGTTCTTCTAATTCCTTCTTTTCAATTTTTAACCTATCTATTTCATTCTCTAATAAATTTAATTTCTCATTACTTTCATTTAAACTCTTATTTAATATTTCAATATCTTTTTCTTTTCTTTGAAGTCTTAATTGTAAATTGGATATCTTAAGTTCATAATTAGGATATTCTCTATTGATTCTTTCTTCAATTATATTTAATTCTTTTTGTTTTAGACCTATTAATTTTTCCTGATTTCTTAATTTTTCGTAACTATTATTTAAATCAGTAGATACCCTTTCGTAACTTTCTTGATAAAATGATTGTAGTTTATTATAAAATTCATCAAAATAAAATTCTCTAGAGAGATGAGATATATTAGACAATGACTCATTTAAATTTCTTAAATTATTAAATTCAGAAAATTTTTCAACAATATCTTTATATTCATTTTCAAAATTATCAATAGTATTTCTCAAATCCTGATAATACTGTTCCATTTTCTGTAAAGCAAAATTTTTCTCATCTATTCTTCCAGATAGCTCATCTGATTTTCTTTTCCTATTTTGAATCTCGATACTTAAGACTGAAATTAAAGATTTTAATTTTTCAGACTTTTCTTCAAGGTTTCTAATCTCTGATTGTAATTCACTGACTTTTATTTCACTTTCAGAAGTACTGATTTCTTTTTGTTCTTTTATTTCAATATCTTTTCCTAGATTTAATGATAATACTATCTCTTTAATATTTCTAATTTTTTCATGAATAAGATCGATATCATAAGTATAAATAATGTCTTCTAATAAATTCCATACTTTCTCCAATTGAGGTGCTTCTTTAGCTAAAATCGGGAATAACATTTCCATTATTTCAACTTTAGCTTTAGAATACTTATACCTATCTTTTTCCTCAATAATTGCTTCTCGATTTAACTCTTCATCAAAATCAGATCTTAATTTATCGAATTCAGATTGTTTTTTTATTATTTGTTCTTCTAAGTCTTTTAAATATGATTTCTTTTCATTTATTAAATTATCAATGTCGTACTCTTCATCTTTTTTCTTTTCTATCTCATCACTTAAAATATTTTTATCAGATATCAGTTTATTTAATGAATCTGTATATTCTCGAAGTTTTGACTCAATATTCGCAAATTCTAACTCAATCTCATTTTTCTTTGACTCTAATATATTTATACTCGAAATAAGTTCATTTTTTTGTTTTTCTAAATTAGATATTAAATTATCAAGTTGGTTTGAAGATGTAATAAGTTCATATTCTTTATCTGAAACCTTTTGACATGCAATACTAGCCTCCTTCATCAGCTGTATAATATTTTTTGCAACATCAGAACTTATTTTATCCTGTTTAACAAATGTATTTAACTGGCTATAGAGAGGTTTTAGTGCATCAAACCAATTTTTTAATACATTAGATAAGGAATTTGATATGTTTTGCATTAAATACTATATCCCCCTTTACATTTATTAATTATTATCCTTTTTCTTTCTCAAGGCAAGATATTCATCTTTATATTGAGAGATTTCAATAATAAGCTTTTCTTTTTCTTTCTGTTTACTATTAATTTCTTGATTTAATAAATTTATTTCATTTTGCTTTTTGAATAAATCATCTTCAAGTTTATTCTTCTCATTTTTAAGATTATTAATCTGCTCTATTAACTGATTCAATTCATTTTTATAATTTATTACAATACTTTCGATTTTTTCTTTTTGATATAAATATTCATTTTTTACTTTCTCAAGATCCTTTGTTCTTTCTTCCAAATTCTTATTTAATTCTTCAATTGATACAACCTCAGCTCGCATATTATCCAATTTAATACTTAAGCTTTCAATTTCCCCTTCATACCTAACCCTGGTTTTTTCTAAAGAATCAACAATTTGTTCTATTTCAGATTTCCTTGCTTCTAAATCTTGTAACTGCAATTTAGCTATATTTAAATTCTCTTTTAATGAAACAAATTCAGAATCTAGAATACTTTTTTGTGTCGATAGGTCTTCAACTTTTGGTTTAAGTTCTAAAAACTCTCTTTTTGCAGCTTTTAGCAGTTCAAGATAGTCTCTATTCTGTTCAATTTCTCTTTGAATTACTCCAGCATAAGATTCTTTTGTACTAATTGTATTTTCTAAATCTTCAATTCTTTTTTCTAACTCATGATATTCAGCTAATTTAGATTGCTTTTCTTCTTCATAAGCACTCAATTTTTCAAGATCTTTCAGAAGTAAATTATACTCTTTTTTCTTTTCTGATATAAGTTTCTCTATTTCATCTTTCTCTTTTCTCTTTTCTAAAATTTCCTCATCAAAAGCATCTAGATCTTTTTTCTTATCATCTAAAATTTTATTAAAATCGTCTATTTTATTTTCCTCTTGTTGAACTAGTTGCTTTTTCTCTTCAATAATTTTTTCATAGCTTTTGATTTCATTTTCTATGTCTAAAATTTTATTCTTTTTATCCTGAATAACTGAGTTAAGCTTTTCAATTTCCTTCTCTTTTTCTACTATTTCGTTCTTAACTTCATCTAATTTTTTCTGAATTTCAGTATCCATATTATGAGATTTGTATTCTATTTCCTTTTCAATATTCTCAAGTTCTGTTTTCTTTTTATTCAATTGTTCATCTAATTCATCTAATTCAATTAACTTTGAATTATACTTATCAGTAATAGCCTTTATTTGAAAATCAATATCTTCTAATTGTTTATTTAGCTCTTTAATTTTATTATAATCATCGCTAATTATTTTTTCGTTTTCTAATACTTTTTTGTTGAGTTGTAAAGCTATATCCTCTTTTTCTTCTTTTTCTTTAAGTATATCTCTTAACTCAATTTCAGCAGTAGTTTTTTTACGATTTAAGGAATCAACTTCTTCTTTCAATGTTTCAATTACTTTTTGAAGTGATTCAAATTCTGATTTTTTCTCTTTTAAAGCTTCTTCTATTTCTAATTCTTTTTTCTCTTTTAAACCATCATAAGATTGTAATTCGGTTTCTTTTGCTTTTATAGTGGATTCAAGATTATTTAATTTATTCTGTAGATCTTTTACTTTTTTATTATAATCTTCGACTTCTTTAAATTTTTTATTTATAGCTTCTTCTTGTTCTGTTATACTTAATAGTAATTTAGTAATTTCTTCTTCTTTTTTTAATATATCTTCATTTTTCTTTTTAATTATTTCTTCGATTTCTTTCTTTTGAGCATCTAAATCTTCAATAATTTTCTCTTTCTGTAAAATTGTATTCTGAATTAATGCTAATTCAGAATTTTTTTTCATTATTTCATCTTCTACTTTATTCAAATCAGAAGATACCATCAACCTTTCTTCATCTACCTTATCTATCGTCTCCTCAATGTTTGAAATATCTTGAGCAATTGATTTAGATTTATTTATCGCTGATTCACATGCATTTAATGCAACATCAATCTCATTTCGAATATCCTTATACTTAGAAGAACCTGGCATAATAAGTTTAGAATTTGAATAATCATCTAGCATTGATCTTAAAGCCTTTACCGATTTCATCCATTGCTCAAGACTAAGCTTTAAATTTTCTAAATTACCTCTTTCATTATTCTCTGGCATGTTAGTTCTCCTATAGAAAGATTGATGTAAATAAAAAATTATAGTATAATTATAACTAAAATCATTGAAAAAAACAAGAATGTTAAACTTTTATTTTACATTTGTACTTCTACTTTTTTAATTAAAATATAAGTTTTATAAGTAAAAATCAATCCAAAACCTCAATAAAATTTATTCATTGAAGAAAAACTATTTTAATTATAATATTATCGTAATTTTTCTTTTAAATAAAAAACCCCTCTATAAATGAGGGGTTAAATTTTAATTCAAAACGAATAATTATCCTAAATAAGACCTCAATGTTTTAGATCTTGATGCATGTCTTAACCTTCTTATTGCTTTTTCTTTTATCTGTCTTACTCTTTCTCTAGTTAGATTGAATTTCTCTCCTATTTCTTCAAGTGTTAATGAATGTTCTCTATCCAACCCATAATATAATCTTATTACTTCAGCTTCTCTTTCGCTAAGAGTAGCAAGAGCACGACGAACCTCAATTTTTAGAGATTCATTCATCAAACCACTATCTGGTAATGGTTGCTGATCATTTTGAATAACATCCAATAACCTATTATCTTCACCCTGTGAAAAAGGTGCATCCATAGATAAATGTCTACCTGAAATCTTTAAGGTATCAGCAACTTCAAAGAGAGTCATATCTAATTCTTCAGCTAATTCTGTAGCGGAAGGTTCTCTTTCAAATTCTTGTTCTAATTCGGAGAATTTCTTCCCAATCTTGTTTAATGCACCAACTCTATTCAAAGGCAAACGAACTATTCTTGATTGTTCAGCTAATGCCTGCAATATTGATTGCCTTATCCACCATACAGCATAAGAGATAAATTTAAATCCTCTTGTTTCATCAAATCTTTTTGCGGCTTTTATTAAGCCTAAATTCCCTTCATTAATTAAATCTCCCAGAGATAAACCCTGGTTTTGATATTGCTTTGCAACACTTACAACGAACCTAAGGTTCGCTTTTGTTAGTTTTTCCAGAGCTAATTCAGCCTCTGGACCACCTTTTTTAATTTTTCGAGCAAGTTCAATTTCTTCTTCGGGACTAAGTAATTCTACTTTCCCAATTTCTTGTAAATATCGATCTAATGACTGACTTTCCCGATTAGTATATTGCTTGCTTATTTTCATTAATTTATCACTCCTTTAAAAAAATTTTCTTTCATCAATCAAAAGTTTTCTAAATCAATCCTATCAACTATCCCAACAATAGATGCATCCACAGGGGCCATATTTACTGGCAAAGGAATCACAGCCTCTGCAGCTGTAATATAAAATACAGTTTCACCTACTCCTGCACCGACTGTATCTACAGCAATTATCGGTGAACCAACCTTTTCTCTTTTACCATTAATTGGTTGTATTATTTGTAACTTAAAAGATTTCAAGTTTTCGTCTTTTCTTGTAGCCCAAATTGTTCCAATAATTTCAGCGAAAAACATATTATTCCTTTTTCCCCAAATCAAGTTTATCTACAACTGCCATTATTACTGCATCAATTGATTTGTTTTTAGTAATTGCTGTTTGTCTTGCTGAACTACCTGTAGCTACAAGTACAACGTCACCTACTCCAGCTTGAACACTATCAGCAGCTACCATAAATTGGTCTTTTTCAGTATAGTCTAAATCAAGCTGGCGTACGATTAAAAATTTTAACCCTACAAGATTTTCATCTTTTCTTGTAGCCCATACAGTACCGATTACTTTTCCTAATACCAAATGCTTTTACCCCTATCCTTAATTATACGTAAAATTTTATAAAAAGTTTCACATTAATTTAAATATTTTAAAAAGCTTTCACCAAATAAACTGTTTTCAATATTATAATATTCTAAAACAGTCTTTGCTACATCACAAAATGAAGTTCTAACTCCTAAATTTTTAGGATTTTTATGTTCTTTAGAATAAACTAATAACGGAACGTATTCTCTTGTATGGTCAGTACTAATATCTGCAGGGTCATTACCATGATCTGCTGTTATAATTAAAAGGTCTTTTTCACCTAAAGAACTAATTATTTCAGATAATTTATAATCGAAATACTCAAGTGCTTCGGCAAAACCTAATGCGTCATTTCTATGACCATAAAGCATATCAAAATCAACAAGATTTACAAAAATAAAACCTGACTTAATATCTTTAATCAAATTAATAGTTGTATCTATCCCTTCAGAATTAGATTTTGTATGAAGTTTAATATCAAGTCCATATCCAGCAAAAAGATCATCAATTTTACCAATTCCATAGGTTTTAATTCCAAAATCTTGCAAATAATTAAGCATTGTTCTATTAAAAGGTTTAAGAGAAAAATCTCTTCTATTTGCAGTTCTTACATAAGAATTACCTTCTTTAATAAAAGGACGAGCAATTACTCTTGCAACTGCATATTCTCCTACTAATATTTCATTTCTTGCAACTTCACAAAGGTGATAAAGATTATTCAACCCAAAAACCTCTTCTGAAGCAGCTACTTGAAAGACTGAATCAGCAGATGTATATATTATCGGCATTTTGGTTTTATAATGTTCATCACCCAACTTATTAATTATTTCAGTTCCTGATGCTGGATAATTTCCTAAAATTCCGTTTATTCCTGTTTTTTCTATAAATGAATTAATTATTGTATCTGGAAAAGAATGAAAGACTGGAAATGGTTTATCAAGTATTAAACCAGCTATTTCCCAATGGCCAGTAGTGCTATCTTTACCAGCACTTTTTTCTTCCATTTTTCCATAACTACCAATAACTACTCCATTAAATAAAACATTTTCTAAAAGAGAAACGTTCCTTAAACCTAGAGATAATAAATTGGGTATATTTAATTTCTTTGCACAAGAAATCTTGTACATAGTATTAGACCCTTTATCGTTATATAAAGATGCATCTGGTAACTCACCTACTCCAAGCCCATCTAGTACTAATACTATGCACTTACCCATTAATAGAACTATCCGTATATTTCTTGTTCGTTACATTTGCAAACAGCCACTCTTCTCTTCAAAAAACCAGTAGAGCCATTTTTTTCATTTTTTATAGCTTGTACTACCAATAATGGCTGTTTAATATTTTCACATTTTGGACATTTTACGCCTTTTTCTTTTCCAGCTTTTGCTGCTTTATCAGCAAATGATTGTTGTTTTGCCATTTATATCTCCTTAATTAGTTAATTTTTACTCTATTTCCACCTTCTTGTAAAGCTATATTGAGTATTTTCTTACAATTATCTATCATTTCATAGCTGTTATCAAATTTTTGTACCTCTACAAATCCAATACTAACTGTAACTGAAAAACTTTTTGAATCTAAATTAATTATATTTGCAGCTATTGATTTTCTTACTTTTTCTGCAAATACTTTGCCATCATCAATATTTAACCCTATTCTAAAGATTCCTATTACATTTTTATCAACTCTTCCAAGTATATCATAGGAAGGGATAAAACCATTGAGAATATTAACAACGCTTAACAATATTGTATTAAAACCTGATATACCATACCTATAGATTAGTTCATCTTGCTTATCAATTGAAAGAAGCAAGAGAACACCCCCAAGATTATAATCAGAGTTTCTTTTCAATTCATCAGTAATTTTCTGTAAAAAAATTTCCTGTTTATATATACCTGTATCTTCATCTATAGTTATATTATTATCTATATAACTTTTTAAAGTAACAATTTCTAAATATGAAGCTATAAACTTACAAATTTTATTTAATAAATTTGCATCTTCTGTTGTATAAAAACCAATTTTAGAAATCTCAAATATCATTGCACCAAAAGTTCTTGTTAAGGAATAGATAGGCATTATAATTAAAGAACCATTATTTAAAATCTTTTCACTCTGGTTAAATCTTGGTGCCCCAGCTTTTGTAATATCTTCAACAATGGTAAATTTATTTTCCTTTATAGAATTACCAACTAAACTATTGTTAATATCAATTTTCATTTTAGTATAAGCATAGGATTTCAATGGATCTCTTTTATTTACGTCCACTACAATCCAATCATCAGATTCATTTAATATCAATGCTGAATAATCCCAATCAATTAACTCTCTAATTTCTTTAGATACATTTAAAATAAACTTGTCTACATTATTTTCTTCATAAATTAAATTATAAATCGATTCCAATTTTTTTAAGATTCTTGAATCATTGTAATATTCATATTTCTCAGTGCTATAATTTATTAGTGATGATAGTAAAGTTATAAAAGAATTCAATTGGTTGATAGTTTCTGGCCCATAAGCATCTTCTTCCAAACTATCTACTACCAATACAGCTACAATAGAATCTTCAAAAAATATTGGAATAGCAATAACCGAATGAATATTTTCATTGTCTTTATAGTAACATAATAGATCTTTTATTGAATCAGGATTGATATTTGTAACAATTTCAGCTTTGCCACTAAGTGCTACTTTACTAACTAGATTGTCACCAAATTCTAAATTATCTTTTTTATTTAATGAGATATTAGAACTCGAAGTTACACAGGAATCAAATACTATAGCTTTTCTTTCTAAATCTACCCAAAAAAATAAAACAGAATGAGCAAAAACAGTCTCTTTAATTATTGATAGAATATTATTCAAAAAAGTACCAAATTCAGATTTTGGGTCCTTTGTGAAAACAATATTGTTCTTTTTTAAATCAAATGTTGATGTTTTAGTAACATTATTTGTTTTTACATTAGTAGAAATGTTGTTAGAATCAATATTATTTTCTATTTCGATATTATCATCGATTGTCTTTTCTTTAGATATATTTTCATTTATAGTAATTTGATTAGGATCTTCAAAACTCTTTTTCTTCTTATGATTAGGGATTGATTTCACAATCACAAAATCATCACTATGGTCTTCTTCAAAAGAATCATCTGAAGAGCTTAAATTATTATAAATATTTTCTGTAGTATCATCTTTGCTTTGAATTTTCTGATCATTATTAGATTGTTTTTTTCGCTTTTCTTTTATGGAAAAGAATAAGAATAAACCTCCAGTAATGAATAACAAACCAGAAATAATTTTTAGTTCAATTTCACTAATCATTATACCAATAAATGCTACAATAAACATCATAATGATGATTAGTTTTTCAATGATTCCTATTCTTTTTTTGTCTTCTATTAAAATTTCTTCCATTAAATTAACTCATTGTAACTTAAGAGCAGCTTTTAGAAGTCTTTGTACTTTTTCCATTTTAGTTGCTTCAGCATAAAACCTTAAAATTGGCTCAGTGCCTGAAGAGCGAATAAGGAGCCACCCATCATCAAAAATAAACTTAAAACCATCTATCTTTGAATAAGATTTTACTTTAAATCCACCAATAAATTGTGGATTGCTTTTGCAAGCTTTAATTACTCTTTCTTTTACATCTTCAGTTGTATGAACATCTATTCTATCATAATATAATTTTCCATATTCTTCTTCTATCTCTGATACCAATTGGCTTAAAGTTTTTTTCCTTTCAATCATAATTTTTGCTAAAAATAAACCATTATAAATACCATCTCTTTCAGGAATATGAGTTTTCATACCAATTCCACCAGATTCTTCTCCACCGATTAACACATTTTGAGAAACCATATATTCAGCAATATACTTAAAGCCTACGGGTGTCTCATAATACAATATATTATGTTTATCACAAATTCTTGTTACATAATCTGAAACAGAAACAGTTTTTACAACATCACCAGTTAAACCATTATTCTCTACAAGATATTTTAAAAATATTGGAAAAAGTTGCTGTGTACTAATAAAATTACCTTTTTCATCTATAGCTCCAATTCTATCAGCATCACCATCGTTTACAATTCCTAAATCATATTTCTCGTTTACTATCTTCTCTATAGTATCTTTGCAATTCACTGCTAATGGCTCAGGATTAGTATTGTTAAAAGAAGGATTATAAATTCCATGTATTTCATCAAACTCAGGAATAAAATCCCTGAAAAATCCTTGCCCAGAGCCATACATTGGGTCATATAATACTTTTATTCCATTTTTAGAAAATAGTTCAATGTCAAATTTATTTTTCAGATCTTTTTTGTAAATATCTTTCAAATCAACATATTTTATTAATTTTTTCTTTACAAGCTCATTTATTGAAAGATGATATTTCTTTTTTAAACGATGATAACTCTTTTCAACATAATCCAAATAGTTTTCTACCCCAGCAATATCTTCTCTTCTTGCAGGTCCACCATAATCTGCTTTAATCTTAAAACCATTATATTTGGGTGGATTATGGCTTGCAGTAATCATTATTCCATAAACGGCTTTCAATTTAATAATTCCAAGTGAAACCATTGGAGTAGAAACAATTGAATCAGAAAGGAAAACTTTTATACCCCTACTTGCTAATATAATCGAGACTGTTTCAGCAAATTCTTTTGATAAAAACCTGGCATCATAGCCAACAACTACTCCATTTGATATTTTTGGATTTTTAATAAAATATTCAGCCGTTGAGTATGAAACTTTTTCTATATTCTCAAATGTAAAATCTTTGGCAATTACACCTCGCCACCCATCAGTACCAAAAGTAATATCAGACATTGAAACCCTTCCTAAAAAAACAATTAGGGTTTATCCGTATTTTATCGGACAAACCCTTAAAAGTATACTTAATAAATTTATTTTTTATTCTTAAAAGAATTAATTCCAGGATAAATTGCAATATCTTCTAGTTCTTCTTCTATTCTAATTAGCTGATTATATTTTGCAATTCTATCAGTTCTGCTTGCAGATCCAGTTTTTATTTGACCTACATTAGTTGCTACTACAATATCAGCGATCGTTGTATCTTCAGTTTCACCAGAACGATGACTTACAACTGCAGTATAACCAGCACATTTTGCCATTTCAATAGCATCTAATGTTTCTGTTAATGTACCAATTTGATTTACTTTAATTAAAATTGAGTTGGCTACACCCATATCTATGCCCTTTTTCAAGAAAGTGGTATTTGTAACAAACACATCATCCCCAACCAATTGAATCTTTTTTCCAAGAGCATCAGTCATCATCTTCCAACCTTCCCAATCATTCTCAGCCATACCATCTTCAATTGATATAATTGGATATTTTGATACCCATTCTTCCCAGAATTTTACCATCTGTTCAGAACTTCTTACTGATTTATCTGATTTTTTGAACACATACTTCCCATCCTCATAAAACTCACTAGCAGCAGGATCTAATGCAATAAAAATATCTTCTCCTGCTTTATATGAAGTATTCTGTATTGCTTCAAGTATAACCTCTATAGCTTCAACATTTGATTTTAAACTTGGAGCAAAACCACCTTCATCACCTACTGCAGTATTATATCCTTTCTTTGATAAAACTGATTTTAAAGAATGGAATACTTCAGCACCCATTCTTATTGCTTCCGCAAAAGATGGAGCACCTACTGGAACAATCATAAATTCTTGAGGATCCACATTATTATCTGCATGTTTTCCTCCATTCAATATATTCATCATCGGAACAGGCAATATCTTTGCGTTTACTCCACCAATATATTTATATAAAGGTATTTCCAAAGCTGCTGCTGCTGCTTTTGCTGTAGCTAAAGAAACACCAAGAATTGCATTAGCACCTAATTTTGATTTTGTAGGTGTTCCATCTAATTCGATCATAGCTCTATCTATACCAACCTGATCTAATGCATCGAATCCAATTATAGTATCGGCTATGGTGTTATTAATATTTTCAACAGCTTTTAATACACCTTTACCATTATATCTCGATTTATCTCCATCCCTTAATTCCACAGCTTCATTCTCACCTGTTGATGCACCGCTTGGAACTGCTGCTCTACCAATAGCCCCACACTCTAATAAAACATCAACTTCTACTGTAGGATTGCCGCGTGAATCTAAAATTTCTCTTCCAATGATATCAATTATTGTTGTCATTATTACGTCTCCACCTATTTTTGTCAGAAATTTTAATTTTTATTATTTAATAGTTTATCGATGTATTTTAAGAAAAAAATTTTTTAAAATCAATTACATTATTTTTCATAAATCACTAATTTTTTATCACTAAATTCGCATATTGTGCCATTAAGGTTTTTCTTCCATGGTTTGCAAAGTCCACTATTAATTTTATGTCACTATCAAAACCAATTACTTGAAGTATTATTCCTTCACCAAAAACTGAATGTACAACCTCTTGACCAACTTGATATTTTTTTTGAACGATTTTCTTTTTTTCAAGAGTATTATTTTCAGGTAATTTTATCCATTTTACATCATTTGGACCAACATTTGATTTTTTCTCATTCATTCTTCCAACATAGCCACTTCTCTGTATTAAACTCTCTTCAATTTCGTCAATAAAACGAGAAATCTTTTGACTTACTGTAGTACCATATTTGTATCTCATTCTTGCATAAGATAAAAATAGTCTTTTTTGAGCTCTTGTAATTGCCACATAAAATAATCTTCTTTCCTCTTCAATATCTTTGGCACTTTCAAGAGAATTTACGTGTGGGAATAGATTTTCTTCTAGACCAGCAATAAACACAACTGGATATTCTAAACCTTTTGAAGAATGTATAGTCATTAATGTAATAGCATTTTTTGAATTTTCTAAATTATCAATATCCGAAAGAAGTGATACTTCTTGTAAAAAAGTTTCAAGGGTAGCATCTTTTCTCGTTTTAACAAAATCAGTTACACCTGATAAAAACTCTTGTATATTTTCAATTCTTGATAATGCTTCTGGAGTACCTTGCAATTTATATTCATTAATTATCTGTAATTCATTTATCAAAGAACTAACAAGTTCTGTTAAAGACATTTCATCCTTTAATCCAACATATTTGTGAATAAGATGAACAAACATCTTACAATTAGCTTTAATTTTATCTTGAAGGCTACTTATTTCATCTATTCTTTCAAGAGCCTCAAAAAAAGAAATTTGATTATAAAAAGCATGTTGTTTAATTTTGACAATTGAAGTTTCTCCAATACCCCTTATAGGATAATTAATAATTCTATCGAAAGCTTCATTATTTTTCGTATTTGAAATTAATTTTAAATACGCCAATATGTCTTTTATCTCTTTTCTTTCGTAAAATTTAATACCACCAATAATAATGTATGGCAGTCCAGATCTTCTTAATGCCTCTTCAATAGCTCTTGATTGAGCGTTCGTTCTATATAAAATTACGAAAGCATTAAGAGGATATTTATCTTTTTTTATTAAAAATTGAATATTCTTTACTATTTGTTGACCTTCATCTTTTTCATCCATACATTCTAAAAGGACAATATCATCTCCTTCGGAATTTTCAGTCCACAATTTCTTTTTTATTTGGAATCTATTATTTTTTATTACACAGTGAGCAGCATCAAGTATTTTTTTTGTTGAACGATAGTTTTGCTCTAATCTAAATAATTTATGATCTTTAAAATCTAACTGATAATCCATTATGTTTTGAATTTCTGCACCTCTAAAAGAATATATACTTTGAGCATCATCTCCAACAACACATAAATTTCTTGTCTTTGCTGCTAACATTTTTAATAATACATATTGTGCACGATTAGTATCCTGATATTCATCTACAAGAATGTATTTAAAAATTCTATGATACTTGTCTAACACTTCTGGGTAATTTGAAAATAGTTTTATAGGTAACAATAATAAATCATCAAAATCCATACTATTGCTACTTTTTAATCTAATTTGATATTCTTTAAATATCTCAGCAACTTTTAATTCATAAATATTACCGGATTTATTTGAAAAGTCCTCAGGTGTTAATAGTTTATTCTTTGCTTTGCTTATAGTTGATTGTATTGAATACGGGCTAAAAGTATCAGTAGGAATATTAAGAATAGCCATTATATTTTTTATTAATGCAAGTCCATCATCTGTATCTGTTATACTGAAATTTTTACCATATCCTAACCTTTCACATTCAAATCTTAAAATTCGTGCAAATATTGAATGAAATGTCCCCATCCATAAACCATCAGCTTTTCTACCAATAAGACCCTTTATTCTTTCTTTCATTTCATTAGCAGCTTTATTGGTAAAAGTTAAGGCAAGGATATTTTCAGGATAAACTCCTTTTTGAATTAGATATGCGATTCTATAGGTTAATACTCTTGTTTTTCCACTTCCTGCACCTGCAATTATCATTACAGGACCATCTATTGCCATTACAGCTTCACGCTGCGCATTATTCAAATCTTTGAGAAAAGGCATTTTACTTTGAAGAATTAATAAAAAGAATTATTAAATGAAAATATCCCCCAATAAAGAAAGAAAAGGGGGTTAAATAAATTAACCCCCTAAAAATTATTAATCAATTTTCAGATTCCACTTCTTCATTATCAAGCTCCATCTCAACAGACTCTTTCGCTTCTTCCTCTGCTTTTCTTCTTTCATCTTCTTCTGTGGTTACGATAATATTTCTAAATTTCTTTAGACCAGTACCAGCTGGAATTAGATGACCCATTATTACGTTTTCTTTTAATCCTAATAAATTATCTACTTTGGATTCAATAGCAGCATCTGTCAATACTTTTGTTGTTTCCTGGAAAGAAGCAGCCGAGATAAAGCTTTCAGTAGATAGAGATGCAGATGTAATTCCAAGAAGTATATACTCAAATGTTGCAGGTTCAGCTTCTCTAAATTCAATAATCTTTTTATTCCTCCTAGCAAGGTCCATATTAGCTTCACGAACTTTACGCTTATTTACTAACTGGCCATTTTTGAATTTAGAATCACCTTTACTTGTAATATATACTTTAGTATTAAGGCTTTCATTCTCCTCGATAAACTTATTTTTATCAACAAGATCACCCTCAAGGAAATGAGTATCACCTGGATCTACTACTTTAACCTTTTGCAACATTTGTCTTACAATAATTTCTATGTGTTTATCATTTATCTGTACGCCCTGCATACGATAAACTTCTTGAATCTCATTTACAAGATATTCTTGAACGTAACCAACACCTTTTATTCTTAATAAATCATGAGGATCTATTGCACCATCAGAAATTCTTTCACCAGCTTTAATTATATCATTTTCTTGTACTAAGATATGCTTTGCAAGTGGAACAAGATATTTTCTAGTATCTTTACCGTCTAAACTTGTAATTATTATTTCTTTTGTTCCTCTCTTCTGAGCACCAAAGCTTACTACTCCATCAATTTCAGAAATAATAGCTGGATCAAGTGGGCTTCTTGCTTCAAATAGTTCAGTTACTCTTGGTAAACCACCGGTAATATCACGAGTTTTACCAGAATCTCTTGCTATCTTTGCAAGAACTGTACCAGCGGTTATTTCCATTCCATCATCAACGGTTAAATGAGCTTTTGTTGGAATGGTATAACTTGCAACAAGTTTTTCGCCTTTCCAGATATTAATTGTTGGTACTAGGTTCTTATCTTTAGAATCAATTACAACTTTTGATACGTGCCCAGTTTGTTCGTCTGCAGCTTCACGATAGGTGATATTTTCCTTAAGATCTTTATACTCAACTGTTCCTCCATGTTCAGAAATTATCATAGCATTGTAAGGATCCCACTCATAAAGAATATCACCTTTTTTAACCATATCACCATCTTTAACCAACAGATTCGAACCATAAGGAACATCATATTTAAAGATAACTCTATTATCAGAATCTAAAATATTTATTACACCACTTCTTCCGATAACTACTGTTCTTATTGTTTCACCACTATCATGTTTTACTAGTTTAAGACCTTCGTATTTTATCTTTCCTTCAAATCTAGTCGTAATCTGTGATTGAGCAGCAATTAAGCTTGCTGTTCCACCAGTATGGAATGTTCTCAGAGTTAACTGTGTACCTGGCTCACCAATTGACTGAGCAGCAATTATTCCAACAGCTTCTCCTATATCAACGAGTTTTTGAGTAGTAAGATTTCTTCCATAACACATTGCGCAAATACCACGTTTAGCTTCACAGGTTAGTACTGATCTTATTTCAACAGCTTCTATAGATGTTTCAGCTATTCTTGTGGCAATATCTTCATCAATCATTTGACCAGCTTTTACAATAAGCTCATTAGTTAATGGATCATAGACATCATTAACTGAAATTCTTCCAAGAATACGTTCTGCTAATGGCTCTTTAACGTCTTCACCTTCTTTCAATGCACCAGTTAGAACACCACGAATTGTACCACAATCTTTCATTGAAATAATAGCATCCTGAGCAACATCAACTAACCTTCTTGTTAAGTAACCAGCATCTGCTGTTTTTAATGCGGTATCTGCCAAACCTTTTCTTGCTCCGTGTGTGGAAATAAAGTATTCAAGAATTGACAATCCTTCACGGAAATTAGCAATGATTGGGTTTTCAATGAGTTCACCAGTTTGGCCTGTTAAACTCTTTTGTGGTTTAGCCATCAAACCACGCATACCTGCTAACTGTCTTACCTGTTCTTTTGAACCTCTAGCACCGGAATCAACCATCATATACAATGAATTAAATCCGTTTCTGGATTTAGAAAGAGATTCAAATAATCTATCTGATACTCTATTTGTAGCATAAGTCCAGATATCAATAATTTTATTATATCTTTCACCTGCAGTTAGATAACCATTAAGGTATTGATCCTGAACTTTATCAGCATCTTTTTGTGCCTTAGCAATAATTTCAGTTTTTTCTTTTGGTATCTCTATATCGGCAATACTTACTGATAAACCACCTTTAGTAGCATAAGAAAAACCAAGATCTTTTAACTTATCTAAAAATTCGGCTGTCCTAAGATTACCAACTTTTCTAAATACGCGTGCAATAATCTGGATTAATTTTTTCTTTGTTAATACTTCATTTATAAATTCTATTCCTTCAGGTAAAATTTGATTGAAAATTACCCTTCCTGTAGTTGTATTAACAATTTCATTATTTATTCTTACTTTTATTTTTTCATGCAAATCAACTACACCGTGATCATAAGCGATAATGACTTCTTGTGGAGAAGAAAACATTTTTAGCTTTTCTGAATCACCAGGTCTAGCCTTTGTAATATAATAGCAACCTAACACTATTTCCTGACTTGGAACGCAAATAGGTTTACCATTTTGAGGTGATAATATATTATGACTTGAAAGCATTAATATTGAGGCTTCAAGCTGAGCATCATAAGATAGTGGCACGTGAACAGCCATTTGATCACCATCAAAATCCGCATTGAATGCTGTACAAACTAATGGGTGCAATCTTATTGCTCTACCTTCTACCAATACCGGTTGAAATGCTTGAATACCTAATCTATGTAACGTAGGTGCTCTATTTAACAGAACTGGATGCCCATCAATAATTTTCTCAAGAATATCCCATACATCAGGGCTTCTTCTTTCAACAATCTTTTTAGCACTTTTTACAGTCTTTACAATGCCTCTTTCAATCAATTTTCTTATTACAAAAGGTTTGAATAATTCAAGAGCCATTTCTTTAGGAATACCGCATTCATGAAGTTTTAATTCAGGTCCAACTACAATAACTGAACGGCCAGAATAATCAACGCGTTTTCCTAAAAGATTTTGTCTGAATCTACCTTGTTTACCTTTCAACATATCAGAAAGTGATTTCAAAGCGCGATTATTATCACTTCTTACAGCATTCAACCTTCTGCTATTATCAAATAAAGAATCAACTGCTTCCTGAAGCATTCGTTTTTCATTTCTTAATATTACTTCAGGTGCTTTGATATCTATTAATCTTTTTAGACGATTATTTCTAATAATAACTCTTCTGTAAAGATCATTTAAATCACTGGTAGCAAATCTTCCCCCTTCGAGTGGTACCAAAGGTCTTAACTCTGGAGGAATTACAGGAATAACATCTAAAACCATCCATTCAGGTTTGTTAACCGGCAATCCTTCTTTTTCTCTGAATGCTTCAACTACTTTTAATCTCTTAAGAGCCTCAGTCTTCTTTTGTAATGATGTTTCTTCCTTTAGAGATTCTCTTAATTCAAGAGCAAGAGCTTCTATATCAACTCTTTTTAAAAGATTCTTTATAGCTTCACCACCAATTTGAGCGATAAACTTGTTTGGATCATCATTATCGAGTAATTCATTTTTCTCCCCAAGATCTTGCCTTATCTGGAAGTATTCTTCTTCTGAAATAAGTGTCTTTGGTTTTAACGGAGTAGGACCAGGTTGTATAACTACATAGGATTCATAATAAATTATTTTCTCTAAATCTTTTGTCCCTATTCCTAATACGTAAGCAATTTTACTTGGAAGAGATCTAAAATACCAGATATGAACAACAGGTACAGAAAGAGCAATATGACCCATTCGCTCACGTCTAACACTTTTCTGTGTAACCTCAACACCACATCTATCACAAACAATGCCTTTGTATCTAATTCTCTTATACTTACCACAATGGCATTCCCAATCTTTTACTGGACCAAATATTTTTTCACAGAAAAGACCATCTTTTTCTGGCCTGAAAGATCTATAGTTAATAGTTTCAGGCTTCGTAACTTCTCCATGAGAACGACCAATTATCGTATCTGAAGAAGCAAGACTTATTATAATCTTACTAAAAGTCTTTTTACCTGCGTCTTGTATGTTATATGGCATAAATACTCCTTTTCAAAATTAATTAAAGAATTAAACACGCTTTCCAATCATTCAATCTTTACATCCAATCCTAATCCCATAAGTTCTCTGACTAAAACATTAAACGATTCTGGTATACTTGCTTCTGGTAAATTTTCACCTTTTACAATAGCTTCATATACTTTTGCACGGCCAGTAACATCATCACTTTTTACAGTTAATATTTCCTGAAGTATATTTGCCGCACCATATGCTTCGAGAGCCCAAACTTCCATCTCTCCAAATCTCTGACCACCAAATTGAGCTTTACCACCTAATGGCTGTTGAGTTATTAAAGAATATGGACCGATTGAACGAGCGTGTATCTTATCATCAACAAGGTGTGATAGTTTCATCAAATATAGGTTACCTACAGTAACTTCTTGATCAAACTTTTCACCTGTTCTACCATCATACAAAACTGTTTTGGAGTTCTCATTTAAACCGGCTTTTTTCAATTCCTCCTGAACTTCCTCCCAGCTTGCACCATCAAAAATTGGTGTAGCATATTTAACACCTAACTTTGCTCCAGCCCAACCTAAGGCAACCTCAAATAGTTGGCCTAAGTTCATACGGGAAGGCACACCTAATGGGTTCAAAACAAAATCTACAGGAGTTCCGTCAGGTAAAAATGGCATGTCTTCAACTGGTACTATCTTTGAAACAACACCTTTATTACCATGCCTACCAGACATTTTATCACCAATTGAGAGTTTTCTCTTCTTAGCAACATATACTTTTGCTAATTGAACTATACCAGGAGGTAACTCATCTCCAACAATAATTTTGTTTTTCTCACGTTTAGATTCTTCTTCTATATCTTCCTTTTTTTTGAAGTAATTTTCATAAATTTCTTTGATAAGCTTGTTTTTCTTTTTATCCTCTACCCAATCATTCTCAATATTCAGATTTTCAATATCACTTTCAATTGTTTGGAAGGTATCTTCTTTGAAAGTAAAATCTCTTCTGAATACCATTTCACCATCATTATTTCTTATTCCAAGAGATTTTTCTCCAGCAAGAAGTAAATCCAATTTCTTTGATAGAAGATCAAGTAAATCTTTTAGATCTTTTCTTCTTTTTTTATCTATAGCATCAAGTTTTTTCTTTTCTTCTTTCTTAGACTCAGCATCTTTTTTCTTTCTGGTGAATAGTTTGGTAGCAATTACTATACCTTTCATTCCCGGAGGTGCCTTTAAAGAAGCATCTTTTACATCACCTGCTTTTTCTCCAAAAATTGCTTTTAACAATTTTTCTTCTGGAGTTGGCTCTGTTTCACCCTTTGGTGTAATCTTTCCAATAAGTATATCACCTTCATTTACTTCAGATCCAACACGTATAATTCCATTTTCATCAAGATTTTTAGTTGCTTCTTCACTAACATTTGGAATTTCTCTGGTTAATTCTTCTTCACCACGTTTTGTATCTCTAACCTGTAATTCAAATTCCTCTATATGTATCGAAGTATATCTATCTTCTGCAACAACTCTTTCACTTACAATAATAGCATCCTCAAAATTGTATCCATTCCAGGGCATAAAAGCTACTAGCATATTTTGACCAAGAGCTAACTCACCATTTTGTGTTGCACAACCATCAGCTAATACTTCTCCTTTCTTAACTTTTTGCCCTTTCTTTACTATAGGTCTTTGATTAATGCAGGTATCTTGATTTGTTCTGAAAAATTTCATTAACTTGTATTCTACCCGTTTCTTATCTTCAAATGATTTTAATGCTTCAGAACTCTTCTCACTCAAATTGTAAAGCATTACTATTCTATTAGCATCAACTTCTTCAACAACTCCATCTTCTTCTGCAATAATCAATGTTCTTGAATCTCTTGCAATTACCTCCTCAAGTCCTGTACCTACTATAGGAGAAGTGGGTTTTAATAATGGTACAGCTTGACGTTGCATGTTAGAGCCCATAAGAGCCCTATTAGCATCATCATGTTCGAGGAATGGTATAAGTGCAGCAGCTGGACTTACTATTTGATTTGGAGCAACATCCATATAAGCAATTTCTTCTCTTTTTGCTAATGGATAATCACTCTCAAGCCTACATTTTATTTTCTCATCTATTATTTTACCAGTTTTATCTACTTTTGTATTTGCTTGAGCAATTTTAAATGGATCTTCCTTTTCAGCTGTTAAATACTCAATTTCATCTGTCACTTTACCGTTTTTAACTTTTCTATAAGGTGTTTCAATAAAACCAAATTCATTTACTCTTGCATGAATACACAAAGAGGAGATTAATCCAATATTTGGACCTTCAGGAGTCTCTATTGGGCATAATCTTCCATAATGAGAGTAATGAACGTCACGTACCTCAAAACCAGCTCTTTCTCTTGACAATCCACCTGGACCCAAAGCACTCATCCTTCTCTTATGAGTCATTTCGGCTAATGGGTTAGTTTGATCCATAAATTGAGAAAGTTGATTTGTACCAAAAAATGCATTAATTACACTCGATATTGTCCTTGCGTTAACAAGCTCCATAGGAGTAAAATTCTCTACATCACGTAAATTCATTCTCTCTTTTATGGTTCTCGCCATTCTTGCAAGACCAATATTAAATTGAGCAGCTAATTGCTCACCTACTGTTCTAACTCTACGATTACCTAAATGATCTATATCGTCAACTTGAGCTTGTCCACTTTGTAATTTTATGAGGTATTTGATAATTCCAATTATATCTTCTTTTGTAAGAGTAGTAACTTCAGGATCTATATTTAAGTTTAATTTTGAATTAATTCTATATCTTCCAACATCACCTAAATCATATCTTTTTGGATTAAAGAATAATTTATCTATAAGATTTTTAGCAGTATCAAGATCAGGTGCATCACCAGCACGTAATTGCTTATAAATGGCTTCAAGTGCATCTGCTTCTGAACTAGCAATATCTTTTTGAATTGTATTAGCAATGATAGAAGATTCAGTATCTTCCTGTTTAAATAATTTAATAGTTTTCTTTACTTGAGCTTTTTTTAATTTCTTAACATCTTCTTCTTTTAAAACCTGATCCTTGTTTATAAATACTTCACCGGTTTTAAGATCAACTATATCACTACAGACTTTTCTTCCAATTAAGCTCTTAAGATCAATTGAATCTAATTTTACTTCCTCTACGAGATCGAACAATTTCAAAAGATCATCATCAGAAGAATAACCCAATGCTCTTAATAAGGTTGTAACAGGGAATTTCTTTTTTCTATCGATATAAGCATACATCACATTATTTATATCTGTTGCAAATTCAACCCATGAACCTCTAAATGGGATTATTCTTGCAGAATACATTTTTGTTCCATTTGGGTGAATTGACTCACCAAAGAATACTCCAGGGGATCTATGCAACTGACTTACTATAACTCTTTCTGCGCCATTGATTATGAATGTACCTCTTTCAGTCATATACGGTAAATTACCAAGATATACATCCTGCTCAATAGTTTCAATATAATCTTCACCTTCTTCAGCTTTACTGGATAATCTTAATTTAGCTTTCAAAGGCACAGCATAAGTCAAACCCCTTTCCTGACACTCAATTATTGAATATTTTGGTTTATCAACGTAATATTCAATAAACTCTAATCTGAAATTTTCACGAGTATCAGTAATTGGGAAATTAGTGAGGAAAACCTGTTGCAAACCTTTAGGTTTTCTTTTATTAGCTGGAACTTTTTCCTGAAGAAAAGCTTCAAAAGATTCCTTTTGAACACTTAATAAATCAGGAAAATCAATGGTGACCGGTATCTTTGCAAAAGAAATCCTCCTATTACCATTTTTACTTATATCTACATCAAATTGACCTTTCAAACCAGCACCTCATAATTTATTTTTAAATAAAACACTTTCAAAGATACACCAACAAGGAAAAGTAAAAAAATAGTATATTGGGGCAATCGAATTGAAGAATATACTTATAAGGACCAAGTATTTGGTCATTATTTATTCTTTTAAATATTATTAAATTAGTTTCTTATAATAAAAAAAATAAAGACGACGGGATGAATTACCTTCATCCCGAAACGCCCCCTCAAAAATTTAGTAAAATATATTACTTAATTTCAGCTTTAGCACCAGCTTCTTCGAGTTCTTTTTTAAGCTTTTCAGCTTCAGCCTTTGGTAAGCCTTCTTTTACTGGTTTTGGAACACCTTCAACGAGATCTTTTGCTTCTTTTAAGCCAAGACCTGTTGCGGCTCTAACAACTTTAATTACATTGATTTTTTGTGAACCGAAATCTGTTAAAATAACATCAAATTCTGTTTTTTCAGCTTCAGCTTGTGGAGCCGCTCCACCAGCCTGAGGCATTGCTGCTCCAGCCATTACCATTGGGGCTGCAGCTGTTACACCAAATTTATCTTCTAGAGCTTTCTTTAATTCAGAAGCTTCTAATAAGGTAAGATTACCTATTTTTTCTACTAATTCTTCTACTATTGCAGACATTTATTTTTCTCCTAACTTTAAATTATTTTTCTTCATTCTTTTTTGCAACGGCTTCAATCACATTAATTAAACCGCCAATAACTGAATTAATTACAGATGGAACACCGGCAACTGGTGCCTGAATACTTCCAATGATAGATGCATATAGATCTTTCTTCGAAGGAAGTTTAGATAATTCTTCAAGTTTATCACCAGGATAAACATTTTTTTCAAAGTAAATTGCTTTGACAGTAGGTTTATTGTTTTTATCGACAAATTTTTTCAGAATTCTAAGAGATTCTACTGGATCATCATAACCAAATGCTACTCCAGTTTGTCCCTTAAAATATTCTGCAACTTTGTCGTAATTCTCGATTTCACTGATAGCTCTTTTGAAAAGAGTATTTTTTGCTACTTTGTATTCAATATTACTACTGCGAAACTCTTTTCTAAGCTGATTTGAAAGCTCAACCGTTAAACCAGCAAAATCAGTAATAACCATACTGCTAGCTTTATTTACTTTTTCGACTAATTCCTGAACAACTTGAGCTTTTTCTTCTTTATTCATATTATCCTCTTATAAAAATTTCTGGGTAGAAGCCACCAGAAATTACTTTATATTAAAATGAGTGCGTAATTCAATTTTATTTATTCATTAATGCTTGTAATTCGTTTTTACTAATTCTTATTCCAAGACCCATTGTGGTTGAAACAGTAATAGCTTTTACGTATTGACCTTTAACTGTTGCTGGTTTCATCTTTAATAATGTTGTTAGAAAAGCATTAATATTATCAGTTATTTTATTTTCATCAAAGCTAATTTTACCAATTCCAGCGTGTACTATACCAGCCTTTTCAACTCTAAACTCAATTCTTCCAGCTTTTACTTCTTTAACAGCTTTTCCAACATCCTGAGTTACTGTACCACTTTTTGGATTTGGCATAAGACCTTTAGTACCTAAAATTTTACCAAGCTTACCTACTTCTGCCATAACATCAGGTGTTGCAATCACTACATCTATATCTGTCCAACCTTCTTGTATCTTTTTAATATATTCCTCTAAACCAACATAATCTGCACCAGCATCTTTTGCTTCTTGCTCTTTAATTGGTTTGCAAAGAACTAACACCCTTACAGTTTTTCCAATACCATGTGGCAAGGATACTGTACCTCTTATCATTTGATCTGATTTCTTAGGGTCAACACCAAGATTGACTGCAATATCAACAGTTTCATCAAACTTAGCAGTAGCAAAAGTTTTTAAATTTTTAACTGCATCAGAAATAGAGTACTCTTTCTTCAGATCAATTTTTTTAACCATTTCATTATATCTTTTGCTTCTCTTTCGCATAACTTTATTCTTTATTTTTTATTAATAATTATCCTTCAACTAATACTCCCATACTGCGAGCAGTACCGGCTATCATACTCATAGCACTTTCAATTGATGATGCATTTAAATCTTTCATCTTTGCTTCAGCAATCTTTCTAATCTGCTCTTTAGTTATTTTACCAACTTTTATTCTATTTGGTTCAGCAGATCCTTTTTCTAATTTTAATTCTTTCATAATTAGAACTGAAGCAGGAGGTGTTTTTGTAATAAAGGAAAATGATTTATCATTAAATACTGTAATAACAACCGGTATAATTAATCCCTGCTGCCCCTGAGTTCTTGCATTAAACTGCTTACAGAACTCCATAATATTTATACCCTTCTGACCAAGAGCCGGACCAACTGGTGGTGCAGGGGTTGCCTGTCCTGCAGGTATCTGAAGTTTTACATATCCCGTTATCTTCTTTGCCATACTAAATACCTTCTATTCTATGTTTCTAATTTTAACTTTCTAATTCAACTTGACTAAAATCTAACTCTACCGGAGTCTTTCTTCCAAAAATACTAACCATAACTTTTACTTTCATCTTTTCTTCGTGTACTTCCTGTATAACACCATTAAAGTTATTAAATGGACCACTAATAACTTTTACAGGATCGCCAATATGATAAGGAACAGCTGAAAGTTCTACATTCCTCTTTTCATCCATCTTACCCAATATACGAGTAACTTCATCTGGATGTAAAGGTGTTGGTTCATTCTTTGGACCAACAAAACATAATACCGAAGGGGTATTAAGTATTAAATGCTTTACATCTTTATCTAATTCAGCTTCAACCAATACGTATCCCGGGAAAAAGCTTCTGGTTTTTGTCCTTTTCTTTCCATTCTTTACTTCAAAAACTTTTTCAGATGGAATTAAAACCTGAGTAACTTTATCCGATAACCCCTGTAAACGAGATTCGTTTTCAATATAAGATTTAACTTTATTCTCATGCCCGGAATAGGTTTTAACCACGTACCAGTTTTTAGCTTTGCTTTCCATTCAACCTATAACAAAATTTTTACAATTTGACCTATTATCTGGTCAACTACATAAATAAAAACTGAAATTACCAAACATGAAACTATAACTATAATAGTAGATTCCCTGAGCTCTTCTTTTTTTGGCCAGGTAACCTTTTTCATTTCTTTTACAATATCAGAGAAAAAATCGATTATTTTCTTTTTCATATTTTGATTCCATCTACTATTTTAACACGAGTGGAGGGACTCGAACCCCCAACCTGCGGTTTTGGAGACCGCTGCTCTGCCAATTGAGCTACACTCGTAAGATTTACTTAGTCTCTTTATGAGAGGTTCTTTTATTACACCAGGGACAATACTTTTTATATTCTACTCTTCCGGTTTGTTTTTTCTTATTCTTTGTGGTGGTGTAATTTCTTCTCTTACATACAGTACATTCTAATGTTATAATATCTCTCACTTTTTTTTACACTCCAATTTTTAATAAAGAGCTCACGACGGGATTTGAACCCGTGACCTCGTCATTACCAATGACGTGCTCTACCAACTGAGCTACATGAGCATATGGTCTGAGCGGGAGACGGGACTCGAACCCGCGACCAACAGCTTGGAAGGCTGTGACTCTAGCCAACTGAGTTACTCCCGCAGGAGAATTTTGTGGGTGGCGAGGGATTCGAACCCCCAAAGGCGTTCGCCAACGGATTTACAGTCCGCCCCGGCTCTCCAACTCCGGCGTCCACCCATTTCTTTTTTTATTTAAAGAACCTGAGCTGGCGAGGAGACTTGAACTCCTGACCTGCTGATTACAAGTCAGCTGCTCTACCAACTGAGCTACGCCAGCACTTAATAGAACTACAAATATATCATTTTTTATGAAAAAGTCAATATATTTTTTTTGATTTTTAAAAAAATTCTTCACTTTTAAAAAATTACTTCTATTTTCTGCCCCGAAAATAAAAATATATAAAAATTATATATTATGTTAATCTATAGGTTATGAAATTAGAAGAAAAAACATATAAATTTTTGTAAAATTTATATATATATTATTTCTTAATTTATACAAAAAATAAATATTTTAAAAATTTATATTATAATTTTATCTGATTATCAAATATTTTTATTTTTGATAATATTGATTTTCTTTTTTAATTGTATATAAAAATATTATTCCACTTAATAAATTTGTTATTACAGGTAAATACATCGCTAATCTTAGACTATATAAATCTGAAAAAAAACCAATAATTGATGGTGCAAAAGCATCTCCAAAAATATGAATAAAAAAGAAATAAAAAGCTATTGCAGTAGCTTTAACATTTGAAGAAACTACTTCCTGAATTAAAGCTATTAAAGGACCAAAATACCAACTCATAAAAAAAGAAGTAATAAATAATCCAATTAAAAAGTCTATCTTACTTTTTGCTGACAAAGCAAACAAAAAAAATGGCACAGATAAAAGTAATGAAAAACCTATTATGAGAGCTCTTGTTTTATTATACCTATTTTTTAAAATATCACTCACTACACCACCTGATATCACTCCCAATACACCACTAATTATCGCTAGAAATCCAACTATTAATGAAGCCTCTTTTAACTGAAAAGATTGAAACCTGATAGTGTACACTGTAATCCAACTTAAAATTGACCCGGATGAAAAAGCAATAAAAGTAGCTCCAATTAAAATAAAAATATAAGTCGGTATTCTAAATAATTCTTTAATTTCAAAAATTATTGGTTTATGATTAGAAACTATTCTTTCAGGTTCATAAATATTAAATGCAAAATACGAAAGAATTATACCAGGAATACCCACAATAAGAAAAGCAGATCTCCAACCAAATTTTTCTCCAATAATTCCAGCAAATATCATTCCAACTGCTCCACCAAGGTAGAGACCAATATTATAAATTCCCATTATACGTGAACGATGAGATTCTGGAAAAACATCTCCTAAAATTGAAGTAGCAGCAGGTGCATAAGAACTTTCTCCAATTGCTACCAAAGCTCTTGTAAGAAAAAGTTGTATGTAATTCTTAACAAAACCCGTAAGAAAAGTCACAACACTCCATAATAAAACTCCAAAACCAATAATCTTATTTCTTTTAACTTTGTCTGCTAATATACCTAGAGGAATCGAAGCAAATGAATACACTATAATAAAAGCTGAACCTAATAGACCCAATTCAAAATCAGATAAATTAAACTCAGGTTTAAGAAAAACAAATAAAGGAAATACTACCTGTCTATCTACATAATTTATAAAATGAATGAGAGTAAGAACAAGAAGGATTTGATGAGGTGATTTTATTTTTTTCAACATAATATCTAAAAATTTGTAAATATCATTTTATGAAATTATCGCAACTCATAATCTTTTTTCAATGCTTGAACATAATTTTCTAATATTTCAAGAATTGGATTTAATTCTGTGTATTTCATCAACTCGTTTCTTATTTTGGCAATATGTTTTTGATCTCTTAAATAACCGGCATAAAACTTTCTGAACTCTATAACACCTCCTCGTTCCCCTTTAGATTCAACAGATAACTTCAAATGTTCAATACAAATCTTTATTCTTTCAAAAATATCTACTTCTGGTAATATTTCCCCGGTTTTTAGATAGTGTTTTACTTTTTTGAATATCCATGGATTACCAATTGTAACTCTGCCTAACATTACAGCATCACAACCTGTATTATTAAACAGATATTCAACATCAAGAGGTGAAAGAATATCTCCATTAGCTATTACAGGTATTTTTACTGCTGATTTTATCCTTGGTATCCAACTCCAATCTGCGTTTCCTTTATATCCTTGAACACCAGTACGACAATGAACAGAAATCGCCTGCACTCCTAAATCTTCTGACATCTTTGCTACTTCAATAATATTGATATTACTAGAATCCCAACCCAATCTTGTTTTAATTGTAACAGGTATAGCAACATTCTTTACAATGGCATCAATTATTTTTCGCAAGTTAGGTAAATCTTTTAATAGTCCAGCTCCACTACCTTTACCTGCCACCTTTTTTACTGGGCATCCACAGTTAATATCAATAAAATCTGGGTTATAACTTTCTGCTATTCTTGCAGCATTAAGCATTGATTCAATATTATTACCAACTATTTGAATACCAATAGGTCTTTCCTCTTCAAGAAAAAGTATCTTTTTTATACTTTTTCTTGCATCTCTAATCAATCCTTCAGAACTGACAAATTCTGAATAGACAATATCTGCTCCAAATCTTTTACAAATTCTTCGAAATGAAGAATCAGTTACTTCATCCATTGGAGCAAGCAAAACACCTTTTTCTATTTGTATTTTTCCAATTACCATCAGGTTTATTCAGAAACAATATCACCAAACACAATAGATGCTCTTATTATAATTTTTTTAGCTGCTTCTTCAAAATCTAAAGTTTCAGAATTTAAGCTTACTAGCAATCCATCTTTATCTTTATCTAAAAACTTTACAGAACCAATAAGAGTGCTACCAATAAACTTTACAGGTATGTTTTTAGGTAATAAAATTTTTATAGAACCGAATATTCCATTAACATTAACAAATTTTTCTCCTGAATCAAAATCTATGTTAGAAATATCAACAAGAATATCACCAAAAATATTACTCAAATTTAAACCAGAAAAATTTTTATCCTGAGAAGAATAATTAACATTCCCAAAGTAATGAGTTTGTTGGTTTTCATTTATCACAGTCGTTCTTTGATATCTATTTGAATAAGTATCCTCCTCTGTATTCTCATTGATTTCAGTATTAGTCTCTTCCTCAGAAATAATCTCAGTCCTACTTTTTTTAAATACCATTATTAAGCCTATAATAATAAGTAAAAGTGGCCAGAAAAAACTCCATACTGTTCGAAAGTACAAAATATCAAGATTATCGAGTAATATCAAAGTACCAATCAAAACAAAAAAAATTCCAAAACCAATTGTCCAAAGACTTTTATAATTTCTCATTATTCCTCCAGAATAATCACTTCATAAATCAAAATATTGATATTAATTTATATATATATACGAAAATTTCAAAATAGAGATTCAAGTTTATAAAAATACTAATTTATTTAATAGAGATTAGATATATTATATCTTAAGTTAGTAAAATAACTCAAAATCTTATGAATTGTTACAAAAATTACAATAGTTCACATAATCTATCTGTATACTCACGAGTTCCTACATATCTTTCCGGATTTATATCTTTAGTTACATATTTACCTTCACTAATAATTTTCATTATAGCTTTTTCTATCCTTTCAGCAGGCTCAAATAGTTTTAAATGCCGTAACATCATCACTGCTGCAAAAATTATTGCGGTAGGATTTGCTAAATCTTTACCTGCAATATCAGGTGCAGACCCATGAACAGCCTCGAAAATTGCAACATCATATCCCAAATTACCACCGGGGGCAAAACCTAAACCACCAACTAACCCTGCTGTTAAATCTGAAATTATATCCCCAAATAAATTCGTTGTTACAATAACATCAAATTTTGTTGGGTCAGTTACCAGCTGCATTGCTGTAGCATCAATGATTTTATCATTGAAGTTAATTTCAGGGAATTCAGAAGCAACTTCCTTTGCAACATTTAAAAATAAACCACCTGTATACTTTAGAATATTGGCTTTATGAACAGCAGTAACTAATTTCCTATTATTCTCTTTTGCATAATTGAAAGCGTATCTAACTATCCTCTCTGAACCAGTTCTTGTTACAATTCCTATACTTTCAGCAATTTTTTTCTTTGGATCAATGTAATGTTCCAATCCAGAGTAAAAACCTTCTGTATTTTCTCTTATTACAACAAGATCAATATTATTATAATTAGTTTTAACCCCTGGAATAGACTTTACTGGTCGAACATTCGCATATAGATCAAACTCTTGCCTTAAAGCAACATTAACACTCCTAAAACCATGACCAACAGGAGTTGTTAAAGGGCCCTTTAAGGCTACACAATTCCTTTGAATAGAATCCAATACAAAATCTGGTAATGGATCTTTATATTTCTCAATTGCGGTTAAACCTGCTTCAACCACTTCCCAATTAATTTTTACACCAGCAGCTTCTATTACTTTTTGTGCTGCTAAAGTAATATCTGGTCCAATTCCATCACCTGGTATTAATGTAACATTTATCATTATCACCTCACTATTTCATAAAAATATGCCGAAATATAAATAAAGTTTCAATGATAATCATTTTACTAAAAATGATTAATATTAAGTGATTTGTTTAAATTCAAAGACTATTATAGGTTAAATAAAAATTTGGTATTAGAGCTACTTCTGATAATTTTTAAATATTCACAGGGAAAATGTAAAGTTAGAACATTTTACCATAAATTACTTTTTGTTATTAATGATAAAATATAAATTTTAAGATAATCCTTGTGGATCAATTTAGGTTTATAATCAAAAACCCATTTCTTCAAGCTTATCTAATGTTAAATTTGGTGAAGAATTTCTTTGCAATAATTTTTCTATGTATTTACCTATAATGTCAAACTCTAAGTTTACAAAATCACCTATTTTTATATCTTTTAATGTGGTTTTACTAATAGTATGCGGTATAATTGAAACGACAAAAGCACTTTCATTAGACTCTGCTATTGTTAGACTTATACCATTAATGGTTATTGAACCTTTTGGAATAACGTATTTGTTGTATTCTGATGGATATGATATCTCGAATAATTTCGAAGAAGCTAAATCTTTTATATGGCTTATTCTTCCGATAGTATCAACGTGCCCTAAAACTAAATGCCCACCTAATCTATCTGAAAGTTTAAGTGCCCTTTCCAGGTTTACTTTATAATTTTCTGACCAATATTTTATTGTTGTTTTCTTTAATGTTTCTTCAACTGAATCAAATTCAAAGCAGTTACTATCAATCTTTACGATAGTTTGGCATATACCATTTACACTTATACTGTCATCAACCTTTGAATCTTTTAATATCTCAGTACATTGAATAGCTATTCTTTTACCACCACCAATATTTTTTATTGATTTAACAACCCCAATTTCTTCTATTATTCCTGTAAACATAATTTTACTTTTTAATTTTTATATAAATTTTCATAAATTATATTTGATACTTTTGAAAGCACCTCTTTACCATAATTATTGTTTGGTAAATCTTTTGAAAGCAAAACTAAAACATATTTTCTTCCATCTGGTAAAAATACTATACCAGAATCATGTTCTACATTTGTTATTGAACCTGTTTTATGAGCCACCTTTATACCTTTTGGTAACTTTGCGGGTATTATATCATTAAATTTTTGATTTAATAAGATGTCTATCATCTTTTTATGATTTTCTTCAGAAAGTATTTCACCTTTTGCAATTTTATCATATATAATCATCAAATCAAATGCAGTAGTAATATTATTCAAACCTTTATTATACGCCTTGCTATCCTCAACCCCTCTTAACACCTTTATCATATTTGCACCCAATTGCCTCATACTTTCAGTAACATTATCTGGACCTACAATTTCTATTAATATATTAGTAGCAAGGTTACTGCTAATAGTTATCATTCTTGTAATTAAATCATAAAATGTAGTTTTTCTTCCAATCAAATTATATAAATCTTTTTCACTATCATCATTTTTATCTATACTAAAACTTGAACCATCTACGATGCTTTTAAAATCGTTTTTTACCTCAACAGAATCACTTAAATTAAATTTCCCAAATTGAGCTTGTTTAAAAACCTCTATCATTACCGGGGTTTTCATTGTGCTTGCAGCATGAAAGTAAATTTGTTCATTAATTAAAATCACTTCACCATTTTGTAAGTCTTTGAAAGCAACAGAGTATGTACCACTTGAAGAGGATAATAGTTTTTGCACTTCTTCTTTTGTATTTAAGTATTTATTCTCCATCTCTTTCTCAAAAATTGAACATGAAAAATGTATAAAATTAATTACAATTAAACTAATGCTAAATAAAATAAAATATTTTTTATTAAATCTTTCCATTAAAAAGTATTTCGTCCCCAATTAACTTATAATTGTATTTCTTAAATTGTAAATTTATAAACTTATTTATTTCGGGATCAATCGAAAAAATACCCTTACCATATATTTTTGGAGATATAAACATGTTAATTTCATCAAAACATTTCTGTAAAACAAACTGCGTAAATATTTTACTCCCCCCTTCTACTAAAACTGAAGAAATCTCAATCTTTGCAAGCAATTCAAGAACTTCGTATAAATCAAATAAATCATTTCTCATTAATTTTAAAGGATAAACCCTCACTCCTTTATTTATTAATTTATCAATCATCTTAATTTTATTTTTATACGAATTGTTAGAAACGATTAAAATAGTTTTATCTACAAAATCATCATTTAAAACATTTGACTTCAAACTTATATCAAAATTAGAATTAAGTATAACTCTATATGGTTGGCGACCTTTTACATGTCTTAAAGTTAAATATGGATTATCTTTCTTTATTGTTCCACTCCCTACCAAAATAGCATCATTCTCTAATCTTAATCTATGAACATATTTTTGTGATTCCAAAGAAGATATTTTATTTTTATCGTAATATCCAGAAGAAATTTTCCCATCAAGTGTTTGAGCAATTTTCAAGGTTACATAAGGCATTTTTGTTTTTACATATTTAAAGAATTTTTCATTTAATCTTAAGCACTCATCCTTTAATACTCCTACTTTTACATCTATACCAGCTTTTCTAAGTTTTTTTATACCATTGCCATTAATTAAAGGATTATAATCTTTTGTACCACACACCACTCTACTAACTTTTTTTTCAATCAATAAATCACAGCAAGGTGGAGTTTTAGAATATATTGAACAAGGCTCTAAATTTACATATACAGTTGCCCCGGTTAAGTCAACACCCTTAGCATTCTTTATAGCATTTACTTCTGCATGATCCTTACCAAACTCTGAGTGATAACCTCTAGAAATAATTTTGCCATCTTTTACAATCACACAGCCTACTAGAGGGTTAGGTGAGACCTTGCCAATACCCTTTTGGGCTAATTCTATACATTCTTTGATGTAGATTTCATCTTTCATATTATTTCAAATAAAATAAAAAATCACATTTTTTATTTTGATTATCAAGATAAATAAAAAAGCCAACATAATTGTCGGCTTTTTAAATATATTTATAAATATCACCAAAAAAATTATTTTTTTGGTAAAACAGCATCTTTGCATGCTTTTAAAACTTTGAATTTAACAACTGTTTTTGCAGGAATATTTATAACTTCACCAGTGGCAGGATTTCTTCCTTTTCTTGCTTTTCTCTTTACTAAAACAAGTTTACCAATTCCTGGTATTGTAAATGAATTTTTAGCTTCTTTATAAGCTAATTTGGTAAACTCCTCCAAAAAACTATTCACTACTTTTTTTTGTAGATCAAGTTTTTCAGCTAAATAACTTATTATAGCAGCTTTTGACATTGGTTTAGCCATTTTACCTCCAAGGTTAAATTTAAAAAATTATTAAAGAACAAAAACAATAAATTGATTTATGTAAATTTAAATAATTTTAATTCTATTGTCAATAAAATTTTTAAATTTAATTAATTTTATTTATCACATCATTAATCATTTTCCATAGCATTATCACTCTCATATCGTTAGAATTATTAGCTAAAATTGAATATATTTGAGCTGTATCACTAATATAATTATCTGTTTTCCCATTATTTGTTTTTACAAGTCTTCTCAATTTATCCAATCTATCCGCTAATTTTATTATACTACATTCAATACCTGCCTCTTTTATTCTTTTTACATAATTAATAGTTCTTTCTCTTTCATTTATACCTAAATAATGATGTTTTGTTAATATATCTACCATAAAAAAAATTTTTTCACCAAAGATTTCTTTGAAATAATCTTTATTAATATCGCTTTTTTCAAAAACATCATGCAATAATGCTGCACATATTATATCAATATCGAAAATTTTTACTTCGTTTAATAAAATAGAAGAAACAGAAATTGAATGGTCAATTAAACTATCTCCATTGAATAGTAAATGGTTATAATGAACAATTACTACAAAATCTAAAGTTTTTTTTAACAAAAAATAATTATTCGAATTTTCAGATAAATTCAATAATTTTGTTACATTTTCCTCAAAACTTCTAATCTTGCTCATATTAAATTACTGCTAACCATAAAAGTAATAAAGAAAAAACTACCTGATATGTGGTAGCAAAAAAATATGACATTTTGATTGGAATAATGTTATGAATAATATAATGAAACTTATAATGTTCTTTTAATAATTTAAATGGATACCGCAAATATAATATAGTTAGGATATCTGGTAAAACACTAAAAAATATTATCAAAAATAAAGGAATAATTTTAAACAATTCATTCTCACGTGTTATTAAAAGGTAGGATAAAATTAGTAGAATTGAAAATATAAAATCAAAAATTGAAGATTTTTGTCTTTTTTTAAGCTTTGTTTTAATTTCTTCAGACCAGCCCTCATTTTTAGGTGGTACAAAAAAAAGCTCTTCTTGTGGTTCATGAGGAATAATATCTAATAAATAATGACTAAAAAAAGCCATAATGCTTCCTGTAAAAGGATTTGCCGAACAGGAAGCAATTAAAATTCCCATAGAGGTATGGCTTATTAAAAGCATTAAAAATTATTTTGATGTTGTTTCTATTTTTGATTGTTTTTCACTTGATTTCTTACCATTACCATTATCAGAACCATTCCCTGATGTTTTATTCTTTTTACCATTATTATTATCTGTAATAGAAGAATGTGAACCACCATTACCATTAGATTTGCTATAGTCTGTAATATAAAAACCTGAACCTTTAAATACTAAACCACCAGGTAAAGATATTTTTTTATTTGCAGTTTTATTACAGATAGGACAAATAGCAGAATGACTTTCTTTTACACTTTGCAACAATTCAAAATCGTAGTTACAATTATCACAATGATACTCGTAAATAGGCATATTTACTCCTTTTAAAAAAAATATAGAGCGGGTGTTTATCCCGCTCTATAGCATGAACATTTTTATTTCACTTTAATCTCAATTTCTTTTCTCTTTGATTCTTCAGCTTTTGGAACTACTACAGTTAGTACACCATCTTTATATTCAGCTTCAACTTTATCTGATTTTACATTTCCTGGAAACTCAAAGGTTCTCTGGAATGAACCATAACTACGTTCACAGCATAAGTAATTATCTTCTTTTACTTCCTTAGATTGTTTTTTCTCACCTTTAATCACTAGAGCATTATTTTCCAGATGAATCTTAATATCCTTTTTATCAACACCAGGAATTTCTACATATACTTTATATTCAGTATCTGTTTCTTCTACATCAGCTTTGGGTGAAAGAGCATATAAGGAACCTGGAAGTAATTCAGAATCTCTAAAGAAAGTTTCAAAGAATTTATCAAATTCATCTTTGAATCTTCTTTGAAGATCAAGCGGATTTTTATACTTTGCCAGTAACATAGCTCAATCCCTCCTTTTAAAATTTATTAATTTAAAATTAATTTATTTAAAAAGAAAGTCATTTAATTTCAATTAATTTAGGTTTATACTCTTCTTTCTTGTTCAAGGTTATTGAAAGAACCCCATTATTGTAAGATGCTTCAATTTTATCAATATCGACATCAGCGGGAAGAACAAAAGTCCTTTCAAAACCAGAATAATTCATCTCATTGAAGTAATACTCTTTTTCGATGGTTTTATCTATTTCGCCTTTTACCAAAAGTTCATCATGATCAACTTTTACACTGAATTTATCTTTGGATACTCCTGGCATATCTACATCTATTCTGTATCCGTTTTCTGATGCAAATATATCTGCAAAAGGCACAGCTAATCTATAATTTTTTTGAGCTAATACTTCCTCAGTATCGTATCGTTGGATTTTGTTATCTTCCTTTTTCATAACCCAACACCTCCTTCCTTATTTAATTGTTATTTCTTTTGGTAATGCTTTATCTTCTTTAGGTAACACAACTTTCAATAAACCATCTTTAAATTCAGCTTCAACTTTATCTACCTTCACTTCTGATGGCAATTGAAAACTTCTTTCGAATTCACCAAATAATCTTTCATTACGTATAACGTTAGTTTTTTCATCAATCTTTTCTGGTTCCCTCTTTGCAGATATTGTAACAACATCATTTTTAACAGATAATTTTATATTCTCTTTAGAACAACCTGGAACCTCTACATACATTAAGTAACTATCTTTTTGATCTGCAATTGAAGTTCTCAGGATTCTACTATTATTGACATAACGGGTAGAATCATTGAAAAACGAATCGAAAAGTCTATCGATACTATCTCTGGTATTGAAAAAGCTTTCGAATGTTTTGAATGGATTATTTAATCTAACTAACATGGCTCAACACCTCCTTTTAGTATATTATTTATTTCATTTTCACTCTATATACTTCAAAGATTATGCCAAATATATAAAATATTGATATATAATAATTTATATTTTAAAATGCTGTTTTAATACAATGACAATAATTCTTATAAAATAAGAAATATAGTCATATAAGCCATATTTTCATATTTATTATGACATATATTCATATTATTGAATAATGTTTATAACAAATTACTTATAATGAATAAAAGTAAATGAGTATATTATTGAATTAACTAATTTTTGTAAATTATCATATTGATTAGCATATAATATTTTATTAAATTGCATAAAATTCTATGAAGATTTTATGAATAAAAATAAAATTATTTTAATCGGTTCTTTTTTTAGTATAATAGTAATTATAGTTATTTCTCTTTTTTTCTTGTATAAATTATTAATGAAATCATTACCTCAGAATGAAGGAAGTATTGCTCTTGAGGGTGTAAAAAGTGAGATTACCATTTACAGAAATGATTATGGAATTCCACAAATAATTGCTGATAATGAATATGATTTATTTTTTTCTTATGGTTATGTTTCAGCTCAAGATAGACTTTGGCAAATGGATATTTTAAGAAGAACCGGCGAAGGTAGATTAAGTGAAGTCTTTGGGATGAAAACAATAGAGATTGATGCTTTAATAAAGGCAATTGGCATTAATAGAACAGCAAATAAAATAGTCAACAGTTTATCTCCTCAATCAAGAAATATTTTACAAGCTTATTCTGATGGTATAAATGCATTTATAAAAAGAAATCAAAAAAAACTACCACTCGAATTTGACTTCCTGAAATACGAACCCGAACAATGGAAACCTGAGCATAGCATTATAATTTTAAGATTATTTTCATTATTAATGCATTCTTCTTTTATAAATAAAATTATTGAACATAATGTAATTGAAAAAGTAGGCGTTCAACGTTCTAACGAATTACTAAATACAAATTACCAGAATTTTATTACGATACACAATAAGGATTTTTTTTACAAACTTTTCAATATTTATCAAGATATCTGTCATTATACTGGTTTTTATTCTAACTATGAAAATTATTCATTTGTAGTTAGTAACTTTAAATCAAAGAATCGATCACCAATCTTAGCTTCAAATTTATATTCACTATCTACAACACCTTCAATATGGTATGAAATATCTTTACACTCGAATAAATTTGATGTTTCGGGATTGGGAATACCCGGAATACCAGCAATTTTAGTTGGGAATAACGGTTTTTCATCTTGGAGCATTTCTAATTTATATAATGATAATTGCAATTTTATAATTGAACAAATTGATTCTATAGGCTTAAATAAATATAAACATGATAATAATTGGTTAAATCTAAAAATTAATACCGAAAAAATTTATTTAAATGATTATTCATCAGTTGATTTTTCAATTTTTGAAACTGCTGAAGGACCAATAATCTCAAATTTTGAAGAACCAAAAATCAGCATAGAATATAAAAATAAAAACAAACATGATATGGAATCTACTCCTTTAAAAGGTGAACATATTTCATTCAAATGGGTTGGGAATGAAGTAAGCGACGATTTGCTAGGGTTTTATCTTTTATTAAATTCAAAAACAATAATTGAACAAGAAGATGCTTTAAAACATGTTAAAGTACCAGCACTGAATTTTTGCTTATGCGATAAGAACAATATCGGAGTAAAAACTACTGGATTTATTTATCAAAAAAGCTCTTTAAGTGATATTACACTCGAAGGCTCAAGCAATGTTCCAATTTCAACTATTAATGATTTATCTAATTCACCAATAACAATAAATCCACCTAATGGATATTTATTATCAACAAAAACAGATTTCTCGCAATATGTTTCAAATCAATTCTACTCATCAGAAAGATTAAAGTCACTTATTGAACAAAAAAATGAATTATCTTTTGAAGATATTCAAAATATTCAAAATGATATATATTCCCCCACAGCTAAATTAATATTACACTATATAATGAACATTTTAGAGAAAAACTTAAACGTTGAATACTTTAATCAGATTTACACTTATTTTAAGAATTGGGATTGCACAATGGATAAATCTTCTATTTCAGCTACCCTTTACAATACTTTTATTTTTTATTTATATAAAAATACTTTAGAAGATGAACTGGGTCCTGAATTATCACTTGAATATACTAAAAATCCAACTACAAATATTGAAAACACCCTCTTGAATATTACCAAAAAAAACAATATATGGTTTGATAATATTAATACTACTCAAAAAGTGGAAACAATGGAAGAAATTTATGTAACTAGCCTAAAAGATGCTATTCAATACTTAAAAAATTTGTTTGGTTCTGAACCTAAAAATTGGATTTGGGGTGAATTACACAAAATTTATTATAATCACTATTTTGGCGAAATCAAAGAGCTTCAACCAATATTTAATATTGGCCCTTTTAATTTGAATGGTAAAAGCTTAATAATAAATTATGATAAAATTTATAACAACTCACAATTCTATCAAGAGATTAGTTTAGCAGCTAAATATATTTGTGATATGTCATATCCTCAAAACACCTATTTGGTAATATCAACGGGCATTTCCGGTCAACCTTTGAGCCCTTTTTATTCAAATCAAGTTAAAATACTTTTAGAGAATAAACTTATACCAATTTCAATTAATCCATCAATAATTAAAAATTCTTCTTTTAAAAAATTAATAATTAGTCCGAAAAATTAATTTTTATTATTCAAAAGGATATTTCATCCCCCATTTATTACGAATAACATCTAAAGTTTTCATTATCTCCAATGTTTCGTTAAGAGTTAATATCTCACTCTCTTTTTTCCCTTCTCTTAAACATTGCATTACATGTTCAGCTTCAAAATGATAACCAAGTCCGGGGTAATCAAAATAATAATCAGTAATAGTATCACCAATATTTATACTCATTCTCCTTGAGTGAAAAAATGGTGAGTGTATTCTAATAGAGCCCTTTTTGCCAATTACAATAGCCTCTTTTTGTGTATGCACCCTAACTGAAGAGGAAAGCATAGCCATTGCCCCATCATCATATTTAAATATAATACCTGCATCTTCATCCACACCTGTTTTACCAATATTAGCTAATGTCTCTATAATAATGGGATTCTTTTTATAAATCCAATAGGCAAAAGATATTGGATATATTCCAACATCTAAAAGGCTACCGCCAGCAAGAGTAGGATTAAAAGCTCGATGTTGAGGATCATCAGGGGCTTCAAAACCAAAATCAGCATACATAAATTTTATGTCTCCAATCAAACCAGATTCAATAATTTCTCTAATCTTTTTATATGCTGGTGTATATCTAGACCACATAGCTTCCAATACAAAAACATTTTTTTCCTTTGCTCTACTAATAACTTGCAATGCCTCTTTACTATTTACAGTAAATGGTTTTTCACATAAAACAGCTTTATTATTTTCTATACATAACATTATATTTTCATAATGATAGTTATGAGTAGTACCTATGTATATAACATCGATCTCATCATTCTTTACCATTTCTTTGTAGCTATCATAATAATATTTAATATTAAAATCAGAAGAAAATTCTTTTGCTTTTTGATTGTCTTTTGATGCTACCGCAACCACATTCGCATTTGAGAGAAATTTTAAATCATTAACAAACGTGCGGGATATCCTGCCAGCACCCATTATACCCCAATTAATTTTTTCAATCATTTTCACATTCCCTTTTATTAAATATTAGTATAATCCACCAAGATATAATTATTTTCAAATTTACTTTTTTAATGTACAAAATAATTTTTAATTAATTTTCTTTAGGTAAAGTAAAAATAAATTTACTTCCTTCATTAATTTTGCTTTCAACCCAAATTTTCCCTCCATGTTTCTCAATAAATTCCTTGCAAAGAAGTAATCCTAAACCACTGGAGGGCTCTCCTTCAGTACCTTTCCTCTTAAATTTATTATCAATACTAAATATTTTGGGTATCTCTTCTTCTGGAATTCCTATACCTGTATCTTCAACCGATATTTTTGTAAAATTTTCTTCATCATTTATTGAAATTGTAATTTTCCCTTCTTTTGGAGTAAATTTAATAGCATTAGTAGTAAGATTTCTTAAAATGGTTAACAATAGTTGTTTATCAGCATAAACTGTTTGCCCCAAGTTGTATTTTGTTTCAATTCTAATATTTTTTTTGCTACTATTAGGTCTTACTTCATTAAGCAATTGAGTAATTATATCCTCAGCCAAATATAATGCTGGATTTAGAACTAAATTATTACTTTGAGATTTTGACCAGGCTAAAAGGTTTTCTAAAAGTGTATATACTCTTTGTGTTGTATTCTTTAAGGTATCAATAATTTCTTCTCTTTTTTCAGGAGAATATTTGTCAAAATTATACTTTAGTAGATCTATGAAGCCAATAATTATACTAAAAGGATTTCGTAAATCATGTGCAATAATTGAAAAAAGTTTATCCTTCATAGCATTTAATTCTTTTAGCTCCTGATTCGTTTTAAACAATTTCCTTTCTGCTTCTTTTCTACTAGAAATATCTCTTGTTACTCCTATTAAGTTTACATGTTTAGTTTCTGGATCCAAATAAAACGAACTGGTTGTTTCAGCTTCAAAAGTTGATCCATCTTTTCTAATATGTACTAATTCATCAATGTATGAAATTTGATTCTTATCCAAAATAAATCTCTCATATCTCTCTTGATTCTTTCTACTCACATGCTCAAAACACTCTTTGCTAATATTATCTTCGAGTTTTAAATTCATAAATTCTTCAGGTGAAAATCCTTTAATTTTATATACTGAAGGACTTACGTACAAATACTTTTTATCTTCATAATCATAAACCCAAATTATATCAGAAACGTTTTCAGCAAGCAATCTATATTTTTCTTCATTTAGCCTTAGTTCTTCTTGCAACTTTTTTATTTCAGAAATATCAATAAAATTATCGATATACTTTTTTTTACCTTTAATTATTATGGGGCTAACTGATTTATAAATTGGGAGCAATCTCCCATCACTTCTTTGAATCGTAGTTTCAAATTGTGCAACATTTTTATCATAATTATCAACAGGGCATATCTCATCTTTTGAACACATAAACATAGAACATTTTCTACCAAGTATCTCATCTCTGGAGCTTCCAATCATTTTTTCTGCAGCAGGATTTAAGTTTTCAATTTCTTTTGTTATCGGGTCAATAATAATTACACCAGAAGATAGGTGCTCTAGTAAAGATTTTTGATACTGTTCACTTTCCTCGAGCGCTTCAATAAACTTTTTGCTTTCTGTTCTATCTCTACTAATACCTATTATACCAAGGGCTCTACCTTTGGAATCATAATATGCCGTTTTTATTGTTTCCAAATATACTTTATTTCCATTCCTATCTACAACCCACAAGCTTATTGTCATTTTAGAATTTTCAGAAATAATTTTTTTATCACTTTCTATAAATGATTTAGCTTTCTCAATTTCAAAGATATCTAAATCTGTTTTGCCAATAATTTCTTCTTTGGGTTTTCCTACAAAATCAAAAAAAGCTTTGTTTCCACCAAGATATACACTATTAAAATCTTTATAAAAAACAATATCTGGTATAGAATCTAACAAACTATTCAAAAAAGCATTTTGATTTGCAATCATAGCCTCAATTTCTTTTCTTTGAGTAATATCACGAACAATTCCTACAGTACCAATATATTTGTTTTTATCATTATATAACACCTTAGCAGATAAAGATAAAATTTTAGTATTATTACTTTTATCTTTTAATATAACTTCAAAATCATTTACAGCCCCAGTAGAATACAATTCATTGAACAGCTTTTCTTGTTGTTCTTTGTTTTTATAAAATTCATCTACCTTCTTACCTATTATTTCCTCTGGATTCCAACCTAGCACTTTTTGAATAGAAGGTGATACAGTTATAATAGTTTTATTTTCATCTGTTTGATAAAATATATCATTTATTGATTCAAATATTCTTCGATACCTTTGTTCACTTTTTTGTAATGCTAATTCAATTTCTTTTTGATGTGTTATATCATCTTTTATTGCTAAAAAGTTAATGATTTCGTTTTTTTCATTAAAAATTGGAGATATAATAGCTTTTTCCCAATAAAATTCTCCGTTTTTTCTTTTATTATGAAATTCCCCTTTCCATGACTTTCCACTTGAAATCGTTTCCCATAATTCTTTATATTCTTCGGGATTTTTTTCTCCGGATTTTAAAATTCTTGTATGTTGCCCTTTAACTTCTTCTATAGTGTAACCTGTAGTCTCTTCAAATTTTTTATTAACATATTCAATATTACCTTTAAGATCTGTTATTACTACAGTGGCTGAACTTTGCTCAACTGCAGTATTCAATTTCCTTAATTGTAATAAGGTTTCTTTTTCTGCTGTGATATCCCTAACATAACCATACCAAATAATACTCCCATCATTAGCTTTTATAGGAGTAGAATGACCTTCAACCCAGATTGTGTTATTTTCAGATATCATTACTCTATATTCATCTTTCCAGACACTTAGTTCTTCCATACACTTTACAAAAGATTTTGTAATTCTTTCCCTATCATCAGGATGAACACGATTAAAGATTAAAGAAGAATCTTTCATTAATTCTTTTGCTTCTATTCCAAAAACTTTCTCTATTCCTTCACTTACATATTCAAAGTAAGATGTTCCTTTCTTCTGAACTATATATTTATATACTGCACCAGGAATATTATTATAAAATCTCTTAAACTCTTCATTGAAATCACAAATAACTGATTTGCTTTCTCGATAATTAGTCTCAATACATATTAAATAATATTTTTGTTTACCAATTGTTCTAATGTATTTTATCAATGCATTAAATAACAATTTTTTTTCATCGCTTTGCAAAATCTCTAAAGCAGATTTTAAAGTAGTATCTTTATCTTTAATTTTCGAAAAAACATTTAATAATTCACTTTCATTTTGTATAGTTAATTTGAGTTTAGAGCCACTAAAGAACCTCCCTATAGACCTTTCCCAATCTTTATTTCTTTTAATAATACTTAGTTTAAGATCGATAATAATTGAAGGCATCGGAATAATTTCAATATCAGCATTTATTCCGCTTTTGTTAAATTTCATATTCTTTTGAACTCTTTTACTCATAGTTATTCCTATTTATTATTTAAATTATATAAAATATTTTTTCTTTTTGCAAAGATAAAATTCAAAACCATTACAATTCTAAAAATTATTATTTTATTTTATTTGACTTTTTTTACTATTTTGTTTATTTTTAGTGTTAGAGCTTTCTGGAGAAATGCGATAGTGTCAAATCGAGAAATTGATATACTGAAATTTGAATTATATAATTATGATATTCAAATTGCTAGAAAAAGAATTAGAGTAGTTGAACGTCTAGTTCATCTTAAAAAATTCTTGAGTACAATCATTAACCCAAACGAATTAGAAGAAATATTTTTTGATATTTTGCTTATAAAACTACTCGATGATAGGCGGTTTATTAGAATTCAAACTACAACAGTAATAAACACTCAAGAATTCAAAAATTGTATATCAAACTTTAATAATAAGTATCATATTTTATCTCCCTCATTATTCAATATTTCAGAAGAAAATTTATCAGTAATAATTAGAGAATTACAAAAGTTCGATTTTTCAGAAATTCAAATTGGGAAAGAGGCGAAAAATAAAAATAATAATATCAAAGTAGATCAAGAATTAGAACAATTTATTTTTGAGAAAAAATTAAGTACAAAGTATGTTGAAGCAAAGTTCATCGAATGTCTAAGAATAAATAAAAGTAGTTCCATTTATTGCAATTCACTTGAATTGGAGTTATTTGCTTTTATTTTCTTTACTAATTCATATCCAAAAAAAATCACATTTGACACAAAAAATCTTACTATAGTAAAAGGTTTATGCCTTGGTTTGTTTTACAATCTTCTTCATAAATTGGAAGCAATATTAAATATTATTGAAATTAACCAACCTCTAAACCTGAATGAACATGATATTTTAATATTAAAAAACGAACTGCCTCTTATTAATAAATATTTTGAAACAAATGAAAACACAAAGATTCTAATCACAAATATAAAAAACCATTTCCTTTCAAACACAATCTTAAATTCATTAATTAATAATTTTGGCGTTATTTTTAATATTGATTATCATACTCCTAACCATAATGGAGAAATTATTAGAAAAAATGGCCTGATAGCTCAAAGATTTTTCGAACATAAAACATATTTTTTTAATAATTTAAAATTAAAATTTCTTGAATCTAAATATTCAAAAAATTTACAAATCGACACAATTTCTCTTACTATAAATTGCTTGGTAAAAAATGAGGATTTTGATTCTAAATATTATGGCGGACTAAAAAAAGAAGATTCACAAACAAAATTAATTGATCCTATTGACTTTAACTCTATTGATAAAAATTTAATTGTTGATAAAAATATTCTTGAAGAGATTGACTTACTCTTCGATTTAGCTAAATTTGATGAATTCAACAAAATTATTGAATCCAGAAAATACGAAAACAGTTTTATAGGAATTGATCCTCAACATAACAATTTTTATGTTGGCAAAATTGAGTTGAATCTACCAAAAAAACAAGAAATTTTAAATGCTGGCGTTTTAAACCCTCTTTTTTATCGAAAAGAATTTTTTAACAAGAAACTCGAAATTACAAAACAAAAACATTTCTCTAGTAATGATATCATCAATTCAGTTTTTCTTGGAAAAGATTACAAAGGTTATTCGATTAATAGTTATGACCAGTTCATTCAAAAATCAGATTACATACCAGTAATAACCGAAGAGGTAATTCGATTTGGTAATTTCCCAGATATTATAAAAGCTAAAGTTATTGAAAAAAAACCATTAAATTCATTTTCTCAAAATCTTATTCATGAAAATGATATTTTAATTGCTTTTAAAATTGCAGATGAAAAAAACAAGATAGCAATAGCTTGGTGTATAGCTCCTTCAATATTTAACAACTCTTTACCTGATAAACACTTAATTGTAATTAGACTTAATACTATCAGGATTACACCTTATGATTATGTTGAGTATCTTAATTATTTAAATTCAAATAATCTTCTCTTTCAAATTACCGAATTAGTTGAAACTTGCTATTTGAATGACAAATTTGAAGAGAATTGTTTTCATTTTATTAAATCCTTCTTTGAAAACTTACCATTCCCTGAAAAAATAAAAGACGAGTATGAATTAACCTCATGGTTAAAACAAAAAGTCTGTGATATTTACTTTGATTTAATAAATCTGGAAAGCAAGAATTTAAATAACTTGTTTAATAGTACCCTAAATGAATTTTACAAAAATCGATTCCCTTTAGTTCATATCTGGCAAAAAGAATATATTGATTTTTTATGGGAATATAACAATAAACCTGAAAAAATATTATTAATATCTGATTTCAGAGCTGAAAATCATAAAGAAATATTATTAGAATATCTATCGACAATTGATATTGTAATTAATAATATATCATATAAAAATACGAACTTAAAAAACGTTATCAAATCTTTAGTAAATGATAAGATAGAAATCATCAAAAATAATTTTATATCTGAAGATATTATTAATAAAATTTGTGTCATATTTACTGAAAATGCTGAGCTATTAAAATATCAATATGATAATATAAAAAACTTGAATTTGTTTAAATCGATTTATCTTGTATACTCAAAAGAAAATACATCTAATGAGATTTTTGATAATACTTACAATGAGATACTCCTTTTTTTAAAAGAAAGAGGAGTTGAGATAAAAGAAAGAGTAAAATTATCTGATATAAATTCTTACTTCAATAATCCGTTTCAATTGGAGAAAAAATTTTTATCTTCTCTTTTTATTTATTCTGAACTATCAATTAACACTGCAAATAGATACAATTTCTTTTCAAGATTTTCTAATTTACTAAAAGAATATGCAGATAAAATAATTTCATATCAGAAGTATCATGGCCAAAGTGCTTTTTTCTTCCTCGAATCTAATCATTTTGCCAAAAAAGCAATGGAAATAAAAATTGAAGAGAACAAAGACCTGGCCAAAAAAGCTGAATGGGAAACACTAATAGATCAATTAGCTCACTCTTTAAACACAAATATTGGAGCATCAAAAAACTCAATCTCATTAATAAATTCTCATCTAAAAAATAAAAATGATATAGAAAAGTATATTCCCGATATTTCAAGATTTGAAAAGTTCATGCAAGATAGACAAATCTTCAAATACATCGATAGATCAATGAACTACTTAAATGAGGTATCAGACCTTATTGATCTTTTCCTTTCTAATATTAAGGATATCAGTAAAAATATTGGTACTATTAATTTAAGTGATATCATACACGAACAAGTTCGTTTAATTAAAGATGGAATTGATACTCTTCGTTTTTCGAATCTAACACATAAAAATAATGTGAAAAACTTAAAACCTATTTTTGAATTAGATGACACTATTACAATTGAAACTTCAAAAAGAATATCCGCTCTTATAATAAAAGATTTACTAAAAAATTCTTTTGTAAACACCAATCAAGATTCTCCTTATGTTAAAATTAAAACCATGATGATAGACAATAATTACTGTCTCTTACAAATAGAGAATAATAAAGTAATATCTGAGGAATGGGAAAAATTAGTCAATGAAAATATTGAAGATCAATCTATAAAAATGTCAAAAAGCCAGCACCTTGGAATAAAGGTTATCCTAAGATGCAATGAAAGATTAAATTGGAATATGAAAGTATATCCAGATAGAATTAACAATTTTACTACAACTAATGTTTTTATACCAATAAAATGGAAAAGCTTAAAATTTTAATTGCTGAAGATCTTCTTTCTTGTAGAGAAGATTTTATAGATTATTTTAACCTTTATTTTTCATCAAACTATGATACTGATTTTCACGAAAGTGAATCCGCTCAGGATGCTATTACAAAATTAATTGAATCCTCAAGAAAACATGATTATTTCGATATCGTTGTTTGTGATATTGACTTTTCTGAAAACCAATTTAATGAAGATAAAAATGCTGGTTTTGAAATAATCAAAAAAGCAAAAGAAATTAATTCTCAAACACAAATTATTTGGTACTCTGCTCAAAAAGAAGAAGACCCAAGTAGATTTAAAATTGAAGAAGAATTTATTAAGAAAGGTTTGATTAATCATCGATTAAAAAAAGCCTACATGAATGAACTTTTTAAAGAAACTTTGGAAAATTGCATTAATGAGGTATTAAAAAACAGAATAAATCTTGTTGTTTTCTTCTTCAAACTTTTTGATTCCTATAATTATGGTAATGATGAAAATATCGGTTTTTATAAGCTAACCCACTCTAACTATGATCATCAAAAAATGTTAAAATATCTTGATCAGACTTTTAACTTTTTTAATAATTCTATAGAAAAACAATATATCACTGAGCATTCAAAATTACTAATCGAGAATTATCTAAATAAAATTCGATATGAATACCCATCTCAAGAAGAAATGATTTCCTTTAAATCATATTTTAGATTAGAATTTACAGAGGATATCTTAAAATCATGTCAGGAACCATTATTTAATAAAAACGTTCAAGTTACTAATAACATTAATACAACTATCCCCAGAATTTATTGCGAAAAAGAAAGAATATTAATTGGTTTAAAAACAATTTACGAAAATATTGCAAGACATAATTTTCAAACCTTCGATCAAAATAATTATGTAAAAACTACTGTTGAATCAATAAACTCTAAAGTTATTCTAACTATAGAGGCTAATGGCAACTCTTTTAACCCTCAAGAAGCTTTTATGCATTTAACTCCAGGTTTATCTTCAATTAAAAAAGCTTTTGATAAATATTGTTCAGTGATATATGAGGGTAATGGTATTTCTTATAATATTTATAATGATATAACAACCAATAGTAATCATCTAAAAGATTTAAAAATTACTTTAACATTTTTATTACCTAAACCAAAATCTTCTTCAGGTGAACTGTTAAATGTTTAAAATAATAATAATTGATGGCGGAGAGTCAGGTAAAAGAATACAAAGAATTGTAAAATCGATTAGAGAAGAAATCCCAATTAGCGAACTTACAATTCATGCATCACAAAATCGCAAAAACAATGAAGGTTTGTTTTTTCCAATAAATGATTACAATCTAGCTTTTATTCATAGCAGTGATAACATTGGGGATTATTCTGAACCAATTTTTACCATTGAGGCTAAAAAATATTCTGTTCCTCTTGTTCTTTATAGCGGAGGTATAAAAGGATTTAATTTAATAGAGTCGAATATCTGCGAAATAAATGATTCTTTATTAGAAAATCAAATTACTGATTTTTTAATCTTTTTATTAAAAAACAATTTCGCAAATATAGACTTTAAGTACTTATATCCTGGTGAAAAGTTCTTAAACCTTGATAAATTATTTGAGTATAGAAAAAAAATAATCTTTAATTATGAGCATTCGTCTTTATCAGAAATTATTAATATTTATGAAGAATTCTGCAAATTTATAAAACTTTTAAACTGTAATAATAAAATCTTACCATTCGATAGTTTTATTAAGAATGATAATTCAATTGAAATAGATAGTATGCTAAAATTTATAAATAAATCTACGTTAAAATACGAACAACTAATCAATAAAATATAATATTGCTAATGGATCAAAGAAAAACTATTATTTTAGATAATTCTAATTTTTTTTATCAACAAATCTTAAAACATTTTCCTGAACTCTCAATTGAATTAATCGAAAGCGAAAATCAAAATAAACTATTTGATATCATAGAAGATGTAATATTATTCATCAATACAAGCTTTATAAATGATACCTTTAAATACGAGTATGAAAGAGGTGGTTTAGAATTTATCAAAACAAACTTTCATAAATTTGGAGAAAATTATCAGATTGTTTTCTTTTCATATGAAAATGAAGAAAACATTAAATTCTATCTTAAAAACAAATGGCTTAAATATGATAAAAATTATTTTCTACATTACCCATTTGATACAGAAAAAATTAAGAAAATTTTTTTAGATAAAACCAAACTAAAAATTACTGATAACTTTAAAAAAGAAAAATTTTCTGAATTGATTAAATCATTAAGATCATTTAAACATGACCTTTTAAATAAAATTTCTCAATTAATACCTGATTTAAATGCAAGTATCAATAATTACCTCAACAATCCTAAAAATAATAAATTAGAACTATTTTTTGATCCAGCAACTCTTAAAAATAATGTTTTAGATAAAATTAATTCCCTAAACACCATTATAGAAAATAATAAAACCATAATAGATGCTGAAACAAGACAAAACTTAAATGATTTAAAAATACTTCTTGATAATCTTTATGAATTAATAGAACATTTTAAAAATAATAAGAAAATTGATGATAAACTAATTAATGACAAAAATACTTTAACCGATACTGTAAATAATATTAAAACCAAACTTGAGAATATTATAGGAATTCTGAACTATGAACTCAAACAATAAGATAAAAGTTCTTTGTGCTGATGATGAATACATTGAAAACAATTGGGAAAAGAGATTTAAAAAATATTTCTCTGATGAATTCCATTTTATTTGGACTAAATATTCCGATCAAGTTTTACCTATTCTAAAAAAAGAAAAAGATATTAAGATAATTATTCTTGATTTGAATTTTAAAAATCAATCTTTACAAGGCAAGGATGTTTTATTACAATTAAAAAATTCAGAATTTAAAGATATAAAAGTAATTATTTTCACTGTTGATGATTCCCCAAAAACATTTTTAGAAATATCAGGGTTATCAGGTAAAAACATTTATGATTATTTTATTAAAGATAATATTGATTATGAAGAAGCAGAACACATTCTAAGATATGCAAAAGATAATGATGAAAATCCTAATTTTCTTAAAGGTGAATCAGCAAAAATTAAAAATATTAAAAAATTAATCAGACTTTATGCAAAGGTCGATCATGAAAACAATCCTCCAATTGTCTTTATTTTTGGCGAAACCGGTACTGGAAAAGAATTAGTTGCCAGATCAATACATAAGTACAGCCAAATAAGAAAAAGGAATAAGTTTATTGGATTAAATATTGCTGCTATACCTCCTACATTAATTGAATCAGAATTATTCGGTTATGTAAAAGGAGCATTTACAGATGCCAGAAAAGATAGAGATGGCGCTTTCAAATCAGCTAAAGGCGGTGTCCTATTTCTTGATGAGATTGGAGAACTTCCATTATACCTTCAAGTTAAGCTACTAAGAATTTTACAGGAAAAAGAAATTCAACCAATTGGATCAGATACTACAATTAATATTGACGATGTAAGAATAATAGCAGCAACTAATGTAGATATTTATAAATATGTAGAAGAAGGCAAATTCAGAAAAGATCTGTTTTATAGATTAGATGGTTGTAAAATCGAATTACCCTCACTCAACGAACGTAAAGAAGATATCAAAATTCTGGTAAAATATTTTCTCTTTAAATACCATTATTTAAATCAAAATATACTTGATATCGATAATGAAGTATTAAAAAAAATGGAAACTTTTGATTGGGAAGGAAACGTTAGACAATTAGAAAAAATGATTGAAAAAGCATTTGTTTTGGCTCATTTAGATAATGCAGAAATTCTTAGCATAAAACATTTTCCTGACCTTGAACATCCTTTCACTACAATAAGTGATTATAATATTACCGAATTACGAGAAATAATGAAAAAAATTGCAAAAAAAATATGGCAAGATATTTACTATGGTAAAAGAGAAGTAAAAACACTTGACGAAATTGATAAAGAATTTAATTTTTCAATTGGGCAATTAGTTGGTATGGAAGCAGTTAAACACTTTAATGGGTGGTTGACCCAGAAAGAGGAGGAAAAATATTTTGGTTATAAACCTTCTAAAAACCCAAGTTCAAGACACCTTATACCTTATTTCAACAGAAGAGGTATAAAATCAATAAAGGAAATTATAAAAGAATAATTTTTCTATTGATTATCCAAAAAAAATATTTTATATTACAAAACTAAAAGATAAGAATCGGGCCCTTAGCTCAGTTGGTTAGAGCAACAGACTCATAATCTGTGGGTCGTAGGTTCGAGTCCTACAGGGCCCACTAAATATCCCATTCTTAAACCTACATATTAAATTTCTGATTAATTTTACTTTTTTTGTAAAAATTATTAAAACTAGTCAGTAAAAAAATCTAAATTTATGAAACTTTAAAGCTTGCTTCTCAGACTTGTAGCAGAAAGTTAAAAGTGAGATAAAAAAAATCTTATTTTTTATACTACAAAATGGTATGATATTATTAATATAAAAGTTTAATATTTTTAAATAAAATTTCCCTGCAACCTGTAAGTTGCAGGGAAAGAAAATTCATTAAATTTTATAACTACTAACTAGATGTTGCTTTAGTGAAGTAGCTATCTCTTCAAGGTTATGCGCATCATCTTTTATTTGTGTTGACATATTTCTGTAATCTTCTACTGTTTTAGAAATTTCAGCATTACTTTCCGCAACTGTAGAAGCTCCTTTAGTGGCTTCAGATAAGTTTCGGGTAATTTCTGAAGTTGTTACAGTTTGCTCCTCAACAGCCGAAGCAATAGTATTTGATATGTCATTAATTTGTGTGATGCTTTCAATAATTTCTTTTATAACATTTATTGCATTATTGCTCTCTTCCTGTATCATTTTAATTCTATTGGAAATATCTTCTGTAGCTTTACCAGCTTCTTTGGCAAGCTCTTTTACTTCGTTAGCTACAACTGCAAAACCTTTACCACTCTCTCCGGCTCTTGCTGCTTCAATTGTTGCATTAAGAGCTAAAAGGTTTGTTTGTTCTGCTATTGTGTTTATTGCTTTAACAATATTACCAATTTCTGATGAACTTTTTCCAAGTCTATCTATTACTTCACCAGCAACTGTTGCTTTACTTGCAGCATCATTTGATATTGATGAGGCAGTATTTGTATTTTTTGCAATTTCTTTTACACTTGAAGCCATCTCCTCTGCCGCACTTGATACTGTAGAAATATTTGTCGAAACCTGTTCGCTTGATGCCGCTGTAATGGAAGTCTGTTCATTTAATTTTTCAGAATTTTCCTGTACATTTATACTAACATTCAACAGTCTTTTGCTTGCATTTATAATTGTTTCACTTCTTTTAAGTAAATCTGTAATTTCATCTTTTCTCGATTTTATCAAATCATTTATCATTTCAGATATTCTTCCGATTTCATCTTTATTTTTAATCTCTATTTGTGTTGTAAAATCACCCTGTATCACTTTTTTTATTGCATTTATTAAATCAGATATTGGCTTTTTTATAACATTTCTTGAAATATATAAACCTAACGAAATTGCAATAATAAATAATATAATAGCTAAAATAATGGTTATAGTACTAGTATTACTTATTTTTTTATCTGCTAAATCGCTTTCCTGTTTATTCATTTCAAAATTATAATTTACTAATTCATCAATAATACTCTCCATTTTAGAAGTATATTCTGCCAATTCAACTAATGTTATTTGCGCTAATTCTTTGTATAAATTATCAACATTACTATGGTTTAATTTTAATGCATTATCAAGTTCCTTTGATTTTGAAATGAATTTATTATGGAGTTGTTCCCATATTTTAAAATTAGTTTTAAATAATTCCCAGTTTTTATAAGCAAATTCCCTTTTTTCTGTTTTATCATAGCTATCATAAGATTTTCTTAAAGATATAAAATTATTCTCCATTTTACCATATTGTTTCTCTCTATCATTTATAGACATTTCTCGTGAAATAAATGTTCTTCTATAAGATTTTATTTCTGAAATATTGAATTTTATATTTAGTAAATCAATAATTTTAGGTGTTCTGATTTTGATGATTTGCTGTGTTATGTTATTACTGGCTTTAGCTGATAATAAATTAATGTAAGTATTAATTGATGCTATCAAGGCAATAATTATAAAACCAGCCAAAACTTTTGCTGATAGTGATAAATTTTTAAAATTCATAAAAAATCTCCCTATAAAGTATATAATCTGTTATTTAATAAGTTTTATACTAATAATATTTAAATATTTTTTTTGATCAATGTTATTTTTAATCTATATTTCTAATATTGAAACCTTGTAAATGCCCCAAAATATTCCAATCTATTAGTTTTATTTAACTTTATTATATATAGAAAGTTTAGTTAAAAAAATATATTTATTAATATTTTTTTATAGTGAATCAGCTACTCTTTAAAAGTTGTAACTGATAAAAAATTAAAGGGGATATTCTTTTCCTTGATTTTTGGGTTATAAAATATTATTTATATAAACAATTTATTCTGGGAGGAAACTATAAAACAAGAAATCAGAAATCTTTTAGAGAAATATGACAAAGTTGTAGAAGAAAAAAGAGTCAGTAAATACAATGAGGAGATGACTAAAAAGGATTTTATTCTACCTCTATTTCGTGCGTTAGGGTGGAATACTGAAGATTCAAACGAGGTTACTGCTGAAGAAAAAGTTTCCAAAAAAAGAGTTGATTATGGTTTCAGAATTAACGGTATTCCAAAATTCTTTTTGGAAGCAAAATCTCTAAAAGAAGATTTGGACAATCCTAAATTTATTGAACAGGCAATAAATTATGCTTGGCATAAAGGTTGCACTTGGGCTATTCTTACTAACTTTGAAAGCGTAAAAATCTTTAATGCTGAATGGAAAACTTCTAATCCATTGCAGAATCATCTTAAAACAATTCCCTGCCAGGAGTTTTTAGATAGGTTCAGCGAATTGTCTCTTTTATCAAAAGAAAGTTTTGAACAGGGATTGATAGATAAAGAGGCAGAGAAATGGGGTAAGAAAACAAAAAAGATTTCTGTTGATAAACAGCTTTTGGCAGATTTTACAAGATTCAGGGAATTGCTTTTAAAGAATATAACTAAATTAAACAAAAACCTCACAGAAGAAGATTTAGATGAAGCTGTTCAAAGAATTTTAGACAGATTAATTTTTATCAGAAACTGCGAAGATAGGGAGCTTGAAGCAAAAACCTTGATTTCCAGCTTTAGGGAATGGGAAAGCAAAGGCAGAGGGCAGTTAATAAAAAGTTTGAGAGAGGTTTTTGCCTATTTTGACAAAAATTATAACAGCAAAATTTTTGCAAATCATTTATGCGACAATTTGGATATAGACAACGAAGTTTTGCACGAAATTATTGAAGGACTTTATTTTACAAAAGACAAATCTGTTTCTTATGATTTTTCAGCCATTGAAGCAGATATTTTAGGTAACATTTACGAGCAGTATCTTGGCCATATCTTAAAGAAAAGTGAGAAAAGAGCAAAGCTTACAGAAAACCACGCACACAGAAAAGAGCAAGGAATTTATTATACTCCCACTTATATTGTAGATTATATCGTAAGGAATACTTTGGGGGAACTGCTTAAAGAAAAAAAAGTTAATCCTGAAAAAATAAGGGTTTTAGATCCTGCTTGTGGCTCTGGCTCATTCTTGATAAAAGCTTTCGATGTTTTGAATGAATATTATGCGAAGCATGATAAAAACTATTCACAGACACAAATAGATTTTAAAACAGGTCTGCCATTCACATCAAAAGTAAAAATACTCAAAAATAACATTTTCGGTGTGGATTTAGATAAACAGGCGGTAGAGATAGCACAGCTTAACCTTTTGTTAAAGATTGCAGAAAAAGGGCAACGCCTTCCATTACTTCAGGAAAACATAAAATGCGGGAACTCATTAATTGATGACCCCTCAATAGCAGGAGATAAAGCTTTTAAATGGGAAGAAGAATTTAAAAAAGTTATGCAAGAAGGTGGGTTTGATGTTGTAATTGGGAATCCACCGTATGTTGATATAAAACAACTTGATCCTAAAATAGTAAAATTCCTTTTTGAAAATTATAATACTGTAGAAAATAGAATGAATTTGTATTCTACTTTTGTTGAAAAATCTTTAGCTTTATTAAAGGATGGGGGCTACTTTGGTTTTATTATACCTAATTCAATACTGTATAACGAGTCTTATACCAAAATAAGAAAATTGTTATTATTTAATACTAATCTTAAAAAGATTGTAAGATTACCAGATAATATTTTTGAGGGAGTTAAAATTGAGACAGTTATTTTGATTTATAAAAAAACTAAGAAAAAGAAATCAGAAGAATGTGAAGTCTATCTTTATCCTAGAGAAATATCAATTAACAGGATTAAAAAAGATAATTGTCCAAAAATTACATATTACAATCAAAATGTATGGGAAGCTGAAAACTTTAACTTTAACATTACAATAAATACAATTGTAAAAAAGATACTCGCGAAAATAGAAGAGAAAAATACAAATCTTATAGAAATATGTGATTTTTCACTTGGTCTAACCCCATATGATAAATATAAAGGACATTCTGAACAACAAATAAAAAATAGGGTTTTTCATTCTCAAACAAAAAAGAATGAAACCTTTAAACCTCTACTTTCTGGAGAAAATATTATTAGATATGGTATTTACTGGGATAAAAAAGAATATATTAGTTATGGTAATTGGTTAGGCGCTCCGAGAGAAAAGAGATTCTTTACAAAACCTCGTATTGTTGTGAGGCAAATAATCAGCGGAAAACCACCAAGAATATACGCAGGTTATACAAATGAGGAACTATATAATTCGCAAATAGGATTTAATATTTTGTCAAAAGATGAAACTAAAGTTAAAATAAAATATATTCTCGCTATATTAAACTCTAAATTAATAACTTACTATCACAAAGAGAAATATTTAGACCCTACAAAAAATCTTTTTCAAAAAATATTAATAGCTAATGCAAAAAAATTTCCTATTAAAATATTGTCTATTGCTGAACAAGATAAAATAATCCATTTTGTTGATAAAATGCTTTCTCTCAACAAACGCCTTAACGAAATCGGAGACAAGAAGACAGATGAAAGAGCAAAAATTGAAGAAGAAATAAAAAAAACCGATGCAGAAATTGATGAGCTTGTCTATCAAATTTATGGTATAACAGAAGAAGAAAAAAAGATTATTGAAGAGAGCTTTGGATAAATAAAAATTAAAGTCCTGCCTTTAATAAGAAATTGAACAATAGAAAATAAATCTATACCAACAATAAAATACTTTTTCGCATTTTATCTCTTCACTTTTTTGGTGATCTCTTTATCGAAATTATACTATATATTAACTCTTCGAGCTACATTTTTCATAATCACTTCATCGAAAATACTATTCATAAAAATATTGCTTTTCCAGATTTTTTTTTGTAAAATAATAACATAAAAAAAATAAAATTGAAAAAAGGAAAGCAGTAAACAACTCTTCATTATATCTTAAAGAAAAAAAAATGTTGAAAGGTATAAATAATATATAGAGAGTATTATTATTTATATCCAAAAACCCTTGTTATATTTTAATACACATTGCTTAAAAAAATATTTGTTTATGAAATCAAGAAACATCGTAAGGATAAAAGACCCTTTAGACCAAACCTTACAAGGAGATTAAACATGATTAAGCTTATGAGTTGGATAGATAACATCGCCCTTAATCCATACATATGTGGACAAAAAGCGATACTGTCATCTATGAAGGAGTTATAGCCTTTTTGAAAGACAGCTTATGCGAACTAGACAAACACAGAGACAAATTAACACTTGATAAAATTGAGGTTTATACATGCAGACTTTACAAAAAGTAATTACATAAAAGACTAAATGTTTAACAATTAGGATCAAAAAGCTATGTTTAAAAAACCATTTTCATTTGAAGGACGTATCACAAGAACTGAATTCTGGCTAAGTAATATTATTTTGCTTACAATTTTATAGCTTATCTATTTATCCTGTATGCTGATTTAGAAGAAGACATTATGTACTTACTATCAATTCCAGCCATTTGGTTTTTGCTATCACAAGGTGCAAAAAGATGCCATGACATAGGTAATAATGGTTGGTATCAAATTATTCCATTTTACTTTTTATGGATGCTTTTCGCTGATAGTGAAATTGGAATAAATGTATTTGGGCCAAATCCAAAAGGAATTGGAAACGAAAAAAAAACGACTTAGAGCATTTAATGGACGAATAAAAACGGCTTACAACACAACTTACTTATAAGTGGTGGTTCAGTGATTAAATAAAGCTTTGTGCTTCTATCAAAGTCTCTGCTTGTTTGAATGTTTTGTGCTTTGAAACTCTCCCAAATGCAAAGCCCCCAAAAGTTAAATACATACCACCACTTTTTGGAGTTGATATAAATGAAATTATTTACAATCAATAAAGATGGAAAATTATCAGAATATAAAGAAGAATTATTTAAAAAAGATAATATTGAGCAAGATTTAGAAATACTATTAGAAAAAAATCCTGAATATTTTTTTGAAAAAAGTAATGTTTTAATTATTGGCAGACAAGTTACTACCAACTTAAATTCATTTATTGATTTATTAGGGGTTGATAAAAACGGAAATACTGTTATTATTGAATTGAAAAGAGATAGAACTCCGAGAGATACTGTTGCTCAAATATTAGAATATGCGTCATTTATTGAAAATTTAGATTACAGCCAACTAAACGATATATTTAAAAATTACTTTGGGGATGAAGTTGATCTCCAAGATTATCATCAACAATTTTTTCAAAATAATGAAAATGTATCATTCAATAAAAAATTAATTTTATTAATTGTTGCTCAAAATATTACAAAAGAAATAAAACAAACCGCAACTTTTTTAAGAAAAAATGGAATTAATATAAATTGCCTTGAATTTAAATATTTTCAAACAAAATCAGGCGAAAAAATAATTACATTAGATTATGTAATTGGTGATGAAGAATATAAAAAACAAGAAATTAAATCTGCCTCACTACCAAAAGTTAATGAAAATGAGTTTATCAAATCCCTCGATAAAAATGGACAGAAAGTTTTTTCAAAATTATTTGAATTTGCAAAATCTAAAAAATTACATTTTATTTGGGGTTCAAAAGGATTTTCATTAAATACTATTTTCAATAATGAAAAAATTGCTTTATTATTTGGTTATCCTCCTAATTGTGTATTTAAACAAAGTATTTATACTGGTTTTGAAAATATAATAAAAAAAGTTGAAGATTCAGAAAAAATTGTTGATATTTATAGAAATAAATTAGAAAAAACCGGATTATTTACTAATGCAGGTGATAATCTAAAATGGTTAATAAACAAAGATTACAGTGAAAAAGAAATTGAAGTTTTTTTAGAAATTTTAAAAGAAATAATTAATTTAATAATAGAAAAAAAAGAGATGGCCAACGTCTAACTGCAAGTTACCGAATATTAGCTATCGATCCATTTTAATAATCACTTCATCGAAAATACTATTCATAAAAATATTGCTTTTCCAGATTTTTTTTTGTAAAATTATAATATAAATAAAAGTGTAAAATATAGTTAAGTGGTAAATTTATCTGTTTATAACTTTGAAGATTTAAGAAAAGAACTCCTTTTAAAAAAATACAGCAATAATAGATTTAAATCTTTTATCTATTACAACTTAGAAAAAATCTTACAAGGAGATTAAACATGATTAAATTAAAAAGTTGGATAGATGATATCGCCCTTTATCCATACATATATGGAAGAAATGCGACACTGTCGTCTATGAAGGAGTTCTGTGGGAATTGTACCAAAATCAAAATAGGTTAAAAATGAATAGAAGAGAAATAGGATCTATTACTGCTAAAGGTGGATTTGCAAACGAAATTGAAATCTGCAAAAAATTTAATAATTGGTTAAAAGATGAAGAAGCTAAATTATGGCTTGAAATTATGGGTTACAATGTTAATAAAATTACTTCAGTTGATGCTGTTCAAATTCCAACTACAATTAATATAAAAAAATTAGCAGAATATGAATTAAAAGAAGATGATTTTGAAGAGTTAATCAAATTCAAAAAAGCAGATGCTCAAATAAAAATTAGAATTAAGATTGGGAATATTTTAAAAATTGAAAATATTTCATTGAAAAAAGCAAATTCTGATGCTAATTATAATCAAATTGATAAAAGATCTGTTGATGAATATAAAAAAATGTGGAATTTTTGTGATGAAATTGCTTTTTGGTTAAAACTTTTTACTGGAGAAAATAAACCAGAATTATTTAATAACAAAATTAGAAAAATAAAGTTAAAAGACAAGAGAAGAATATTTTTTAATGAAATGCCTAAAAATATACAAGAAAAAATTATTAATTTTTTTGAAAATAATCGATTATTGATTGTAAATGATATTCTAAAAGGAAGAGGAGGGTTATCAGCTAATTGGATTTTAATAACTCGGTTTAACAAAAAAGAAAATACGACAACATGGATTCTTAAAGATATTAATACTGCTATTAATTTTTTTGGTAGTGGTGAAATAAAAATTTCACCACGAGGTAGTTTGTATATTGGCAGAATTACCCTCCAAAGAAAAGGAGGAACCCCAGATCCAACCAAGTTACAATTTAAAATTAATCCGTGTGAATTATTTAATATAGGAGGAGAAGAAAATATTGGAAATAAATAAAGTATATTTAGGTGATTGTATAGAAATTATGAATAATATCCCAAAAGGTTCTGTTGATTTAATATTCGCTGATCCACCTTTTAACATAGGAATAAAATATGATTTGCATAATGACAATATGCCTTATGATGAATATTATAAATGGTCTGATAGATGGATTAGTGAATGTTACAGAATTTTAAAAAATAATGGATCAATTTATATTGCTATAGGAGATGAATTTGCTGCTGAAATAAATATAATTCTCAAAAAGAAAGGATTTTATTTTAGGAACTGGATTATTTGGTATTATACTTTTGGACAAAATCAAAGAAAAAAATTTAATAGATCTCATACTCATATACTTTATTTTGTTAAAGATAAAGAAAATTTTATTTTTAATGATAATGATATAAGAATTCCATCAGCTAGACAATTAATTTATAACGATAAAAGAGCTAATCCATTAGGAAAGGTACCGGATGATGTATGGCAATTTTCAAGAGTTTGTGGAACTTTTAAAGAGCGAATAGGTGAGCATCCTTGTCAGATGCCTGAGGATTTATTAGAATTAGTAATTAAAGCAAGTTCTAATGAAAAGGATATTATATTAGATCCATTTGGTGGGACTGGAACTACGGCATATGTAGCAAAAAAATTAAAGAGAAATTATATTACTATTGAAATCTCAAAAGAATACTATACAACTATACTACAAAGATTAGAAGGAAAAACAAAAGAAATAAATAATAATTTGATAAAATCAGAAAAACAAAGAACATTGTTTGATGTAATATGATTTTGGCACAACTTTCGATAACAGCAAGTTGCTGGGAGTTGTTCCCTATCGCTCCTCTTCCAAAATCCACCTTTGGTCCGTCTTCAACAACTTGCGAGCTGTTGTATAAAATTGCCTCAGTAATGGAGAGATAAATTATGACTTTGTTTTCGCAAAGAAAGGGATTAAAACCACTTCAAAAAGCTATTCAAAGAGAGACATTGGATCAAGAGACACGAAACAAATTATGGAGTGGAATAAAATTAACTGTTCTTGACAATTACCATATTCCTCTACCTTATGAGAGCAGAGATATTGATAATAAAACTAAAATAGTTTGGCGGTTAATAATAAAGTTGTGGCTTAATTATTTTTCAAAACCCATAGATACTATCCCAAGTTACACAGAGGTTTATAAAATAATACGTGATTATTTTTTTCAATGCAAATGGAATGAAGCACTAGATTTTCTTGAATTTATAGCAAAAAATATTCCAAAACAGTGGCAAGAATCATTAATAGAAATATCAAATAGTTTTTTTACAGCAGAGTCATCTGCCTATAGATTTTTAGGAGTTGAAATTATTGAAATTTCTGATGAAAATGAAATGAGTGCTGTAGAAGAAGCTTTAGATAGTAAACTTCCATATATTGTTCATTTATCACGAGCTTTAGAACTCCTTTCAGACAGGGAAACACCTGATTATCGAAATTCTATAAAAGAATCAATTTCTGCTATTGAGTCTATCTGTCGCACTATTACAAAAAATGAAAAGACTTCTTTATCAGAATGTATAAAAGAAATAAAAAAGAAACAAACTTTACATCCTGCATTTGAACAAGCACTACTGAAATTGTATGGCTTTTCAAGTGACGAAGGGGGAATTAGGCATTCTTTAACAGAACAATCTATCGAATTATCATATTCAGATGCAAAATATATGTTTATGCTTAGTGTTTCATTTATTAATTATTTAAAAGGGAAATTATCTGAATAGTTACTTGAGAAAACGACTACTGAGGCAACTGAGCCTGACACCACCTCTACACAATTAAATCAGCTCATAGCTGCGTAGGTTCGGCGATAGACACTTCAAATTCCAGGCATACTTGCCCGGAGAAGTGAATGAAAGTATAAAGAGATGGCAACTCTATTTGAACATAAAACATTAAATGAAAATAAGTGATGAGAAGAGTGATTTCAATGAGAAACAAAGGTTATTTTATAACAAGTAGTATTAAGATAGAAGATTTTTTATATCTTTTTCTCCATAAAAACAGTTTTAATGAATGAATTCCCAATTTTTTCTAATTTCACTTTTTTGAATGAAAACCCAAGTGATTGATAAAAATTATATGCCGAAATATTTGAATTTACATATAAAGAATTTATATTTTTTTCTTTGGCTATATTTTCGATAAAATCCATCAACATTCTTCCTATTCCCATTTTCTGAAAATCCCTTTTAATAAAAAGATTTCTAATCGTATCCCCATACAAGGATATCGTACCAACAACCATAGAATCAGATAGTGCTGTAAAAATATTATCTATTTTTGAATAATATAAAATATGCTGAGGGGTATAGAATAAGCACAATGTATCAATAGCTTGAGTATCATAAAATTCATTTGATAAATTCTTTATACAATCAATAATAATGGAACTAATATCATTAGCATCAGCATCAATAAAAGGCCTTATGATTATTGATGAATTCATTGAATTTAATCCAATTTATAAGTTATGAACTATTTTCTTCATTCTGATCATTTATTAAAAAATTTTTTCAAATAAATTAATTATTGATTTACAATAATCAGATAACTTAGTTTCTCCGTATCTATTAGTCAAAATTATAGCCGTAATTCTTTTTTCAGGAATTCTTATAACATAATTAGTAAATCCACAAGTGCTTCCACCATGTTCTAAGACTTTTATTCCGTTAACATAATTTATAAACCATCCAAAACCATAATTGATATTCGTTCCATCATTAAGAATTGCTTGTGTAAACGCCTTGTCTAAAGTTTTTTGTGATACTAATTTGTTTGTATAAAGAGAATTATCCCATTTATTATAATCTACTAATGAAGAATATATACCTCCATCACCCAAAACTGCGCTTGTTGTGCTTTGATCTCTCTCGATAAACTCATTATCTTTTTTATAGTATCCAAGTGCTCTATTTTTAATCACAGATATTCCCTTTTCATAAGCTACACTATTTTTCATTTTAAGAGGTTTAAAAATATTATCTCGTAAAAAATTAGCATATCTTTTACCTGATACTTTCTCCACAATCATAGCAAGAATAGCATAACCTGAATTGCTATATTTGTATTTTGATCCCGGAATAAAATAAGTAGAATCAATAGATGCCATCATTTTTAAAACATCATCATCATGTACCTGAATAGTAACGGTATCGGCAAGCATATCTTCATAATCAACAAGCCCAGAAGTATGTTGTAATAAATGTTTAATTGTTATTCTACTGCCATATTCAGGAAATTCCGGGAAAATATCTTTTATAGAATTTTCATATTTCAATTTACCCCTTTCTTTGAGAATCATTATACACATTGCAGTAAATTGTTTTGAGATAGAAGCTAATCTAAAATTAGTGAATTCGTTTATTCTTTCATTATTTTCAAGATTAGCTAAACCGTATCCTTTACAAAATAATATTTTGTTATTTTTAAGCACTAAAACAGCAGCACCAGGAGTTTTATCATTATTAAACTCAATTAAAATTGAATCAATTACAGATTCTACATTTTTATTATTTTTTTGATATTGAGAAAATGAACAAAAATGTAAGAAGGTATAACTTACAAAAAGAAAAACAAAATATCTTTTCATAGTAAAAAATCTCTTTTTCTTAAATGTATGAATATATTTTAATACTTGCAATATTTTCTAACAATTAAATTTTTAATCCATATTTATTAAATAAATTAATAGCATTTTTTAAATATTCTGTCATATATACCTGATAATCTGACATTTAGTCAGTATTAATATTTTTTAATAATTATTTAATAATATTGATATTAGCACTAATTTTAGGTAAATTAATATACATTTTTCTGAAAGATAAGGAAGTGGAAAAAGCAAATAATAAAAAAGTATACATAGAAACTTATGGTTGTCAGATGAATTTAGCTGATTCTGAAATCATAAGTGGATTGATGAGTACAAGGGGTTATAATATAACCTCTGAAATTGAAGGTGCAGATATTATTTTATTAAATACTTGTAGCGTTAGAGAACATGCCGAGGAAAGGGTAATCCAGAGAATAAAAACATTGAGCAAACTAAAATCAAAAAAACCTTTTATCCTTGGTGTAATTGGTTGTATGGCGGAGAGATTGAAAGAAGAACTCTTTGAAATAGATTATGAAATTGATCTAGTTCTTGGTCCAGATAATTATCGTAAACTTCCAGAATACATTAATAATATTGAGGGACAAAAAAAGATTTGTAATACTCAATTAAGTGAAGTTGAAACATATTCAGATATTATACCTTCAAGAGATAGCACTGTAACAGCATGGTTACCCATTATGCGTGGATGCGATAATTACTGCTCATATTGTATTGTACCATTTACCAGAGGCAAAGAAAGAAGTAGATCTTTTAATAGCATTATTGACGAAGCAAAATATCTTATAGATAAGAATTATAAAGAGATTTATTTACTTGGACAAAATGTTAATTCTTATTTTGATAGCGATAAAGATTTTTCTGATTTATTAAGCTCAGTTGCTAATCTTAATGAAAATATCAGAATTAGGTTTATGACTTCTCACCCAAAAGATTTATCTGATAAACTAATTTTTACTATAAAAGAACACCCTAATATTTGCAAATATATTCACTTGCCTTTTCAATCTGGTTCTGATAGAATTCTCAAATTAATGAATAGAAACTATACCAAAAAAGATTATTTAAATCTTATCGATAGAATTAAAAATAATATTCCTGATGTTAGCCTTTCGACAGATATTATTGTAGGCTTTCCTACTGAAACTGAACAGGATTTTTTAGATACTCTTGATATAGTAAACAAAGTAAAATTTGATAGCGCTTTTACGTTTAAGTATTCTCCACGTGAAGGTACAATTGCCTATAATTTCGATGACGATATTAGCGATGAAATAAAAGGCGAAAGATTAAAAAGGCTAATCGACATTCAACAACAAATATCTTTTGAAAGTAATAATAAATTAATAGGGACTATACAAACGGCTTTAATTGAGTCATATAGTAAAAAGTCAGAAAAAGAATTTCAAGGTAGATTGGATAATAATAAAGTTACTGTTTTCCCGGGCAATGGCAATTTTATCGGCGATTTAGTAAATGTTAAAATAACAAAGGCAACATCTGCAACTTTAATTGGAGAATTAATTTGAAAAAAATGCTAAAGTATTTTATTACATTTTTATTTTTTACTTTTTTAGCTTTCGCACAAAAAGATATAAATACACAAAAGCTATTGAACGAGTTAAATAACGGTAATATAGATTATGTTAAAAAAGAATTAAATACTCTTTTAAAAAAATACCCAAACGATCCTGGATTATTATATATTAAAGCAAGAATCACTGAAAACGCTAACGAAGCAATTAAGATTTATAATGAAATATATATTAAATATCCTAAAAGTGAATGGGCTGATGATGCTATTTATAGAGTATATCAGTATTACTCAATTACTGATAATACAAAATTAGCAGAGGAAAAACTTAAACTTCTAAAAACAAAATATCCAAAATCTCAATTATTGGAAGAATTTAAAGATAATACAAATAAAAAGAATTATTATGTTCAACTTGGAGCTTTTAGCTCACAAGAAAGAGCCCAAAAATTTATGGAAGATTTAAAAGAATCTGGATTTAATTTGATTTTAAAACCTAAATCAATAGAGAATAAAACTCTTTATACTGTTTTATCAAATAAATTTACAAAGCTAACTGAAGCTGAAAAATTTCAGAAAAATATTGAATCAAAATTCAATATAGCATCTATAATTATTACTGATCAAAATTGACAACAGAAGAATTTCAAATAAAGCACGGTATTGTTGGAAAATCCGTTGAAATAAGGGAAATAGTAAAGATAATTCAGCAAGTAGCCGCAACGGATTTAACAGTACTAATAACTGGAGAAAGCGGTTCTGGAAAAGAAATAATTGCTAAAGCTATTTATAACTCAAGTAATCGTGCATCTAAAAATCTTATTACTGTTAATTGTGGTGCGATTCCAGAAGGTATTTTAGAAAGTGAACTTTTTGGACATGAAAAAGGTGCTTTTACTGGAGCTCATGAAACCAGAAAAGGTTATTTTGAACTTGCAAACGGAGGTACAATTTTTCTAGATGAAATTGGAGAACTACAACCTCAAACACAGGTTAAATTTCTAAGAATTTTGGAAAATGGCGAGTTTATGAGAGTTGGTTCTTCTGAAACTATAAAAGTTGATGTGAGAGTTATCGCAGCTACTAATAAAGACCTTGAAGAGCAGGTTCAAAAAGGAAAATTTAGAACTGATTTATACTATAGATTAAGAGCAATAAATATTAAAATACCTCCTCTAAGAGATCGAAAGGAGGATATCCCATTATTGTTTAATAAATTTGTTGAAGATACCTGTACAAAAAATAATATATCTTTTCCTGGAATTACTCAGGATGCTATGGAACTTTTAATAAACTATAGTTGGCCCGGAAACATAAGAGAATTAAAAAATGTAGTTGAAAGCATAATAATTTTAAACAAAAATAAAATTATTGAAGCTGAAGATCTAATAAAATTTTTAACTAGACCCGATCATATCCACAATGAAGATGATCGTTCTTTACCTGTATACCTTAATAAAACTTCAGAACAGGCAGAAAGAGAGCTGATACTTAGAGCCTTATTAGAACTGAAAACCAATATTATGGAAATAAAAAATCTTTTGATTTCAAATATACACTTAGGTAAAAATATACTTTTACCACCATCTAAAACAGATATTGATAATAATAAAACTTTACGAGAGCTTGAACGCCAGGCAATAATAAAGGCTTTAGAAAAAACAAACAATAATAAAAGACAAGCTGCAAAAAGCCTTGGAATTAGTGAAAGAACACTTTACAGAAAAATGAAAGAATATAACCTTGAGGAAAATGGTTCATTTAAAAAATAAATATTTTTTTTATAAAACTGTTTTAATAATAGCTATATCAACCATAAACTTTTTTTGTGCTGGTTGTCCCTATTCTTTTACTGGTTCGGCTATACCAACACATTTAAAGACTATTGGAATATCTCTCTTTGAAGATAATAGCAACTTCGGTGAAGCTGGATTAAGAGAAAAAATTACTAAAGTAGTAACTGATAAGTTTATAAATGATAATTCTCTAAAAGTTACTGATAAAAAAATTGCTGATTCTGTTTTAGAGGGTGTAATATTAAGAATTACGGATAAACCTGCTACCGTTGTTTCAGGTGAACAAATTAGTAAAAGAAGAATTGAAATTGTAATTAAAGTAACCTATACAGATATGGTAAAACGCAAAAAGGTATTCGAAAGAGAATTTACCAATTGGGGTGATTATTCTTCTACAGGATCAGGGTTCGCACAAAGACAGGAAGGTTTAGAAGCTGCTATTGAAAAAATTGCTGAAGATATTTTATTACAAACTGTTTCTGGTTGGTAATTTATATGATAATAATTAAAATTAATAATAAATAAAAGGTTAAACTTATGGAAGACTTCATACTTGTTGCCTATTTCATTTCAATTTTTATTCTTTTTGCTTTTGGTTCACATTTCTTTATTATGTTATATTATTATAACAAATATAAAAACGTAAAACCAAAAGTAGATGGAGAACTAAAAGAATTTCCTATGGTAACAATTCAGTTACCAATTTATAACGAGATTTATGTCGTTAGGAGATTGCTTGATTCTGTTTGCAAAATTGATTACCCAAAAGAGAAACTTGAAGTGCAGGTACTTGATGACTCCACCGATGAAACTGTTGATGAAGTTGCTCGCATCTGCGCTGAAAAAAGAGCTCTGGGTTATGATTTTGTACATCTTCATAGAACTAATAGGCAAGGGTATAAAGCCGGTGCTCTTAAAGAAGGCCTTGCAGTTGCTAAAGGTGAATTTATTGCAATCTTCGATGCTGATTTTATTCCTCAACCAGATTTTCTTAAAAAAACACTCCCCCATTTTAACAAACCAAATGTTGGTATGGTTCAAACAAGATGGGAACATCTAAATGGAGATTACTCTGTTATCACAAAAGCTCAAGCTCTTGCATTAGATGCACACTTTGTCCTTGAACAATCTGTAAGAAACAATGCTGGTTTATTCATCGCTTTTAATGGAACAGGTGGTATTTGGAGAAAGAAATGCATTATTGATGCAGGTAACTGGCAAGCTGATACTCTTACAGAAGACCTTGACTTAAGTTATCGTGCTCAATTGAAAGGTTGGAAATTTGTATTTTTGAAAGATGTTACCTCACCAGCTGAGTTGCCTTCTGAAATAAATTCACTTAAAGCACAACAATATAGATGGACTAAAGGTTATATTGAAACTGCTAAAAAAATGCTACCTGAAGTGTGGAAATCAAATTTACCTCTAAAACTAAAATTACTGTGTACTTTACACCTTACAAGTAACTTTGTTTTCCCATTTATTCTTTTGTCAGGTATTTTAAATGTTCCTTTAGTCTATATAAAACAATCCGGCACACACGATGACTATTTTGCTTTTATGTCTATCTTTGTATTAGCTTTTATCGGTTCTTTCCTATTTTATTTATATTCACAAAAAGATATACATGAAAAAGATTGGAAAAAGAGAATATATTTGTTTCCAATTTTCCTTTCTGGTAGTATGGGTCTAGCTTTTAACAATGCTAAAGCTGTAATTGAAGGACTCCTGAACAAAAGAACTGAATTTGTAAGAACCCCAAAATTTAGTCTTGTTGATAAAAATGATTCATGGAAAAATAAAAAATATGCAAAAACAAAAGTTTCCTATGCTGTAATATTTGAATTTTTATTAGCACTATATTGTTTATTTGGAATTGGAATGTCATTGTATTACCTTGAAATCTCTGCTGTTCCATTTCAATTGATGTTTTTTGTAGGTTTTGGTTTTATTTCTGTTATGTCAATTAAAAATCTTCTTGTTAGTAAAAAAGAAAAATCTAAATAATAAAGATGTCTGATTTAAAAAATATTGATTCTGTAAATAATCTACTGGAAAAAGCTCCAAACTCTTCAGCAGCATTTATTGCTGCAAAGATATATTTAGAAAATGGTGATTACGATAAGGCTATCCTTTTATGTAAGGATAGCCTAAACTTATTCCCCTGTTATTTAACAGGTTATTTATTGTTAATAAATTCTTATATTTTAAAAGCTGATTATATTTCTGCAAAGAATATTTTAAAAAAAGCGAATAGAATATTCCCTAATCATTGGGTATTTAATTCATCAAAAAAAATTTTACAGGAACAAGGCATTACTTTAGAAGATCTTTTCTATGATGAACAAGAAGAAAATAGCATTGAACCTCCACATTCACTACAAATCGATGATTCTGAAATTGAATCATTTGTTGAAGAAAATAAACCTGAAATTAATATTGAAACATCTGACATAGAAGAATACATCAAAGAAGCTGTAACAGATAATATTGTTCTTGAAGACAGTTTAAACTCATCACCAATCCAGTTTCCAGATGAATTACTTACTTTAACTGACTTCGAACCAACTTCACAAACCTCAAACAAAGATTTGCACAATGAAATTGTGAATAATTTAATTCAGGACGAAACCAAGGAAGCAAACCAAAACCCGGTAAAAGTAACAAATGACAAATATGATATTACAAAAGAGCTATCCCAGTTATTAAAAGAAGATGATTTAAATAATTTAGAAAATAATGACTTTCCACCAATAATAGATACAATTGAAGAAAATCCAGATAAATTTACACCTCCAAAACTGGTAAGTAAAACAATGGCTGAGGTTTATGAGAGCCAAGGTAGATTTCACGAAGCAATTGAAATTTACAAAACTCTTTATAAAAACAAAGAGATTTCCCTTGAAGAATGCGAAAGCAAAATTAATAACCTACAAAATAAAATTCTATCAAGTACAGATTTAGATATTTAATTTAACCTATCTGAGATATTAAATCATCAGGTTTTATACTTTTCTTGATAAAAAGTAGATCTATTAGTTTATTATATGAAGAATAATCCCTAATAATAATATCAGCTCCTGCTTTTATAAGTCTACTCCTTTTAATTTGATTGATACCATAACGTCTTACTTCATCTGAGGCTATACCAATTGCTATACCACCTACTTTTTTCACCTCTCTTAGTTCAACAGGACCATCTCCAAAAGCAGCTAATTGAACTCCGCTTAAATTGTGTTTTTTTATTATATTATTTATTACTATTTTCTTAGCATTAGTTGATTTGTAACCAAGTGAACCATATATATGTTCACCAAAATAATGGGCATAACCCAGGCACTCTGCTTCTCTTATAACATCTTCAGTATCAGTTCCGCTAGCTAAATAGACTTTTATTCCATTTTTTGTTATGTAGTCAAGAAAATTAATAACACCTTTTATAACAAAGTCATCAACAGAAAGTTCACCTTCTTTCAGTTTCTTTAATCTATAATTAACCTTTTTCATTAATTCATCGTTATATATTTTTTTGTACTCTACAGGAGTCAATATTTCACTTTCTGGAATAAATCCAAACTCCTTAATCAAATCAACTAAAGCCTGCATTTGAATTATTGTTTCAATTCCTGTAGATTGTTCGATATATTCTTCTACACGTTTTTTTACCCTTTGATAAACCTCCTCATTAACTGTATTATAATTTTTACCCAGTATTGATTTTATCATCATAGGACCCATAATATCTTCCCAGCCCTCTCTGAGTACTGAGATAGTTCCATCATGGTCAAATAAAATATGTTCAATATTCCCCAAATTAATAGAGGGGTCTATAATTTCAAACTCAGTATTAATAAGATATTTAGATTTTCTTACATCATCAGCAAGTTCTGGATTATATACATATTGAACATTTTTATATGTATCAATTATTTCTTCAGAATTAGCTGTACCTGTAACCTGTAATTTTTTTACTGTAACTGATGCCGCCAGATTACTTATAACACATGCTTCTTCTATTGTTGCACCTGCAGAAAGGCTTGATATTATTGCGGATGCCACTGTATCACCTGCACCTACTGTATCAATTTTACCTGTAACAAGAATACCTGGAACTTCAAAATAACTATTTCCATCATAAGCCACTATACCCCTTCCACCACGTGTAATAAATACAGGCTTTTTTGTGTTATTATATATTTTATCAGCAAATATTTTAATATCTTCTATAGAAATAGATTCAGAAACTACTGTATCGATACCACAAAGACGGGCAGATTCCGATGCATTCATTTTTAAAATTACATTTTTAAACCTATCATTTTTATCTCTTGAATCAACAAGAAATATTTTATCTTCATACTGTAAAATTAAATTATTTAACTCATTTATTATATTCTCAGAACAAACTCCATTTTTCAATTGTTGATTTATTAATAGTGCATCTACATCATTTAAAACTTTTCTTATATTTGATAACAACTCTCTTTCAGTATTTTCATCAATATGATTATTTCTTCCAAAATCTATTCGTTCCTGTTCTTCAAGACCAAAGAAAGGTTTAGCATATACAGGTGTATCCCAATTATTTTTTTGAATTATTATTGATGAAGTATCAATCTTCAGTCCTTCCATTTTTCTTAACATTTCTCTACCAAATAAATCATCACCAATAACACCAACAGCATATACCTTTTGCACACCAAGATCTGCCATATTCCATACTACATTTCCAGCTCCACCTAAAGAATATTTTTGTTTTTTAACGCTGAATGTTCTTTTATTTGTCTCAATTGAATATTCTATTGGTCCATCATCAAGTAACCAATAAGAATCCAAACAAAAATCACCAAATACACCTATTTTAACTTGTTTAATACTTTCTAAAATTTCTAATAATCTTTTTTCTGTCACTTTACCACCCAAATTTTTTTGTTAATAACTGGTAAAACTTTTTTATAGTAAATAAATGATTCCCGCAAATATAATAACCTTTCCCACCGAAAGATTGAGGGATTCTTGTAACTATTGACTTCTGATCGCGAAAATAATAATGATAATTATCTTCTGATTTCATTTTAGATAAATCAACAGGCCTCAAATCAAAATCCGCTGTAATTAAACCATTAGCTTTGTAACCTAAATTTGAAGTAATTGATAATGCTTTTAACAGAAGTTCCGGACCTATTATCGCTGAACCTATATTTAAAATCAACCCTCCATTGACCAACTTCTTCATGTTTTCTGTGAAAATTAGAAAATCCCTTCCAGAAGTACCCCCCTTTGCTTCACCATCAAAGTTAGGATGTTGATCAATTACATCATTACCAATTGTTGCATGTATTGTAACCGGCATGTTTAATCTATAACCGGTAGAAAACACACTAAAATCTTTATATTTAAAATCTGGTATGTTTTCGGAAAATCCTAATAATGCTTCCTTACAAAAAATTTGATCATTAATCATTTTCCCAATTGACTCACCAAGGCCTAATTTTTGTTTATTACCTAATAATATCGCCTGATTTATAAATCCCAACTCGTATGCCATACCGAAATTTCCTTCAGGTAAAGCATTTGGAACATCTTCTGAGGTTTTCCCTATCATAGCTAATTCAAAATCATGAATTGCACATGCCATATTGGTTGCGTATAGAGAAATTAAGCCCCTTTTCATCAAATCAATTATTATTGGTCCTAATCCATTCTTTACCAGATGAGCTCCAGAAATAACAAAAATTGGTTTCCCTTTTTGAACAAAATCAAAAAATATCTCAGATACTTCTTCTATTAATGCTTCAACATCATTATTTAAAAGTATTTTTTCAGTAGCTATTTTATTAATATCTACAAGGTTTTCAATTGAGACTTTATTCTTTCTTGTTGATACAGGATATGTTTTTATATTATGAAGATTAATAATTGAATACTTACCCCTGTATTCCATAAATCTCTCTCTCCTTAATAAAAATCGAAATAAAAATTATTTTATTTTTTTGATAATACTTTTGATAATAAATAATACAATTCCTCAGTTTTATATGGTTTTGGAATTATTCCTGAAATACCATAAGATTGATAATCAGACATTATTGGATCATTAGAATATCCGCTTGATACAAAAATAATAGCATCTTTATCTAATTCCAAAATATCCCTTGCAGCTTCCTTACCTCCAACACCACCAGGTACAGTTAAATCCAATATTACAGCTTTATATTTATTTTTTTGTAATGATTCTTTATATTTTTCTATTGCTTCCGAACCATCACATACCAAATCAACTTCAAAACCCATTTCTGTAAGTAAAATAGATGCAAAATCCCTGATCATTTCCTCATCATCCATCAACAAAATTTTTCCTTCAAACTTTTCTAAAGATACTTCCTGATCTAATTTTATCTCTACTTTTTTAGTCGATGCAGGAAGAAAAACATTAAAGGTAGTTCCTTCCCCAACTTTCGAATCAACTTCAATAAATCCATCATGTCTTTTTATAATAGAATAAACTGAAGATAATCCCAAACCTTTTCCTTTAGGCTTGGTTGTAAAAAAAGGGTCAAAAACTTTAGTTAAATTCTCAGGGGGTATTCCTACACCATAATCTTTAATAGAAATCTTTACATACTTGCTATACCTGTTTGACATAGAATTTACTTCTTCAGCGTTTTCAACATTAGATGCAGATATCTCAATTTTTCCACCATTAATCATTGCTTGATCAGCATTAATTATCAAATTACTTATTACCTGAGAAATTTGTCCCTCATCACACTCCACTATTAATAAATCATCAGCGATATTAAATTCACTTTTTGATTTTGAACCACTTAATGAAAATTCAACAGTATCTTTCAATAACTTTTTAAGATCTACAGGTTTTTTAATAGGGGCACCACCTTTAGCAAAAGTCATAAGCTGTAAGGTTAAATCTTTTGCTCTAAAAGATGCTTTCTCAGCTTCATTTAGTCTTTTATATAGCTTTGAATCTTTATCTGTATACATTTTCGCAAGAGAAATATTACCTAAGATGCCTGTAAGTAAATTATTGAAATCATGAGCCAGACCACCAGCCAATATACCCAAAGATTCCAACTTTTGTGCTTTTAATACTTCTTCTTCAAGTTTTACCTTTTCAGTAATATCAGTTAGTGTGCCCCATGCTCTTACAAGATAACCATTTTCGATTATTCCAATTAAATTATTTGTAAAATATTTTTTTGAACCATCTGGAAAAACTTTTAAGGAATTTTCGCTTACAATTTTATAATTAGAATTAACAAAAGTCTTTATAATAGAATTCTCATCAAAACCAAAAATATCTTTTATTTTTAAATTAATTAAATTAGACGCATTCTCATAACCAAATAAAACTGCCATCACATCATTACATTCAGCTATATAACCTTCCTCTAAAAATAACTCAATAATTTTTTCTTTAGGCAATGAGGTATCTATTGGATTATTAAACTCACATCTCCAAATGCCTTCAGTAGTTTGTGAAACAAAACTTTTATATCTTTCTTCACTTTTTCTTATTTCATCAGTTCTTTGTTTAACTAATAATTCAAGTTTTTTATTCTGTTCATCTAACTTTTTAGTGCGATATTTAATAAAAAGAAAAACAAATAACATTAAACCTATAATAGATATTATCTGAAAAAGTATCGTTTTGTAAAATGGAGGGTTTATATGAATTTTAACTGCTTTCTCTTCTTCACACCAAACGCCATTCTTTCCAGCACCTTTTACTCTAAAAATATAATCACCACCGGGTATATTTGTATAGCTGGCAAACCTTCTATTACCTGCATTAACCCAATCGCGATCAAAACCTTCAAGCATATAGATATAATTATTATTTGATGGATCTGCAAAATCAAGAATAGAAAACTCAAATGTAAAATAGTTGTCTGTATAAGAGAGCTCTATTTTATTGATGTTCTCAATTCCTTCATCGAAAACAATTTCTTTATCATAAATTTTGAAGGAAGTTAAAGAAACTTTTGGACGATAATTCTGATTATTGATTATACCAGGCTTAAAATAATTTATACCATTTATTCCACCAAAATATAAAGTGCCGTCTCTACCTTCAAAAGAAGCATTTGTATTAAACTCATTACTTAGCAAACCATCATTTATATCATATTTCTTTAAAGAAGAATCCTTTGGATTGAAACACCATAAACCATTACTGGTGCCGAACCATATCTCACCAAATTGATCTGATCTCATAGAATAAATAAAATCACTTTCCAGTAGTTGATGGCGGAAAGGTCTATTTACAATAGAAGAAGAATTATAAAATGGTTTCCCTGATTTATCATAACCTGCTGGTGATAAGCAAAAAACACCTTTTGCAGGGGTACCAAAATATACTTTACCATCATTCCCAGAAGCTATTGTAACTACTTCATTTACTTCTTTCCCTTTGTTATAATAAAACCTATGAAATTTCTTTGATATTCTATCAAATAAACTTAAACCATCTTTTGTACCAAACCAAATGTTATCCCATTTATCTTTATATATATAATACACATAACTGCTTGATATACTAGTCGCATCATCAGTACCAATAAAATGTTCAATATTACCAGTTCTTAAATTTAATAAATCTAATCCATTTATAGTCCCTATCCACAAATAATCTTTTCCATCGACTAATAGTGATCTTATATTATTATAAGAAATGGTATTTATTGATTTTTCATCTCTAGTATAATTTAAAAAAGATTTTGTTCTTTTATCATACTTAAACAGCCCATTACTTACAGAACCAATCCAAATATTTCCAGAACTATCTTCACAAATAGTACGCACAATATTATTCTTTATACCAACTGGATAGTTGTCATCATCAGTATAATGGAAAAATCTATTCAATTTATAATTGTAAAAACTTAATCCATTTCTTGTTCCAATCCATATATTCTTCTCTTTATCTTCAAGAATAGAAAAAATCATATTCTCTTTTAAACCAAGTTCAGAATTAGTATAAGATTTTTTTATCGATTTAAAATTTATCTTATTTGCATTGCACTTATTTAAACCACCACCACCAGTGCCAATCCAAAGTAGACCAGCCGCATCTTCATAAATTGAAATAACATAATCATTACTTATAGTATTTTTATAGAGATCATTACTTCTATAGGAAACGAATTTATTGTTCCCAAGATATTTAATTAAACCAGCGCCGTAAGTGCCAATCCACAAGTTATTTTTACTATCTTCATACAAACAATATATTCTATTTGTATTTAATCCTTCTTTACTTTTATAATTTGCGGTAATAGAGTTAATCTTAATTTTTCTTTTTTTATCAGTGATAATACTTATCAATTCATCACGATTTACATACATTAACCCGTTATTTATAGTACCTAAAAATATGTTACCAGCCTTATTTTCAATTATTGAAGATATTTCATTGCTAACAAACTTTATACTTTTAGCATCTTCCTTGTAATTAAAGATATTGATATCTTCTACTTTTTTCGTAGTAGAAAATTTTTTAATATCTTCATATCTAATAACGGACAATCCACCACCATCTGAACCAATCCAAATATTGCCTTTGCTATCTATATAAAATGCTTTTAGTAGTCTTCCTATATAATTGCTCTTGAGCTTTATTCTATAAAAATTATCTTTTTCACTATTATAGATATTGATCCCTTTATCGGTTAAAATCCAAATATTATTATATCTATCTTCTACAAACTTTAATACACTGTTACTATATAAACTATCCTCTTTTGAGAAATCCGCGGTGTATCTCCTGATTCTATTATATTTCTCATCATACTTTATTAAACCTTTTTCAGTGCCAATCCACAAAATATTTGTTCTATCTATAAAAATATTATTTACTTTTTCATTTGGATTTGTAACCATATTTTTGAAATTATACCCATCAAATCTACATAAACCCCTCATAGTTCCAATCCATAAAAAACCCTTTTTATCCTGGATAATAGAATTCACAGAGCTTTCAGGTAAACCATGTTCAACCCCATAATAGTAGAATTTAATCTCTTCATCTTGTGAATAAATATTATAATTACTAATAAATGAGAAGATAAAAATGAAAAATGAAAATTTTAAAAAAATTTTATTCATAAAACCCCACATTTTCATCAAAATTAACATTAATTATTCAAATATTCAATAGTAGAGAAAATAAATATTAAAATTTATAATCAAAATCTTGATATTCTAATTTATTAATAATAAGTATAATAAAAATAAACTTTTTAACTTACTTGCTATTTAACATAAATATATCTAAATTTTATTAATTATTTAAAGTATAACTATGAGTAATGATAAAAACCATTTTGATAATGTAGCTAAAAATTGGGATACTCCAGAAAGATTTGAAAGAGCTAAAAAAGTGGCAGAAATAATTGTTAGTTCAATTGATTTATCTAAAGTAAACAATGCTTTAGAGTTTGGTGCTGGCACAGGAATACTAAGTATTATTTTACATCCTTTTATTAAACATATTACTTTAGTAGATACTTCTTTAGAAATGCTAAAAGTTGCTCAAAGTAAAATTGATAAATATAGATTACAAAACATTATTACAAGAAACGTTAATATTTTAAGCAACGAAATTAATGAAAAATTCGATCTCATCTATACCTTAATGGCACTACATCATATAAAAGATACAAATGAAATTATTAATATCTTTTATAATCTTTTAAACAAAGATGGCTATCTTATCATTGTTGATTTGTTTAAAGAAGATGGCTCTTTCCACGAAGAGTTTCCAAATTTTGATGGTCATAAAGGTTATGATTTAACTGAACTATCAAAAACAGTTACTGATTATGGTTTTGAAATAAAAAAAGCTGAAGAATGTTTCATTATTAATAAAAAGACTATATCAGGTTTAAAAAAATTTCCACTTTTTATATTGATAGCTAAAAAATAAATTTTCTTCAATTTTTAATTAAAATAAATTAATCTTAATTTTCTTGATTTAATTAAAAAATTTTATTAATATTCGACCAAAATACGAATGGAGTCGAAATGACTAATAAAGATGAAAAAATAAAATCTTCAATAATAAAAGCAGCAGAAAACCTTTTTCAGAAATATGGAATAAATAAAACAACAATGGAGGATATCGCAAAAGAGTCAAGAAAAGCTAAAAGCACATTGTATTATTATTTCAAAAACAAAGAAGAAATTTTTGATGCAGTTTTAATAAAAGAAATGAATGAGATCTTCCAGATTGTAAAAGATGCAGTATCAGTTGAAAAGGATTTTGAAGGAAAAATGAGAGCCTATGTGATAACAGATCTTCGTGAAATTAAAAAAAGAGTCAATCTATATTCTATAGTAAAATCAGAAATAGTTTACGATGAACATTTTATTAAAAAGTTTAGAGAATCTTTTGATACAAGAGACGTAAATTTTATCACTGAAATTATTGAATATGGAGTTAAAAATCAGGAATTAAGACCTCTAACTGATGATGAAATAAAAACACTTTCGCACATAATACTTATAGCCTTTAGAAGTATAGAACTTGATTTATTTATAGAACATAAATTTTTAAACGATGACGAAAAAATCGATTCATTATTAAATATTCTATACTACGGAATAAAAAAATAATTTTTTTTGATTAATTATCGACTAAAATACGTATTTAGTCTATTTATCTAAACAACAAAATTCAAATAACAAATTTGAGAAAAATAATGACCAAAGAATACTATTCAGAAGTAATAAAATTGATCCAAAATTTCAAACTAAAAAAATTTATAAGTAAGTTAAAAAATAAAAATTCAGAAGAAAAAATTTTAAACAACATTCCCGTTTATATAAGTCAGCTAAATGAGATTTTGGAAAAATTAGTTAACTTAAAAGATATGACTTCAAAAGAAAAATTAAAAAATATAATACTCCTTCAAAGTTTATTTTCTATAAAAGTATTAAATATTAAATCAAAGGAATCAATATTACAACTTGATGAAACTACTTCAAAATATTATTATTCTTCGTATCAAAACCTAAAAAAATATTATTTACAAATTCTTCATAGTTGCATTGAAGAAGAAAACTTAAATCCAGATACAAATATTGAAATGATTTTTGAAGTAATTCAAGAAATGATATTATATAGATATATGTTCTATTATGAGACCGGAAAAATTTCAACTATGTTAGATTACCTTGATGAGACATTTAATTCAATATTTAAAAGAGAAAAAAAGTTAAACAAATAAATAAGGATAAAAATGAAAAGGTTTATTAACATTTACTTACTTTTCACAATTATTATATTAACTTTTGGTTGTAATGATGAAAAAAAAGAAAACCTCAATGAACAACCTATCGCTGTAAAAACAATAATTGTTAAAAAAGGATCTATTAGTTACGAAAACACTTATAGTGGTACAATTGAAGAATCAGAATCACAATCATTAAGCTTCCCTGTTATCGGAACAGTATCTAAAGTATATGTGTCAGAAGGTGATTATGTTAGAAAGGGTCAGTTGCTTGCTGAAATTAATAATTCTACTTATAAAAATACTTATAATATTACATTAGCAAAGAAAAATCAAGCAGAAGATGCCTACAAAAGATTAGAACCAATGTATAAAAATGGCACATTACCTGAAATTAAAATGGTAGAAATTGAAACAGCTTTAAACGAAGCTAAATCTGCACTAGAAATAGCAAAAAAGAATCTTGATGATTGCAAACTCTATGCTACAACCGATGGATTTATTGGGAAAAGATCAATTGAGCCAGGTATGAATTTTCAAGTAGGTTTCTCTTGCATTACAATTGTAAAAATTAATAAAGTATATGCAAAAATATCAGTTCCAGAAAATGAAATCAGTAATTTTAAAGTAGGTACAAAAGCTAATGTTTTTATTTCTGCTCTTAATGAAACCTTTTCAGGAATAATTGAAGAAATTGGAGTAATTGGAGATTTAATTTCTCATACATATAAAGTAAAAATTGCAATTAATAACAATCAGTTAAAAATAAAACCAGGAATGATAGCAACAGTAAAAATTGAAAAAAGTAGTGATCCCAATAATATAATTATTCCTGCCCAATCAATATTATATGATAACGATGGTAAAAATTATATCTTTTTAGCTAAAAATTATAAAGCAGTAAAACAATACATCCAAATAGGTAAAATTATTAATGATGGTGTTGAAGTGATAAATGGTCTTAATGAAAATGATGAATTGATTGTAGCAGGTTTCCAGAAAATAACAAATGGTTCAACAATTAAAATTATTAACAAATAAAATTAGTTTTAGGTTATGAAAAAAAATCATAATATTATTCAATATATTATAAGTATTAGAAATATTGTATTCCTTATTACAGGCTGTTTACTAATATTTGGAATATATGCAATCTTTAATATGCCAAGACAGGAATTCCCTGATTTCACTATAAGACAGGGTTTAATAATTGGTGTTTACCCTGGTGCTTCATCAAATCAGGTTGAAGAACATTTAACCTCTGAAGTGGAAAAATTCCTTTTTGAATTTAAGGAAATTAATCGCAAGAAAACATATTCTGTCTCAAAAGAAGGTATGATGATTATTTTTGTTGAGATGTCAGATGATGTAAAAAATGCAGATCAATTTTGGGCAAAAATAAGACACGGTTTAAATGAGCTAAAGCAGACTTTACCTTCTGGAGTTATTGCACTATTTGCTAATAGTGAATTTGGTGAAACATCAGCAATTATTTTATCTTTAGAATCAGAAACAAAATCATATAAAGAATTAGAAAAATATCTTAAAGTTTTAAAAGACGAATTAAGAAAGAATCCAGATGTATCTAAAATTAAAGAGTTCGGTTTACAAAAAGAACAAATTAGTATCTATATTGATCAAAATAAATTAGCAAACTATGGAATTAAGCCTCTAACTCTTTTAGCCTCATTAAAAACCGAAGGTGAAGTTTCCTATGGGGGTGAGCTTGATAATGGTTATTTAGTTCATCCAATTCATATACATCCAAGATATCAAACAGATAAAGATATTGCTGAACAAATTGTTTATACTGATCCTTTTGGTAATGTTGTAAGGCTTAAAGATATTGCAAAAATTGTAAGGGAGTATCCAAAATCAGAATCTTATGTACTAAATAATGGGCATAAGGCAGTTCTTGTTTCTTTAGAAATGCATTCAGGTAATAATATTGTACAGTTTGGAGAAGAGATTGATAAAATTGTTGAAAAATTTTCTTCAACTTTACCAGAAGATGTCAGATTAAACAAAATTGCTAATATGCCTGAAGTAGTACAAAATTCAGTTAACAATTTTCTCAAAGAATTCTTTATAGCTATTTTTTCTGTAATTTTAGTAACAATGCTATTATTACCTAAAAAGGTAGCTTCTATAGCAGGAATAACAATTCCAATTTCTGTTTTTATTACTCTTGGAATTATGTTTATCCTTAAAATACCATTTCACACTGTATCACTTGCTGCGCTTATAGTTGTTCTAGGTATGATAGTTGATAACTCAATCGTAATAATCGATAATCATATTGAAAAATTAGATATAGGTGAAAATCCCTGGGATGCAGCATGGAAAAGTGCGAATGAATTGTTCGTCCCAGTTTTTACTGCAACCTTAATAATTAGTCTTGCTTTCTTTCCATTATTACTTTTTTTGAAAGGTACTTATTATGATTTTATTAGCTCTTTCCCTGTTACCATTGGTCTTGCACTTGGTATATCTTTAATAGTAGCAGAATTCCTGGTACCAATATTAAATTATTTGCTAATCAAAAAAGGACTTAAAGAACAATTTAAAAGCAAAAAAAGAAAAACTTTTCTTGACATTCTACAAGGTTTTTATGATAAAACCCTTGAATGGGCTTTTAAGAGAAAAAAATTGGTTATATTTATTGGTATTGGTTCATTTCTGATGGCTATTTTACTGGGTCTTGTTGTGAAAAGACAATTATTCCCCTTTGTTGAAAGAAACCAATTTGCAGTAGAAATATTTCTTCCTACAGGTAGTTCACTTACCCAAACTGAAAAGATTGTAGACTCGTTACAAAATGTTTTTAAAAATGATAAGAGAATAATAAACTATGCTGCCTTTATTGGAACCAGTTCTCCAAGGTTTCATGCTACCTATGCTCCTAATTTACCTTCCAATAACTATGCTCAATTTGTTATAACTACAGTATCTAACGAAGCCACTGAAAATATTCTTTCTGAATATAGCAATAAATATTACAATGCTTTTCCAGAGGCTCATATAAAATGGAAACAATTAGAATTAACTGATAAATCAGCACCTATAGAAATAAGAATTTCAGGTGATTCTATTAAAGAATTAAAAAAGATCTCAGAAAAAGTAAAGAATATCCTAAAATCAACTAATGGTGTCTACTGGGCAAGAGATGACTTCGAAGAACCTATGCAAAGCATAAACCTTGATCTAAACTTCGATGAGATGAATAGATTAGGTTTATCAAAATCACTCGTTTCATATTCTATTGCTGCCGGATTTACTGGTATACCCCTTACTACAGTATGGGAAGATGATTACCCTGTTAAAGTAGTACTCAGGTTGCAAAAAAATAAACATGATTCGTATAATGATTTGTATAATCAATACATTACTTCCCCACTACTTGGTACTTCTATTCATTTACGGCAAATTGCTACCCCTTTACCAGAATGGAATGAGGGAGTAATAGTAAGAAGAAACGGAATAAGAACTATTACAATTAGAGGAGATGTTCAGAAAGGTGTTTACGTATCAGAAGTACTTGATAAAGTAAAACCAGAAATAGATAAAATTATCTTACCAGATGGCTACAGTAAAGAGTACGGAGGTGAATTAGAAGGTGAAAAAGAAAACTATTCAATGCTTTCAGTTTCATTACTTACAAGTATAATTATTTCATTTTTTATATTACTTTTCCAATTTAGAAAAATTAAGCTCTCTCTACTCATACTTATTACAATGCCATTAAGCATATTTGGTGCAATTTTAGGACTTATAATAATAAACTATCCTTTTAGTTTCACCTCATTTGTTGGAATAATTAGCCTTTGTGGAATGGTTGTAAGAAACGGAATTATTTATGTAGATTATGCTGAAAATATTAGAAAAGAAAATAAATTATCACCTTCTGAAGCAGCAATTGCCGCTGGCAAACGTAGAATGAGACCAATCTTTCTGACATCCGCTGCTGCTTCAGTTGGAGTAATTCCTATGATAATAAGTAAATCGTCTCTATGGGGACCACTTGCAACTGTAATTTGCTTTGGATTAATTTTTGCAATGATTCTATCTTTGTATGTTCTTCCAGTCCTTTATGAATTTGTAACAAAAAAAGAAAATAAAATACCCATTGAGGAGAATGTATAAAATGAAATTACTAATTAAATTTATCTTATTTTTATTTATAATATACAATTATTCTTTTGCTCAAAAAATATTATCGCTTGAAGAAAGTAAGGATTTAGCTCTAAATAATAATTTGAAATTTAAAAATAGTATAATTGAAATTGAAACCGCAAAACAAAAAGAAAAATCTGCTTTCACTAATTATTTCCCTAATGTTAGTGCAGGTATTTTAATGTTTAAAGCAAATAAAAGCTTATTTAATATGGATTTTCCAGGCGGTAATTTACCTGTTTATGATGGTAATCCTATAAACCTATTTACACCTACTCAATTTGCATATTTCCCGGGAATGTCAATCTCATTGCTTGATGAAGTGAAAGTAGGTTTCATAAATATCGTACAACCAATTTTTACTGGCGGGAGAATTATTAATGGGAATAAACTTGCCTCAATTGGAACAGAAATTAATGATTTAAAATCAAAAATTACAAAAAACGAAATTATTTATACTACAGAAGAAAAATTCTGGCAAATTGTATCTATTGAAGAAAAACTTAAAACCATTGAATTATATGAAGAGCTATTGAAAAACCTGTTAAAACAAGTTGAAGATGCATATAAATCTGGACTAATGACAAGAAATGATTTACTAAAAGTTCGTTTAAAATTAAGCGAAGTTAAACTTAATAAATCAAAACTTCTAAATGGTAAAGAACTCGCTATGATGTCATTCTGCCAACATATAGGAATAGATTTCTCAAACGATATTAAATTAAAATATGATTTAAATATTGATACAAGCTCACTATTAATCGATCATAATAAATCCTTATTAAACAGATATGAATATAATTTACTTAACAATGTAAAAGAAGCCACTAACTTACAAACGAAATTAAAAATTGGGGAATATTTACCACAAATTGGTATTGGAATAAATGGTTATTATTTAAAACTTGACAAAAATAAATTTGAATCCAATAATATTATTTTTGCATCCTTATCAATACCAATATCTAATTGGTGGTCTGGTTTTCATGAAATAAAAATTAATAAACTAAACGAAGAAATTGCAGAAAACTCTTTAAAAGAAAATTCAGATTTAATGCTTTTACAGATGAAAAAAGCATGGCAAGATTTATCAGATGCTTATAAACAAATTTTATTATGTGACGAAGCTGAAACTCAAGCAAAAGAAAATTTAAAAATAAATGAAGATAGCTATAAAAGCGGTTTATCAACACTCTCCGACTTGCTTGAAGCTCAGGCATTATTACAACAAGCTAAAGATAACCTTGTTGATGCCATTACTAATTATAAGATAAAAAGATTATACTATCTACAGGTTACAGCAAGATAGCACATTATATCTTTTTTCTTGACCAATAATTTTATTTTTGTTATTTTCCTCTTAATTTAAAAAATTGATGAGGGGCTAATGCATTCTTCTACCATAAACAAAAGTTATTTACTATTTTTATCTATAGTCGCTTCGTTAGGTGGATTTCTTTTCGGTTATGATACAGCAGTAATTTCAGGCACAATAGGTTTCGTTTCAGATCAGTTTAATCTTGACCCTTATTCTCAAGGATGGTATGTAAGCTGTGCTCTAGTTGGTTGTGTTTTTGGAGTATCTATTGCAGGATATTTGAGTGATAAATTTGGAAGAAAGTACGTCTTAATTTTTTGCTCGCTTTTCTTTTTCATATCTGCTTTCGGTTGTATGATCGCATTCGGTTTTATCGATCTTGTTATTTATAGAATTATTGGCGGTATTGCCGTTGGAATGGCTTCAATGCTTTCACCTTTATATATATCTGAAATTTCACCAGCATATAATCGTGGCAAATTAGTAGCACTATATCAATTTGCTATCACAATTGGTATATTGATATCCTATATTGCTAATGCATGGCTTTTAAATATTTCTCAGTCAGTGCAAAATCCAACATATAATCTTTGGAATCAAATATTTTATCTTGAACCTTGGAGAAGTATGCTCGGAAGTGAAACAATTCCCGCAGCATTATTTTTTATTTTGCTTTTCTTTGTCCCTGAAAGCCCACGCTGGATGACAGTAAAAGGAAGAGAAAATGAAGCTCTTAACACTATAACGAGGATTAGTAATATTGAAGAAGCAAAGAAAGAAATTGAAGACATAAAAAATACTTTACAAGAAGAAAAACATACATCAAATATCTTTAAAGAACCTGGTATAAAATTGGCAATCATAATTGGAGCAACATTAGGCTTTTTAACTCAAGTTTCAGGTATAAATGCTATTATTTACTATGGACCAGAAATATTAAATAAAGCAGGTTTTGGAATTAATTCAGCTTTTAGTAGTCAGGTAATAATAGGTATTATCAACGTTGCATTTACATTAATAGCTATCTGGAAAATTGATAGCTTTGGCAGAAGACCTCTTTTACTATTCGGTGTTTCTGGTATTGTATTTTCATTGATTGTAATTGGCTCTCTATTTGCGCTTAATCTAACAGATAGCTTTTTATTATTACTTTTCATATTGATTTTTATAGCTTGTTTTGCATTTTCTTTTGGTCCTGTAATTTGGGTGCTTCTTTCCGAAATATACCCAACTTCAGTTCGTGGAAGAGCAATGTCTATAGGCACTCTAACATTATGGGTTGGCACAGCATTAGTTGGCCAAATGGTGCCTGTAATGCTTAACTATTTAACACCTGCTGGTACCTTTTGGGCTTTTGCTATAATGTGTTTTCCAGCTATTCCTATCACATTAAAAGTATTGCCTGAAACAAAAGGGAAAACATTAGAAGAAATTGAAAATTATTGGCTCACTAAATATAAAAAACATTAAAAAAAATTTGGTTTGTAGATATTAAATAAATTCCTGAAAATTATTTACATTTTATTAATAAAAGCTATAGGAGTAATTTTAAGATAAATTACTCCTGAAAACTTCTGTAAAGAAAAAATTTGTAAATATTATTTGATACTTTTCCTTATCACTTCCATCATTTGATTGTGTATAATGCCATTTGTAGCTAAAAAAGATCCATTATAAACGCTAAAGCTATCAGAGAAGAAATTTGTTACTTTTCCACCGGCTTCTGTTACAATTAAACTTCCAGCAGCAATATCCCATGGCTTTAAAGTTACTTCATAAAAACCATCAAATCTTCCACAACCAATCCATGCTGCATCAAGAGCTGCTGAACCAAGCCTCCTTAACGCTCTTGAGTTTAGTAAAAATTCTTTAAATAGGTCTATACAATTATAAGGGTTTTCTTTTACATTATAAGGGAACCCTGTTACAAGTAAAGATTTTTCTAATTCTTTTGATGATGATACTTTAATTCTATTACCATTTAAAAAAGCACCCTCGCCCTTTTTTGCAGTAAATAATTCATTTCTTGTTGGGTCATAAACTACACCAGCAATAATTTCTCCCTTATCTTCAACTGCAATAGTAACAGAAAAAATTGGTATACCATGAGCATAATTTACCGTGCCGTCAAGAGGATCAATAATCCATTTTACTTCTGAAACATCTCCAGTTTCTCCGCTTTCTTCAGCTAAAAATGTATGATCGGGAAATTCTTTTTTAATCATTCCAATAATACATTCTTCTGCTTTTTTATCAACTTCTGTCACAAGATTATTACTCATTTCATCTTTGTATTCAACTTTAATTTTTTTATTAAAGTAATCAAGTGTAATTTTTCCTGCTTCCAATGCTGCATTTACAGCTAAAGTGAAATATCTCTCTTTCAATTCATACCTCAATTTAATTTTTTCCAATTTACAAAAAAAATATTCTTCTATCAATGAATAATATAATATTAAATCTTATTTTTTTATTATATAAATAAAATTTTTAAGCTTTTAGATGTTATTTTATTATTAATAATTTTTTAGTTGTCGAATCGCAAGGAGTCTTTAGATAATAAGATCATTTCAAACCCCCTTAATTTGTCACTGCTTTAAATTCAAATGTCAGACGAAAAAATATTTTTCAAATTTGTTGAAATTTCAAAAAAATTAAAAAATTTTTAGAGTGAAAAATTTTTTCTTTCTTTTAACTTTAAAATATATCAACTGTTTTTTTCAACAATAAATTTCTTTATTAATATATATTTAAATATATATTGTTTTTTTTAATAATAATTTTTATATTTGCAATGTAGTTTATATAAAGATTTGGTGAATAGATTTATTTAAGTGTGAATAGGTTTGGAGTGAGTAATTTTTGTATCTTAATTCGTTAAAAATTTATCGATTTAAATATAAATTTATATCTCTCCATAATTTTGAAAATATATTCACCAAATTAAATTTTAATATAATAGGTTTAATAATAAACAGGAATTAATATGAACCCTCAAGAAGGTAATAATAAACCTAAAGAAGTGGTTGATAATCGTTACAAGCTCTTAGATGCTGCTATGAAACGAAACCAATATCAACCTGACGCCTTAATAGAAGTGCTTCATACAGCACAAGAATTATTCGGTTTTTTAAAAGATGACCTCTTACTCTACATTACTCAAAAATTAAAACTTCCACCAAGCAAAGTATACGGAGTTGCTACTTTTTATAATTTCTTTTCTCTGGCTCCAAAAGGTGAGCATAGCTGTATAGTTTGTATGGGTACTGCTTGTTATGTTAAAGGAGCTGCTGCTATAGTTTCTGCAGTAGAAAAAGAAAACAATATTAAAACAGGTGATACTACAGAAGATGGAAAACTTACTCTTATGACTGCAAGATGCGTTGGTGCTTGTGGTATTGCTCCAGCTGTTATTTTAGATGGAGTAATGACTGGTTATCAAACCCCTGATAAAGTTGTTGCAAAAACTAAAGAATGGAGAGGAAATGGATCTATTTGAATTATTAGAGATTGCTGAAAAAGAAAATAAATCTCATAAACCTATAAGGCTAACCTGTTGTACAGCTGCTGGTTGCCTTTCTTCGGGAGGGCAAGAACTAAAGTTAGCTCTAGAAAAAGCAATTGCTGATGCTGGTATGACCGATAAAATTGAAGTTATCGGTGCTGGTTGTATGGGTTTATGCAGCGAAGGACCATTAGTAAGAGTTGATCCAAATAATATTATGTTTGGTAAAGTAAATCCAGAAGATGCTCCTTCGATTATTGCAGCCATTAATGGTGAAAAAACCAAACTAAAAACAATTGATTTAAATCATCCTTTCTTCAAAAGACAGTTACCAATCGTGTTAGAAAATAGTGGTAAAGTCGATCCTGAAAGGATTGAATCTTATATAGCAGAAGGTGGCTACTTATCTCTTTACAGAGTATTACACGAAATGAAACCTATTGACGTTATTAATACCATTACAAAATCTGGCTTACGTGGTCGTGGTGGTGCTGGATATCCAACTGGTTTAAAATGGTCTTTGGTTGCAAAATCAGTTTCGGATAAAAAATATGTCGTTTGTAATGCAGATGAAGGCGATCCCGGTGCTTTTATGGATAGAAGTGTTCTTGAAAGCGATCCACATAGAATACTTGAAGGTATGGCTATAGCTGCTTATGCTGTAGGTGCTCAGCAAGGATTCATATATGTTCGTGGTGAGTATCCATTAGCTATTAACAGGCTTAATACTGCTATACGACAAGCAAGAAAATTAGGATTAATGGGTACACAAATTTTCGAGTCAAATTTTGATTTTCGTATTGATATAAGAATTGGTGCTGGTGCCTTTGTTTGCGGAGAAGAAACTGCTTTAATGGCTTCTATTGAAGGAAAACGTGGAATGCCAAGACCAAGGCCACCTTTCCCGGCAGAAAGCGGCTTATGGGGCCATCCAACTTTAATAAATAACGTAGAAACTTATGCAAACGTTGCACCAATTATAAAAAATGGTGCAGAGTGGTTTGCAAAAATAGGCACTGAAAAAAGCAAAGGAACAAAAGTATTTGCACTTGCCGGTAAAATATCTAATACTGGTTTAATCGAAGTACCTATGGGTACTACAATAAAAGAGATTGTTAATGATATTGGTGGAGGTGTTCCTGAAGGTGGAAAAGTAAAAGCAGTTCAAACTGGTGGTCCTTCAGGTGGTTGTATTCCAGAAAATCTCTTCGATACCAAGGTCGATTATGAATCCCTTGCTTCAGTAGGTTCTATTATGGGTTCTGGTGGTATGATTGTAATGGATGATACTACCAATATGGTTGAAATTGCAAAATTCTTTATTGAATTCTGTGTTGATGAATCTTGTGGTAAATGTATACCTTGTAGAGCAGGCACAGTTCAAATAAAGAAAATTTTGGATAAAATTAGTAGTGGTGAAGGTACTGAACAAGATTTAAAAAACCTTGAGGAACTCTGTGAGGTGGTAAAAAACACAAGCTTATGTGGGCTTGGTCAATCAGCTCCAAATCCTGTTCTAAGCACCTTAAGACATTTTAGACATGAATATGAAAGTTTGATAAAAAATAACAATAAAAACTCTAAATCTAAAGAAAAAGTAAAAAATTAAATAAAAAATATAATTTTCAAAATTAAAGGTTAGATTATGGCTGTAGTAACCCTAACAATAGATGGTCAGATGATAGGCGCTGAACAAAATTTAACAATTTTGGAAGCTGCTGAAGATGCAGGAATTTACATTCCTACTCTTTGTCATCTTAATGGTGTTTCTGATGTTGGTGCTTGTCGTCTTTGCTTAGTAGAAATTGTCGGAAATAATAAATTGGTTCCGGCTTGTGTTACAAAAGTTGCAGAAGGAATGGAAGTAAATACTAATACAGAAAAAATTAAATCTTATCGAAAAATTTTACTTGAACTTCTTTTTGCTGAAAGAAATCACGTTTGTGCTGTTTGCGTTGCAAACGGTCATTGTGAATTGCAGGATCTTGCTACAAAAGTAGGTATAGATCATGTTAGATATGAATATATTTACCCAAAATATGAAGTTGATATTTCTCATGAAAGATTTGGTGTAGATCATAATAGATGCGTCCTTTGTTCAAGATGTGTTAGAGTTTGTGATATGATTGAGGGTGCTCATACTTGGGATATTGCTGGTAGAGGTGCAAAAGCTATGGTAATTACAGATCTCTCTCAACCATGGGGTGATTCTGAAAGTTGTACATCTTGTGGTAAATGCGTTCAAGCTTGCCCAACCGGTGCAATATTTAGAAGAGGTGCTACTGTTGCTGAAATGGAGAGAGATAGAAGTAAACTTGAATTTATTGTAACTGCTAGGGAGAAAAAACAATGGATCGTGTAAAACTGGCAACTGTTTGGTTCGGTGGTTGCTCTGGATGTCATATGTCATTCCTTGATATGGATGAGTTTTTAATAGATATAGCCGATAAAATTGAATTAGTTTATAGCCCTATTATGGATATTAAAGAATATCCTAAAAATGTAGATATCGTTCTTATAGAAGGTGCTATTGCTAATGATGAACAAATGCATTTTGTTAAAACCATTAGACAAAAATCTAAATTTGTTATTTCTTTTGGTGATTGTGCTGTAACAGGTAATGTTACTGCAATGAGAAACCCTTTAGGAAATGCTTCTGTTGTATTAAATAAAGGATATATCGAAAATGTTACTTTAAACCCACAGATACCTGCTGAGAATGATATTTTACCTGTATTAATCGACAAAGTTAAAGCAATTCACGAAGTAATACCGGTTGATTTTTTTATACCTGGTTGTCCACCTCCTGCAGATAGAATTAGATATGTAATTGAAAAATTATTAGCTAATGAAAAACCTGTTCTTGAAGGCAGTAATTTAAAAAACGGTTGATAATAACTTATTTTGAAATAAAGAAAGAAGAGATTATATATTATGAAACAAATTGTAATAGATCCCGTAACAAGAGTTGAGGGTCACGCTAAAATTACAATACTTATTGATGATAGCGGTCACGTAAGTGATGCACGTTTTCATGTGACAGAATTTCGAGGTTTCGAAAAATTTTGTGAAGGAAGACCCTTTAGAGAAATGCCTGGCATTACAGCTCGCATTTGTGGTATTTGTCCAGTTAGTCATCTTTTAGCTTCTTCTAAAGCTGGTGATAAAATTTTAGCTGTTTCAATACCACCTGCAGCTATTAAATTAAGAAGATTGATGAATCTTGGTCAAATTGTTCAATCTCATGCATTAAGCTTTTTCCATCTTTCAGCACCCGATTTAATTCTAGGAATGGATAGTGATCCATCAAAAAGAAATGTATTCGGATTGATTAAAGCTGACCCAGAATTGGCAAGGAAAGGCATCAGATTGCGTCAATTTGGTCAAGAAATAATTGAACATCTTGGTGGTAAAAAAATTCACCCTGCTTGGTCAATACCAGGTGGAGTAAGAAACGGGCTTTCTGAAGAAAGTAAAAAGCAAATTATTGACAAAATACCTGAAGCTAAACAAACCGCAAAATTAGCTCTTGAATTATTTAAAAAATTATTACCAAATTTTCAAAGAGAAATTCAGATTTTTGGCAACTTCCCTTCCCTATTTATGGGAATGGTTGGTGAAGATGGATTGTGGGAACATTATGATGGTAAAATTAGATTCGTTGATTCAATGGGTAATATAATTGCAGATGAACTTGACCCGGCTAATTATAAAGAATATATAGGTGAAGCGGTTGAATCATGGTCTTATTTAAAATTCCCTTATTATTTGCCAATGGGATATCCTGAAGGAATTTATCGTGTAGGACCTTTGGCAAGATTAAATGTTTGCGAAAAAATGGGAACACCAGAAGCTGACAAAGAATTACTGGAATTTAAGGAGATTGCTAATGGTGATAGAGCTGTTTCATCTTCATTCTACTATCATTGGGCAAGATTAATCGAAATAATTGCTTCTCTTGAAAGAATTGAAGAGTTGCTTTCTGATCCAGATATTTCTTCTAAAAAATTAAGAGCTAATGCAGGTGTTAACTCAATTGTTGGTACAGCAGCAAGTGAAGCACCAAGAGGTACTTTATTCCACGACTATCAGGTAGATGAGAATGGATTAATTCAAAAGGTTAATCTAATAATTGCTACTGGCCAAAATAATATTGCAATGAATAGAACAATTGAACAGATAGCACGACATTTTATACATTTACATGGCACTAAGATTCCTGAAGGTATGTTAAATAGAGTTGAAGCAGGCATTAGAGCTTATGACCCTTGCTTAAGTTGCTCTACTCATGCTTTTGGGAAAATGCCACTTGAAATTACTTTAGTTGATAAAAATGGCAATGTAATTGATAAAAAATCAAGATAAAACTTTTATGTCATCTCCTCTTGAAAAAAAGATACTAATTATTGGTTATGGCAACACGTTAAGAGGAGATGACGGTATTGGTCAGATTATAGCGGAAAAAATTGAAAAATTAAATTTTAAAGATATTGATATACTTGCACTTCATCAACTGACACCGGATATTGCTGGTAAAATTATTGAATATAAAGTTGTTTTTTTTATTGATGCTTCTCAGAATACAGAATTAAATGAAGTGCAAGTATTATCTCTTGAGCCCTCAGAATCCTCTCCAAAAATTGAACATGCTATGAGCCCAGAAGATATATTAAAATTAGCAGAAGAACTCTATAACTTTTATCCAAAATCATTCTGCGTTCTCGTGCCAGCAAGAAATTTTTCATTTTCTGAAAATCTTTCCGATTTAACAAAATCAATGATTCAACCAGCTATAAAAATTATTACTGAAAAAATAAAAAATTTTAATTAAATTTATCAGTAATAGTTTTTTCTTTTTACAGGTTAAATTATGTTTTATTTCAACTTCAAAAAATTATTTTATTCCTTTCTCATTTTATATGTTTGTAACTTTGCTTTTTCTCAAGAGTTATCTCAAAAAATAAATCCAAACAATAAAAAAATTGAACATGAAATAAAACTTCAGTTAAAATGGAAACACCAGTTTCAATTTGCCGGTTACTATGCTGCAAAAATTAAAGGGTTTTATGCTGACGAAGGACTTGATGTTACAATAATTGAAGGAGGAAGACAATCTGATCCTATCGAAAATGTTCTAAAAGGTGAAGTTGATTTCGGAATAAGTGATGTAGATCTACTATATGCTAAAATGCAAGGCAAGCCAGTAGTTGTTTTAGCAGCTATCTTTCAACACTCACATCATATCCTATTAACAAAAAAAAATAGTGGTATAAGAAAACCATCTGATCTAATTGGTAAAAAAGTTATGATATCAGATTATATTGGAGTTGCTCAACTTAAATCCATTTTTCTTAAAGAAGGCTTATCGTTAGACGATCTCGAAATCATTTCTGATAGATGGAATTTTGATGCACTCCTGAAAGATAGCGTAGATATGATAACAGGTTACATTACAGATCATCCATTTAGACTTCAAAGTTTAGGCTTTGAACCATTTGTTATACATGCTGAAGATTATGGAATAGATTTCTATGGTGATATGGTTTTTACCTCAAAGCAATTAGCTGAAAATAAAACAGAAATGGTAAAAAAATTTAAATTAGCTACTATAAGAGGTTGGGAGTACGCTATTACTCACCCGGACGAAATAATTGATTATATTTTAGAATACACAGATGCAAAAGAAAGGGGTTTAGATTACAATCGACTAAAATATGAAGCTGAGGCAATAAAAAATATTGTTTTATATGGTTATGTTGATATCGGGCATATAAATCCTGGTAGAATTGAAACAATGGCAAAAACTTTACAAGAAACCGGCTTTTTTAAAGGGGAATACAATTTAGAAGATTTTGTTTTTGATCCAGAAAAAAAATCTCAAAAACTTTTTCAAATACTTATAATATTATTTTCAATTACTATCATAATTTTTATTCTTGCCTTTATAACCATACGCCAACTTAGAAGAATAATAAAAAATAAAACAAAAGACCTAGAGGAAGAGATACTGCAAAGAAGAAACATAGAATTAATATTACGTGAAAATGAAATAAGGTATAAGTTATTATTCGACTACTCCCCTTTATGCCTTATAGAAACAGATTTTTCTGAATTATTAAACTTCTTATTCAAAATTAAATCAGAAAACCAAACTGATTTAAAAACCCTTTTTCAAAACAATCCTGATCTTTTAAATAAATGTTTAAACCTTATTAAGGTAATAGATATTAATCAAGCCACCTGTAAAATTTTTAATATAAATAATAAAAATGATTTCATTGAAAACCATCAATCCTTTTACAAAATCAAATCATTGGACACAGTAATAGAGTACTTGTTATCGATTTCCTCTCAAACAAATTTTTTTAGTGATGAAATTCAAATACTATTAAATAATGACACAGAAAAAATTTTTATTTTACAAAGTTCAGTTGTTTCAGGTTTTGAATCTAATTTTAAAAAAGTACTAATTTCTTTAGTCGATATTACTGAAAGAAAAAAAATGGAGAAAGACCTACAAATTAGTGAAAAAAAATATCGAACACTATTTCTAGAGTTTCAATCCATTCTTGATTCTGTGCCAGATGGAATTATTGTTTTAGAAAAAAATCATTCTATTAATTGGATGAACTATTATGCCAAAAACGTTATTAATTATAAAGTCATTAAAGTAAATGATAAATATTGCTGTAAAATACTATTTGATCAAGATTTGCCATGTAATGTCTGCCTTGTTGATGAATCAGCAAGAACAAAAAAACCTCAACAGAGAGAATTTTCTACAAATGAAGGTAAAATAATGGAATTGAGATCTATACCAATTCTAGATGACCAAAATGAATTAATTAGTATTATTATCATGATAAGAGACATCACTATAAAAAAACATCTCGAAGAAGAAATGTTTAGAAAAGAAAAAATTGAATCCGTCGGTGTGCTAGCTGGTGGTATAGCTCACGATTTTAATAACTTATTAACAGCTGTGCTTGGAAATATATCCCTGTCAATATTTATGTTAAATAAAGGTGAAAAAGAAAAACTTGAGAAATACTTGATATCAGCAGAAAAAGCTGTTAAAAGAGCAAAGGACCTTACATTTCAGCTACTAACTTTTTCTAAAGGTGGTGCTCCTATAAAAAAGGTAACAACTATAAAAGATATTATTATAGATTCCGCAAAATTTGTCTTAAGAGGTTCAAAAAATAAACTTGAGTTAAATATTCAAGATGATTTATTCGCAGTTGAAGCTGATTCAGGACAAATTAGTCAGGTGATACAAAACCTTGTTCTTAATGCTGATCAGGCTATGGCTAAACCAGGTACAATTACAATAAAGGCAGAAAATATAATAATAGATACTAACAATGATTTTGGAATATCAAAAGGATACTACATTAAAGTTACTGTTATTGATGAGGGTTGTGGTATACCGGATGATATTAAATCAAAAATATTTGATCCATATTTCACAACTAAACCAGATGGTAATGGTTTAGGGCTTGCAACCTCTTACTCAATAATAAAAAAACATCAAGGTTATATTACTTTAGAATCTGAAATTGGAAAAGGATCACAGTTTTCATTTTATTTACCAGCCATTAACTTTTATGAGAATATTACACCTGAAAACACTCCAACAGTTATTTCTGGTAATAGTAAAATTATGATTATTGATGATGAAGAAATGATTAGAAATCTCTTGACAGATATTCTTGAAAATTTAGGATACCAAGTTTACTCTTTTAAAGAGCGTACTTCTGCATTAGAAGAATACAAAAAACAAAAAGACATTTCACCCTTTGATCTTGTTATTACAGATTTAACAATACCAGGAGATATGGGTGGACAAGAGTTCTTAAATGAAATTTTAAAAATTGATAAAGATGCGAAAGTAATTGTATCCAGTGGCTATTCAAACCATCCGTTAATGTCTAATTATAAAAAGTATGGATTTAAAGCTGTCATAACAAAACCATACGTTGTTGAGGATCTTGCAAAAATAGTTGATTCTGTTATTAAATCATAAAATAGATTAATGCTTTTTTAGATACTCAATAATTTTTTGTTCTACATTATCATATTTTTCACCGAGTTCCTTCTCAAAACTATCTCTAAAAGAATAGTTATTGTTATCAACTAATAAAGCGTTTATTCTATCTTCACCATAATTAGTAATTAAATATTGCATTACTAAACCAAGATAGTAATATGATGTTTGCACCTCATCATATTTTTTTGATTTCAAGTATGACTCAATATCTGTTAAAGAATCAAATTTAATCTTAACTTTCTTTCTAACTCTATCTAAATCACCCGAAAAATAAATCGCATAAGATTCATTAAACCATTTGGGAATATTTGGATTATTTACACAATCAAAGATTAAATGTATTAGCTCATGTTTTAAAATATTGTATAAAATACCTTTCCTTTTTAATATTTCTATCGGTTGTAAAAATATTTTTTTATTTTTATAAATTGCACCAATTTTACTACTAGTACTAGTTTTGTTGATAAAGTCATCAAGAGAGGAACAAAAAATAACTTCTGTTTTGAAGTTAAGTTTAAATTTTATCTTTTTCTTAAAACTATCATATTCTGATTGTAAAAAATAAGAAATGCTTCTTAAGTCATTTGATGGAACATTATAAACATTTTTAAAAGTAAAATTTGAAGAATTGTATTGTAATAAAAAAGCAAAAATAATATATAACAAATTCATTTCGTTATTAATCAAATAATTAACTTTTACTTTCGATCATAACTGTAACAGGTCCATCATTTATAATTTCAACTTCCATCATTGCCCTAAAAACACCAGTAGCTACATTATCTTTTCCAATACTTTCTCTTAAATAGAAACAAAATAATTCATATAATTTCTCAGCTAATTCAGGTTTTGCTGCTTCAGTATAACTTGGTCTGTGCCCTTTCCTTGTATCACCATACAATGTAAACTGAGATACTACCAAAGCTTTTCCTTTAATATCTAATAAAGATAAATTCATCTTTTCGTTATTATCTTCAAAAATACGTAAATTTGCACATCTATAGGCTAAATATTTTGCATCCTCTTCAGTATCACTTTCTTTTACTCCTAATAAAATTACCATTCCTTTATCAATTTTACTATATAAACTGTTATCAATAGTAACACTTCCTCGTTTAACTCTTTGAACTAATGCTCTCATTGTAGCTTCCCTATAATAATTCTTTCAATATTAGAATAATCTTTTATTACTCTTATATCATAATAGTTATTTTCTAATAATAAATTTTTAATTGTTTCAGCTTGATTGTAGCTAATTTCTAATGCAATTGTACCATCTTTTTTCATAATTTTTTTTGATATATCAAGAATTTTTCTATAGAATGTAAAACCATCATTAAAATCAGTTAAAGCTAAAATTGGTTCATATTTTAACTCTGGTTCAAGTAGTTTGTAATCATCTATTGAAATATATGGTGGATTGGATACCACATAATCAAATTTTATATTAAATGGTAATTCATCAGCTTTTAAAATATCTAATTCTTGAAAAATAATTTTATCCAACACATTATTATCTTCAGCATTTTCTTTTGCAAGCTTTAATGTGTCTTTATTGATATCTATAGAATATATTTTTGAATGATTAATAAACTTAGCAAGACTAATTGCTATGTTACCAGAACCTGTTCCAATATCAAGTATAGTAATTTCTTCACCATTATTTTTTTTTGAAATATTTATAATCTCTTCAACTAGAAGTTCAGTTTCAGGTCGGGGTATTAAAACAGATTGGTTAACTCTTAGTTTCAAACCCATAAATTCAGTTTCACCAAGAATGTATTGCAAAGGCTCGCGTTGAACTCTCCTTTTGACAAAATTTCTGAGAATTGTTAGCTCTTCTTTATTTAAAGGTTTATCATAATCAAGGTAAAGGTTTATTCTTTTGCAGTTAAGAATATTACATAACATCAGCTCAATATTCAATCTTGGTTCTGGAATGTTTTTTTCTTTGAAAAAGCTTTCACCCCATTTAATTAAATCAATAATTTTGTTAATTTTTTCATTACCCATTATTTCTCTTGCATCTTAATAGCAACGGGTACTTTACAAAGCTTTTTAAAGTTTTCAGCATCTTTTTGAGAACCAACTATACTTCCATAATGCATAGGTATTACTAACTTTGGTTGGAAAATATTCACAATATCAGCAGCTTCTTCTGCGGTCATTGTATATTTGCCACCAATTGGTAAAAGAGCAATATCTACTTTAATATTTTTCATTTCTGGAATTGCATCTGTATCACCAGAGTGATAAATATTCAAACCATTAGAAAGATGAATAATATATCCTACCCAATTATTAGATTTTGGATGAAAATTTTTATTTAAATTATATGCAGGTATAGTACTTATTTTCATCTTATCAAGATTAAAGCTCGTATCAGGTTTTACAGATATAACTTCACCTTTAATTTTTTCTGCAATATCAGAAGGAGCAATTATTACTGTGTTTTCTTTTTTTATTTTTTCAATATCATCTGGAGAATAATGATCCATATGGCCATGAGTAATAAAAATATAATCTGCTTTTACTTCTATCGAAGAAGGGAGTTTAAAAGGATCAATAAATATCTGTTTACCTCCATCTTCTATCCTCATTGCTGATTGTCCATACCAATGAATAAAATCGATATTCATTTTTTTTGTACTCTCCTTTTTTTCTTTCTTTTGTGAATAAGATATTGAAGATATGAGTAAAAATATAATAGAAAAAACAATTAACTTTTTCATAATAACACCTTTAATCTTTTATAAAAGATTAATATTATTTTTTCTAAATTGCCATAACTAAAATAATCACTATAAAATGTTATGCTTTAATAACTTCGCCAATTACTATTGCACTCTCTTCCTTCAGAAGTGATAAAGTTAAATCAACATCGTTTTTATCAATAATTATAATCAAACCAATTCCAAGATTAAATGTTCTTCTCATATCTTCTTCTGGCACATTTCCAATTTTCTGTATTAACGAAAATATTGGTAATCTTTCCCAACTATTCCAATCTATTTTGATAGATAGCCCTTCTGGTATAATCCTCATTGTGTTACCTATAATACCACCACCAGTAATATGAGACATTCCCCTAATTTCAATTTTATTTTCAATTTTCTCAAAAGATTTTAAATATGACTTATGTATTTTTAGAAGTTCTTCCCCAATAGTATTTTTTAATTCCTCGAAATAACAATCTGGCTTGTATTGTGGAAAGAAAACTGATCTAGCTAAAGAATATCCATTGGTATGCAATCCTGTAGAAGGTAAGCCTATTAAAACATTTCCTACTTTTATATTATCTCCTTTGATGATTTTACTTTTATCTACTACGCCTACTATTGTACCTGCAATATCATATTCACTACCCTGATAAATTCCCGGCATTTCAGCAGTTTCTCCTCCAATAAGAGAACAGCCATTCTCTTTACAGGCTTTAGCTAATCCATATATTACCTTTTCAGCAATATCGTTATCTAATTTACCTGTTGCATAGTAATCCATAAAAAAAAGTGGTTTTGCACCACATACTAAAATATCATTTACACAATGGTTAACAAGGTCCTGTCCTACTGTATCATGCTTGTTCATCATAAAAGCAATTTTAAGCTTTGTACCCACCCCATCAACACTTGATACCAATACAGGGTTTTGATATCTTGAAAAATCAGGCTCAAAAAAAGCACCAAATAAACCAACATCAGTCAAAACAGAAGTTGAAAATGTATCTTTAACAAAACCTTTAATTCTTCTAACTAAATTTTCACCTGCATCAATGTCTACTCCAGATTCTTTATAAGTTTTTCCCATTTTATCACCTTCACTTAGATAAAATTCTATTAACAGTTATAGTTAAATCTTCAAACTTGTATGGTTTTGTTAACATATCATCAAAACCATATTCTTTATAATTAGCCATTACTGGATCATTCGAATAGCCACTCACAACTATTGTCTTAACTGAAGAATCTATTCTTTTTAATTCAACTAGAGTATCCTTTCCTCCCAAACCACCAGGTATGGTAAGATCCATAATCACTAAATCAAATTTCTCTTTAGAGTCAAAACGTTCTTTAAATATTTTAATAGCCTCTTCTCCTGATGAAACTGTTTCGACCTTATGCCCCATGTTAATCAATATCTCTCTACAAATTGATCGAATTAATTCTTCATCATCCATCACTAAAATTCTGGCACTTCCTGAAGTTACTTCATCCACTTTTTGATCTTCTTTTTGAACTTCTTTATCTGTAGCAGGTAAATATATCTTAAATGTAGTTCCTTTACCTACTTCAGAAAATACTTCAATAAATCCATTATGTTTCTTTATTATTGAATAACAAACTGATAGCCCAAGACCATTACCAGTAGATTTTGAAGTAAAATATGGATCAAATATTCTGTTTAAAAGCTCTTTTTCAATTCCAACGCCGGTATCAGAAATTTGAATAAGTACATAATCCCCTTTATTGAAAACATTTGAATAATTTTTATTTTGAATATAATTACTAACACTTATACTTATAACTCCACCATTAGGCATTGCCTGATCGGCATTAATTACAATATTATTTATAACTTGACTTATTTGACCAGGATCAACCTCAACAGGCATTATATCTTCACTAAACCAATATTCTATCTTCGACTTAGAACCACTTAAAACAAAAGATGATGACTCCTTTACTAAATCCTCAATTCTAATAACTTGTTTTACAGGTTGATTCCCATCTTTTGCAAAAGTTAATAATTGTCGGGTTAAATCTTTTGCATGTTCACAGGCAATTTCTGCTTCTTTCAATCTTTTATAAACTTTTTCTTCATTCTTTGCATAAAATTTTGCAAGACTGATATTTCCTACTATACTTGTTAAAATATTATTAAAGTCATGTGCAATACCACCAGCCAATAAACCAATTGATTCGAGCTTATCAACATGAGTAATCCTCTTTTCTGTTAGAGCCTGTTCAGTAAACTCCCTGAATACTACTACCACACCAATTATTTTACTTTCTCTATCTCTTATCGGAGCAATGCTATCTGTTATAGGTCTTTCAGTGCCATCTTTCATAATCAAAACCATATCCTTTTCAACAATAAGGAAACCTCCAAGTTTCAACACTGTTGAAATAAGCTCCTGTTTTGATTCTCTTGTTTTCTCATCAATAATTTTAAATACATCAAAAATTGATTTACCAATAGCTTCCTGTGAAGACCACCCGGTAAGAATCTCTGCAATCTTATTTATTAAAGTAATATTTCCATCAATATCAGTTGCAATTACACCATCACCAATTGACCTTAAAGTTACTGCTAATTGCTCTTTTTGTTTCTCTAATTCTTTAATTATATTAATACGATCAGTAATATCACGTACAATTGCAATCAAATTTTTGTTATCAATCATTGATGTCCTAATTTCAAAGTATCTTAACCCATCATACATTTCAAGAAAATATTCTAATGATTGTACTGTTGCAGTTTTTCTTGTACGCTCAATTAAATTTATAAAATCTTCTGATAATCTCTGAGGAAATAATTCCGATATATTCTTATTTATAAACTTTTCTGGTGGAAGATACAATTTACTAAAATCACCAGCATGAAAATTTGTTATTCTATTAAATTCATCAATAGTAAAATGAAGATCTGGTAAAGCTTTAAATATAGCATTAAATTCTAATATTGTATTTTGGTACTTATTTTCTAATAATTTTCTTGAAGATATATCTCTACAAATACAAATAAAGGTATCATTTTTATTAATTTCAGAAGAAATAGAATTTATACTAATTTCAACGAAAATATTATTACTATTTTTATCTTTTAATATAGTTTCAAATAGGGGATTTTCATTATTTAGTAAAATTTTTTCAAGTTTATTTAATATTTTTTCAACTTCATCCTTTGAAACAAAATCAAATAGAAATCTATTAAGAATTTCTTCTTTATTAAGCTTTAATATAGTTTTTACAATATCATTAGAGTAAACAATTTTTCCTTTTTTATCAATTTCAAATACCCACTCATTAAAACAATTAAAAATCTCATTATATCCTCCCTTTTTATCATTCAATTCCATACTATTTACCATATTAACTATTCCTTGATTTTACTTACCTCTTTTTAAAAACTATTTAAAATTTTTAAAAACCAAATAATATATGAAAAAAATAAATAAAATAAAATGCAATAATTTACATATACTTCGATTTAATTCACTTAAAAAGAAATTGATAAATGTAATTAAATAGATATGATTCATTAATTTTTTATAAAATAAATATTCTTCTTAAGTTTATCGATTAATACTTACACTAAGAGATGAACCATTTTTAACCAATAATATTGGTTTTTTTTCAAAGATATTTATACTATATATTGAAAATGGTTCTTCATTATCTTTTGCAGCATAAAAATATAAAATAGAATCATTTTTTAATATTATTTCAGCGCAATACAAACCTTTCGGACTTAATCTATTTAATTTTTTTAAATTAAAATCATAATAAAATATTGCTTCAGGCGGTTCATCAAAATCATCACTATCTTCATCTACACCTGCAGAAAAAAATAATTTTTTTTCATCTGAGCTCATAATAAATCTTGTTTGACTTGATACCAATAAATCTTTTGCAATATCATTAACAAAATACTTCTTTAATATATTACCATCAAGATCAACAAGGTAAATATAATCTAAATCGTGAACTAATAGCTTTTTACTATCACTAAGCCATGATGGAGAATATGTTCCCCTTTTTATTTTATCTGTTATAATTCTAATTGTCGTGTTCTCTTTATTTGCTACTGCGATATACCAATTGTTGTTGTAAAATATGTTAAAGGCTATAAGTTTACCATCAGGAGACCAAATAGGTCCATAATTATTATCATTTGGAATATTTATTGGAATTCTTTTTTTAGTGTTAAAATCATAAATTGTTACATGCCTTTTACCACCATTATAATCTGTAAATGCAAGATAATGCCCGTCTGGGGATAGTGCCGGGTTGAATCCTTCAAATAATGAATCTAAAATATTTTTCTGTAAATTTGCAACAAATATCATTCCATCTCTTTCAAAAGCTAGATCATAAATAACAGATTCTTCTACATTACTTACCTTATTTTCATTTTTTATCTCATCTTTTTTACAAACAATAAACAAAAATGAGAATATAACTAAAAATAAAACAACATTTATCTTTTTCATTTATTTACCTAAATATGAAATAATTTTTTTGTATGATACTTTAATATAATCTATAATATAAGAATAATCAACAATAAATTTCCTAACCTTTGATAAATGATTTTTATTAATTCATAATAAATAGTTTTTTAACTCATTTTAAAGTTTTTATAGCGCATTATTTTATGATATGTTTAGAATAAATAATGATGAAAGGATTATAACCGAAGAAAGAATCGTTTTAATATAAAGTTTCCTCAGAATAATAAAAACGCTGAAGTATAGAATTTAAATATTTTTCAGAAATTTCAATAGAATTCTATATTTCAGCGTAATATTTTAATTTTGTATATTGATAGATAATTTACATCACAACACAATTATGTAATGTAAAGCAATACTTATCAATAAACCCAATAATAAAGCATTCATTATAATTATTGGGATTGCTTTGCTTTCATTTTTTGAAACAATTACCACAACAGGAATAATCATCAATAAAGAGACTAATGGCCCTTCAATCCACCAACTTATTCCTGGGATATTAATATGTGCAATGATAAAAGATACTACCAAATATTGAATAAAAGCAGATATTGTAGCATATTTATCCATTTTCTTTAATATCATTGGCAAAGTATCAATAATACCTGCAATAATTCCAACTATTATTGAGCCAATTATTGAGTCCATTTTATTAATTCCTTATTATTTTTTTAGAAAATAAGGTTGAGTTATTGCAAACTCACCTGAAGAACAAAATACCCTTGCTCTTACATATAATTCATCACCTTTGAATTGATAAGAAGGAGTATGCGAATAATCTTCTTTTAAAACTTTTCCATCTTTACCTATAAAAAAGGTAGTATAATTCATCATAGAATCTGCAACTATTTCTATTTTATATTCTTTATCTGTTATTTTAATATCTTTCAATACTACACCAACTGAAGCATAAAAATCACCGTTTTTGAGTGCATTTGTAATGGCATCTGGTGTAAGTTCTTTTGCTCTTACAACAACCCACCCTTTGCCAGGATTTGCCTTGTTGTAACTAAATTCTCCTATATAATTATGTGTATCATCAGTAGCCGCACCCCATAACTTCATATTTTTTGATAATAATCTATCCCAGAACATCTCTGTAGATTCTTCACCACCTGCAGCAAAATTATTAGAGGACTGATTATAGTTATATACTTCGAGAAGATCACAATTTTTTATACCTATTACATCATTAGCAGTAATAGCTTTTCTCCATCTAGGATGATTAAGCATTGCTATACCACCAGCTTCTAAAATTGCATCAATATTTTTTTGTATAGTTTCACTTACAGAATTGCCCTTTAATGCAGGAACTACTTTTTTTATATTTATACCATTTAAATGTACAGGTTTTTTATTATAATTACTCGTAACTTCTTCACCCGCAATAAGAATAAAATTATCTTCATTTCCATTGTAATCTAAATATTTTGTTTCTGTAAGTATATTATGATCTGTTATTATTAAAAAATTATACTCGTGATCTTTATACCACTGAACGACTCGCTCAGGATATTCATCTCCATCAGAATGATTTGTATGTGTATGAATATTGCCTTTATACCATTTATATTCTTGTGAATACAATGAAATACTTAAAACAAAAAATAACAAAATAATTATTTTTTTCATATAAGCTCCTAAAATTGTTATAGTTGTAATGATTATTTTAATCGATAGGCTCACATATATTAATTGTCTTTACACCTTTTCCATAATGTTTTGCATATACATAAATAAATTCTGCTCCAAAGAGAATAATTTGAGATGAATAATATACCCATAACAATAATATAACCAATGAACCAGCGGCTCCAAATGCAGATTTATAGTTTGTATTTTGTATATAAAGATTTATTAAATACCTTCCAACTAAAAAAAGACCTGTTGTTATTGCTGATCCTAAAAAAACATCTTTCCATGATAATCTTGCATCTGATAAATATTTATATATTACTGCAAAAAGTAAAAACGTTAATGATGACATAATTATTAAATTTACAAGATTGATAAAACTGACATGAATTGCAAAATATTGACCCAATATATTCGATAAAAATGAAATTATTGTTCCAACAATTAAGGAAAGAATAAGAAAAACTCCTGTTACAAGAACCATAATAAACGAAATCAATCTTTCAAGCACTAAACTTAAAAAAACTTTACCTTCCTTACTTTTAACTCTAAAAATTATATTTAATGAATCATGTAATTCTGCAAATAATGCTGTTGAAGAAAAAAGTAAAATACTTATACTAATTATTGTTGTTAATAAATTGGAACCTCCACTGCGAAGATTTATGATAGCTTTTTGAATGAAAACTGCTACATCATGCCCAATAAAATCCTGTATCTGTGTAACTATTTGACCTGTTGCGGCGTCTTTACCAAAAAATACTCCAGCAACCCAAATTGCTATATATAACAAAGGACCTAAAGAAATTATGGTATAAAAAGAAAGAGCCGCACTCATTTTAAAGGCTTTATCATCCATCCATTTATTTAAAACTTGCAAGAGAAACTTAAAAATATTGAATGGATTCATTAGAGAAATTCCTTTAATTAATTTGCATTAATATAATATAAAATAATTAAAAAAATATTATTTTTCTATTAAATTTTCTTTAAATATGCTTTAAGTGTAATTACTCCTTTCTTTCCATTCTTTATAATTGAAATTCTATTTTGAATTTTTCCATCTATAAGAGGTAATTTATCAATTTTAAAAGACGTACCTTCAGGGACATCAAAAGAAATTACTCCTTTTTTTCCTTTGATAGAAATATTACTACCTTTAACCTCAATAGGCAAAATTGTATTCCAATAAAATTCTACTCCATCACCCTTTATTAGCTCAAAAGTATCTCTTATTGTAATTTCATTTGGATAAGGTGACTCAATTACTCTAACCCATTTTTTATAATAATCTTCCCAACCCTTACTTAAATCACAATAAACTGAAAAAGTGCTATCATTACCTTTTGCCTCAGGGATAATATCAAAAGGTATTGGAGTCTGTGGTTTTGCTCTTTCATCAAATCCAAAAGGGACTAGCATATTGTGTCTTTCACAATTCTTTAATGTAATGTGTAGAGGATTTGCATAATCACAAGTTCCGGGATCCATTGCAAAAGTTTCTCCTGCAAATTCAATAATAAAACTTCCCTTATCCTCGTGAGTATGTTCAGCGAAAGCTCTATTACCCATAAAAGCAATTTTTACTTTCTCTCCTTCAAACTCTCTGTTAGATGCAAGTAAACCCATTTGAGGTAATAGAACAAAGGGCTTCGTTTTTTGCAATGTAGAATTAAATTGAGAAAATAATGTTAATGAAAGTAATGAGTTTGGTAAACCACCTTCTCGTTCTAATTTCTTAATCAGTATATTGCTCCAGTCACTATTTGGTAAAATAGTAGACATAACTAACAGCATATCATAGTTTAATTTTGATATTGCATCACAAATAGGTATAACATCCTGAGTTTCATCGGTTGATATTACTGCAGAAGCAAAATCCCCTGTTTTAAACATTACATCAGGAATAACATCTTTCAGTTTTTTATCTCTTGATTTAGCATAAATATACATGGCTAAACCAGCATTACCAGCAATTGGTTGAAAATAAGTGGGACCCTCAACATACCCTCCATCAGGCAATATTACATTTTGAACGCTTTCGTAAATATCTTTATACCCCTGTTCTGTCATCCATTTTGCTCTTGGCCATTCTTTTTCTAACATAGTTGAACCAGCAAGCCTACCGTGTGAAAACCAACCTAATTGGTTCATGTGATAAATATACTCATACTTCCAACTTATCCAATTAATGGTTGCTAAACCTTCTTCTGCAATTCTTCTCATAATAAATTCTCTACCTAACCATGTAAAATATTCACCACATAAATCAAGTATCAATGCACACTCAAAAGAATAGATAGAGTGAGTAAAAGCCCTATGATTCCATATAGAACCTGGTAAATTCGCCCAAAAACTTTCTTCCCAATTCGGAGAGTAAGCTATTGAAAGAGCATACCTCGCAGCCAATCTCATCAAATTTTCATCTTTTGTTAAAATACCTGCTATAGCTAATTGAAGACCATAGCCATCTCTTGAAGTTAATAATTTACCAACCTCTCTTTCTCTGTTAAATCGGTTCTCATCGCGTACTACATACTCGTTAATAAATTTTTCAGGTGTTTTATTCTTTATCAATTTAATATTTTCAAGAATTGGAGTTGTTCCATATTTTTTCAAATATTCATTGTGAATAATTCTTATCTTTTCAATTTCATTTGAATTAACTATTAAACCATATTTTGGTTTAAATGAAGGTTCAAATTTATCTGTTCGTAAATATCCATCCCATGTTGTATCAATATTTTTCCACTCATCAAGATGAAAAGATAAAATTTTTGAATTTTGCAATCCTATCCAATTAAACCAACCCATAGAAGGTTTTTCATCATCAGTTTTTACTTGTATTAAGATTTTCTTTAATTTTTTACTCTTTTTCAAATCTATTGAATGTTCTTTTTTAATCGATTCCTTTAATCTTTTTTTATAATAAATCTCTCCTCTATCAGTATTTATTTTAATATTTATCTCACAATTTTCTGGAAATGCAGCACATACAATTAATTTATCGTATTTACTAACATCAAAAGAAAAATCTCTATACATTGATAAAACAACTCCATCTGTAGGTCTTCTTGACCACTCTACTCCTACATAAGCCCAAGTTTGTTTTATTTTTAATCCATGCTTTGAACCATCAAAAATTTTCCATTCCTTTATTCCATTAAGAGTTGGATCAAAAAATGGTTCTATTACAGCTTCAGCAGAATTTATCGGAATGATATGTATAGAACTCCTAAAATTATCTGGTGTTTTATCAATGTTTAATTGTGAGAAAGCAAACCTTGATAAAAATGCTAAAAATACAAATATTTTAAATTTCATTTATTTTTCTCCCTGATTACTAAAATTACACCTTTCGATGGTTGAATTTTTATTGAATCACCTAATGAATATTTATTCATATTTTGAAAATCTTTTATTTCTGGAGAAATAATCTCAGCGTTTTCGGGTTTAATACCAATTTTACTCCAATCGATATTTAACTTTACATCTTGTGTACTTTTATTCCAGCTGGCTATAGCAATTATAGCTTTACCTTTATTTAAGTAAGTTGTAGCTAAAATATCATCATAATTTGTTTTAACTGGATTATTTTTATCCCAATATCCTATCATCTCACTCCCTTGAATTCCATAATCGTCCCAAAATTTCCATAAATTTCTTGGATCTCCTGACCATGGCAATCGATTTGTTATACCGTACACCATTCCACGATATATATTACCACCATCATTATTCCCTAACATTTCACTCATCAAACCATAAGGAATGCCAGATATTTCAATAAGCCAGTAATCTGGTGTCGTATTCTCATAATCAAAAACTTCTCCAAACCATAATCTATCTATGTAAGGAAAACTTTCCATGTAAAGATTAGCGTTATTAGCAAAACCAGCAAGTTTATTATAATGGTTCCATGAATGTAAATCGATCAAAGCTTCTGGTCTATTTCTATCTAATATTTTTCTTGCCCTTTTCATCACTGTTCTATCATAGGCAACATCATCTAAATATAAACCATCAATTTTTACATTCTTTGTTAACCAATCTAAACCCTCTAAGTAATAATTATGCAAACGAGACATTCCCGAGGTAATTATTGCTGCATCTTTTACAGATATATCATACCATGCAGGGATGTAATTATCATATAAATGTTCTCGCAGCCAGGCATCTCCTTCACCGGGACCATAAGCAAATATTTCGTCATCCAGACTTCTAAATGCACCCATTTCACAAATATGGTTAGACATTTCTCGAACAGTGTAGTAAATCTTCATCAATGCATTGTTTTTATGTACCATCTCTACATATTTTTTCATTTTATCTACTTCTAAAAATGGGTAGTTTATAAATGGATTCATATAAGTTGCATGATGAATATTTATTACATTAGCACCTAATTTAACAATACTATCTGGGTTTATTACAGGGTTTCCAGGATGAGAGTGGTAGTATCTATATTTCCATTGCCCTTCTGTATTTATGGTTTTAAAGGGAGTAATTAATAAAGAAAATATAAAGGTCAATTTTTTATTAGAATTAACTTGACACTCACCAGTATATGCTGATAATACTAATGAGCTATCACTTTCATAAAATTCACAACCACCTTTTCCATCGTTATACCAAGAATCTGGCAGCTTAATCTTTTTATGATGATAATGAAGATTAACTAATGGCCTTTCATAATTATCACCTCTTAATTCCAATTGTAACCCTGCATTCACTTCACCAATCCATATCTTATCCTGATGATTATCAACATTCCATTTCCATGTATGTTTTTCGGGTCTCAATCCACCCTTTAAACCCATACCCATTGAATACTTTGCAATCTCTTTGCTTAATGGGATCTTAAGAATAATATTATTTAAATTAATGTTATTCTTTGAATTTAATTCAATTTTGTAATCTACCCTACCATCAAATTCCATCTTAGCAGTACAATTTAACTCTAAAGGTCCGGAATTTTTAGTAAATACCCATTCAACAATACCATCATTATTCTTTTTATACACAAAATCTTTTATTTTCCAATTTAAAAGCTTATCATTATAATACATATCAAAAGAAATTGGTCGATTTAGAATTTCACGATATTGATCTGTAATTTTAGTAACAGAGGATGAGAAAAAACTTTTTATTGATTTAATGAAACCATCATTATTAATTGTAACACTTCTTCCAAGGCAACTAATTGTATTTTCATTTCTTCTAAGAGGTGTAAATGGTTTTACAATATCATCATCTTGTGCAATTTGAGAGTTTAACCAACGCAGTCTTGAATGCTTACTAGGATTGCTATCACCCCTATCTTCTAATAAAGAGTCTTTAATAATTAAAGTGAGAAATATTTTTTGTGGGTTTTTGTTTTCAGGTTTGATGATAATAGTACCTTTATAAATATCAGGTAAAGCATTTTTAGGAATATCAATTGAGACCCATAAAGGTTTTACTTTACCACTATCAACATTTACTATCTTTTGAATACTTTTTCCTTCCCAATCCTTTCCGAAATAATTAATAGACTCAAAATGTGAATTAGGTATAACCGATTTTTTTTCTCCAACTAAGTCACTAAAGATCAACTTAACATTAGATAGTTTCTCTTTAAAAGCAAAAATACCTATCTGAAAAGAGTAATACTCATTTTTATAAGCCTCTGCTTTAAACTCATTTACTTCTTTTCTATTTATCCATCTATATGGTAAAAAATCACGCATCATTATTGGGTATTCTCTATTTTCAGGAAAAACCAAAAAGTCATTTTTACCATATTTTTTAATTAGTTTATTCACCTCATTTTTAGTTGCTATTACCTCCATTGGGAAAAAACTATCGTGAAGAGTTCGGGATTGAAACTCAACAATTTCAGCTTCAGGATATTTATATAGTAATGCTTCATTTTTAACAAATGGAGCAATATTTTTTTTGTACCATTCACTATTATAATCATTATTATTTTCTAAATATTTTATGTTACCCCAGTAAATCAATCCATCTCTTCTATATGGTAACCAATAAACATAATAAACACCATTTCCATAAGTTGGTTCAAAAAATATTTCTCCGAATTCATTGTTTATCTCTTTTACATAAATATTTTTTACTTCCTCATTTGTTTTGGCATAAGTAATTATTATCCCTTTTTTAGAGGGATTTTGATCGCTTCTTCGCCAAGGAATACAAATATAAACTACAGAAGATTTATTTTTAACATTAATCAGCACTCTTTGATTTCCAAGAGTATCCTCTAACCAATTACCAACACTATAATATTTTTGTGAAGGAACAAAATTAGCTTTTGAGAAAGGATTTGTATTTTTATTTTGAGTAAATAATAACGAATGAAAACTAAACAAAAATATTGTTAAAATAACAAGTTTAAAAAAATTCTTCATTTTATCCATTATTATTAAAAAATTATTTAAAAATGAATTAATCAGTCTTATTTTCACCTAAATTGCTTTTTAAAGATTTCAAAATGTTTTTAATATCACCTACACCTTTAATGGCCACATAAAAAGTGATAGTAGAATACCACACCACACAAGCTACTGTAAGTATAAGCCAAAAAACCTCTCCCATTTTAATCCTCCTTTTTAGGTTTCATTAATGAACCAATAATCATAGCCACACCAGAGAAAATATATGCTGCAATACCTGAATAGTATGGGCCAATAGATTTAGCAAAAGATGCCGTCATTGGTAATTGTTCTAATACCAAAAAAGTTATTGGGAAAGCTGCACCAACTATTATGGCTCCGGCAGCACCCCAGCTATTTGCCTTCTTCCAATAACATGCAGATATAAGCAAAGTAGAAATACTTGCTTGATATATAGTTCCAGTAACGCCAAGATAAGTCCATAAATCTCCTTTCAATGGATACCATAAACCATAGAAAAGTAAAAATACTCCTATAATTGCTACAATTGCTCTATTCCAGAAAAGACCTTTTTTTTCTGACCACTTGGTTTTTCTAAAGGGTGCTAAAATATCATTGTATATTACGCTTCCCCATGTAAGCATATATGATGAATCTGTTGACATATCTGCTGCAAGCATAGCAGCAACCAGCACTCCCATTAAACCAACAGGTAGTATTTTATTTAACAACTGTGGCATTGCATATAAGCTACTACCTCCTGTTATATCAGTACCAAGAACAGTTAACGCAGCTATACCCCATATTCCGGGAATTAAAAATCTTGCAACAAAAAAGAAACTAGTGCCTTTATAAATTTTTGAACCAGTTTTAGAATCTTTTGCTGCTAATAACCTTGAAATTATTGTTTGCCACGTTAAAACAACAGAAAAATTTAAGAATACATTGAATAGCACATAAGGCCAACCCATTTTAGGATGAACAAAAGGATTAAACCCTCCAGCTCCATAATGCGATGTTACTGTTGCAGTTAAATTACTCCACCCTACATTTATTAAAATTAAAACTGTAACACTAATAAGCCCTAAACTCATAACAACAAATTGCAAAAAATCTGTTACAAGCACAGATAACATTCCACCTAAAATTGTATATATTGCTACAGCAATTAAAAGTATTGTCATTGTTATTTCAAGATAGTGAATATTTAGCCCTGTAACCATTACTAAAAATTCACCTCCTGTTCTAAGAAAAACTCCCATATTCAAAAGACCACCTAATACAATAACAACTCCAGCAGCCCATCTTATCTTAGTACCAAATTTTTTTTGAAATAACTCTGGTATTGTAATTACTCCAGAGTTCCTTAGTGGTTTTATACAAAAACCAGTATAGCCTACTATAAGCATCGATAAAGCCATAATTATACCAGGTGTGGCTCCAGAAAAACCCAGCTCATAACCATTTTGAGCAGTGTACATACAAGTTACAACTCCAAACTCAGTAGCAGCTAAAGAGGCGATACCAAGGTATACGTTCATTTCTCTACCAGCAAGAAGAAAATGATCTACTTTACCTACATATTTTCTGACCATAATTCCTGCGATCATTGTACCAAGAATGTACAACCCTACAATGCTTCCATCAATAATTGTGAAACCTGTCATTTCTCTCCTCTAATTTTAAAAAAAACTAAAATAAACTTAACACTTATATAAATAAAATGCAATAAGTTCTCAAAAATAAAATTCAAAATTGTTTTTAAGTTTAATTGCAAGTTTACAAAAACAAAAGCTTGTGACTATTATAGTATTAAGATAATTTTCTTGTATAAAAAAATTTTTTCATTATATTAGTAATTGTTTTATGAAAACTTATAGTATTTTTGAAAAAATTAAAATAAATAATTATATTGAGGAGTTAATATGTTAAATTACATCTGGCTTGGGCTGATTGTAATCGGTGTTACTATCGCAATCGCAATTGATGTAACAGATATATCAACCGATAAGTATCGAAACAATCAACCATTTGAAGTAATGGTTGAATTCAAAAACCCACCTCAGTTATCTTCAAAAGATTATCAAGAATGTGAGATATTCTTCTCAAAAGAAAAATTCAATACCTTCTACAAAATTAATTCGACTAATACCGATACAATAAAACAATCTGCAAAAATAAAGTTTACTGAAGATAAGAAAAAATCAATTATTCAGATTGTTATAAATGGTAATACACCTCAATTCTGGAAAGAAATGAGTAAAAATCAGGGCAAATTAGCTGATCACCTAGCCGGAACAATTGATTTAAGTAAAATTCAAGAAGGCACTACTACACTAAATACCAGCATTATTATTGATCCAATTAAATTTGTGAAAATGAACAAAGTTACAAATGAAGGAGCAATAAAATATGCTAAAATTGCTGTTGAACTTGCAATTGGATTAATTGGCATTATGGCATTATGGTTAGGTTTGATGAAAATTGCAGAAGAAGCCGGGCTTGTTGCAATGTTTGCAAAAGCTCTTAAACCAGTAACTACAAAACTTTTTCCTGACGTGCCTCCAGAGCATCCTGCTATGGGAGCAATGATTATGAATATATCCGCCAATATGCTTGGTTTAGGTAACGCAGCTACTCCATTAGGTTTGAAAGCAATGGAAGAACTTAATAAGCTCAACAAAAAACTTGGGACTGCAACAAATGCAATGGCAACTTTCCTAGTAATTAACACAAGCAATGTTCAATTAATTCCTGCTACTGTAATTGCTATTAGGGCTGCCGCAGGTTCTGCAAACCCAACTGAAATAATTGGTCCAGTTATAGCAGCAACTGCTATAAATCTTACAGTTGGCATTACTACCTGCAAAATTTTAGAAAGACTTCCAATTTTCAAAAAACAACTTCAACCAGAAAATCAAGATTAGAGGAGATAATACTATGAGTACTTTTATAAATATAATTGAAATAATATCTGTTTTAGCAATCCCTGCATTAATATTTTTCATAGTTGTTGTAGGTTTCATTAAAAAAGTAAAAATATATGAGGTATTTATTGAAGGAGCAAAAGAGGGATTTAATGTTGGCGTAAGAATCATTCCGTATTTAGTAGCAATGCTTGTAGCTATTGGTATTTTTAGAGCAAGTGGCGCAATGGATGTTTTAGCTGATTTCTTATCTCCCTTTACAACTTTTATAGGCATGCCTGGCGAACTTGTCCCAATGGCTTTAATTAGACCCCTTTCAGGAAGTGGTGCTCTTGGTGTTATGGCAGAGATAACAAATAATTTTGGTCCGGATTCACTTATAGGTAGAATGGTCGCTGTTATGATGGGAAGCCATGAAACAACTTTCTATGTTTTAGCAGTATATTTTGGTTCAATTAGTGTTACAAAAACTAGACACGCTGTACCAGCAGGTATTATTTCTGATATCGTTGGTATTATTTCCGCAGTAACAATAACTAATTTAATTTTTGGATAAAATAATTTTTTAAAAATCCTGTGTTCTTTACATTTGAGCACAGGATTTTTTTATGCAACATAATATTTCTTTTAATAATGAAAATAAAATAAAAAAAAATTATATTACTTTGAGCAAGTAATTTGAGGCAACCATGAAAAAAATCAATTTTATTTTTTGTGTGCATAATCATCAACCAGTAGGTAATTTTGATCATGTTTTTGAAGAAGCATATCAAAAAGCGTATAAACCTTTTCTAGAAATTGTAGAAGCTCACCCAAAAATTAAAATTTCATATCACAATACTGGAATATTATTCGATTGGTTTGAAGAACACCATCCTGAATTCATTGATAAAATCAATAGAATGACTAGGAAAGGTCAGTTAGAATTATTAACTAGCGGCTATTATGAACCTATTTTAGCAATTATACCTGATAGAGATAAAATTGGACAAATTATAAAACATAAAGAATATTTAAAAAAACGATTCAATTACGAAGCAGAAGGAATGTGGCTTGCAGAAAGAGTATGGGAGCAACATATAGTAAAACAAATATCTCAAGCAGGAGTAAAATTTGTTGTTATAGATGATACTCATTTCAAATATGCTGGATTCAAAGACTCTGATTTAAGAAGTTATTTTAGAACTGAAGAACAAGGCTCAGTATTACATATTTTCCCAATAAAAAAGAAATTAAGATATACAATTCCATTCCAACCTATCCCAGATACTTTTGAATACCTTTCTCAAATAGCTACTGAAGATGGAAAAGATATTGCAGTATGTGCCGATGATGGAGAAAAATTCGGTTTATGGCCTGAAACTTATGATACTGTTTATACCGAAAACTGGCTTGATAACTTCTTTACCGAATTAGAGAAAAATCTAGACTGGGTCAATTTATGTCATTTTAAAGATGTAATGGAAAATATTGAACCCCAAGGGCTTGTGTATTTACCTACATCGTCTTATGCTGAAATGATGCATTGGTCATTACCATCAGCAAATAGCTTTATTGAATATGATCAATTTTCACTAAAACTTAAAAAGAACAACCTGTTTGATACTTATAACCAATACGTAAGAGGTGGTTATTGGAGAAATTTTTTCGTGAAATACCCTGAAGCAAATCACATGCATAAAAAAATGATGAGAGTAGTAAAAAAATTTGAAAAGCTCGAAAAAGAAAATTCTGAAATCCTTGACAAAATATGGATGGGTCAATGTAATTGCCCTTATTGGCATGGGTTGTTTGGCGGGATATATCTTACCAACCTAAGATTTCCAATTTATAAGAGTTTGATTGAAGCAGAAACTAAAATTGATAACCTTTTAAATAAAAATCAAATTCAAGTAGAAATATATGATTTTGATTTTGATGGTAGCAATGAACTAATTGTAGAAACTAAAAGGTTTAATCTAATTTTCTCTTTAAAAAACGGTGCCACATTATATGAGCTTGATTTTAAAGATAAAAATACAAATCTAATTGATATAATTTCCAGAAGAGAAGAAGGTTATCATAAAAAACTTACTGATCCAAATTATGAATCAAGCGAGAAAAGTAAAATAAGGTTTAGAGAAACTGGTTTACAAAATTACCTTTTTTATGACTGGTATAGACACGGTTCATTCATTGATCACTTTTTTGGTGAAGATGCAACTGTAGATAAAGTCTATAAAGCTCAATATCCTGAATTGGGTGATTTCGTCAATCAACCATACCTTTACATAAATAATAATGATGAAATAACTTTTTACAGAAATGGCTATATATGGTATAATGGTATCCACACACCTATAAAAGTTTCCAAAAAATTTATATTTGAGAATAACTCCCATTTAATCACAACAAAATATTTAATAGAAAAAACAAATAATCTCGAAAAAATGAATATTAAATTTGGGGTTGAGTTAAATTTCTCTTTACTTGCTGGTGATGCTCCTGATAGATATTATATATTCCCTGATAATATTAAAGGAGAAAGTACAAAATTGAATAGTATGGGAGAAATTACCCACTTAAATTATTTTCAAATAATAGATGAATGGCAAAAAATTAAGATTAATGTAGAATGCGATAAGAAATTTACTTTATGGAGATTCCCTTTAGAAACAATTTCCCTATCAGAATATGGTTTCGAAAGAGTATATCAAAGCTCTGTGACTATATTAAAATTTGATTTTGATTTAAAAGATTCATTTGAATTTGAAATTAAACAAACAATTTCTAATTTATAATGTTAAATTAAAATGAGTAAGTGAATTAATGCATAATTCACTTACTTTCTAATTCTACTCTTTATTTTCAAGCTCTTCAAGTGATGCTACTGCCCTTCTAAAATGAGGTATTACAATTGAACCACCAACAATCAATCCAATATTAAACACTTCATAAAATTCTTCTTTAGTTACACCCTCTTCCTTACATCTTAAGATGTGATAATTAATACAGTCATCACATCGTAATACAAGTGATGCCACTAAACCTAACATTTCTTTTACCTTTGAGTCTAACGCTCCATTTCTATATACTGCACTATCTAAAGCAAAAAATCTTTTTGTATCAATATTACCATCTCGAAGAATAACTTCATTCATCTTTTCTCTAAACTTTTTAAATTCTTCTAATTTTGACATTTTATTCTCCTAATAATTCTAATAAATATTAAATATTCTCACATCATATATATTACTTACAAAAAAATAGGGATATAATTTATCCCTATTTTTTTACCCAAATAAAAATAATACAAGAAAATTTATTTTACAAGTAACATTTTTTTAATTGAGTTAAATTTGTTTGTCTCAATCTTATAAAAATATACACCAGAAGCAATATTTTTAGCAGTCCATTCAAGTTGATATACTCCTGGAGATTGAGTCTCATTTAATAAAATTGCAATCTCCTGTCCAACACTATTATATACTTTTACTTTTACTGGTGTAGTCTCAGTAATCGAATATTTTATAACAGTTGAAGGATTAAATGGATTAGGATAATTCTGATATAAAGCATTAATAACTGGTATCTCATTTGTTTTAACTGAAAGTACTTCAGAACCAGTTGTAATACCTTCAGCCCATATTTCAATTTTACCTTCAACAAATAAATCGTTCCAATATACTTTTATAAATGCATCCTTTGAACCCGGTTTTTTTGGAGTAAATGAAGCTGTGCTTGATGCTACTTCATTTGGCATTATAGTAATAGGATAGCTTTCCTGCAAAATTCTAAACTCTTTAGCATCTTCTCCAAATAATGCCATTGAATCGATTCGTAAATATGATATACCAAGATTTGTAAATTCAAAAGAAGCAGATTTAGATTCACCTATCAGTACTTTACCAAATTTCAAAACAGGAGTTAATTTGATGCTACCTCCAGGGAAAATAACCCTACCAATCATTTTTACTCGTAGAACCTTATTTTGTGAAGCACTTTCGGTTGAATCTCTATACAAAATATTTAAATAACCAATATAACTATTAACTTTATCATGTGGATTGAAATTTAGATAAAAATCTACTCTCGATTTAGGCTGAATAATTGACGGGGTACTAAAACCAGAATAATAAAATGGTTGTAATTCTATCGGATCATAATACATTGAATCAATTCTTAATTTTGAGAATTTTGAATTGTTAAAGATTGAAAATCCCTTTGTTCGTGTTTCAAAAATTGGAACCGTTCCAAAATCAATTATTTCTTCATCATTAATACCTCCAGAAGTCGAGATATTTGCAATAGGCTTTCTACCATAACCTTTTAAAATAATATATTGAATAGGTTCTATCGGATCATCAACATGTAAAACCAAACGCGCATATCTTAAACCTTCTACAAGAGGAGAAAACCGCAACGTTATAGATACCGAATCTCCTGGTATTAATGTTATTTTCTGTGGATTATCTATTACAAAAAACTCATTTAAGAATGGACCATCAATATATAAATTGGATATATTGGCAGGTAAATCACCATAGTTTTTAAAAATTATGACTGTATCTTTATAATACCCAATATCAACTGTATCAAATTCAATTTTATCTGTAGCCTTAAATAATACATTTGATTTAACAGTTGCTAGTAAATCCACCAACAAAGATGGTTGAGTCTTATCATTACTATTAATTTGTAATGATCCAGATTTTGGTCCTACTGGCAATATTCCTGTTGCTCTTATAGTTATCTTTTTGGTTTCTCCACCGCGTAAAATTAAAGGTTGTGTTACATTAACTAAACTAAATATTTCTTTATTAGTTCCTCCTAATATCATTGATGATATTATTAAATCAAGGCTACCATCGTTTTTAATTTCAAGAGTTGTATCTTTTACTTGTCCTTTTCTTAAAATTCCAAAATCGATTAGCTGCCTATTAACTGATATTACTGCTTCTTCACCACCAATACCTGTTAAAGGCACATATAATGCTGGGGTTAAAGAATAATCACTTGTTATATTAAATCTTGCATTTTTTCTTCCACTAGTATGTGGGTAAAATCTAACGACAATAAAATCTGATTGGTTCGGTCTTAAAGTTATAACCTTATCGTTATCAATTGTGAATGAAGATGTATCTCCAGAAATCCACTTCGCTGTTATTGTTATATTTTGAGAAGAATTATTCTGTATCATTATTATTGAATCTTTATAAGGCACTCCTTTAGAAGTATGTCCAAAATCTATTTGTGATGGTGTAACGATAAGATCTCCTTGAATTACATTTGCTTTAACTAAAATTACCCCATCAGGTAAATTTGATGAAGTATTCAAAATATGCAAATAATTTTCCTGCCTTCCTAATTGTTCTGGGTTAAATCTAACTGTTATGGCATATACGCTGCCAGGATTTACTGATATTGGAAAATTCTGCATTACCTGAAATAAATTATCTGATTTTTGGAAATAATATGAATTTAATACTAATATATCTTCTGGAACCGGGGAATTATTCCCAATATTAAATGTTCTTTCAACATAACCTGATCTATAAGGCACAGTACCAAAATCAATTTCTTTTGGTAAATCTATTGTAGCAAGTGTTAATACACCTGTACCAATCAATGGAATTTCAATAGGATTTACTTCTGTGCTAGCATCATTATGATCAATTAGGACTTTAGCATTTAATATCCCTGTTCTTTGAGGTTGAAAATCAACTGCAAATATATAACTTGTTCCTCCATTCAGACTAATTGGAACAGGTACATTTATCTTAAAGCTCGAGGCATCTGGACCTGAAATTGTTATATTAGAAACTCTTAAAGGTGAAACACCTTTATTATATATTATGATAGACGATGACCTAACTCTACCAACTAAAGTAGGTTCATAATTTATTGCAGCGGGTTCTACTTCAATATGCCCACCAGAAGTCCTAAATAACCATATAGCTGACCAACCAGTTGTTCCTCCGGGACCTATGGCTCTTACTCTCCAGAAATATGTTGTCTGTCCTTGCAAACCACTAAGTTGAATTGTAGTAGCATTAGAATTTAAAGATGTATAAGTACTAAATTGATAGTCAGTTGAATATTGAATAGTATATGATGTAGCTCCTGTAACTGGATTCCAGATTAATATAGGATTTGTTGGGGCACCTAATGTACCATTAGCAGGTGCAACCAAAATTGGTACTTCAGTCATAGAAGCATAGAAATCTTTACCAGTTATATTCGTGGTCACATTAGATATTGAATGAGATGAAGGAGTGAAAGCAAAACCTGAAAGTTCAGGAGTGATAACATAATCATTAAATGCATCAACAGTTAATGAATAATTCCCATTTTGATCTGTTATAGTTGGTGAGTTTGTTGCACCTGGACAATTGATCTTAACTCCAGCTAAACCTGTAGTACCAAACCAAACTTTTCCACTAATTGTATATTTATCAGAAACTGCATAAAAATCAACTAGTCTTTTATTACTGTTAATAATTCCTGTACTCTGTGGGTTTCCGGCACTTGAAGTAATATTATATCCAGCTTTTGTAGCTCTTACTGAGTAAGTTACACCCGCAGCAGCAGTAAACTTATAATAACCATTATCATCTGTTATTGTTAACCCATCACCTAATATGCTTGAATAGCTTATTATTACTTCTTTTAAACCAATACCATCTTTTTTAACATAACCATCAACAATATAACCGCTTAACTCGGCTTTATAATTTTGGTTTAAATAATCATTTTGTGGATTAATATATACTCTATTACCCGGGCTAAATAATATACCATTTTTTTCTGGTGTTACTGTATATACTCCAGCCTCATCAACCATAAAAGAATAATTACCATCAGGACCAGTAATACCAGTAAATGGTGCTTGTAACGAACCACCTGGACACGTAACAGTAACCCCGCTTAATGGAGTAATTCCATCTACATCAAAAACCGTCCCACTAATAATATGTTTTTTTGCAGAAGCATAAAAATTCACAAGCGTTTTGTTACCAGTAATAATTCCTGTATTTTGTGGATTACCTGCCGAAGATGTAATTGTGTATCCTGCTAATGAAGCTTCAACCGAATAACTTTGTCCTGCAAAAGCAGTAAAAGTATATTCACCATTTGTATTAGTAGTTGTAATTACCGAAGGGTTACCAGTTATATTAAGGTTAACATTTTTTACACCTATCGATGTTCCCTGATAGTATACAAATCCATTTACCGTATAGGCATTCAACTCAGCTTTGAAGTTTTGATTAGTCAAGTTTTGATAGGGATGATTATAGTTCCTATTATTAGGATTAAAAATAACTCCACTTTTTGTTGGATAAATAACATAGTTGCTATCAGCTCTAACTGTAAAGCTAAAGAAACCTGAAGCATCTGTTACAATTGATCTTTGATGAAAACCATTATCACAAGTTACAGTAACTCCAGATAAATATGATGAATCATAATTAATAACATAACCTGATATTGTAGAAGTCTGAGGTGTCCCAATAAAGTTTTGTGATTTATCTGAATCAATATTTGTAAAAATAATTGGCGGTGTTGGAGTAAAAACATACCCGGCTAACTCAGGAGTAATCGAATAAGATCCACCTGCATTTACAGTCACTGAATAAAAACCATTTACATTTGTGATTACTGATGTATCTCCATTATTAATCTTTACTGAAACGTTTGTTAATGAAACACCCACATTATTGGTAATTATACCACTAATAATATATCTTTTTAAATCTGCACCTGTGGCATTAAAATTTTGAACCTTATCACCAATAAGATAATCCCATGTTTGAAGAGCGGGTGAATAGCTATATTGTGTAGAAACAACTTTTACTGTAACACTTTGTAACCCACGTACAAAAAACTCATAATAACCATCAGATATACCATTATTATATGTATTAATTACTTTAGAACCTGTTACAGTATCAATTTGAACAGGAACTCCATTTTGGTAAATCGTATTATTTAGAGTTACATATCCACTTATTTTATAAACTGTTGTATCAACTATAAAGTCTTGATTAGGTGTATCATCAATAATATTTACAGTTCTTATTTTTCCATGAGGTGGATCAGTACTATAATATGTATATCCTGGATCAGGTGATATCACAGGTTCAATCGTATATAAATCATTTGCAGGTACATAAGCTGAGTAAAAACCATCATTACCGCTTTGATTAGTTGTTATAGCACTTGTATTAAATCCTGATGAATAAATTCTAATAGCAATAGAATTTACTCCCTGATTATTTCTGGTTTTGAGCCTACCACTAACTAATTTTAAACTTACACCTGAAACAAAATCCTGTGTTTCGTCTTTCAACAAATTCGAAAAAGTAACTGAAGCAGGAACAAATATTTTTCCAGCACCAGCTCCTGAAATAGTGGAAGGTGCTACAGAATAAGTTCCTAATGCATCTAAGTTACTAAATTCGTAATATCCATTTAAATCTGTAGTATAAGTACTATTAGATGAACCAGAAAGTACCACAACTGCATTAGCTAAAGGGACACCCCCATCAAAAACACGACCAGAAATTTTGAACTTTTTTAAGCTAGCATAAAAGTTTAGTATAGAATCACCTAAGATACTATTTATTGTTGAATCACTAGAACCAAATACACTAATGTTATAACCTGTTTTTTCGGGGGTTACAGTATAATCAGAAAGAGCTGAAACTAAAAATTCATATTTTCCACCATTCGATGAAAATGTAGTATTTCCATTTGATAATTTTACTGTAACACCATCTAATGTACCTGTAGGAGTATAAATTGTTCCACTAATTTTATAAATATTAAGTGTAGCAGTAAAATCCTGCATAGGATAGTCAGAAGAGAGATTATTTATATTTCTTTGATTAGGTATAAAAGTATATCCTGGTTGTGTTTGTGGCATTAATATATAATTACCATCACCATTAGCATAAAACTCATAATTACCAGAAGCATTAGTAAAAGTACTATCAATATTTATGCTACCATCATTCAAATAAATTTTACAATTCGCAAAAGCACCGTTCCCTTGAATTGTTACTGTACCACTAATCTTCCATTTTGTTGCTGTAAAACTCCATACATCACTATAATCACTTATTTGACCGGAAGAATTAAAAGCTTTCACTCGCCAATAATAAACACCAGGTGATAAACTAATTGTTGAAGTATATATTGATGCTGAAACATTTTGATTTATTATTGGTGACGACCAGTCACTTCCACTTGTAGATACTTGTATGTTATATGTCTCTGCTCCAGGAACAATTTGCCATGAAAAAGTTGGCTTTGTTGAAATATTGGTTGCACTATTTGTAGGATATAATAAACTAGGTTTATTTATTTTTGTAATATAAGACCACTCAGAAGAGTTTTCTGTCCATTGCCCATTAACAAAAGCCCTCACTCTCCAATATACAGTTCTATAGTACATAGAAGGGTCGTTCTCATCGAAATTTACATTTAAAATCTGATAACCCGTATTCCCATTTTGTGGTGCTTGGGTAGTAGTAGTTGGAGAAGTAAAACTAGAATTAAATGAATAATCGATTGCGTATTGTGTAGCATTAGGAACAGGTAACCAAACTAATGTCGTATCAATAGAGTTTATCTTTTTCCCATTATTAGGTGCATATAAAACAGGTATAAAGCCTGTTACGTTAAATGACCAGTGTTGAGTCCATTGGGTTGAATCTCCTGCATTCTTTGCCTTAACTCTCCAATAATATTTTGCTCCTACTTCTAAGCCAGCCAGACCAAAAGCCTCTGTTAAAACATTATAAGTAGTAATTGTATCATTTGTCCCATCTTTAATATATTGAACCGTATAAGATGTTTTCCCAACAGATTGAGTCCAGGTTAAAAGTGGATTGCGAGAAGTATACCCATCATTTGCTGGGGCAAGATGAACAGGTAAAGCAAGTTTTGTCATAAACGCTCTTGTTCCTGACCAATCACTTGAGTCTCCATTAGTAATTGAAGCAGAATAGGCTTTCACTCGCCAGAAATAATTTGTACCATTAGATAACCCCCAATAATCTCTTGTTGTTGATAAGGTAACAATCGAATCTTTTAATATTTGAGTAAATCCATTATCTAATGCTAATTGAACTCTATAATTAGAAGCGCCAGATACTGAATTCCAGATAAGTGATGTAGGATTTATACTTATTGCATAAGAACCATCATTTGGTGAATTTAAAGTTGGAGCTTCTAATTTTGTCTTAAAACTCCAAACACTTGACCATGCACTTGAATCTCCTTGCCCGGATCGAGCACATACTCTCCAATAATATACTGTATTATATGACAATCCACTTAATGTTTGAGAACTTGTTGTTGATATACCATTGTAAACAAGAGAAGTAAAATTTGAATTAGTAGAAACTTGCAATCTATATGATTCTGCTCCATCTACTACATTCCAGTATAATGTAGGTGTTAATGATGTTCCCAAATAATTATCTACAGGTGAAGATAATGTAGGAGATGCAAGTAATGTTCTAAAATTATATGTAGGACTCCAATCACTGGTATCATATAAAGCAGGAGAATTCCATATTTGAATGATTGACTGTACTCTCCAAAAATATTTTTTACCAACAACTAAATTTGAAAGGCTATATAATTGATTACCAGAGCCTACTGTTGAATCTTGTGTTACATCTATTAAAGAAGAACTATTAAATGTAGCAGTAGTATCTACCTGTATTCTATATCTTTTTGCTCCATCAACTTTACTCCATATAAGGTTTAAATTCTGTGGCAATCCTGTTGTACCATTCGCAGGATATATAAGATTTGGATAAGGAAACTTTGAAGCCACAAAATCATAATCAGTTATAATATAACCATCAGGATATACAGATTGCCTGGCAGCAGGTATAAATGTATAATATTGCCTCGTTGGTACAACAGTGTAATATCTATTATTACAACTATAAATATTACTAAATGTATAGTTATAAACGAATAAACCCTGAACATTTGCCGGATAGTATGATGTTGTAGTTTGATCGTAAGGTTGATTGCAATATGGTTGTGGACTTGGTCCTGTTCCAGCTGATGGTGCAGTTAATCTTAATGTTACACCCGGAAAAATTTGCCCACTTGCTGTTGTTACCTTCCCCCACCAGGAAACACCCGAGCCTTCAATTTTTCTTACTCTACTACTCGATTTATTCAGCCCCTGAATTTCGTTATTTTGATTTGCAATCTTACTATCCTGTTGAGAATAAGATAGCAAATTATTGAATAACACTAAAACAAGAAGTAGTAAAAAAGTTTTTACTATACACTTCATTTTACTAATCACAATATAAATGTTCATTTCAACACCCTGCTCATTAAAAAATTATGGAAATTCGGTAAGAATTAATGAAGAAACCACAAAAATAGATCTCAGTTGTGGTGCATTCATATCTCCCCCGAATTTATGAATCCCCCATATATAAATTAATAGTTTTTTTCAAAAAATCAACCTTTTTTTGAAATAAGATAGTATAAGTTTATAGTATCTTAATTTTTTAATTAAACTGAATTTTTACACTATTATTCTATTCACAAAATTAAATTAAATAGGTTTTATATTATTTATTGTTTAATTCACAAAAAAAGACTTTATTTATTAAAAATATTAATTTAAATTATAAATATCTATTAATAAAACCACCTAAAATTAGGAGGTGGTTAAATGAAAAAGAACATCATACTATTTATTATTGTAACATTTCTTTTCTCCTGTACAAAAAACTTGTTAGTAGAACCATCTTATGAAGAGGGCCTAAATCCAGAGCTTTACGAAGCTTTTAATCAAGCTAAAGAAATAAACAATATTAGAAGCTTATCTATTTTTCAGAATGGGAATTTGATTAGACAAGCCTTCTATAATGATTGCAACCCTTATCTCCCACAAGATGTTAGATCAGTTACAAAATCAATCATTAGTCTACTCATTGGAATTGCTATTGATAAAGGTTTTATAAAATCAATAGACCAAACATTAAGTGAATTTGAAATTCCTGTAATAGATTCATTACCAATAAAAATTTCACATCTAAAATTACATCATTTATTAAGTATGACAGCTGGTTTCGATTGGGAAGAACTCCAAAATGTATATAATTATAATTGGTGGATAAAAGCACCAAGCCAAATACAATATATCATTACAAAACCTATTGTAAATGAACCAGGCTCTATTTTTTCATATAACTCAGCTTCCTATCATCTTTTGTCAATTGTTTTAACAAATGCATCAAAAATGAACACACTCGAATTTGCAACAAAATATCTTTTTGAACCACTTGATATAGGAATAAGAACCTGGGAAAAAGATAAAGAGGGATTTTATAACGGAAGTTCTGGTCTTTGTCTATCCCCCTATGATATGTATAAAATTGGTCAATTGGTTTTAAATCACGGTGAATATAATGGTAAAAAAATTGTTTCTTCTAAATGGATTGATGAGAGTACTTCTGGTAATATTCAGACAGGCACCTCGCATCCTTATGCAAATGAGTATGGATTGGGTTGGTGGATTGGATATAAAAATAATAAAAAATACATTTTTGCCAATGGTTATGGAGGACAGTATATTGTTATAGTTCCAGATAATAATCTCATAATAACAGCAACAAACTACTGGTATGGAGTAAAGTATTCACTAACTCAAGATCAATGGGTTAGAACAATGAAAATTATTGTTGAGGAAATAATACCTTATTTCTAATAAGAAAAATAGAAACAATTTATTTATCAGATTATTTTATATTATAATAAGCTTTATTCAAAATATTCCAAATTCTCTCAATCCATTCATTATGCTCAGGTTTCATCAAAACCGATCTTAAAGCCACACAAGTATTTTTATCGATAACGATATTGTGTTTTTGCAAATCAAAAAAATCTACAGGAAGTTCAGCTAAAGCAAGATGTAAATTTAATTTTGCAGATTCATCAAAAATTTTTTTACTTAATTCAGAAATTTTTGTAACACTTTCAGCCTTAGGCACCCATGCAACTATATCAAGTTCTGGATAAAAGGCGGGTATAAAACGTTCACTGTGCTTTAACCTTGAATAAAAATTCAGTGCAGCTTCTCTGCATAAGCTAATTGAACGAGAAAATTCACCACCTTTTATTAATGGAAACATCTTCTGAGTTGCCCAAAGAGCTACAGCAGCAGCTCCAGCACGTGAACACTCTAAACTTATTTCACCCAGATGTAATTCATTAGAAGTAAAATAAGTATATGGAGAGTTATGTTTATAAAATTTACCAACTGATGGATCTTTAAATAAAACACATCCACAACCGTATGGTTGCAAACCATGTTTATGAGGATCAATAACTATTGAATCTACTTCGCCAATTTTATCATAAATACCTCTAGTTTTTTCATCAAGATTATCAGATAGAAAAAAGTATCCACCATAAGCAGCATCAGCGTGAATTCTAAAATCATATTGTTTCTTTAGCTCTAAAATTTCAGGGAGAGGATCTACACTTCCGGTAGCAGTTGTTCCAATAGTAGCTACAACAGTACCTATATCTCCTTTTCGCAATTCTTTTTCTAATTCATCAATATCCATTTTACCAAATCTATCAGATTTTACCTGACAAAAGGGCAACCCTAAAACTTTGCACATTCTTTCGTGAGTGTAGTGTGCCTGAGAAGAAGCCACTATTCTTTTCCCTTGTTTAACCTGTCCTGAAATCCAGAGAGCTTCAAGATTCGCAGTTGTGCCAGCAGAAGTAAGATGGCCTAAGTGTATATTCCAACCAAACATTTTAGCGATTTCAGAAACTGCTTCCTTCTCCATCCTTGAGCTTTCTCTTCCTCCATCTAATGCATGATTATTAGGATTAATCCACAAAGCTAACATATATGCAACACGGGCAATTGGATGAGGTGGTTTCAACATTTGCCCCGCATAAAGAGGATGAAAGTAAGGATAGTTGTTTTGCATCCTTTCTGCTATATTATTAAGTATATCTTTTATTCTATCATAATCATAATTATTTTTAATTTCAGGTAAGTTTTCAAAACCAGAATCTAATTTATTTAATGAATCAATTAATATTTCAATAGTTTTACTCTCTAATATGTTCATTTATAGTTTCTCCTATTTTTCCATTAATATAAAAATTAAATAACAACAATCTATATCAATTACTTTACACTAAAGTAAATTGTTTTACATTGACAAAGGTAAATTGTTTTAGTATATTAAATTTTACCTAGGCTATGGAGTTAGCCTTGAACCGCTTGAAAAAGCTAATAACTCCTGAGAAATTTTTTAAATAATTTTTCAGGAGTTATTTTAAATGTTTAAAATTTTATTAATAATAGGTAGCGGTAGCTTCTTTGGAGGTATTTTGAGATACCTTATATCGTATTACTTACAAGAAAAATTTCTCACTTCTTTTCCTTTAGGAACATTAACTGTTAATATTATTGGTTGCTTTCTTATAGGTGTTATTTTTGGTTTATCAGATAGCAGAAATTTATTTACTTATGAGATGAGAATTTTTCTATCTATAGGTTTTTGTGGTGGATTCACTACTTTTTCAACTTTTTCAAATGAAACAATTGCTCTTTTGAGAGATGGAGATTTTTTTTATGCAATTACTTACATTTCTATTTCTCTTTTTATTTGTTTGCTTTCTACTTATCTTGGAATAACAATAACAAAAATAAATTAAAATTATGGAAAACAAAGAAAAAAAATTATTAAGAATTTATATAAGTTCAACAGATAAGTTCAAACACAAACCTCTATACGAAGTTATTGTTTTTCTTGCAAGAAGAAATAAACTTGCCGGAGCTACTGTTTTACGAGGTATTATGGGATATGGTTCAAGTAGTAAAATAAATTCCGCTAAATTTTGGGAAATAACTCAAAAACTACCATTAATTATTGAATTGATAGATGATGAGGATAAAATTGATTCATTCTTTGAGCTCATTCAAAAATATTTATCAAAGATACCGACCGGTTCATTAGTCACAATGGAAAAAGTTAATGTAGTTTTTCATAAACTGGGAAGAGGTAAAAATAAAAAATAAATTTATCATTATTATCTCTAATTTATATTATTAATCTTATAAGGAATATATTCTTATGATTATTGAAAATGTTGAAGCAATTGAAATCCTCGATTCAAGAGGTAACCCTACTGTAGAAGTCGAGCTAATGCTCGAAGATGGATCATTTGCTCGAGCAATGGTCCCTAGCGGTGCTTCCACTGGTGAACGTGAAGCCTGTGAGCTTAGAGATGGCGATAAAAAAAGATATGGCGGCAAAGGTGTTCTTAAAGCCGTAGAAAATGTTAACAAAATAATTGCAAGTGAAATTATTGGTAAATCTTTTATCACTCAAAGAGAACTAGATTATTTTCTAATTGAACTTGATGGTACTCCTAATAAATCTAAATTGGGAGCAAATGCTATTCTAGCTGTATCAATGGCTTACGCAAGAGCAGAAGCTAACAGTGCTGGTATACCTCTCTATCAATATCTTGGTGGAAGTAATGCTCACCTCCTTCCAGTTCCTTGTATGAATATCATTAATGGTGGTAAGCATGCAGATAATAATGTAGACTTTCAGGAATTTATGATTGCTCCACACGGTGCTAATTCTTTTAAAGAATCAATACGAATTGGTATAGAAGTTTTCCAAACTCTTAAATCAGTCCTTAAAACTAAAGGTTATAGTACTGGTGTTGGAGATGAAGGAGGCTTTGCTCCAGACTTAAAATCAAATGATGAAGCTGTTGAAGTAATTCTTGAAGCAATAAATAAAGCAGGTTATAAGCCAGGCGAAGAAGTAAGCATTTGTTTAGATCCTGCAGCAAGTGAACTCTGGGAAGATGGAAAATATAAACTTTTCAAAAGTACTGGAAAATTGATTAGTAGCGATGAATTAATTAAACTCTGGGAAAGTTGGGTTGATAAATATCCTATAGTCCTTCTTGAAGATGGCCTTGCCGAAAATGACTGGGAAGGTTGGAAAAACTTAACTGATGTATTAGGCAAAAAAATTGAATTAGTTGGTGATGATATTTTCTGTACAAATAAGAAAATATTATCAGAAGGAATTGAGAAAGGCATTGCTAATTCAATACTTATCAAATTAAATCAAATAGGAACTGTAACTGAAACTTTAGAAACTATTGAACTTGCTTATAAGAACTCTTACAATTGTTTTGTTTCCCATCGTAGCGGTGAAACACCAGACACCTTTATTTCTGATTTGACTGTTGCTGTTAATGCAGGTCATTTAAAAACTGGTAGTGGATGCAGAGGTGAACGTATAGAAAAGTTTAATCAACTTATTAGAATTGAACACGAACTTGGAAAAGCTTCACTCTTTGCTGGTAAAAAAGCATTCAAAAATATTTAATTTTTTTATATTTGAGCTGATTATTTATAATATAATCAGCTCTTTTTTATCATTAAAAATTATATTAAAAAGTTATGAAATTTTTAAAAAAATCCCCATGGGGTTTTATTATACTGATTGGTATAGTTAGTCTTTTCTCAGATATCACATACGAAGGTGCAAGAAGCATTAATGGCCAATTCTTATCTTTACTTGGAGCCAGTGCAACTATTGTTGGATTGGTTGCTGGCTTAGGTGAATTAGTAGGTTATTCTTTAAGACTGGTTTCTGGTATCTTAGCAGATAAATCAAAAAAATATTGGTTTTTAACTTTTATCGGTTATTCAATAAATCTTTTAGCTGTTCCTGCTCTTGCCCTTGCAGGTAATTGGGTTATCGCAGCTATATTGATTGTTTTAGAAAGAGTAGGTAAAGCTATAAGAGTTCCAGCAAGAGATGTAATGATTTCACAAGCTTCTTCCAGTATTGGACAAGGTAAAGGTTTTGGCGTTCACGAAGCACTTGATCAAATTGGGGCAATAACCGGACCTTTATTTGTAAGTTTAGTTTTTATCTTTTCAAGAGATTATCATCAATCTTATACCTTACTTCTAATACCTGCACTATTAGCTTTAACAAGTTTAACTATTGCAAGATTCTACTTCCCTGAACCAGAAAAGATGGAAACAACTAACAACGATAACGTTATACCTTCAAAGAAATTTTATTGGTTATATCTTCTTGCTATTTCTTTAGTAGCTGCTGGATTTGCAGACTTCCCATTGATTGCTTTTCATTTTAATAAAACAGGTCAGGTTCTTACTCAATATATTCCTTTGATGTACGTATTAGCAATGGCTGTAGATGCCATAGCAGCTTTAATTTTAGGTCCATTATTTGATAAATATGGAATAAAAATATTGATATTTAGTACAATTATTAGCTTATTATTTGCTCCATTTGTATTTTATGGTAATTTTATTACAGCTATTATTGGAATGATTTGCTGGGGTATTGGTATGGGTTCACAGGAATCTATCATTAGAGCTCAGTTGGCAAAAATATTACCCAAAAACAAAAGAGGCAAAGGATTTGGAATCTTTAATACTGTTTTTGGTATCTCATGGTTTATAGGTAGTTTCATTATGGGCTTTTTATATGATAAAGAAATTATTTTGGTTGTAATATTTTCTGTTGTTATTCAAATGCTATCGCTTCCAATTTTTATTAAAATTAAAGATTTAAAAACAACAATACAAGAGCTTTAAAGATTAGATTTCCTAAAATGTATTGATTATATTTTATTTTTTAATTATAATATAATTGGGTGATGGAGTTCACCAAAAACGCTTTCGTAAGCTGATGACTCCTACTAATAATTTAAATTATTATTCAGCTTTATGGAAACGTTTTTTTATGAGTATAGTATATCCTAAATCCGCACAAAAAAATATTTTATCCAATTTTCTTATTATTTCTAATATTATTTTAAATTTCTCTTTTGAGAGAAGAAATAATAATTTATGGAGGTATAAATGAAACTTTCAGCCAAATTTAGAGAAAGAGATGGAATTCCGTTTGCAATAGAAAAACCTACTGGCACACAGTTCCGTTGTGGCGTTTGTGGTAAAGTATTTTATCACAGAAATGAGTTAGAGAAACATTTAAAAATGGAGAAAAAAAATTTACCAATAAATAAACTAAATTTCCCAAAGTTTAATGAAAAAATCGAAGTGAATTTATATTATTATCAGGATACTCGCGAAGCTACATTAATAAACTTTGAAAAATTTAAAAAAAGATTTGAATAATTATTTTTAAACATAAAAAAGGAAAAAAATGATTAACAATATTTTTGAAAATATTATTGAAAAATCAAAAGGTATTGCTTTAAACATAAAAGATAATTTTTTATTTGATGAATTAGATGAACTTGATAAAAAAATTAAATCAAATGTTTTATACATTGTTGTACTCGGTCTTTTTAAAAGAGGTAAATCATCATTAATTAATGCATTATTAGAAAAGGAAATTTTGCCTTCAGCTATTACACCGCTTACATCTATTATCACCTTCATAGAATATGGCAACTCTTTATCAATCACTGTTTTTTTTAATGATAAAACAAGTAAAGATATTACTCCAAATGAATTAATTGAATATATTGGTGAGAATGAAAACAAAAACAATGAAAAAAATGTAAATTATGTAAAAGTGAAAATAAACTCAGAATTACTTCAAAACACAACATTTATTGATACACCTGGAATAGGTTCTACTCTAGAAGAAAATACCAATAGAACAATTAACTTTATAGAAAAAATTGATGCAGCAATTTTCCTCTTATCCGCAGATATTCCTATAACCAAAACAGAAATTGAATTTCTTTTAAAATTGAAAGAAAGAGTACCAAAAATTATTTTTCTTTTTAACAAAATTGATTTATTAAACAATTCACAACTCGAAAATATTTTAAAATATAACAAGGAAACTATTAATAAACATTTTAAAACTGAAGAAACCATTATTATACCTGTTTCAAGTAAGCTAGCTCTTGAAGGAAAATTAAATAATGATGACACATTATATAATAAAAGTAATTTTCAAGTATTACTATCCACAATAAATGAAATTCAGTATAATGAAAAAAATAAAATCTTAAAAGTATCAAATAAAGTTAGACTTTCTTCTATACTAAAAGAATTACAATCAATAATAAATCTACATATCAACTCACTTCTAGAACCAATCGATTCACTTGAAAATAAAGTAAAATTCTTATCAAAATCTTTAGAAGTTCTAAATAATCCATTAGATTTTGAAATACTGTTAGATGGTTATATAGTAAGATTGCAAAAATATGTAGAAGATGAAATTTTAGAATATAAAGAAAAAATGATCAACTTATTCAAAGATAAAACACTTTCCAACTATTCTAATATAATTCAAAAATTAAAAAAGATAGGAGTAGTCAATTTAGAAAAAGAATTAACTTATGAAACAATTAATGAATTAGATCACATAAGGAAAAAAATTGAAGATGAAGTTAAAAATAAGTTCAAATCAATTTTAATAAAATATAAAGATCAATCTAACTCATTATTAAATGAACTCTTTAATAATTTGCAATTGCAAAATAACTTTACTTTTGAATCTCTATTAAGTAAATTTGATTTAAACGTATATTCTGATTTTTATTATAAATTTGATTTTGATTTTGTACCAATCATAGTAAAACAAAGCTCTTTTATCAGATTTATGCCAGAATTTTTGATAAAGAAAATCGTTCTATCAAAATTAATAGAAAATTTTGAAATAAAAATCGATGCTAATTCCGGAAATCTTTTATATGACATTAATTATAAAATTCAAGAATCCTACAGAAAATTTAAGTATGACTTAAAAGAGAATATGAAAAACACCATAGAAAGATTACAAAAAATTATTGAAGATACTATTAATGAGAAAAGAAGCAGTGAGACAAATATTCAGTCCCTAAAAGACTTCTATTTGAAGATGGGACAGGATATCCAGAGTTATATCTCTGAACTTAACAAAATTGAATTCGATTGAAATGACCTTAGTATTATTTGAAATTGGAATTATATTTGAAATTATAGCTTTTTTAATGGCTTATTTAATTTTCTTTAATGAATATCAGAAACATTTTGTAATAAAAAAGAAAGCTATAATTGAATCATTAAAAGCTAGTTTTGTTGTATTTTTATTTCTTACAATAATCTTTACAATTGTAATATTTATATTAACTAAAAATATTTAATGATTAGATGGAAAAGCATTTACCATATTTTTCATTTATTGAATCCATTAAAAAAGATACCTGTCCAATTTGTATTCTGGTAAATAAAAATATAAATAAATTTTTTGAAGATTTGTTATACGAAAAGGTAAATGATATTGACATAAGAAAAAAATTCAAAGAATATTCAGGCTTCTGTAATTACCATGCACACCAATTTTTAAAATATAACGATGGTATTGCAATATCTCTTTTAAATAAAGATTTATTAATTAATAATATTAATTCCATTAATAATAAATCTTATTTATTTAAAAAACAAAAAAAGAAAACAAATTGCCAAATCTGTGAATTAAAAAAAGAATATGAAAATCACTACCTCTCAATTTTTTCGGAATTCTGGAATGATGAAGCTTTAAAAAATAACTTTATTTCAAATTCTTTTTTATGTATACCCCATTTAAATATGCTAAAGAGTAAATTCAAAAATATACCGGATTGGCTATTTGATACAATACGAAATAAGTACATCATAATTTTAAATAATGTTAATTCATACCTCGATAGTTGTAATTTTGATGATAATAAAAAAAACATTTCGCTTACTACAGATCAAATCAATTCATGGAAAATTCTAACAAATATCATTTACGGTATTGAAGGAATGTAGCCTATCAATCGAGTTGATTAACTATTGACAATAATTAATAAAAAATATAAATTATCAATAAAATATTACTTATCTTGATCTCTATTATTGTAAACTAGATTATTTCGTAAATACTAATACAATCTCAAATATTTTTATTAATAACTTATAATAAAATCATTTGTAT
>DATCTW010000044.1:0-51234 GCA_036567745.1 Ignavibacteria bacterium | reverse complement strand
TTCACTAATAAAACAAAAAAAATTTATATAGCTTTTTTAATTATTTATCAAATTTTAAAAAGAATTATAATGAACCATTTCTTCAAGAGATTTTCTTGTATTATGCCTTGATAAATCAGGATTATCTTCAGGATACCCAAGAGGAAGTAATACTAAAGGTTCAATATTATTAGGAGTATTTAATACTTCCGCAACTTTAATTTTATCAAATGCACAAACCCAGCAAGTACCTAAACCCAATTCAGCTGCAGCCAATGTCATATGATCTGTTACTATAGCTACATCAATATTGTGATAACTTGTACCATCTTTATGTTTCCAAGCTTTAGCCTTATCACCACATACTGCAATTATCAATGGGGCTGTTTTTATCCACTCCCGGGGATATGCTTCATAAATTTTCTGTAAAACGCTTTTATCATTAATCACAATAAAATGTACAGGCTGAGCATTTGTCGCAGAAGGTGCTAACCTTCCAGCTTCTAATATTTGCAACAATTTTTCTTTTTCTACTTCAATATTTTTATAACTTCTAACTGAGTAACGTTTTTTTGCTAACTCAATAAATGTCATACCACACCTCTAATCAAAAATTATTATATTAATAACTATTGAATATAATTTTTTCTAACCTTTAAAGAATTTGAATGACCAAAAAGTCCTTCTGTTTCAGCAAGAGTAATTGCAATATCGGCAATCTCGTTAAAATTCTCTTTTTTACAATATAATGTTGTTTGTATTTTAATAAAATCTTTTACACTTAAACCACCTGTATACCGAGCAGCAAAATTTGTTGGTAATGTATGATTTATTCCGCTACTATAATCACCTAAAGATTCTGCTGAAAAACTTCCAATAAATAATGAACCATAATTACGTAATTTAGATACAAAGTAACTAATGTTTTTTACATCTATTTCAAGGTGTTCTGGTGCTTTTTTATTAGAAATATATATTGCTTCATCATAATCTTTTGCAATTATAATTAATCCATTATTCTTTATCGATTTTTCGGCAATTTCTTTTGTGGGAATAGTATCTAATTGTGTCTCAATTTCTTCAATAACCCTTTCAACTAAATCTTTATTTGTCGTAATGAGAATAGGTTGTGCATCTGGATCATGCTCTGCTTGAGCAATTAAATCAGAAGCAACAAATTTTGGATTTGCACATTCATCTGCAATTATTAATACTTCAGTTGGTCCAGCAATAAAATCAATTCCAGTTATACCATATACTTCTTTTTTTGCAAGAGCTACAAACTTATTTCCAGGACCTACAATTTTATCTACTTTTTTAATAGATTCTGTACCATAAGCCATCGCACCAATTGCCTGGACTCCACCAATTTTATAAATTTCTTTTACTCCTACTAAATCACATGCTACAAGAATAGCAGGATGAATTTTTCCATTAAATGTAGGTGGAGAAAAAATAGCAATTTCATTTACATTAGCAACTTTTGCAGGAACTACACACATTAATACAGTAGAAACCAAAGGGAATCTACCACCGGGTATATAGACTCCAATTCTTTCAATAGGAATTACTTTTTGACCAGTAATTACTCCTGGAGAAATTTCATATTCGAAATCTTTAAATGATTCGAGTTGTTTAACTGAAAATTTTTCAATATTTTCAATAGATTTTTTAATTGAGGGTATGAGTTCCTTATTAATTTCGGAATAGGAACTTTTAATTTCTTCTTCTGTAACTACAAAACTATCTAACTTTACTTTATCAAATTCATTTGTATAATGTTTAATTGCTATATCACCTTTTGTTTTTACTTCATAGAGAATTTCTCTCACAATTGGGAAATACTGTGTATCTTTGAAAGAAAAAAATTCTTGAGGTAATTCATAAGAATTTATCACTTTCATTTTTTTCTCCTTCGATTCAACTCTGCTAATACTTCGTCAATTTGGATTCCTTTTTTGGCTAATAATACAGTTAAAAAATATAAAACATCTGCAGCTTCCCAAATAATATGGTCCCTATCTTTAGCTTCTACGACTTCTTGAGCTTCTTCAAGAATTTTTTCAGCTAGTTTATCATCAGTTAAGCTTGCAGTATAAGATTTTGGAGAAGGATTTTGTATTCTATCTTGAATAACTTCATATAACTCATAAAGAGAAAATTTTCTATCCCCAAAACAAGTAAAAGAACCAGTATGGCAAGCATAATTATCCTGTATTACTAAAGCAAGAATTGCATCACGATCGCAATCAGCTCTTAATTGAATTAGATTCTGAAAATTTTGTGAAGTTTCTCCTTTCAACCATAGTTTGTTTCGAGATCTCGAAAAATACCAAATTTTTCCAGTTTCAAAAGTTTTTCTGATTGATTCTTTATTACTATAACCAACCATTAAAACTTCACCAGAATAATTTTGTGCTATAGTCGGTAACAACTCACTTTTCCAATTCAAAGATTCAATAAAAGCATCAATAAGATTAATTTTACCTGTATATAAAGCCATACCCAATTGAACATCATAACCCAAATTGGCAATTTTTCTTATTTCATCGAGAGTTGTTACGCCACCTGCAACAGTTACTTTGTTGTGTGTTAAATCTCTAATTTTTGTGATCGTATCTATATCAATACCTTGAAGCATACCCTCTCTTTCAACACAAGTAAATAAAAATTCAGAACAATAATTCTCAATCTTAGGTAAGGTCTCAAAAATATTTAAACCAGTATTATTTTTCCAACCTTTAGTAACAATTTCTCCATTTATAGAATCAACCGCAATAATGACGTGTTGTTTCCCTATTGATGAAATTAATTCTAATAAGAATTGGTGATTGATTTCATTATTTTCAAATGCACTTGTACTTATAATAATCTTTTTAGCTCCAAAAGAAATTAGTTCTTTTGCTTTTTGTACAGTTCTAATGCCACCACCGACTCTACATTCAGCAACTTTTAAAATCTGTTTAATAATATTAATATTGTCATCTTTTCCAAAAGCAGCATCTAGATCTATAACTGCTATTTCTCCATATTTATTAAATTCATTTGCTAAACTAATAGGGTCATCTTTTTCTAATACTAATTCTTTTCCTTGTCTCAACTGGACTGCTTTTCCATTCATCAAATCTATTGAAGAAATTACCATCTTACTATTACTCCATTTTCTTGTAAAAAATACTTTATATCCGTAATTGTATACTCTCCAAAATGTAAAAGAGAAGCCAACAAAACAGCATCTGCCTTCCCAAATTTTATGGCATCTAATACTTGTTGAAGTGTGCCAGCACCACCCGAAGCAATTACTGGAATACTTACAGCTTCTGATACTTTATTAGTTAATTCAATATCATATCCAGATTTTGTTCCATCCATATCAATCGAGTTTAGTAATATTTCACCTGCTCCTAATTTTTCTCCTTCCTTTGCCCATTCAATAGCATCTAATCCAGAATTTTTCCTTCCACCGTGAGTGAATGCGAACCATGAATTCCCATCTTTTTTTGCATCTATAGAAAGTACAATACATTGAGATCCAAAAGCTTTTGCTCCATCAAAAATTAATTCAGGATTTTGAATTGCAGAAGTACATATTGCAACCTTATCAGCACCAGCTAATAACACTTTTCTCATGTCATCAATAGATCTTATACCTCCACCCACTGTTAAAGGAATAAAAACCTCCTTTGAAACAGCTTCTACCACATTGGATAAGATTTCTCTACTTTTATAAGAAGCTCCTATATCAAGAAATACTAATTCATCTGCACCTTGTGAATTATATTCTCTTGCTAATTCTACAGGATCACCTGCCTCTTTTATGTTCTTAAATTTTATTCCCTTTACTACCTTTCCCTCATCAACATCAAGACAAGGTATAATTCTTGTTGCTAACATAAATCAACCCAATTCTTTATTAATTTTAATCCATTAATACTACTTTTTTCAGGATGGAATTGCACCCCATAAACATTACCTTTCTGTATTGCAGCTGTAAAGGGAACGTTATAATCAGTAATTCCAATTGTGTAAGCAACATCTACTGGATTGATATAATAACTATGTACAAAATAAAAAAAAGAGTTATCTTTTATATCTTCAAATAAAGGTGACTCTTTACAAAATTTGAGTTGATTCCATCCAATTTGTGGCACCTTATTACATTTAAATTTAATTACATTTCCATCAATTAAATAAAATCCCTTTATATCTAATGTTGATTCCTCACTGTACTCCATTAATAGTTGCATCCCCAAACAAATACCAAGGTATGAATTTCCTTTGTGGATCCAGTCTCTAATAAAATTAAATAAGCCTCTATTATGAAGATTTTTTACTGCGGATTCAAAAGCCCCTACACCAGGTAAAATTATTCTATCAATTTCATTTATATCATCAGGTGATCTAACAACTTTACAATTTACATTTAAATATTCTAATGCTTTTTTTACCGAAAGTAGATTACCAGCACCATAATCTATTAAACCTATCATAATACCCCTTTTGTACTTAGTACATCATTTTCTATTCTGGTATCTATCTCAATTGCAGCTCTTAGGGCTTTTGCAAAAGATTTAAAGATTGCCTCAATTTTGTGGTGATCATTTCTTCCATATTCTAACTTAATATGAATATTTGCTTCTATGGAATTTGCTAAAGCAGTAAAGAAATCTTCAGTTAAATCAGTTGGAAAATCGCCAACCATAAAATCATTAAATTCTGCATCAAATTTTAAATACGCTCTACCAGAAAGGTCTAAAGCAACCATCGCTAAACTTTCATCCATTGGAAATATAGAATATCCAGATCTTTTTATTCCTTTTTTTTCTCCAAGTGCCTTCTTTATCGCAGTACCTAAAACAATTCCTGAATCTTCAATTGTATGATGTGGATCTACATATAGATCACCCTTTATATCCATTTCTATATCAATTAGGCTATGTTTGGATAGAGTTTCTAGCATGTGTTTAAAGAAACCGATTTCAGTTTTTATATTATTTTTACCAGTACCATCAAGATTCACAAAAACTGAAATATTTGTTTCTTTTGTTTCTCTTTTAATCTCTGCTTTTCTCATTTTAATATACCATATACTTCGTTTGCATTTTGTAAAATATGTTTAGCTCCAAATTTTATGAACTTATCTTTTCTTTTTTTATAATTTGTTGCATTATCTGGTAAAATTGCAATTGGAATAATGCCAGCAGCTTTTGCAGCAATAACATCATCTATTGTATCACCAATATAAACAGCTCTATTTGATTTTAAAGCTTTCAACGCAAGGTTGATACCATAAGGATCAGGCTTACCTTTATCTTTAGTATCATCCATACTTATAGTTACGTCAAAATATTTTGAGATTTTAAATCTTTTAAGAGTATAATCAAGCTCTTTTCTTGGCCTTCCAGAAACAATACCGAGTTTAAAATCTTCGCTGATTTTTTCCAGTATGTGAGGATCAATAATTAATTGTTCATTCTGAATAAAGCCATCAAAATCTCTTCCAAGATAAAATTGTTGAAAAATATTTATTATTCCAATTTTAGTAATTTTCTTTTTTCTTGAAAGAATAATTGCTTCAGTTAAATTCCAATCGTCATTATAACCACCTTTATCCTTATAACTTTGAATTTCATCAAAAGATATTTCTTCTTTTACAAAAAATTCTGCTGTCTTTTTGATAGCCATTCTATATGATAAATCAACATCGATAAGCACTCCATCCATATCGAACAATATTGCTTCAGGTGGCATTAATTCGTTTATAGTTTTAACTAATTTTATATTCTCTTTTCTTAAACCAGGAGAAATTCTTAAAAAACCTTCCATTAAAGGTAATCGACTAATATTTTTAACAAGAATACCTTTTTCTTCCAGTTTTTCATGTAAATCATTTGCATACTTTCCAAAATTTGCAATAATAAAATTAGTATCGGTATTATAGACCTTCTCTGCAACAGGTTTTAACTCATTACATAAAAACTTTTTTTCTTCTTCAATCTGTTTTACAACTTTCTCTGTGTATTCTTTATCACTTAAAGCTGCATAAGCTGCGCTAACTGCAATCGATGTTGCAGCATAAGGAAAAGCTACTTTTGATATTTCATTTATTACATTCTCATTAGCAATTATATTGCCAATACGCAATCCAGCCAAACCATATACTTTTGAAAAAGTATGTACCACTACTAAGTTCTCATATTCTTTAACTAACGAAGCATTACTTTTACCAGAAAAATGATAATAAGTTTCATCAAGAAGAACAATAATATCTTTTAATTTTTCTAATAAATCAACTAACTCCTGTTTTGTAATGCTGGTACCTACTGGACTTGCAGGGTTTACTACAACAATCATTTTTGTTCTATGTGTAATAGACTTTATTACTTTCCTAAAAGGAAAAGAAAAATCTTTATGATATAAAACTTCTTTTATTTTTGCCTCTCTTAGTTTTGCATATAGTTCAAACATACTATATGTTGGAACAGGTATTATAATTTCATCTTTTCTATCAAGAAATGTATCTATTACAGATCTTATTGCATCATCTCCACCATTTGTTAATAAAATATTAGATCTTTGAATTTCAAAAATTTCTGCAATTTTATTCTCAAGTTTTTCATATTCAGGATAAATAAACAAATCTGATCTTGAGGCAGATTTTATAGCTCTTAATACTTTAGGTGAACATCCGAAATTATTTTCATTCAAATCAAATCGTAACTTATCTTTTCTTGTTGTTGATGGAACGGGATATGGAATAACACCAACCAGACCTTTACGTGACTCTATCATATTACTACTTTCCTAAATTTATATTCTAAAATATCAGTTGCTCCATGCTTAATCAATTTTGGAATTAGCTTTACTGCATCACTTTCTTTCACAGCTACTTTAACCGCATATCCTCCTTCTCCGTATAATGGAGATACTGTAGGAGATCTCATACAAGGAAGTAAACTTATAATTTCTTCGAACTTTTCTTTAGGTACGTTCATTTCCAACATAACTCTATCACGAGCATCCAATATTGAACGAAACAACATTTCAAATTCTTTAATTCTTTCAAATTTATATGGATCTTTCAAAGCATTTTTATTTGCAATAAATCTTGTTGAAGAATTAATTAGTGTATCAATGATCTTTAGATTGTTTGCTTCCAGAGTTCTTCCGGTTGAAGTATTATCAATAATCATATCAGCATCATCTGGAGGGAATACCTCTGTAGCACCATAAGTTCTAAGAAAAACATATTTAAATTTATTTTTGTCAAGATATCTTTTTGACAAATTCTCATATTCTGATGCCACAACTATTTGTTTTTTCTTTAATTCATTTATAGAAAGATTCTTTGGAATAGCACATACAATTTTAACAGGATCAAACTTGAGGTCAATAATTTCTTCTACTTTGGCATTACTTTCCAAAATCCAATCATAACCTGTAAAACCAATATCATGTGCTCCTAATTCAATTAACTTTGGTATATTTTGAGGTTTCATCATTTTAACCTCAATAGAAGAGTCATTAGTAACAGGTCTATATGCTCTTTCATCTGATTCAAGAGTAACCCCTGCTTCATTCAATAACTTTACTACTTTATCAAAGATTCTTCCTTTTGGAATCATTAATTTTATTTTTTTCATCCCTAAAATCCTTTTAAAAGTTTAAATTTATATAAATCTTTAAATAAATTCAATGAATAAAGTTAAATTTACCTAAAGAATTTTTTAAATAAATATTTATAATTTAAAATAAAATTTAACAACTAATATTTATTTTTTAAATAGTTTGTATTTTTCTCTTACATTTTTAATTTTTTTTTTGTAAATTTTTACTTTTAATTTAAATAACTTTTTTGAAAAACGAATTTGGAGAGTGAGAATTTGGAAGATCTAATCAAAAAATTTGATTCAAATAACACTTATAATGTAATAAAAAATTTCCACGAACAGGTAACTTCTGCAATACAAATTGGAAAAAGTATTTCTTTAAAGAATATTAATGTCACTAAAATTAAAAATATTGTTATAACTGGCTTAGGTGGTTCTGCAATAGGAGGCGATCTCATAAAATTATTTACAAAGGATATATTAAATATACCAGTTATTGTTAATAGAGATTACTTCCTACCAAAATTTGTTAACGAAGAAACGTTAGTAATAATATCATCTTATTCAGGAAATACCGAAGAAACAATTTCTGCTTATCAAGACGCAATTGAAAAAGGTTCTCAAATTATATGTATTTCAAATGGTGGGACTATTAAAAAAATTGCTGAAGAAAAAAATCATAATATAGTATTAATTCCAGGAGATTTTCAACCTCGTTTTGCTTTAGGTTATATGTTTTTTTCTCAGCTTTATATTTTAATAAAACTTGGTTTCATTAAAGAAGATACTCTTAATCTTGATGAACTAATTACCTTGCTTAAAAATAAAAGTGCTTTATATTCAAATTATTCAAGTGATAATTTTGCATTATCCCTTGCAAAAAAAATTAAAGGAAAATTCACTTTTATTTATTCTACACCTAATACTGAAATTATTGGGATAAGGTGGAGAGGTCAATTAAATGAAAACTCAAAAGTATTAGTTTCAACCCATTACTTCCCAGAATTAAATCATAATGAAATTGTTGGCTGGACAAAAGAAGGTGGTTTATCAAATATACTTGAAAACTCATTAATAATATTTTTAAAAGATAAAAATGATTTTGATAGAGTATTGTATAGAACAAAAGTAACCCGTGATATTTTCGAGAATATAACAAAAGAAATTGTGGAAATTTCTGGGGAGGGCAACACATACCTTACTCGAATTTTTGATCTTCTTTATTTAGCTGATTGGTGTAGTTACTATCTAGCCTTATTGAATGGAGTTGACCCAGCTGACATTAAAAACATTGTTACTTTAAAAGAAAAACTTGCTGAATATAAGTAATTCAAAATATAAAAAGGGATAATTGTTGTTCAATTATCCCTTTAATTCTATTTTTTTATTTTTTATTTTTTATTTTGCTTTTCTAAAATCTTAGTATTATTATCAAAAGAATCAAAATATTCTGATGGATATTCTTCCTGTAGAATTCTTTCCAAATGACCTCTAACCCATCTTGATATTGAAATTTCTTCTTTTTTTGCAACTCTTTTTAACTTTTCAAACAATTCCTTATTAACATGAATAGATAAATCCGGCATTTCATCACCTCCTTTTTTAAAATATAAACAAAAATGACAATAAAAATCAAGTACTAATACAGGTAATAAAAATCAAATTAATGTTCATTTTATAAAAAAAATATTTTAATTAATTTCCAAATAATCTTTATCAGGTAGTTTTGGGAAAGGTGCATGAGGTTCCTTTTGATACCAAAAAACAACTGAAGAAATATCATCTTGTAGAGGTAGATACCTTCCACCTGATCTCCAACCTAAAGCTTGAATTGTTACCTTTAAATCTTTTTCAAACCTTATAGGATCTGTAATATGCCATCTATATAAAGTAAATCTTTGTTGAGAATTATAAACACCATCAGGCCTTATAACTTGAGGCATACCTGAATAAGGAGAAGAAAACTCTTGGTATTGTTTTGTTTTTGGGTTTTCAAAACCATAAGAACCACAGAAATAGTCTTCAGTTCCTGTTCCACAAATAGTAGGATACTCATTATCTCCATCAATAAAAAACTTAATCTCTCCTTCTCCCCACCATCCATTACTTTTTACACTCCAAATCATATAGGTCCCAACATAATGCCCCCAACCTTTTATACCATCAATAAGGATATAATCTTTTTTATACGGTAAAGGGTTCGTTCTCCTAAACTGTGCATGAAAATAACCAACGTCATCTGGTATATTAGTAAGTATATAATCAATTTGATAATAAAGCACTACTTCTTTTTCATCTAAATTCTCCATAGTAATCTTGCAGGATTTTCTAAAAGGCATTTCCCAATAACAGTTAAATCCATTTTGAGGATTAACACACACAGCAAGAGATGATATTTGTGCATAGCCACCTAAACCATTTGCAAAAAAATCACCAACTGGTACTTCTATAGATGGGGTTTCTTCTCCATCCCAATAAAATCTAAGAATAGAAAACCTATAGTTACCAAGCGGAGTCATCCATATATGTTGAATTGCACCAGATCCATTTATTTCTGCTAAAGTAAAAGTAGTATTAGGAGCAATTTTAACTGATGGTGATATTTTCCATCCCTTTCCAAGATCTCTCGCGGCTTTTTCACCAGTTCCCTGAGTTGCCATACCTCCCTTACCTTTTTCACCAGTAAAATTTTCGGGACTAATTGATCTTGATTTCGCCTTTGACAATCTTGATAAATTTCCAAGATGCATTCCTAATCCATTAAATTCTTTCTCCTGAGAAAATAATTCACTCATAAAAACACCTACTAAAAAAAATATTAAAAACATTCTTTTATTCATAAGTATACCTCCTATTTTTTTCTAAAATAATAATAAACAGGTAATCCGGTAATTATTAAAAATAAAGCACTCAAAACACCCCATATTGAATATGCTAAAAAAGTACCATAAATTAAAAAAGCTTGTGCTAAAAGTGAAAGAATAGTCATCATTTTCCAGAATGGAGCAATAAAGGTTGGTTTATAATTTTCTTTTTTCCTTAAGAAAAAAATTGAAATAAAAACAAGAGCATTCTGTAATATATAAGATAAAGTAAAATAACCCAACAAAGACTCAATACCACCAATTAATGTGAGTAATATTGCGATCCCTGATTGAATCATAATTGAATAATCTGGAGTATTATATTTAGGATGAACATGGGCAAATATTTTAAAAAACAAACCATCTTTAGCAATTGCATATTCAATTCTTGGTTGAACCATTATACAAGCATTAGTAGCTCCAATCATTGAAATAAAAGCAGTGATCGATAAGAATCCTGCAGCAAAAGCACTAAACACTGGTAAATAAAGAAAGGGATTAGCAAAAGAACCAACGCTTTTTACTAAATCAACATGAGGAACAATAGCAGAGGTTGCGAGTGAAATCAAAACATAAGCTAACATTACTCCTATTACAGAACCAATCAATACTTTTGGTAAAGTTTTCTGAGGATTTTTAATTTCTCCAGCCATATATAAAATATTTGGGAACCCAGCATAAGACCATACAGTAGCAGCAACTCCGGCAAGAATAAGATTTATCACATTATTATTATCCACAACATTCCTATCTACGAAAAATAAATTACCTGAAGAGTAATAAAAGAAACCTATAAAAATTAATAAAATTAAAGGTGATATTTTTGCAATCGTAAGAATAACTTGTAAATTTCCACCTTGCTTTACATTTCGAACATGAGGAATTGTTAAAATAATTATAATAATAACAGCAAATACTCGTGCATAAATGGTTTCATTCAAAACAGGAAAGAAAAAACTAATTGAAGAAGCAGCACTCATTGCGATAATTGTTATCGAAGGAGTATCGCTTGTTAAAAAAGCTGTCCATACATATAAAAATGCAAGAGATGGATAACCAGCTTCTTTCAAATATAAATAACCAAATCCTTCATCTGGATAAGCTGTTGCCATTTCTGAAATAATAATTATTTGTGGAATCCAAATTAACCCTCCAAGAAACCACGATAAAGCTGCCAAAATAGGTGAACCGCTTGCAGAGGCTACGATTGGTAAATTAATAAAAACACCAGAACCTATTACTGTTCCAATAACGATTGCAAGAGCATGCCAAAAATTTAGTTCTCTTCTTAATTCAGACATTCTATAGGGTTTAGTTTTTACTAAAAATAGATTCTTTAAAAATACTAGATAGTTGTTTAACTTTATTAATAATTATATTTTTCTGATTATCATCAGGAATTAATGCCTGCCAATTGGTAATTATCAATGGAATTACGTTATAAATTATCTTTGAATTTATAATTTTCACCTCAAAAAGAATAGTTTCATATTTCCTTCTATTATTTCCTCCAAAAATAAAATTACCTAATGAATAAACAATCACACCACTTTTATATCTCTCAATTCCTTGTAAAACATGAGGATGATGACCAATAACAAGATCTGCTCCTGAATCAATAGTGAAATGTGCTAAATCTTTCTGATATTCATTTGGATATTCTTCTTTTTCTTCACCCCAATGGTAATTAATTATTATGTAATCTACAATCCCTTTTAATTTTTTTAAATCCTCATAAATAATTTTCTTGTTTCGAGGAGCACTACCAGCTTTTTTATAATTAGCAGCAAATGAACTACCACTATAACTCAAGAAAGCAATTTTTTTATTTTTTACAGTAAATATTACAGGTTTTCTTGCCTCGTTTAAATCCTTTCCAATACCAACATATTTTATATCGCAACTATCAAGATACTTCATTGTATCAAATAAAGCTTCTTCCCCATAATCGTAAACATGATTATTAGCAAGAGATACTATATCTATACCTCCATCAAGTAATGTATTCAAATATTTAGGATGCATTCTAAAATTAAATTCTTTTTCAATTTTTGTACCTTTAATCGATATAGGGTTTTCAAGATTTATCATAGAAATATCTGCATTACGTAAAATATCTAAATTTTTGAAAGGATATTTAAAATCATCTCTTACAAAATTTTCAAAATGATATGCAAGGGTACAATCTCCACCAAAAATTATTGTAATAGTATCTACCTGAGAATAAAAATAATCAGGAATTAAGATAAATAATAGAAATAATATCTTTTTCATGTACTTGCTTTTTAATGAAAATATAAAAATTATTCATTAAAAACAAACATTTTTTAAGCAAAATTAAAATTTAAACCCAGCAGTAATATAAGTAAGGATTCTTTGGTTTCCTGGTTTCAAAAAGCTCTTTTCTCCATTTGAAATAATAAGTTGAAATGGACCCAAAGGAGAGACAAATTCAACCCCTAAACCATAACCCCACATTACTTTATGTCCTTTAGGTAATTCAATACCTGAATTATTATAATCAAAACCAAAATTAGCAATTGCCTTTAAAAATATATCTTTTTTATATTTATATTTGTAAGATACTTTCAAAATACCAAGCTTATTTGCCAATATTTGATTATAATCTAAACCAATAAAAGTTTCAGGACCACCTTTGACAAATCCTTTATAAGTTGGCAATTGAGGAGAGCTGTTTCCATAAAAAGAATAAAATTGAAATGTATGTTTTTTATTTATTGTAGAATAAAAATCAATAGCAGCATCTATTTTCCAATAACTAACATCTGATCCTAATTCTTTATAACTTCTTTCAAGATTTGCTTGAACAAGAATTCCATCCTCAGGGTAGATTAGATCGTCCAGTAAATCAAAATCAAGAGATAATGTAATCTTTCTTAATCTATCTTTCCACGTTGGAAAATTAAAGAAATATATTGGAGCAATATTAGGTTTGATATTCATAAATTCATTATCATAACTTGCTTCAAGAACCCAAAATTTATTTAATGAAAAACCTAAACCTAAAGAAAAGCTAAATGAATTATCTGAATAAGATGCTATCTTTCTGGCTTCTTCATCGTAAACATTAATTGGTACATTTTTGTAATTAAATTTTAAAAATGGATATACCGGTAAATCAAGAGATCTTGTAGGATATGATAATTTTGTTAAAAACCTAGTTAAACCAGCAAATTGTAATTCAGATTCAAATCTTAACCCAGGGAAAGGTAGATTATTTGCCTGCAAACCAATTATACCAACTAACTTATAATAATCATCATAACGAACACCTAATAATAATTTTCTTAAAGGTTTTTCTTTCACTTTAATAAGAAGTCTAATATAATTCTCCTTTACAGATTCGATTTCATAATTTATTGATTCAAAATACCCTAATCCATATACTTCAGTAATCCTTTGGTCAAATAAACTAGGATCAAAAACATCTCCGGGATTTAAACCAAAAAGATTATAGATAAATGTAAATGGCAAACTCTCATTACCAAAAATTACAATTCCATGTATTATTTTTTTATTTAAGGATTTTCTTTTTTCAATTTTTTCTTCACTTCTTATTTCACTTGAATCTAACCATTTTTTTAACTCTATAAATTTTAATATATCTTTTTTTACAGCATCTTTACCTAATTGTATAATGTTTTTAACATCTTCATCGTTAAAATCCTGTGCAGAAAAATTACTGATTTCTGGTACAATCAAAATATTTGTATTTAAACAATTCTTTTCTTCTTTTTCATAACCTGGTATATTGATTGACTGATCTAACAAAGAAATTAGGTTTTTTAGTTGGTCTTTATTTTTTTTCGGAGCTGAAACATTACAACCAATTATAAAATCATAACCCAAATTTTTAGCTATGTCAACCGGAAAATTATTTAATATTCCTCCATCAAGCAAAAGCCAACTATCCCATTCAACAGGACTAAATATTGTTGGTATAGCCATTGTTGCCCTCAAAGCTTTAGAAAGTTGCCCTTTAGATATTACAATTTCTTTACCACTAACAGCATCAACAGTAACACATCTAAAAGGAATAGGCAAACTATCAAAATTTTCAACACTTTCAAAATTGAGACATAATTTTGTAAATAACTGTGATATTTTTTGTCCCTGAACAATTCCGCTAGGTATCACTGGTGTAAAATTCTTTAAACCAAATTCAAGCTGATATTTCCCTGTATTCTTTTTAATAAAGTGAGGTAAAAGATTTCTAGGGGGTGTATCAGTAAAGAGTTCAGTCCAATTTGTATTATATGCTAATTTTTCAATTTCTTTACCTGAATAGCCAATGCTATATAATCCACCTATTATTCCCCCCATACTTGTACCAACAATAAAATCAGGTTTTATCCCAAGTGAATCAAGTATCTGAAGAGTACCTATATGAGCGAACCCTTTTGCACCTCCACCGGATAGAACAAGAGCAATTCTACTTCTATTATTTTGAGAAAAAGTTATTGATAAAGATATCGTAAGAAAGAATAATAGTTTTACTAAAAGTCTCATAAAATATATTATTAACTAAAATAGGATTAACAATAAAAAAATTATATAAAACTATCAAGGTTATAAAATGGTGTAAAATAGAATCATAAATATTGGAAAGTTTTAATCCAATTTTAGTAAAGAAAGGATATTTATTAAATAAATTATTTATATAATTATATATTATAATAAGTTTTTTCTAAGATGTTTTATAAAGTAATGAATGAAAAGATTAAATTATTATTTATGAATTTTATCGAGTAGAGCATTTAATGTATCAATTTCCTCAGGAGTTAAATCATTGAATAATAAATCAAATTTGAATAATTCTGAATGAATTTCTTTTAATAAATTTAAACCTAATTCTGTAATTAAAACGTTATTACATCTTTTATCTTCCAAATTTAAATGAATTGCAACTAATTTTTTCTTTAGTAACCTATCAACTAATCTTGATACATCAGACATTTTATCTAACATTCTTTTTTTAATAATTTTTTGACTGAGTGGCTCTGGATAAGCCCCTCTTAAAATTCTAAGAATGTTATATTGCTGCATGGTTAAATCATACTTTTTAAAAAAATTAGTTTGATACTCTTTTAACCAATTATAAGTATAAATTATATTTATAATTAGTTTTTCTTGTTGGCTTTTAAACTTTTTCTGTTCAATAGCTTCTTCAAGTCTCATTTTTCTTATTTTTCTTTTGTTAATTCAACAAAACAATTTATTTTAACAGTTTTTCCAACTACTGCTCCACCGGTTTCTATAAGATTATTCCATTTCAAATTATAATCAAATCTATTAACTTCACCACTTATTTTAAATCCAGCTTTAGTATTACCCCAGGGATCTTTTATAGTTCCACCATAAACTACATCAAGAGTAATTGTTTTTGTAACATCTTTCATTGTAAAATCACCTACTAATTTATATTTGTTACCCTTTACTTTAGTAAATGATTTACTTTTAAAAATAATTTTTGGGTATTTTTCAACTTCAAAAAAATCAGCACTTCTTAAATGATTATCTCTGGTTTCATTATCAGTATTAATACTTTTAGCATCAATTTCAAAATAGATTTCACTATTAACGAAATCTTCCGATTTGCTTACTACTTTACCTGTAAAAGAACTAAAATGGCCTGTTACCTCTGAAATAACAAGATGAGTAACACTAAATGATATTTTTGAATGAGATACATCAAAACTCCATGAGGCTTGCTGTGCTTTTACAAAATTAAATGTAAAAACAAAAACTAATAAGAATAATGTGAGCTTTTTCATTTTAAAATCCTTTCAATAAAATTTGTTTTATATTATTTAAATGTTATAACATTTAAATAATAATTTTAGTTCCATTATTCAAATATTATAAAGGAATACTAACAAATATTTAGTTATAACGAGGGGAATAAACAAAAGAATAATTACTTTAAAAAGAAATTACCCTTCATAATTTCTTATTTTTTCTAATATTTTTTTAAAGGTTTCAGGTAATTCTGAATCGAAAAAGACCCTTTTCTTGGTTTCAGGATGAATAAACCCGAGAGTTTTAGCATGCAATAACTGATATGAAGTTAACTCAAGCAAATTATTTACAAAAGCTTTAAAACTTGATGTAGGTTGGCCACATACAAGTTTTCTTCCTCCATAAGTAGGATCTCCTAGGATAGGATGATTAATATGTGAAAGATGAACTCTTATTTGATGAGTTCTTCCAGTTTCTAATTTTAATTTTATGTAAGAAAAATTCTTAAACTCTTCTAAAACCTCATAATGAGTAATAGCAACTTTACCACTATTTGATACAGAAAATTTTTTTCTATCGCTTTTGCTTCTATCTATGAATGTTTCTATTGTACCTTTTTTTTGAATCTTCTTCTTTGTTGAAAAAATACCCCAACAAATAGCATGATACTCTCTATCAATAGAATGCTCATGGAATTGATCTGCCAGAAACTTATGAGTAAAATCATTTTTAGCTATTACTAATAACCCAGACGTTCCTTTATCAATTCTATGAACTATGCCTGGTCTTTCTCTATCTCCTGTTGTAGATAAATTATTGGTATGATATAATAAAGCATTTACAAGTGTACCAGAATAATTTGAATAAGCTGGATGAGTAACCATACCAGCTTCTTTATTAATAATTATTATTGAGTTATCTTCATATAAAATATTTATAGGTATATTCTCTGGTTTATCTGGTGGTTCAGTGTTTCTTTTTATCAAAGTAACTGTTATTTTATCATTAGGTATGACTTTATAATTATTTTTTGCTTTAATTCCATTAACCAACACCGCACCAGATTCAATTAATTCCTGAATTTTTGTTCTTGAGTGATTTACAATCTGATGAGATAGAAATTTATCTATTCTTTCTTTTCTTTGTCCTTCAGTTACAATAATATTAATTATTTTGTTATCTTCCATTAAAAAAGAAGAGAATTATTTTGAAGCAAAAAAATCTTTTGATGATTTTAATTCAGGAACTGGAACTTTCAGTATTCGCTCTCCGATATATGAATTTTCCGTTATCTTTTTATGAAAAAGTAAAAGAATTAACACACCTACTGTTACTGCAATATCAGAAACATTAAAAACAGGCCATCTTGTAAGTCTATAACCAAAAAACTCCATTCTAAAAAATTTCATATCAATAAAATCAACTACCTTACCGTAAAATAGAGGTGCATCACCATATAAAACACCGTAAAAAACCCTATCTATTAAATTACCGATGGCACCTCCTAATATTAATGCCAAAGGAATTCTTAATAAAAGTTTATCAAATCTTACCTTGTACAAATAATATAATATACCTATACTAGCAATAATTGAAAAAATTGAAAAAAATAATTTTCCACCAAAATCCAAACCGAAAGCCATACCAGGATTTTCAACAAAAGTAAATCTAACAAAGTCGTCAATAACCTCAAAAGTTGTATTTAACTCCATACCATGATGATAAATACCTAAAAAAGGTATATTGAAACCTTTAATAAGTAATTTACTAATTTGGTCGACTAATACTACAATTAAGGTAATATATAATACTCTCAAAAACTATCCTCACTCTTTAGAAATTCAGGTTTTCTCTGTTCAATCTCTTTAATTGATTTTTACACTCTACATGTTTTTGGGTAGTTGGAACAGCTTCAAGTCTCTCTTTTTCAATCAATTTTCCGCAAACTACACAAACCCCAAAAGTACCACTTTCAATACGCTTTAGTGCTTCATCTAATCTTTTAATATGATCATCATTCCTTTGAGCTAGTAGGTAATTTTTTTCTCTTTCCATTGCGTCTGTTCCCTGGTCAGCCATGTGCAGAGAGTAAATTGAATTATCTTCATTACCTTCACCTGTTGTAGAATCGATCATTCTTCCAGTTAAGCTTTCAATTTCTTCAATGAGTTCTCTTCTCTGGGTTAAGATAATATTTTTAAAGTGCTCTAAAACTTCTTTTGAGTAAGATGGAGTAGCTACCTTTTCTAATTTCTCAACTTTTCTGGAAACACTAACTTCTTGTTTTTTCTTTGTTACTTTTGGTTTTACAGAAGCTTTTGTTCTGGTTTTTTCTGTTTTCTTTGCAACCTTCTTCACTGCTTTTTTTTCTACTTTTTTGGTGGTTTTTTGCTTTGTAGATTTTTTTAGCTTACCCATAATTCACCCCAATTTTGTTTTATATTTTTCTAATTATTACTTTTGCAGATTCATCTTCAATTTCAAAAGTTGTACCTTCATCTGACAAATTATTATCATAATCAATAGAAACTGTTAATGTTTCGGTTTTGATATAATCTTCAAGATATTTAATAGCAGCTTCTAATTTTGGAGTAGCTTTAACTTTCATTTCAATTCTATCTGTAACATCAAAGTTACTATCTTTCCTTAAATTCTGAACTCGGTTTACAAATTCTCTTGATAATCCTTCCTTAATTAACTCATCAGTTAATGTAGTATCAAGAGCTATTGTTAAATCTCCATCTGATTCTACAAGCCAACCAGGTATATCCTCATGAATTATTTCAATATCTTCTATTGTTATCGAAACCTTTTCATGACCATTACCACATTCAATTGCATCGCCTTTTTCAAGCAAGTTAATTTCTGTAGGTGTTAAATTCTTAATTTTTTCAGATATCACTTTTACAAGCTTCCCAAATTTAGGTCCAATAACTTTAAAGTTAGGTTTAGCTTTTTTAATAACAACAGAACTGTCATCATCTGAAACAAGAACTATATCTTTAACATTTATTTCTTCTTTTATTATATCAGCCATTGCTGTAACAATCGATTTTCTGTGTTCATTAGCTGGTAAAAGTATTTTTTGTAATGGTTGCCTTACTTTTAAATTTGTTTTAGCTCTCATCTTTCTTACTAAAGATACAACCCTTTGTACAAAGTACATCTTTTCTTCCAATTCTTTATCTATTGCATCTGGTTCATAATCAGGAATTAATGAAAGGTGAACTGATTCACATTTTTCTTTTTTAGTCACTGAATTTAATTCAAGGTAAATTCTTTCGGAAATAAATGGAGAAAATGGGGCTGTTAGTTTTGCAATTACAAGTAAGCATTCATATAAAGTTTGATATGCAGCAATTTTATCTTTACCAATTTCGGATTTCCAGAAACGTCTTCTATTCCTTCTAACATACCAGTTACTTAATTGATCTATAGTAAAATCTGATACCAATCTAGCAGCTTTTGTCATATCATAAGAATCCATACTTTCAACATAATTTCTGATAAGAGTATTTAACTCAGAAATTATCCATCTATCTATTTCTGGTCTTTCTTTATAAGGTATTTTTTCTTCAGAGTAATTGAATTTATCAATATTTGCATAAAGAGCAAAGAAAGAATAAGTGTTAATAAGGGTTCCAAAAAATTTTCTTTGTACTTCCTGTATTCCGGCTTCATCAAATATTGTAGATTTCCATGGTGGGCTATTTGTAATCAAATACCATCTTGTTAAATCTGCTCCATATTTTGAAATTATTTCAAATGGATCAACAATATTACCTCTTGATTTAGACATTTTTTGTCCATCTTTATCAAGAATCAATTCATTACTTATTACGTTTTTGTATGCCGGTTTTCCAAACAGATATGATCCTATAGCATGTAAAGTATAGAACCAACCTCTTGTTTGATCTATTCCTTCACTAATAAAATCTGATGGATAATTCTCCAGAAACCATTGTTGATTTTCAAATGGATAGTGAAATTGAGCAAAAGGCATACTACCTGAATCAAACCAACAATCAAGTACTTCAGGTATTCTTTCCATTTTTTCACCACACTTACTACATTTGAAATAAAATTCATCTACATAAGGTTTATGAAGATCAATAATTGTATCTTTAGGTTTCCCTGATCTAACCAATAATTCTTCTATGCTACCAATTGCTTCATAGTTTCCACAAGAGGTACACTCCCAAATAGGTATAGGAGTACCCCAAAATCTATCACGACTGATTGCCCAATCTTTATTTTCTTCAAGCCATCTACCAAATCTACCACTTCCCACTTCTGGTGGTACCCAGTTAATTGTTTTGTTTAATTCAATCATTTTATCAGCATAAGAAGTAGTTTTTATATACCAGGATGCACGACTATAATACAATAAAGGTGATTTACACCTATAACAATGGGGGTATGAGTGAGTAATTGTTTCTTTCTTATAAAGGATGTTTCTGCTTTTTAAATTAAAAATAATATCTGGATCAGCATCTTTCACAAATTTATTTTTAAAATCAATGACCTCATCAACAAAAACACCACTTTTATCTACAGGTTGTAATGTTGGTAAATCATATTTTTTACCAATTTGATTGTCATCTTCACCAAAAGCAGGTGCAATATGAACAATACCTGAACCATCTGTTGTTGTAACAAAATCACCTAATACAACATAATAAGCTTTTTTATCAACAGGAATATAATTAAATATAGGGAAATATTCTTTATTTGCTAACTCATTACCTTTAACTTCTTTTACAATATTATAATCACCATCAATTACAGATAGCCTATCTTTAGCTAATATTAAATATTCACCTTTATTTAAGATTAAAACATAATCTATATCTGGATTCACTGCAAGAGCTACATTTGAGATTAAAGTCCATGGTGTTGTAGTCCATACTAAAAAGAAAATATCACTTTCTCCTACTTCAGGGAAAAACTTTTCTTTCGCCTTCATTTTAACATACACAGAAGGATCTTTTACATCTTGATACCCTAAAGCTACCTCATGAGATGAAAGTGGGGTTTCACATCTTGGACAGTAAGGTTGGATCTTATGCCCCTTATATATTAAACCATCATCAAAAAATTTTTTCAGTGCCCACCATACAGATTCAATATACTCATTATTACAGGTTATGTATGCATCATCAAGATTTACCCAATAACCAATTCGTTCTGTCATTCTTTTCCAATCTTCAAGATAGGTAAAAACAGAATTTCGGCATTCATTATTAAACTTTTCTACACCAAAATTCAAAATTTCCTTCTTATGACTAAAACCTAATTTCTTTTCAATTTCTATTTCAACAGGTAATCCATGAGTATCCCACCCTGCTTTTCTATGAACTTGATAACCACGCATTGTTTTATATCTACAAACTAAATCTTTTATAGTTCTAGCCATTACGTGATGTATTCCAGGTCTACCGTTTGCAGTAGGAGGTCCTTCATAAAATGTAAATGCTCTTTTAGGATCTCGTTCAGATATACTTTTCTCAAAAATTTTATTGTTTTTCCAGAACTCAAGAACGTTTTCTTCACTTTTGGAATAATTATAATTCTCATTAAGAACTTTAAACATCTATCACCTCACAAATTTTTACTGCAAACAAATATTATTTTTTCAAAAAAATAGAAATTATCCAAAGAATTAAACTTACTACAACACTTAATATAATAGAAGTAGTAAGTGGGAAATAAAACTTAAAATTTTCTTTTTCAATTCTTATATCACCTGGCATTTTTCCCATGTAAGGTATTTTATCGGCAAACAATAATAAAATACCAGCTAATATACTGATTATACCAAATAAAATAAGTATTTTTCCAAAACCACTCATTTACTTTCTAAAATAAATGGGTTATACTTAGTATCATAATCATATATATCAACCTTCTCAACATTTTTCAGGAAATTTACGACTTTATATGTAATAGGAGTTGCTAAAACTTCAAATCCAACTTTGAAAATATAGTTTGAAATGAAGATTGAAACAAGAAGAGGAAATGAATATATTCCTCCAAAAGCAATGGCAATAAATAACAAAGAATCTACACCTTCACCAACTATTGTTGAACCTATTGTTCTAGTCCATAACCATTTGCCTTTTGTCAAAACTTTCATTTTAGATAAAATTATTGAATTTGAAAATGAACCAGAAAAGTATGCAATTAAACTTGCTAAAACTATTCTTGGGGTGGTGCCTAATATAACGTTGTAAGCTTCCTGATTATTCCATTCACTTGCTGATGGTAAAACACCAATTATGTAAATAACAATAGACATAAGAGCTGCACAAATAAAGCCTATCCATATAACTTTTCTAGCTTCTTTATATCCATATACTTCGGTCAATACATCACCAAAAATATAGCTTATAGGAAAAAGTACAGTACCTCCATCAAAAGTAAAAAATCCAAATTCAACAACCTTAGTTGAAACAATATTAGATATCAACAAAACAGATACAAAAATTGATGTAATAAAATTTAAATAACGGTAATTTTGTTCTTTATAATTATTCATCAATAATAACCTATATTGTTATTCTCTCAATTAACTTTTTCATAATCAGTGTTAATTTGGGTTCAGCTTCCATTGCAGCTTTAATAATTTCATCAACAGAAACTGGTTGTAAAAAATCAGGGAAACATTCATCTGAAATTACAGTCATTCCAAATACTTTTAAACCAGAATGTATTGCAACAATTACTTCTGGGACGGTTGACATACCAACAACATCAGCCCCAAAATTTCTAAACATTCTGTATTCTGCTCTTGTTTCAAGATTTGGTCCAGGTACAGCGAGATAAACACCAGCGTGAACTTTTATTCGTTCTTCCATTGCTATTTGTTCGGCTAACCTAATCAATTCTTTATTATAAGGTTCAGACATATCTGGAAAACGGGGACCTAAATCATCGTCGTTTCTACCTATCAATGGGTTATCACCCAACATATTAATGTGGTCATTAATAATCATTATATCCCCTCGTCTGTAATTAGGGTTCATTCCACCAGCTATATTTGATACACATAATACTTTTATCCCTAATGCTTTCATTACTCTTACAGGGAAAGTAATTTGTTTCATTGTATAACCTTCATAATAATGAAACCTTCCCTGCATAGCTACTACATTCTTTCCACCAAGCTTACCAAAAATTAGTTTTCCTTCGTGACTTTCAACTGTAGAAAGTGGGAAATGAGGAATATCTTTATAATCAATAATTATCTCTGAATCAATTTCTTTAGCTAAAGCTCCAAGACCAGTACCTAAAATTATACCAACTTCAGGCAACATTTTAGTTTTAGTTCTAATAAAATCCAAAGCTTCGGTTATCTGATTCTTTAATTCCAACATTATTTCCTCCATTATTCAAGATCTTTAATTATATCATTTATTCTTGAAGAAAGTTGAGAATTCTTTAAATTTTCAGCTTCTTTAATATCGATACCAAGATTTTTGAATGTTTCTTTTTCTAATTTTTCATCTTCAATCTCCCATGAACTAATCATAGAAGATAATGAAAGTAATAAACTCTTTATTCTGGAAATAAGAGCATTTTTTTCATTTATAATATTTAAATAAATTTGTTCAATCTCTTTTGCTTTTATTTTTGCTTTTTCAATTATTTTTTCAGCTTCTAATGTTGATTCTTTAATAATCAGTTCTTTTTCTTTCTCAATGCTTTTAGTAGTTTTATCAGCAAGATCTTTTGCCTGTTGAATAGTATTTTCTATCGTTCTTTGAATATCATTTATGTTTTTCAGTTGATTATTAAGAGAATCAAATCTTGATTTTAAATCTTCATACTCTCTTAAATGATTTTCAATATCTAATGCAAGGTTATTTAAATAGATTTTTACTTCATTTTTATCATAACCTCTGAAAGAAGTTTTAAAACTTTTATTCCTTATTTCATCTAATCTTAATTTCATAAAATTCAATTCTTATTATAATTTCTCTCACCAAAAAGAGCTGTTCCAATTCTGATTATTGTTGCACCTTCTTCAATTGCAACCTCATAATCATTCGTCATTCCCATCGAAAGCTCTTTCATATCTACATTTTTTAAATCAAGCATCTTTATTTTATCAAAAATCTTTTTTAAAGTTTTGAAACATGGTCTAACCATTTCCGGATCACTAAAAAAAGCTCCTATAGTCATTAAACCTTTTATCTTTAGATTTTCAAGCTCAGCAATTTGTTTTGTCAATGTTAATGCATTCTCGGGTTCAATTCCATATTTTGTTTCTTCACTTGAAGTATTTACCTGAATTAAAACTGGTATCTGTCTTTTAGATTTTTTTGCTTGTCTATCTATCTCAAGAGCTAATTCATAACTATCTAAAGAATGAATTAAATAAATAAAATCAGTAATATATTTTACCTTATTTCTTTGTAAATGTCCTATTAAATGCCAATTGATGTTTTCTGGTAAAATATCTTTTTTACTTAATAACTCTTGAACTTTATTCTCACCAAAATTTATCAATCCGTAAGAGTAAGCTTCTTTTATAATATCAACATTAACAGTTTTGGTTACACCCACAAGTGTAATTTCTTCAGGATTTCTCCCAACTTTTTTACAGCTTCTCTCGATTCGCTGTTTAATTATTTCAAGATTTTTTTCTATCACAAAATTATATAAATAATAATTATTCTTATAATATACTTTTCCAATTTAAAAAAATCAATTGAAAAAGAAGTGAAACATTTATAAACATTTTTTAGTATATATTTCTAAAGAGTAGTTATTAACCTCATTATCCTCAAAATGTAAAATATCATAAAAATACTTACTTGTATCAGATTTTAAAAATCAATTTGAATTAAAATACCTATATTTTATATTATATAGAGAAAAATATATTCTATTAACATAAATAAGTTATTAAAACTCAATAAATGAATACTTTTTATAAATTATAAAAATGTAACTTAATTTTATAATAACGTTTTAAATAATAAAGGGAGAGTATCTCAAAAAAAATTACACTTTAACAGTAATAATATCTTCCCATCTTGTAGTATAAAATGGAGAGATTTTTTCTTGCCTCATCTTCAGCCTTTTACCACATCCCAGAGCAGCAAGTCTAATAGTGTTTTTACCATATTTGTTATTTATTATATCCATTGTTTTCATTAGGTTATCGTGCTTACCCCTATCAATACTATCAAAAAGTGAAGTTTGAATCTGATTATCTGGTGAAATTCCACTTACAATAACACCTGCTTTTTTATATTCATAACCAGGTTTATAAATTGATTTCAAAGCATACAAAGCATAAGAAACAATTTCTATACTACTATTAGTTGGTACGGGTAATGTTATTGTTCTTACTGAAGCGTATTGTTCTAAATCTTTTCTAAAAAAATTAGTTCTGATAAACACCATCAAGAGTTGCGCTACTGATTCTTCTTTACGAAGTTTATATGCACAACTACTAGCAAAATACGAGATAGCTTCTTCAATAGTATTAAGATCACTTACCATATTTGCAAATGATCTTGATGTACAAATAGCTTTCTTTCGTGGTACTTCATACTCTAAATCAATACATGGAATACCTGATAACTCTTTCTGGGTTCTCAAACCAACAACTGTCATTTTTTGTTTCACCCAGTTAGGTGGAAGCATAGTAAAATCATAACCTGTTTTTACTTTATATCGTTCTAAAAACTTACTATATTGACGGCCAATACCCCAAATATCAGCAATTTCTATACTTTTCAAAGCTTCAATTCTTTTTTCCTCAGAATCAATTATATATACACCGTTATATTTAGGATTTTTTTTAGCAATATGATTTGCGACTTTTGCCAGAGTCTTTGTCATAGCTAATCCAATGCTTATTGGAATACCTGTATAGCGTTTAATAGTATTTCGAATTTTGTAGGCATAATCAAGAAAGTTGATATTTTTTAAAGTATGTAATTTTAGAAAAGCTTCATCTATAGAATAAATTTCAATATCAGGTGTAAATGTTGCTAAAGTGTTCATTACTCTCTGGCTCATATCGCCATAAAGAACATAATTTGAAGAAAAGACGGCTACATTATTTTTTTCAACCAAATCAACTATTTTAAAAGCGGGTTCTCCCATCTTTATTCCTAAAGCTTTCGCTTCATTACTTCTAGATACAACACATCCATCATTATTTGAAAGCACAATAACAGGTTTACCATTAAGTGATGGGTTGAAAACCTTTTCACAAGAGACATAAAAGTTATTACAATCAGCAAGTGCGTACATAGCTAAAATTTATGTATAACGTAAGTTACAATACCCCAAACCATAAAATCATTTTCTTCTGTAATTTTTATCGGTTTATAAGAAGGATTTGCAGGCATTAAATATATTCCATCTTTTCTCACTCTAATAGTTTTTAAAGTAAACTCTCCATCAATATAGCATACTGCTTTTTTTCCATCAGAAGGTTCAAGCGATTTATCTATTACTAAAATATCACCATCATTTATACCTTCATCAATCATTGAATTACCCCTTACCCTACCATAAAATGTAGAGCTTGGATTTTTGACAAGTTCTTTATTCAAATCAAAAGCAAGATCAATATAATCCTGTGCTGGTGATGGAAAACCAGCTTTTATACCTTCTACAAATGCTAAAGGTAAAGAGCTATCTACATCCGGTGCATAGAAATCAATTGTATTTGTTTCTTTTATTAATCTCATTTTTAAAACTATACCCATTGAAATTTTATATTAAATTCGTATATTAAATTTAACACTTTTAGAATATGAATCAACAACCTTTCTGAGTTACTCAACAATAATTGCTAAAGGATATATTTTATATATTACTTCAATATACTTTTTCTCAGATTATAACAAAATATGGATTTCGTAAATTAATTTTTAATAATACTCCTCAAAGGAAGTCTTTCAAATGAAATTAATTTTCCATTTTTTTCAATTTATTTTATTTTTTTTATCGTTTATTTTTTTCTTTTTTAATTTATCTGCTCTCAAATTTTTTTTCTAACAATTAGAATTTTTTTATATCGCAATTCCTTATTTATCAAATATTTCAATTGCAATATAATCATTGTTTCATAATTTTCAAATCATTAAATATCTTTTATAATATATTTATTATATATTTTTTCATTGCTGAATTTCAATTTCTCAGAATTAATAATTTTTAATGAATTTCATAAAAATTTCTCTTGATTTTATAAAATTATATCGATATATTTATATCGATAAATCAATAACGATAGGTATGTTATGAATTTTGAACACATTAAACAAACTCCAGAACCAACTCTTAGAAGATTGCCAAGATATTTGCACCTTTTGATAGATTTAAAAGCAAAAGGTGTTCAAGAGGTATCCAGCACAATTATAGCAAATGAATTGGGATTAGATCCAGTTCAAGTCAGAAAGGATATCGAATATTCGAGTATTATAGGAAAACCTAGAACGGGTTACCATATCGATGAATTAATAAAAGCTTTAAGTAAATTTTTAAGTTGGGATACAGTTCAAAAAGCTTTTCTAGCTGGAGCAGGTAATTTAGGATCAGCGATGTTAGGATACAAAAATTTTATAAACTACGGTTTACATATTATAGCAGCTTTTGATAAAGATCCTAATAAAATAAACACAATAATTTATGATATACCTGTATATGATATCAACGAATTAACAAATATGGCTAAAGCAAAAGATGTTGAAATTGGAATAATTACAGTAAGAGCAAACGCAGCTCAGGATGTAGCAAATAGAATGGTTGATGGAGGAATAAAAGCAATCTGGAATTTTGCTCCAGTTCATATAAAAGTACCAAAAGAAATTATTGTAGAAAATGCTCAATTATCTATTGGTTTATCGTTTCTAAAAAGAAAAATGTTTGAACGAAATTTATTATAAATAAATAATTTGGGGTTATTATAATTTATGATTAGCACACGAAAGGAAATGAAAGAAGTAACAAAATTTAAAAATGTTTGTAAAATTCTTGAAAATTACTCTTATGATCCAAATAAACTAATAACCATACTACAAGCTGTACAGGAAGAATATCATTATTTACCAGAAGAAGTATTAATATTTATAGCTACTTCACTTGATATATCTCCTGCTAAAATATTTGGTGTAGCAACGTTCTACTCGCATTTTGCACTAAAACCAAAAGGTAAATACGTAATAAAAGTTTGTGATGGTACTGCCTGTCATGTAAAAAATTCTGTTCCAATTATCGAAGCTATAAGAAAAAAACTAAATCTAACAATTGAAAAAAATACAAGTAATGACATGATGTTTACACTTGAGACTGTTTCCTGTCTTGGGGCATGTGGTATTGCTCCAGTTGTAGTAATAAACGAAGAAGTATATCCACTAATGTCACCACAAAAAATAATTGAAATAATTGATAGTATTTATGAAAAGGAGAAATGTAATGAAGTCGCAAGTGTCAATTGAGAACATAAAAATAAAGTATAATGAAAGATTAAAAAATATTACAAAAAGAATTATTATTTGTGCTGGTACCGGTTGTGTTGCCAATGGTGCACTAAATGTATATCAAGAATTATTAAAAAAAATAAAAGAAAATGGTCTTAATATAACCGTTACACTGAAAGAAGAAGACAATCAAAAGAATGTAATTCTTTTATCAGAAAGCGGTTGTCAGGGCTTTTGTCAAATGGGTCCACTGGTAACAATCGAACCAGAAAATATTTTGTACGTAAAGGTAAAACCATCTGATGTTGATGAAATAGTAACATCAACAATAATTAATAACAAAATAATCGAAAGGTTATTATTTAAAGATCAAACTGAAGGTGTACTTTGCAAAGGCACCAACGAAATTGAGTTTTATAAAAAACAAAAAAGAACTGTATTAAAAAATTGTGGTTCTATAAATCCTAATGATATTGAAGAATATATATCACTCGGGGGATATTCCTCAGCACAAAAAGCATACCTATCTATGACACCAGAAGAAATATGTAATGTAATTACAGAAGCTGGATTAAGAGGTAAAGGAGGAGGTGGTTTCCCAACCGGTAAAAAATGGAACTTTACAAGAATAGAAAAATCTGATAAGAAATACATCATATGTAATGGAGATGAAGGGGATCCTGGAGCATTTATGGATAGAAGTATTATGGAAGGCAACCCTCACTCTGTTATTGAAGGTATGATGATTGCCGCAAAAGCAATTGGTGCTGATGAGGGTTTTGTTTATGTTCGTTTGGAATATCCGTTAGCAGTAAAAAGGATGAAAAATGCAATTTTAGAAGCTGAAAAATATGGAATTCTGGGAGATAATGTTTTTGGTTCTGGATTAAGTTTTCGTGTAAACGTTATGGAAGGTGCAGGAGCATTCGTTTGCGGTGAAGAAACTGCTCTGATGTCATCTATTGAAGGTAAAAGAGGAATGCCAAATCCCAAACCTCCCTTCCCTGCTCAATCAGGTTTGTGGGGAACACCAACTGTAATTAATAATGTCGAGACTTTGTCTACAGTTCCATTAATAATAAAAATTGGAGCAGAAGAGTTTAGAAAATCAGGAACTAAAAATTCACCGGGAACTAAAACTTTTGCACTTACAGGACATGTTGCTAATACTGGATTAATCGAAGTTCCTTTTGGTACAACCTTACGGGAGATCATATTTAATATTGGTGGAGGGGTTTTAGATGAAAATGGTAAACCATGGCCAGATGGTTTTAAAGCTGTTCAAATAGGGGGCCCTTCTGGTGGTTGTCTTACTGAAAAACATCTTGATTTACCTTTAGATTTTGATTCTTTACAGGGTATTGGAGCAATGATAGGATCAGGTGGTCTGGTAGTAATGAATAAAAGTACCTGTATGGTCAAAATTGCTCAATATTTTATGAAATTCACACAAAGTGAATCTTGTGGTAAATGTGTTCTTTGTAGAGAGGGAACAAAACAGATGTTATCGATTCTGGATGATATTACAGAAGGTAATGCTACACTTGAGACTCTTGACTTACTTGAACAGTTGGCTATTGCAGTTCAAAAAGGTTCATTATGTGGTCTCGGAAAAACTGCCCCAAACCCTGTACTATCTACCTTGAGGCAATTTAGAGAAGAATATGAAGCACATGTAGTACAAAAAAGATGTCCAACAAAAAAATGCACTGCATTACTTACACCAACGATAATAGAAGAAAAATGTAAAGGTTGTGGTGTATGTATTAAAAAATGTCCCGTTGGTGCAATCACCGGAGAAAAGAAACAACCTCATAAAATTAATGAAACCCTTTGCATAAAATGTATGGCTTGTGTAGAATCATGTAAATTAAAAGCAATAGCAATTGGAGCATAAAAATGGAAAATAAAAATATATTATATATAAATGGTAAAGAAGTAGAATTTAACGGAGAAAGAAATCTTTTAGAAGTTATTAGAAAAGCAAACATTGAAATACCAACATTTTGCTATCATTCTGAATTAAGTGTCTATGGTGCTTGTAGACTATGCATTGTTGAGATTGAAGGAAGAGGAATAGTATCAAGTTGCTCAATTAAACCAGAACCTGGTTTGAAAGTTAAAACACATACAAAACAAGTTAGAGAAATTCGCAAAATTGCACTTGAGCTTTTACTTGCAAATCATGATAGAAATTGTACATCCTGTATTAAGAGCTCTTCTTGTAAGTTACAAGAAATTGCTGCAAAACTAGGAGTAACAGAAGTAAGATTCAAAAAGACACAAAAAAATTTCCCAATTGATGATTCTTCATTTGCTCTGGTAAGAGACCCAAATAAATGTATTCTATGTGGCGATTGTGTAAGAGCCTGTTATGAAATTCAAGGGATAGGTGCGATTGATTTTGCATTTAGAGGAGCTGATGTGTCTGTTGTACCAGCTTTTGGAAAAAATCTTGGTGATGTAGAATGCGTTGATTGTGGACAGTGCGCAAGAGTTTGTCCTACAGGAGCAATTACACCAAAATCTCATATACAAGAAGTATGGAACGCTTTAGATAACGAGAAAAAATATGTTGTAGCTCAATTAGCACCTGCAGTTAGAGTTGCAATAGGAGAAGCATTTAACTTAACCTCAAATGAAAATCTTACAGGACAAATTGTATCAGCTCTTAAAATGCTTGGTTTTAACAAAGTATTCGATACCTCTTTTGGTGCCGATTTAACAATTATCGAAGAAGCAAATGAATTTAAAGAAAGATTAGCAAAAAATGAAAATTTACCACTTATGACTTCTTGTTGCCCTGCATGGGTAAAATATGCAGAACAGTACTATCCAGAGTTTTTAGATAATATTTCTTCTTGTAAATCTCCTCAACAGATGCTTGGTGCAATGATTAAAGAAATATTGCCAGAAATTATGGAAGTAAAAAAAGAAAATATTTACGTGGTATCTATTATGCCATGCACTGCAAAAAAGTTTGAGTATTCAAAAGACAATAAAACTATTAAAGATGTTGATGTAGTAATAACTACTCAAGAATTAATAAGAATGATTAAAGAGGCCGGAATTGATTTAGAAAAATTAAATCCCGAACCTTTTGATTTACCCTTTGGTTTTAAGACAGGTGCAGGAGTAATATTTGGAAATTCGGGTGGTGTATCAGAAGCTGTATTAAGATATCTTTACAATGAATCAAATAATAAAAATCCTAAAATTGATTTTCCCGAAGTTAGAGGATTTAAAGGAATTCGCTCCCTTACAATTAATTATCAAGGTAAAGACGTTAAAATAGCTATAGTTCAAGGATTAAAGAATGCCAAAAACCTACTTGATAGTATAAACAATAATGAGGTTCAATTCGATTTCATTGAAGTAATGTCTTGTCCAGGTGGTTGTATTGGAGGAGCCGGGCAACCAGTTTCTTTTGATAATGATACATTGAAAAAAAGAGCAAAAGATTTATACGCAGCTGATAAAAGTTTACAACTACATAAATCACAAGACAACATTTACGTTAAAGAATTGTACAACACATATCTTGGTGAAGTTGGTGGTGAAAAAGCTCATAATTTATTACATACTCACTATCATAATAGAAAAAGAATTCAAAACGAAGAAATTAGTTTAATTACTGCTAATGAAGATTCAACTATAGATATTAATGTATGTGTTGGCACTAGTTGTTTTGTAAATGGTTCTCAAGAACTATTAAACAAACTAATAAATTATATTGATGAAAAAGGACTAAAAAACATTGCCAATGTAAAAGCTACCTTCTGTCACGAAAAATGTGATAAGGGTCCAACTGTAACTATAAGTGATAAAATCATATATCACTGCACCTTTGAAAAAGCTACAGACGTTCTAAATAAAAGTATAGCTAAAATAACAGAAACAGAACTAGAAAAAAACAACTAAGATAATTTTACTCACAATAATCGTATTGATTTAGGAAAATGGTTGGGGTATTATTCCCCAACCTTATATATAAATAAAGATAATATGTAACACTTGCTTTAAAAGACATACCAAATAATATTACTAAATTACAGTAACATATAATATTTTAAAATAGCACACCTATTAAAACAACCTAATAAATTTAAAAAAAAATTATCTATTAAATTCAAGCCTATCCATTAAATATGGACATATTTATATTAAATTTATTATACAATAAAGTTTAAGTTTGATTTCATTATTTTTTTTTGTAAATTCAGTATATTTCTTAATTTCTTATGGATTAAGCCAACCAAAAAGCTAAAAAATTGATTGAATAATAAAGTTTAAATAATTCTAAATATATTTCAAAAGGAAATAGATTATGCTTGATGAAATTATTAAATATATTGATTTTAAATCTGCCAGAGAAAAAATTCTTTTATTACCAAATTATGTTAATCCAGGAATAATCAAAAGAAATTTAGCACTTAAATATAATAAACTATGTAATCTAAAAATAGATAACTATAAAAACTTTTTTATTGAAAAGTCCGAAGAATATTTCTCTGAGTACAAATATATTGATGACAATGAAAGGTTAAGGTTAATAAATAATATTTTATACGATTCATACAAAAAATTAAAATACTTTAATAGATATAATAAATTCGAATATTTTCAAAATTTTATTTTTGAAGGAAATTCATCACTTCTTAGCGATTTATTTATTGAATTGAAATTAAATTATATTAATAAAGAAGAATTATCAAAGTATATTAAAATAAGTGATAACAAAGATAAATGGAGCGATATTCTTTTTATTTTCGATAAATATGAAAACTTTTTAGATACCAACAAATTATTTGATTATGCAGATTCAATTTCTATTTTAATCAATAAGAATATTATTTTTGATAATGTGTATATCATTCCAGAAAAAATTACTGCTATGGAAAATAAATTAATTAAAATATCCCAAATAAACGAAATTGAAATTCAACCAACTATTGAAAACTACGAATTAATTGGTTTCAAATCTGATACAGAAAATCAGGAAGTAATGCAAGTAATCAGAATGATAATCGAAGACTTAAAAACAATGAAACCACCAATAAAAATTGGTATTTGTGTAAATAATTATAACAAATATTATCATCATTTCAAGATTTTAAATAAAAAAATTTTCAAAAACAATTTATTCCATTTTTTAAAAGGTATTCCCTTTTTTTACACATCTGTAGGTACTTTATTGAAATATTTTACAGAATGGATAAATAACAACAATAGTGTTTTTCGATTAATTATTCTACTTGAATCAGGTTTAATTAATTACAAAAATATACTAGAAGATATTAACGCTTCAGATTACTATCAAAGTATAAAATATTTCAAAAAATCAGATATTTCCCTATTTGATAATAATTTTCATATATCTTTCACAAATTATCTAAAAGGAAATAGGCCAAAAAATGATGAGCTTCAAAATAACAATGATACGAAACAAATAAAAATTGCTGAAAAAATTTCATTTTACTTTAACAATATTATAAATTCACCATCTCCCTCTGAAGTAATAATGAATCTTGTTAGTTTTATTGAAAAGTGTGCTTACATTAATAATATAACTGAAGTGACCGCATTAAACAAATTAAAATCAGTGGTAAAAGAGATTTTAACATCACTTTCGCAAAATGTAAATAAAAATTACAATTTAAATGAAATGATTTTACTAATGAACCAAACACTAGAGAATACATATATTCCTTCTCCTCTACCTGATTATACTTTACCCATAATTGGAACTGAAAAGGATTTACAATATTTTGAGTTTGATAAACTTTACATCTTAGGTCTTAATGAAAATAATAATATGAGCTATCTAAAACAAAATCCTCTTTTTCTGGATTATGAAAAGAATAACATGAAATCATTAGTAAACAATGCAATATTTTATACAAAAGAGAATCTATTAACTGAGTCAAACAATGAATTCTTAAAATTAAAGTCTACGGTTAAAAAGCATTTAATATTATCTGCTCCAATTAGAGATCTCGAAACAGGTAGAACTAAGTTAGTTTCAAGATACTTTATCGAAGAATGGAATAGAAAAAATAATACTAATTTAGATTATAATGAATTAGACAAACTACTAAGTAATAATCAATTATCGACAAACAACTATATTACACTCAATCCCGGTGATTCAATATATAATTATGAAGTTGCTGTTTCAATAATAACAAAGGAATTGAACAACTCAATAACTAATTATAAGTTAAGTCAATATTTTAATTTTTCTTTTTTAACCGCAAAGAAAACAAAATTAAACCTTAAAGCTTTTGATGAATATTGGGGTTCACTAAATCTAAATACCAATCGTGATTTGGGAATATTGAGCGCATCTAGAATTACATCTTGGGTTTTTTGTCCTTATAAATATTTTCTTAAATATGAACTTAACTTAGAAGAGTTTGAAGATTATGATAGCACCAACCTTGAATGGCTTCCAAAAATGGATTTCGGTAGTTTTATACATAATTTATTCAATAATTTCTTTATTGAACTAACAAATAAATATGGCAAAGAATTCAATAAAATTAAAGAAAGTGATAAAAATATTTTAGATAAAACTTTTACTGAATTAATAGAAAATTATAAAAAATCCTTCCCTATTACATCTGAGTTATACTACAAATATCAAGAAAACCAATTGTATGACATAGCTTTACGTTTTTTAACAAATGAAATAAATGATAATAATAAACGAATTTATACCGAACTATCTTTTGGATTAAATTATGAAGAAGATGACAACAAAGAAAATATGAAAAGATATGACCCACCAATGATAAAATTAAAAGATAATACAAAAATATTTGTCCGTGGTTTTATTGATAGAATTGATAAAGATGAATCAGGGAGATATATTCTAATTGATTATAAAACTGGTAAAGTAAAAGAATTTGATGAGAATAAACCTTTTAATGGGGGTTCTCTGGCTCAAGCTGGTATTTATAGTGAAGTAATAAATCAGATCGATAAAAATATAATAAATCCAATTTTTAAATATTACTCTTTTACAAAGGATGGTAATTTTAAAAATTTAAAAATTGATTACAAAAAATATCGCTCACATTTTTTAGAGTTATTAACCTCTATTATTAAAGAAATGAGAAAAGGTAATTTTATACCAAATTATTATTATTATTCTAAATGTGATGAATGCGAATACTATAAAGTATGTATACAAAATAGAATATGGCTATTTAATAAAAAGAAAGAATATGATTCTAATTATAACAAATATAAAAATATTACTGAAAAAGAGAATATAGAAAAGGAATAACATTCATAATTATAAAATTTTCGAATATTAATGGATTATAAAAATGATTAAAGATGAAAAAAGTCGTGAAATGATAGTTAATGATTTCAATCATACGCTTTTTGTTGAAGCGGGTGCTGGAAGTGGAAAAACCACCAGTATGGTTTCAAGAATAATGTCCTTGATTATTAATAATAAGTGTGATATTCAAGAAATAATTGCAATTACATTTACCAATGATGGAGCCGCTAGTTTAAAAAGTAAAATACAAAAGGAACTTGAAAAAGCTTTTAACCAAGATAAATATGCACTTACTGAAAAAAATATTATCAAACTAAATGATCAACAAAAAAGAAGAGTACATGAAGCACTTTTACACCTTCCATTAACTCAAATCAGCACAATTCATAGTTTTTGTCTTTCAATTATAAAAGAAAGGCCTATTGAATGTGGTATAGACCCCATGATCGAAATATATACTGATTTAAACGAAAACGAACTATTTAATAATGCTTGGTGTTCTTTTTTATTATTGAAATCTAAAGAGAACGATAATTTTTTAAACTTTTTACTTGAAAAAAATACTGACATAAATAAAATTCAAAATATTGCAAGTATTAAATGTGAACATCCCGATTTAACTATTTATACTGAGCCCACAGAAAATATCACTTCTAAGGATTTTAAGAAAGTTTTTAATAGACTAAAAAATTATGCGAATTGCTTACAAAATGATCTTCCTTTTTTTGAAAATGAATGTGATAATAAAATTGGATTAAAGAGATATAATTTTTTAAAAAATTTTATTGAAACATTTAATAGTACACCTAACGATAAAGACATAAAAAAAATACTACTTTCGCATGAAATCAATTTAACAGACTTTTCAGCCAAAAAGCTAAAAAAATATAAAGATATTCTATCACAAGCACATGATTTACTTCAAGAAATTAGAAAAAAATATTATGATTTTGTACATTATAAATCATCACAATTCATTAACGAATTTGAAAAATTTTATTTTGAATTTAGAAAAGTAAATTTAAAATTGAATTATAACGATCTTTTATTTATAACAAGTAGAATTTTAAGAGATAATATTGAAGTACGAAATTATTTTAAAAAAAAATATAAATACATTTTTGTCGATGAATCTCAGGATATTGACCCAATGCAAATAGAATTGGTATTCTTACTCTCCGAAAAAATTGATAATAATGCAAAAACATGGGAAAAAGTAATACTTGAACCTTCAAAACTTTTTATGGTCGGAGATCCGAAGCAATCTATCTACAAATTTAGACGAGCAGATATTCAAGTTTATAGTAAAGCAAAAAATATCATAAAAAATCAAGGAGGGTTAATACTTTCACTAAACAAAAACTTTAGATCAGATAAAACTATAATAGATTTCGTTAATAACCATTTTCAAGAATCTTTTAAAGAATTCTCAGATTTTATAAAATCAGGCATTCAAGCTGAATATACACCAATTTCTTTTGCAAAAATAAGCAATTCAGTAATCAAAGATAATATTTTTAGAATTAAAGTAGAAAATGAAGACAAATTTGAAGATGAAACTAAAAAAATTGTATACATTATTAATACAATAGTCAACAACAAAAATTATAAGATTTTTGATGAAGAGAAAAAAACTCTTAGAAATATTCAATTTTCTGATATAGTTCTTCTCTCAAAAACGCAGATAAATATAAACGAATTTGTAAGAATATTAGAAGAAAACAATATTCCAAACTTTCTAGTAGGTGGTAAAACTTTTTTTGATTCTGATGAAATACGTGGTTTAATATTTTCACTTCAAGCTATTGATGACCCTAATAATTCTATAGCACTTTTTGGAGCTCTTAAGTCGAGTCTTTTTAAATTTAGCGATCTTGAAATTCTTGAGTATGTAACTAATAATAATAATTTGAGTTATTTCCAAAAAAATGAAAACAAAACTCCAATTTCAAAAGTCTTAACATATTTCAAAGAATTGCATTATAGGAAAAACGAACTCAACCCTTCCGACATTTTAAAAGATATTTATGATAAAACTGGAATTTGTCACATTCTTCTTTTAAAAGAAAATGGTTTACAAAAAACAGCTCGATTATATCGATTACTAGAATTATTGTATGAAATTGAAGAAAATGTTACTTTATCCTTCCATGAAATAATCAATTCTTTAATTAATCTTATGGATTCAGATGATTTTCGTCTTGCTACCATCAACATTAATGAACATAATTCTAATGCAGTACGATTAATGACAATTCATAAATCAAAAGGTTTGGAAGCTCCAGTAATATTTATTATTGACTGTTATCAAAAAAATGAAATTAACAAATTTTCATATTATACTTTAAGAGAGAAAAATTCAATTATTATACCCTTCTTGGATCTTGGAGGGTTCTATTCACTTGATAGTGAAAAATTACAAAACATAGAATCTAATCTTGAAAAATGTGAACTAGAAAGACTAAGATACGTTGCAGCAACAAGAGCAAAAAATATACTTGCAATAAGCATTCCAAATGAAAATGAAAAATTTATTTCTTCATTCGAAAACACTTTAAGTAAATTTGAAAAAACAAAAACAATTGATAAAATTAATCTAGAAACAAAAAAAGAAATAAAAAGGAAACAAATAAATATAGAACAATTATTTAAAAAATATACCAATGATAGAGACTTAATGATCTCTAATCTCGAGAATAAAATAAATGAGTTTCAATCCCCTTTTACAAGCGTACATAATTTAATGAGTTATGATATTAAAGAGCCTATTTCAAGAACAAGTAAATCTCGAGGGGTAGAATTTGGCAATATAATCCATCACATAATGGAAAAATATATGACAGAACCAGATTTTAATATACATTCATTTGTTGACAAAATAATTGAAGAAGATCCTTTGAATCTAAAATACAAAGATGAAATTATTTCAGCATTTAATATTTTAAAAAATAATACATTTGTTCAAGAAGCGTTTTCTTCAAAAGAAAAACACTGTGAATGGGAATTCTATCTATCAAAGAATAATAAAATAATTACAGGTATTATAGATATAATATACAAAAAAGATAATGGGAATTGGGGGATTCTTGATTATAAAACCGATGATATTAGTGATTCAGAAAAAAAGAGTGTATTAGAAAAAATTTATTCGAATCAATTAAAGATATACAAATCTTGTTTTGAAGAAATTACAGGAAATAAAGTAGATAAATGTGAAATTATTTGGTTAGAATAATTTTTTTTATAACAAAATTAATATTAGATAATTTTTAGTAAAAAATTAGGAGTATATTTAATATGAATAATCCAATGTTAGCAAGAATTTTCAAAATAGATGAACTATTAAGATATAAAAAGAAGGTAACAATAAAAGAAATTCTCTCAGCGACGGAAGTTAAAAACAGAAAAACAATTTACAATACAATTGAAACCATGAGACAGTTATGGAATGCTCCAATAGTATACGACCAAAAAAATAAATGGTATTACTATTCCGAAGAAAATTACAAAATGCAAGCTCTTAATATGAGTGAAGGAGAACTATTTTCATTATTAGTTGCAACCAAAACTCTTGAACAATACAAAAACACTCCTTTTTTTGATAAACTAGAGAAAGTATTTAAAAGAATAATTGAGTTTTTACCCAAAAATATAAAAATCCTACCCGATGAACTAAACAATGCGCTGCATTTTAAATTAGATAGTGTAATTGATTTTTCTGGTGAAATATTTGATATTATTACCATAGCTTTAAAAGAATCTTGGGAACTTGAAATAGAATATTCTGGACTTATAAGAGGAAAAACTGAGAAAAGAGTAATTCAACCATATTTTATTTTAAATAAACATGGTAATTGGTATATATTTGCCTTCTGTAAATCGAGAAATGATTTTAGATTGTTTGCAATACAAAGAATTAAAAAAGCAAAGTTGACCAACGAAGTTTTCATAAAAGATGATGAAATTGACCCTAATATCATTATAAGTGATTACTTAGATCAACCAGGAGGTAAAGGGAGTTATTATGTCGAAATACTTATTAAACACCCAACATCTTTATATGTTGCTGAAAGAAAATGGCATAAAACACAAAAAATACATTATAATGATGATGATTCAATAATAATTTCATTCACTATAAATAGTCTTAAAGAGGTTCAAAGATGGATTTTGAGCATGGGTTCTGAAGCTATGGTATTAAAACCAAAATTCTTGAGAAACTTAATTATCGAGGAAATTAAAAAAATGCAAAAAAACTATAGATAATTTTTAAGATTTTTTCCTGTTTTTTCTACAAGAGAATAAAAAAAACTCGCAGGGAATTTATTTCCCTGCGAGAATAAATTGGGCAACTTGTTTACTCCCTTTCGATAATTATATCAGCTCTACGTATATCTTCCCATTTTTCCCCTTTAGATGTACATTTACCATTTAAGAAAAATTTAATCCTACCTTCAGAATACATCTTTTTAAAACTGTCGTTGTCAGAAAGTAATTTTTTTAGGTGTTCCATTGTATAATATGCTCTAAGAGAAGATAGCAAACAATTATCCATTTCACTTCCTTTTTTAATGGTTACAGATTTATTTTCACTTGTTTTAAATGAAATGGTTTCTTCTATATATTTTTTGTTCTTTACTATTTCTCTTTCATCGGCATAACTATTAATTGTAATTTTTAATACACCACAATTTTTAAATTTTGGAAGTACATCTTTTTCCATAAGATTTACGAAGGAAGTTTTAAGCTTTTTATCCAAATCTTTTGCCCTTAAGAAATAATAAGAATCTTTTTCATATTTTTTGCCTGTTTTTTGGCTACTATAATAAGATTTATCTTTACCAAAACGTATAGACTTTGGATTATCTAAGTTATCAAAGGCTTCATCCCAGTGTATATAACTAACATCAAATAATGCTTTAGCTTTTTTCCACTCGAAGTATTTTCTTTGGAGTTCAATATAATTTGAAACAGTATTCAATCTATAATAACCTGTTACAAAAGTTGGGAATTTATCACTAATATTAACTTCCCAATGAGGGACGAGGCTAAAATTACATGTCAATTCACGCTTACAATCTGATCCAGATATATAAACATTATGAACGTTTTCACCTTTGTAACCATCAGCTAAAACTTCTATTCTATATTGTGTATTCGGTTGAATTTCAAACTCATACTGAGAATTTTTTACGGTCATTTCCTTATACAATGTACTATCCGATAGCTTTATTACTTTAAGTTTAACATCTTCATTTATAGGAACTGATCTAGACATTCCTGGGCATGAATCAGAAATTATACCTTTAACAATAAACTTAAATGGAGTTGCTACTGTTTTATAAATATCAAAACCCCCACAACCACCTGGTCTATCAGAAGAAAAATAAAGAATTAGCTGTTCACCATTTACTACCACACAAGGATATATTTCATCATACTTAGAATTAATCTCAATTTTACTATTATAAAAATACTTTGCTTCAATTGGCTTGGGATCACTCCAGTTTAAACCATCGTATTCTGAGAAAAACAAATCATAACCCTTTGAACCAGATAAACCATTTGAAGAATAAAATAAAATTGTTTTACCGCAAATATTAGCAAAAAATGGGGTTATTTCATTACCCAATTCAGTATTTAATTTTTTGATTGGCTCAGGTTCACTCCAAGATCCATTAGATAGTAATGAAGAAAAATATAAATCAGTAGATAGAATTGTATCTCTATCTTCTTTAAAATCGAATGGTGAAATTTTACTATCTCTATCCGACGCAAAAACAATAGTTTTTCCATCAGGAGAAATTGCAGGATGAGAATCCCAGAATTTTGAGTTAATATTCAATATATTTACTGAATCAATAATTATATTATTCCCTTCAATTTGTCCTTTAAAAATATCAGATCCACCTTTCCCATTAAATCTATATGAAGTAGTTATTAATAAGTTCTTTCCATCAGGAAAGAAAGCTATCGACCCTTCATTATACTGAGAATTAGGATAAAAAACAGGGAATAACTTTGATTCAGACCAGGAATTATTAGTCAATTTTGAAAACCATAAATTTTCATTGCAGAAATGTTTCCATTGGCCAATTTTAATTTCAGTTGTATACCCTAAACCAATCCCTTTTCTATTTGAAGTGAAAATTAGACTATTGCTGTTACTCATAAAAACAGGGGCATAATCATCAGAACTTGAATTGATATTCGAACCTAAATTACCGGTATTTTCATTCAAAGGTAACCGGCATTCTGTAGTATCACATGTTTTATAAATAATTTTAGGTGGAACTGATTTACAACTACTTAATAAAATTACAGCAATTATAACTAATATATAAAATATTTTTTTTTTCATATTATTCTCCAATTTTTTTTCATAATATATTATGGAGCTGGATAGTAATAACTCCACTCAAGATAATCCATAGTATTAGATGGACCCGTTTGAACATTTATTCCTATATTTCTTATCCATATAAGTGCATATTTACCTTGTCGAGTTCTAATTGCAATCACATCACCATTTTTTACAGTCAGAGATTTATTAGAATAATTTTTCCCAATATGACTATTATACCATTTTTTAGGATCATTAAAATCAACTTTAGAGACATTATCAATATAAGCTAAACCATTTGCTGCTTGAATAATAGCCATAGAACCAGAGATACCATAGAATCTGAAATCTGCCATAGCAACAGGTGGATTATTAAATTTATCGTCAGTGCAAGTATAACCGGGTAAAATCTCTTCATCATCCACAACAGATTTATTCTCAAAACTATAACCTCTATGTGTATATTTGTTTTTTGGCCTCATACATAATGACCAAGGATTCAAAGTTTCTCCATTGAGTGTACTAGAATAAGGATTACCATATAAAATGAACTTTTTATCACAATCACCATTTGTAACTATTGAGATTGAATCATAATGCTCTAATGTATCTGTACAATCGTAAGTAATTTTTACTACATTTGGCAATCCACTTGTATCAATTTTAAAATGGTTATCATTGCCTAATTTTATGACAGAGGTTTTTAAATTCGCACAACCAGAAATTTTTGTTATTTGAAATGTACCATAATTACTCTCACCTATAGAAGCACTGATATTCATAACGTTACCACTTAATGGATTACCTCTTATACTACAGGTTAGGAATTCTGATTTACCAGATATATCAAGTATTTTTTTACTATTAGAATTACAATCGGTATTAGCAAAAATTTGGGATGTAAAATATGTTTGTGGTTTAGTTGGAGCCCATTTAACTATCATTTCTTTCTGTCCTTTTGGTGGAAGTGTTATAGGGAAAGAAGGACTAACAACAGTAATCTCTGATGACTTTATATCCAAACTATTGATTGTAATATTACTTCCAGTAGAAGAAGAATTAATTAAATTTACAGAAAATTCTTTACTATCATTTACCGCAACACAACCAAAATCAATTTGTGGTGGTATACAAAAAATATCACAAGCATGATTTAATACAGATGTATCAGGTAAAAGTGCAATATCTTTTAGAATTAGTTTATCACAATCACACCCATCTGTAATAGAATTAGGGTTTGGGTAAACTGGTGGTAGAACAGCAGTTACGTAATATTTTTGTCCATAGCTAAAGACTGGCATATTATCTGCTGAAAATTTACCATTATTATCAGTTTTAATATTATCTTTTTTGCTTTCAGGAAAACCTTCAGGAATAATAGTGATATAGGCTCCCGGAATCGGTTTTTTCGTTAATGAATCGTAAACTCCTCCATAAATAGTCCTGAAATTTGGAGCAACATCTGGTTTTAAAATTTCCTTTTCACAAGCATTAAATAATATTAATGATACTATAAGAAAATACGCTAAATAATTTTTTATTTCTTTCATATCATGTCTCCAAAATTAAAATGTTATTCCTAATCTAAAAATAACTGCATGAACTTCATCATAACCTAACTTGAAATAATTACCATCACAATTTTGCAGTTCTTTTTCATTTGGCAGTGTATAATATCTATAACCTAAATCCATAGAAATATCAAATAACCAACAACAAATTGGTATATCTAATCCCAAACTTAAACCTGCCATTTTAGGAGATGGATGAAAAATATTTTTTAAAGCAGGTTTAACGTTATAATCATTAGATATTTTATCGTAAACATAACCAGCAAAACCTGCAATAAAAGGTTTTACTTTGTAATTATCACCAGAATTGAAAGAATATTTCAAATGTAAAAATAACGGGAACCTCCAATTTTTCATTATTCTTTCAGCACCTCCTCCAAATCCGAAATGAAAAGCGTTTGTAAACCTAAACCCTAAAGCAGTTTCACCCCCATATGAAAAGCTTTTTGAATACATCACTAAACCCTTGAGTTCCCAATACAAAATTGGATAATACTTTTCACATTCACAATCACATTCACCCGGTTTATTAATTGGAATTATTTCAGATGATATTGCGACGGATCTTCTTGAAGGTGGAAATATTGTTTGTTCATAGGACGTTACAAATTCAACCTCGGTTGAATCTGTAGTAATAATTTCTTGATACTCACCATCTTTTAGTGGCATAATTTGAATTTTGTTGAACTTCAAATTTCTACTAACCTCAACTGGTACTTTTGAAACCTTACCAATATAGGTTTTTCCATCTTTAAGACGTATAATTTTAATTGAATCTTCTTTCACTATTACATCTTGAGCTTTACAGCTATGCGATTGAATAGCTATAAGTAAGAATAGTGAAAAACTTAAAAGAGCTTTTTCAAATAAATGCATTTGTCCCTCTTAGTTAATTAAAACAATATTACTATTATAAATTGATAAAGCTTACCTTTTTAATTAAAAAATAAAAAAGAACAATTATTAAATATAAATATGTATTACGTAGCTAAAATGATATGCCTAACAAAACCCTACATTCTCAAATACCATACTCATCCCATATTTTTTCAAAAATTTATAAGAAAAAAAATTAAAAAGTCAATAATTTTTTTATTTTTTTTCATCTAAAAACATTTAATACTTTTGAATGTTTAATTTTTTTGGGTTAATAAAAAGTAAAGACACACTAAAATATTTTATTAAATCTAAATTGCGCATTAAAATTTACCCATATTATCTCAATATATTCAAATAATAAATTAATCATTGCATTTTGTTCTTTACATTTTACTTTTGTTTTTTTATACAAGTATAAAATCCTTTTATGATTACGACGCATAAATTTGATTTAAATTTTAACATAATCATTTAACTAATTTCTTTACAGAGCAATTTTCAACTGTTTTGCTAGCTTCAATTGCTTCTTTTTCTGATGTGAATTGACCAGAGTAAACCAAATATTTTTTTGTTGCTGGATCATAAGTAATAACTGCTCTACCATAACCTGTAACAACATTCATAGCTATCATTTCTGCATAAGAGTAATCAGAAACTTCAGCTAAGAGCAAAGTATACATAACAGGTGAATAACCAGTATTTTCAGACCCAAAAAATTTTTGCCTTGTAATTGGATTTTTCAAAAATTGATATTCTTGAAAATCAGGAAAATGTGTTAAAATTAGTTTTTCTGGTGGTGTAAAAAAGTAAAATAAATTTTTTGATTTTATAAATCTATTACCTCTATATCCACCTGCTCCCCAACAGGCATCAACCAACCTCCAGACGGAATCAATTTTCACTGCATTCCATGCCTGATCACCAAAACCGAATGTTTTTGCTTTCCCAGTAATTACTTTGCATTCTAAACCTGAATCCTGTGCCATCTTTTGAAATAATCTTGCGTATCCTTCACAAACAGCTTTCTTAGTCTTTAAAACATTTTCGACATCACATTGAACCCAAGAAACTTTATTATTTTGATAGGCTTCAATATCATATTCAATATTATCTGTAATCCAATCAAAAATCGCTCTCGCCTTTATAGAATCTGAACTCTGAGCAAACAAAATATTACTTAATACAATCAATAATACAATTAAATTAATTTTCATTTTAATCTCCCCTATAATATTACTTGAATATTTTGTAAACAAAATTTTAGAATATTTGTGTTGAGGCAGATAAGACCATTACCTACATCCATTATCTGCCCCACATAGCTCGCTACATTATTATGATAAAAATTCATCTGCCTTTTTATAATGTTCTTTTCTTACGAATTGAGAGATCGAAGCCAACGCACTAGCAATAACACCTGCATCATCACCATAACCACCTATTGGTATTAAATCAGGTACTGCATCTAGTGGACAAATAAAGTATCCTAATGCAAAAATAATTATCACTTTCACCCATTTTGGTGTATTGGGATCGCACAGACAGTAAAACAATGCTATCACATCTCTCGAAAATGGTATTGATCTACCTACTGTTTTGATCTTTTTCCAAAATTTGTTTTCTGAATAATAATTTGAATAATTCATATTATTCTCCTTATTTAATAATGAAAAATATATTATTATTTTAATAACACATATAACCTATTAAAAATAATTTTACAGTTATCTTTAAAGTCACTCTAAAAAAAAATATTAAATTTTCTATTTTCATAAAAAAGTTTAGCAATCTATTATTACATATCATATACTCACTCTTTAAATTTGTTTCATTCTTTAATTATTCTAATTCAAATTTTATGCCATTTTTTATACCGGTTTTTTTTGTGACCTAATTTTTTTCTATAGAATTTATTTTATTTTTATTTCATCTATTATACTTTAAAAATATTTTTCTTAATTTTTCTTTTACACAATTGAGATTGTTTTTTGTTGCAAAATGTAATTATTTTTTATTTTTTTTATAACCTCCCTAATATTTAAAAGTATTTGAGTAACAAAATAAATTTCAGATATAAGAAATTTCAGATATAAGAAATTTCAGATATATTTTTATAAGATATTATAGAAAAAGAAACTAATCATAACTTTGACTTATTCAAGCACCTATTACCCTTTGATTTCGAATAAATATCAAAACTACTTTTTATACTTCCATATTATAGTTTTATGGTACGATACTATTCTAAAAAATTTAACAATAAATAATATTTCTTATCATAAAGTAAGAATATATTATACGAGGTCAATTTTATTTAGAAAATTTCTATATAAAACTAATTGCTATTAGATTTAATAAAGGATAAATCTATTTTTAACAATTTATTACTTTTAGTTGTATTAGATAATTAAAAGTGATTTGAATGAAAAGATAATTATGAAATGAGAAGGTGGAGGATAGAAATCCTCCACCGTAAATTTTTATTTCTGAAATACACCCCAAGTAACCATATGAACTATTATCCAAATACCATCATTATCTGTATCACTTAGAGTGAAGGTTTTAGTATAAGATCCCGTCTTTGGGTCAAACGTAGCTGTAAAACCATATTGACCAGGTGCGGTAGTTGTAGGCTTTTTATCGTTAATATATATATGCAATTCACTCATTTTGTATTCTGGTTTTAATGTAATTGTTAAAGTAACATTAGATCCATTAATAGCTACTGAAAGCTCACCAACATTCCAACCTTTAGTAATATCATTGCCTCCTGCAGCAGCATATATTTGCCATGTATTGGTAGTAATACCAACTTTCGCAAATGATTGAGTATATAAAGGAAGATTTATTGCCCATCCCCAATTATTACCTATATCTAATGAAGGTAAATTGTCGGGATTAGATTTCCCACCAAAAATATGTGTCCCATAAGCGAAAGCTGTTTCAGAAGTTTCTTGAGAATTATTAAAGTTGACCTGTAAATAATATGTAGATACAAAACCCCATCTCGGTATACCAAAAAGAGATTTAAATGTTGGAATATAATTATCATTTGCACTCCACAATCCTTCTTCATCACCGTTCATTATATCTGCATGAGCAAAAATATATAAAGGTATATTTGCATAATCAGTTAAAATGTTAATACCCAAACTTGCTAAAGGTATAGTAAATGTATAGCTCAATTCTGTTGGGGTAGCTTTATATGGGAAGTGGCCAGGTTCAGGTATATTCTGTTTATTCTTTGGAACATTATTATAATTTAATCCTATCCATAACTGTAAATTTGACGCTATAGTACCTGAAGGGAAGGTATAAGTAACATAAATGTTGGTATTATCATTTTGAACTGCAAGAGTACCAAAAGCAATTTTATTTCTGTTGACGAGATTGAAAGTAGTAGTGTTTAATAGATTTTGACTAGTTTTAGAAAGTGAGGTGATTTTTGATATTTCGTTCATTGATGAAGAAACAGGATTATTTGTTTCTCTACTACATCCTACTATAATAAATAGTAGAAATAAAACAAAGATTACTGCTCGCAGCAATCCTACCTTGTTAATAATGAGATAGGTTTTCATCTTCAAAGCCCTTGTAATAATTATAGATTTTGTTAATTATTTGGGATAATAAAATTATTTATTACCCGAATTATAAATTTCAAATTTTAAAAGGACAATTCTTAACTTATTGAAAAGGAGAAAACCTAATAAAGTATAACGATTAATTCTTAAAAATAATTACAGGAAACAATTAATAAAAGGTCTTTTTCTCTTTCTAAAATGTAATATATAATAAGAAAATAAAAAAAGCAACAGAAATCGTAAATATTCCAAATTTAAGACACTCGAAAAAAAGTAATTAAAAAGTAAAAAGAGGTAAAATAATAAAAATAATAGATTTATTGATTTTGGAATTAGTTCTTCAAACTATATAGGAAATATCTCTTAATGAAATTATTCAAATTATTACCTGAAATCATTTTATACGAAAATTTTCCAGACTGCTAAAAAGTTGGTTGTTTATTACTTTTTAATATAAAATAAATTCTTAAAAAAGTTTAATGATATAATTATGATTTGAACAATAGTACAATTATCAATATTTTAAAAGAAATTGGGATATTCTAACAAGTATTCGTAATTATATAATTTGTAATGTATTAATAGAAAACTTTGTATGCTTAGTAAAATTATTTTTGTAATTTTATTTTATATATACCATTTTTTTTGTCTCAGAATATTTGCCTGCTTTTATTCTATAAAAATAAATACCACTTGTAATATTTTTTGGCTGCCATTGAAGAGAGTACATTCCCATTGCCTGCTTTTTGTTGATTAACGTTTCTACTTCTCTACCAAAAATATCTCAAATCTTTATTTCTACAAAACTGTTTTCTGGTAATGAGTATTCTATTTTTGTAATTGGATTAAATGGGTTAGGATAATTCTGATATAATTTGTATTCAGATAATAAAGGGTGATTATCTTTTTTGTTTATATCGTTTATATAATCTACATCATAAACTTCAATAATATTTTCGTTTTTACCCCTTGTTTCTGTTACTGCCCATACCATTTTTCTTAGTTTTTCATTGTAAAAAAAGAAATGTGAAATTCTGCCTTCCTCATTTATTTTAAAACCTTGTCCTAAATATTCACCATCTCGAAAATCAAACAATGCCCCGACACATGTAACAAGAACATTGGCAAATAAATATGTTCCACCAAAACTTCCAAAGCTTTTTAAATTTCCATTAATATCATAAATTTTACTAAATGAATTTCCAATACAAATTAGATCGTTATTTTTATTAATCCATTTTACAGTTGAAGAACCATTATTTAATCCTTTATCAGAAAAAATGAGTGATCCAGTTTCGCAATCAATTATTGAATACCCGCCAGCTTTTGCACCAACAGCTAAATATTTTTTATCAAAAGATAATTCAAACCCATTAATATAAGCCCAAGACCATCCCCTTTGTTTCCAAACAATACTTCCATCTGATACTCTTAGTTTATATATTACTCCACTCCCGGTAGGTACATATATATATTGATCATCATCACTAAAAATTATTTCTCTAATGTTTTCAGCATAATTGAAAATCCATTTAATAGAGCCATCACTAGTATTATATAAATAACTCTTTTCGTTTGTAATTGCTGCAAATAGATAGTTACCATTATGCGATAGTTTTACACATAAGCATTCCCCATTATCATTCCAAAGATCTGGATAATTATTTTTTGTAATTGTTTTTTTCCAGATTTCTTGTCCATTTGTAGCATCCACTAAAGCGATAATACTTGATGGAGCGGAAAACTGTGAAAAGTTCCAAAGTGCAGTTGATACTGCTGCATATTTCCCTTCATCATCAATATCTGCTGAAACAGAAACAAAAGGTATATCATATTGCCATACTATATTATTGTTGTTTAAATCAAATAACAATAACTTTCCTTGGAAACACATATTTTGATCATAATAATTTTCCATTCCATTGACAAACAGTATTTTATCACCAAGTTTTGTAGTTGCACCTCTCCAAAAACCGATATCACCTTTAATTGCTTTTCTTAATGTAAATTTTGGAAGGGTAGGTTTATCTTTTTTTTCTTTTAATTGAATTATTATTTCTGAATTCAAATCATTTAATGAACATTCCCTGAATACAATTTTATACCCATCTTTTTTAATCCATAAAAAGTATTTACTGCTTAATGGAAGTTTCATTTCTAATTTTCCATTAATTACATCTTTTTCATACCATGCGTTGAATTGACCTGATGGTCCTCGTATTTCAACTTTAGCATTTGTAGAATTACCATTTTCATCTAATACAGTAAGTTTTATAGGAACTTCAACATTTGTATTACCAGTTGAATTTTCAACTCCAGAGACTTTTATAACTATTTGTTTAGTTATAGTAATTCTATTTGATTCACCTGGACCATATTGTTCAATAAAATCATGAATATTTGTTTCAATTGTTTTGGTAATATCTTGTTTAATAGTATAATCATAACCAAATAATCGTGTATCAAAAACAGCGCGAAACCACATTGATTCACCAGGTTCTAAATAAGAACTTCCTTGAGGGCCGACTAAATGGTTAATAGTTTGCCCATCAAAAGTATATCTATCAGAAATAATATGTAATGTTTTATTTCCAATGTTTTTTACTTTATATAAGAATGTTGCTTCATGGCAATCCATTGGATCATAATAAGTAAGCTGTGTTTCAGAAAAATCTATATCTAACATTTCTTGTAAAGATTGTCCCTTTGCTATTTGTAAGAAATTGAAAATAATTATTATTACGGCAAATAAATGACTTTTCATTTCAGCCTCTTAGTTTATTGTTAAATATAATATTAAAAATAGTTAGACAAAGTAGTCTTTTATTACTTCTTATTTTATATTGACTATTATTATTTATTAATGTCTAAATTATATATCTTATTTTAGAATATGTTGCTCTT
>DATCTW010000043.1:0-5136 GCA_036567745.1 Ignavibacteria bacterium | reverse complement strand
ACTTCGAAGAAATACAGGTAAAACCAGGTTTAACATGGATACCCAGTGACTTACAGGCTGGATGCAGGACAAAAAAGGTTATTTTGTATATTTAATTCTATGTCAACCTTCATTTTTCCAAAGGCTTTAGTATTGCTTCTTTGATAGCTTCAGAGCGGGAGGACAGCGAAAACTCCCTCCCCCAAAGGTTTTTGAATTGCTTCGCTAAAGGCTTTTGGGTACTCAAACGGTACAAGACTTGAAAATTCATTTCACCGTGGATTTCCATTGCTTTTTCTTCATTGATTACTGATATGGTGCGAGAAGAGCAAATCCTGAAAACCCTTTTCCATGCTTTACAAGTAAATAGATGGTCAAGTTGGCACAAATCGGAGTTAGCTTTTTATTATTGATTTGCATATATAGTCCCCTTTAAAACCACTGTTTAAGCTATTCATAGCCACTTTACGATTCTTTTATAAAGATAGTTCAAGTACTAAGTACTTAAAAAGATCGATTAGGAAACAAAATTCTTTGCGTAGATAACATTAGGTTTATATACAATAAAATCGAATTTTGGTATAATATTATAAATGTGCTAGTTGTAATACATTCAATGTCTATTAGGTAATGTCAAATGGAAAAAAATAACAAACAATCATGTAAGATTATTATTTGATTAATTTAATATTTTATCAAAATTGTAGAGGTGTTAAATATGGAAAATAATTTTGATTACGAAATATTTAATATCGTTCGTGGGACATTTAGTCCAGAGGTTCTTCTTCTTAGTTTAAGTGATGATACCATTAATACTGATACACGTGCACTTGATACAAAGAATTCAATAATTTACTCACATGAACATTTCCATTACCTGCAGACATCAATGACAGGATTTGGACAAACATATTGGAATATGGTAAGACAAGGTATGAGTTGTATTTTTACTGAATGGTTAGTATCAACCGAAAAATATAAAGCAAAAAGGCCTTTGCCCATTGGTTATTTAGCTACTAAGTCTAATGCAGATTTAGTTAATGCTTTTAAACTTAATATTTACCGTTATACTTTAAATATTCTTTATCTACAAAATTATAAGCATCCGTCTATTAGTTCATTTAGAGATATAATAGACATGCCTTTTAATAACTCATATTCGCTAACTCCTCAAATAAATCATGGTGGTAAAACCTTTGATTTAAACGGAAGAGATATAATCGAATCACACGCGAAATACTTGGAAGCTATTTATGCAAATATTATTCATAATGTACCAATTAATGTGACACTTGATATCAACAAGCTTCCTTACCAATATTATATCCCCTATTTATGGTTTGTTAATGAAGTTGGGATAGATAAAGAAAAAGAGTTTCCAATTATATGTGACCTTTCATTACAAACTGGAAAACTAAAAATCTCACTTGATGAACAAGACTGGAAAGCAATTCATCCTGGATGGAGGTTTTATAACCTTACACAAGCACTAAAAATTATAACGACACCTTCAATGAGCTCTCTTGAAGAAATAAAAAATAATTATACTGAGTACTGCAATGTTTTACTTAAACATTGTAAATTTACATCTCTAGAAGAAACCTTTAGTGAAATTCTTACGTTTTATGATAATAGATGTGAAAATTGTGATGGTCTAAAGCAAGAAGAGAGAATGAAGAAAGCTTTTTTATATAGGGTAAAACACCCGTGGTCTGCAGCAAATCCATTTATAGATTTAGATACATGGGTAGAAATGAAAAACCTATTTCCGCCACCATCCTATATTATAAATAATTCGTATAACGTAACAATTATCGAGCCTGAAGATATTCCTAAAAATCCAACCCATGCTGATGGGATTACACTTGAGCATGTTGCAGAACTTCATTTGCAAGCATTATCCATGCAGATACTAGGAGTAGTATCGAAATATTCATTAGATATTGACGAGATACAATGTGGCTTTGCATATTTCGGAATTAAGAATGGTTGTAGATATCAATCTGAAGGTAAATGCTCGGGTTCATTAAATCCTAAAGAGGAATATAAAATAGGTTATGAGTTAATAAATGAAAATCTTGACTTTATAGGATGTACATTTGCGGTGTGTTTGGCTATCCATGAGTGCAGTATTTCAGATATAGATTTGAATTTTAGATTTAGGAAAATGCCCTCATTTGATGAAATGAAAACTCGATTAGAAGGAACAGACAGTTAGCGAGAATTACATAACATTTGACCTTAAGTTAAGGGTTTCATACAAGCACTGAAAATAGGTGACAATAGCAAATTTACAATATGTGTAAGAAATGGTTTGCTGCATATTATTATATATTTATTAAGATAACAATAGGAAGCTTATGGTGGAGGTCTAAAATGTATCAGTTTTGTACAACCGAAAGAAATAATTCAAAGGCAAATGAATATGAAACGAAGTCTATGCTTTATTTGTTAAGTTATAGAAAGGATAGCAACGAAATAGATACATTCTTAATCGATTGCTTTAATGATGTAACAGGAGTTAGTACTGATGTTACGAAATTATGGGACGTTCAATCCAAAAATGTTAAATCATTAAATCCAATGAAAATTGGTATCGCTCTTATTACCCTATTTCAAAATTACATTTCCAGCATTACTTTCAATCATTATATTTTATTTATGCCGAAACTTACAAAAATGTATTTAAATGATGAAACCTTATCAGTTTATTTTTTTGATAACTTTATTGACAAGTATCAGTCAAAAGTAATTGATGGATTAGAGAAAGAGTATTTACGAAGAAACGGAGTTGCCGCTAACCCAAATAGTATAAGTACGTTTCTTGAAAAGGTTACCTTTGTCAATGCTGCAGATGATAAGGTTGAATATATAAAAAATATTGTTAAGTTTAAAAATCTTGTAACCATTGATGATGCGTTTTTTGTGGCAATATTTGATGAAATACGAGATAAACAAACTAAATTAAAAAACATTGATATCGAAGGTAAACAAGTCGGTTGTGCAAAAGAAGCTCTTGCATTTGAAAAAGTCATTCACAGGAGCGAGATTGATACTTTGATCATCAATCGTTTTGTTGGTGTTGATTTGTTTTCGAACAGAATGATTCCGAATTTATTTTTTGATGAAGTTAAAGATTATGATTTAGAGCAAAGAAAAGATATAATTCAGGAGTGTAATGCTTCAATATCTAAAATTATATTTAACAAAAATAATAAAAAGATATTTTGGAATTTTTTTGAGAATACGATTTTCCTTGTGAAGAAAAATGCTAGGATGTCACCTCGAGAAATTTTTGATGAACTGAAAAAAAAGAAAATTCGATTCCCAGCATCTTTAGATGAGTTAAGTACCATATATTTAATATCTATTTTAAAGGAGTGCTTAGATAATGAACATTAAAAGGACGGGGTTTGGAAATAGCAAAGAAGCCTTTATTGAAAATAATATTAAAAATGGTGTTAACATTATTTTTAGTGATGACAACAACAAAGGAAAAACATTAGTTATACAGGGAATGATGTATGCTTTGGGCAATGAACCTATCTTTCCAAGTGGATTTCCTTTTGAACAATATTATTTTTACACAGAGATAGAGATTGGTGGTAAAAAGCTTGAATTTTTACGTCATAATAATTCGATTGCTATAAATGATGTATCTAATTTGTATTTATTTGATAGTATAACAGAAATGAAATATTTTTTAAAAAATGAAGACATCCTTGACTTGCCACTTATTGTTAAAGATACACGTGAAACTGTTTGTGACCTTTCTTTATTTTATGAAATGTTTTTTATTGGACAGGACAAAAGAAATCCATCCAATGTAATAAATTATGGCTACAACAAAAAACAAGATTTTATAAATATGCTGTGCTCTATGAATGGCTATCCACTTATTGATATTCAAGAAAATATAAAGGAGATAGAAGAAAAAATTACAAATGTAAAAGCAGAGATATCTACTACTAAAAAGCTCTTAAAATTGCTTAAAGTAAATCCTCAACTATCTAGTTATATTGATAAATTTAGCGATGATTTGTCTGTAACTAAGCTAAGAGATAGAATGAAAAAAATTCATGGAGATATAGGAGAATACAAGAAAAAACGAACAGCAGAAATTAATAGAAAAACAAGACTTGAAGTGTTGATAGATGAGTTAAATTCTTTAAATAGAAATATAGAAAAAGGTAAAATTATATGTGCAGACTGTGGTAGTGATAGAATTGTTTACACAAATAGAGATTTAAGTTTTGATGTAAGTAATACATATGTCAGGCAAAAAGTTCTACGCTCTATAAATTTTCAAATAGCACAAAAGGAAGAAATTATAGATGAATACAGTAGAACAATTCATAAGGAACAAGATAAATTGAAAACCTTACTGAAAGATATCCCGGATGATATACAAAAAATATTATTGTACTCTGAAGAAATTTTATCTGGAATAGAGTATGATAACAAATTAAGTGTGCTTAACGAAGAATTAAGAAGTTTATTGCAAGCAAATAACTCAATAAATGAAAATAGTAAAGAAGCAAGAAAAAAATATATTCAAATGAAGAATTCAATTGTTGAGAAAATGAATCAATTTTACTCAAAGGTTGATCCAAATGGCACTTTGAATTTTGATGATCTATTCACAAAGAAGAATGTTACTTATTCGGGTAGTGAAGAACAGGAATACTATTATTGCAGGCTTCTTGCTTTGAATGAGCATTTTCAACATGAATTTCCAATAATTATTGATTGCTTCAGAAGTGGAGAAATTTCTACATCAAAAGAAGAATTTATGATCCAAAAGTTTCAAGAAATAGGAAAACAAGTTATCCTTACATCTACATTAAAAAAAGAAGAATATGACAGTCACAAATATGATAAGTATGAAGATGTGAATGTAATTGATTATAGTATGCATGAGGATAGTAATATTTTGCAAAAAAGCTATTCTCCATCAATGCAAGAAATTCTGAATGTGTTTGGTGTGAGCGAAATATAGAATTGGGTTAATTTCGCAAGAAGCAATACTAAAGCCTTTGGAAAAATGAAGGTTGACATAGAATTAAATATACAAAATAACCTTTTTTGTCCTGCATCCAGCCTGTAAGTCACTGGGTATCCATGTTAAACCTGGTTTTACCTGTATTTCTTCGAAGT
>DATCTW010000042.1:0-5299 GCA_036567745.1 Ignavibacteria bacterium | reverse complement strand
CAATACAAATTATATACATTTTTAAATTAAATGTTTCACGTGAAACATTTAATTTAAAAATGTATATAATTTGTATTGAAAAAAAAGCATAAGAGATATAACATATAGATAAAGGTTAAATAATAACTTTTATATTTATATAATAATTTTAAAAGTGATAAATCTTTTACATCTATCACTTCCAAATTCCATTGGATAGTTTGATAGCTACCCGGATAAATGTAAGATTATTAATACTTTTATTATAGATATAAATATTGCTATATATCTTTGAAATTTTGTTGGAATGAATAGTTTTGGTATTAATTATTTGGAGGAGTGGTGTTGTTGTCAAAAATTATATCAATAGCAAACCAAAAAGGGGGAGTAGGTAAGACTACTACAGCTGTTAATTTGAGTTCTTGCCTTGCATATAAAGGAAAAAAAGTATTAGTAATAGATATAGATCCCCAGGGAAATACAACAAGTGGTTTAGGAGTAGATAAAAAAAATATTGAACTATCTATATATGATGTATTAATTAATGATGTTGAAATAAGTACAACGATGGTAGACACAGCTATCGAAGGATTGAAGCTCTGCCCATCAAATATACAGTTAGCTGGTGCAGAAGTTGAATTAGTTTCTTTAATGTCTAGAGAGACAAGACTTAAGTTTTCCATTTCCAATATTGTATCTCAGTTTGATTATATAATTATTGACTGCCCGCCTTCCCTTGGACTACTAACACTTAACTCATTAACAGCTTCTAACACAATATTAGTACCAATACAATGTGAATACTATGCTTTAGAAGGATTAAGCCAGCTAATGAATACAGTAAAGCTCGTACAGAAGCATTTAAATAATAAGTTGGATGTTGAAGGCGTTGTACTTACTATGTTTGATGCGAGAACAAATCTTTCAATACAGGTAGTTGAGGAAGTAAAAAAGTATTTCAAGAATAAAGTATATAGAACAATTATACCAAGAAACGTCAGATTGAGTGAAGCACCAAGTTATGGACTTCCAATAATTTTATATGACCCAAAATCAAAAGGTGCAGAATGCTATTTAGAATTAGCCGAAGAAGTCATAGAATATACTGAGGAGATGAGTAAATTATGATTAAAAAAGGCTTGGGTAAAGGATTGGGTGCTCTTATAGATGAAGGAAATATTGAAGAAAAAGGTCTAATGGAATTAAAAATAAATGAAATAGAACCTAATAAAGGACAGCCCAGAAAATATTTTGATGATGAAAAGCTAACCCAATTAGCTGAATCAATAAAGCAGCATGGAATAGTACAGCCTATAATTGTTAAAAATGAAGACGGGGTATATAGAATTGTCGCAGGAGAACGAAGATGGAGAGCTGCAAGAATTGCAGGTCTTACAAAGGTGCCTGTTCTTTTAAAAGAATTATCAAATAAACAAGTAATGGAAATAGCCCTAATTGAAAACATACAAAGAGAGGATTTAAATCCTATAGAAGAAGCGGAAGCATTTGAAAAGCTTATCAAAGAATATAATATGACACAGGATGAAGTAGCAGGAGTAGTTGGAAAGAGTAGATCAGCCATAGCAAATACAATAAGGCTCCTTAATCTTAATACTAATATAAAAGAGTATTTAATAAATGGTTCATTAAGCTCCGGACACGCTAGAGCACTCCTTTCTATAGAAGATGATACACTGCAGGAGAAAATTGCTGAAGAAGTTAGAAATAATGGACTTAATGTAAGAGACACAGAAAAGTTAGTTAAAAAGTATCTTATAAATAGAAAGGGACAAAAGGAAAGAAGCAATAAAGAAAATTATAATGATTTAGAAGAAAGACTAAAAGATATTCTAGGTACTAAAGTTCAAATTGTCGGTAAAAATAAAAAAGGTAAAATAATGATAGAGTACTATTCTATGGAAGAATTAGATAGGATTATAGAAATGGTGGAGGTTTTATCTACAAAAAAACCGACCTCCTAAAATTCCAAATAAGCCAATAAAACAGACAGGGTAATATGATATCATTAGTCAAAGTAAAAATGGTCTATAAAATGTTATACGGATAAATAAAGGAATATTGATAAAATTTTAAAAAATTAATTAAAATTTAATAAATAGTGTATATTATATAATATTGTTTTATTATTGTTTCACGTGAAACAATAATAAATAATTTTTAACAGTAAAATTGGAGTTCAAAAATTCTCAATAGAGCTAGTTCAGTTAATTTTACTAAATCAGAGGCAAAGATAAAAAAAGGAGATAAAGAATGAATTTTTCACTAGAAAACTTAAGTATAGAAATTGTAATTCTATTTTCTATAAATATTGTTTTTAGTATAATACTGTTTTTTCTAATAATATCAAACAGGTCTAAATTAAATAGGTTAAAAAGAAAATATAACAGGTTTATGAGCTTGGAGGGAGAAAAAAATTTAGAAGAGTTACTTGACTCAATAATTAACAAAACTGAATTTATAATTAATAAAAATAAAGAGATAGATAACAATATAGAAAAAATAGATAATAAATTAGTTAGGTGTATTCAAAAAGTAGGGGTAATAAGATATAATGCATTTGAAAATATGGGTAGTGATTTAAGTTACTCTATAGCATTACTTGACTATAATGATAATGGTGTTGTTATAAGTGGAATTTATTCAAGAGATAATTCATCAACATATGTAAAGCCAATTAATAATGGAAAATCTCAATATAAGTTGTCTGATGAGGAAGTACAAGCTCTGGATAATGCTAAAAAGATTATATAAATATTAAAATAATTGTTGAATATCATTTACAGAATTCTGTTAATAAAATGTAAAGGTGTGAGATTGTTGGGCGATAAAAAAAATATAAAAAAAACGGTATGGTTATACGCAGTTATACTTTTTACAAGTGCTTTTGTTGTTTTATTGCTAACGTACTACAGTCAATTAAAGACTGATAAAAGTATAAGTGATTACTTAGCCAAATTAAGTAATGAAGAAAAGAAAAGCCTTCTATATCAAACCAATTTAAATAGTGCGTTAGAAGAAAAGAATATGCTAAATAAAGAGTTAGAAAACCTTAGAAAAAAAATGAATGAAGAAAAAGAAAAACTAAAGGCATATAAAGAGGATACTGAAAGAATAAAAAAGAATTATTTAGATACTGTAAATTCATACGATCAGCTTTTGTATGCAGAAAACGAATATAATAAAGGAAATTATGTAAAGAGTGCTGAAATATTATTAAATGACTGTGATAACGAATTTCTTAATTCATTAGGTAAAGAAATATATAACAGATTAGCACATGATGCTTTTGATAAAGCAGCAAGATCATTATATATGGAAGGATATAAGTTTTATAAAGAAAAATCATATGCTGAAGCTATTCAGAAATTTAGTCAATCGCTAAACTTCTCTAAGCATAATTATTTGACAGATGATTGCTACTATTTAAGGGCGTACTCCTATTTAAAACTTGGTGATAACATCAATGCAGTAAAGGATTTTGAGGAGATTATGAATAATTACAAAGATTCAGGCTATTTAAAAGATATAGAAAGACTACTTAAAGTACTAAAATAATAAATATACTCCAATTGGATTTTAATTCTTGTTCATATAGATTAATATAGTTTATTATAGTATAATGATTTAAATATTAATAAAAGACAAAAGGGGATAGGGACTTATGATTGATTTGAAAGCAATAAGAAGCAATCCAGATGTATTAAAAAAGGCACTACAAAAAAGAAAAGAGAATTTTGATATAGACGGGTTTCTTAAACTTGATGAAAATAGAAGAGATATAATCCAAAGGGTTGAACAATTAAAAAATAAGCAAAATGTAACTTCAAAGCTTATTCCACAGTATAAAAAAGAGGGTAAGGATGTAACTTCATTAATGGATGAAATGAAAGTTTTATCTGATGAAATAAAGGAATTAGATAATGAAGTTAGATCCTTAGATGAAGAAATAGAAAAAATAATGCTTACTATACCTAACATTCCTAATGATACTGTTCCAATGGGAGATACAGATGAAGATAACATAGAAATAAGAAAATGGGGAGAGCCAAGAAAGTTTAATTTTGAGCCCAAAGCACATTGGGAAATTGGAGAAAATTTAAATATTCTTGATTTTAGTACTGCAGGAAAAGTTACAGGTGCAAGGTTTACATTCTATAAAGGGTTAGGAGCTAGACTTGAAAGAGCGTTAATGAATTTTATGCTAGACTTGCATGTAGATAAGCACGGTTATACAGAAGTTTTCCCTCCATTTATGGTTCATAGAAATAGTATGGTTGGTACAGGTCAATTACCTAAGTTTGAAGAAGATTCTTTTAAGGTAAATGGTACAGAATATTTTCTTGTTCCTACAGCTGAGGTGCCTGTTACAAATATGTATAGAGAGCAAATATTAGAAGAAAAAGATCTTCCAATAAAACATGTTGCATATTCTGCTTGTTTCAGAGCAGAAGCAGGAGCTGCAGGAAGGGATACCAGAGGTCTTATAAGGCAGCATCAATTTAATAAGGTAGAGCTAGTTAAGTTTACGACTCCTGAGAATTCCTATGATGAGCTTGAGAAGCTTACCAATGATGCTGAAGAAGTATTGCAGCTTTTAGGCATTCCGTACAGAGTAGTTAAAATATGTATTGGGGATTTAGGTTTTACAGCAGCAATGAAATATGATATTGAAGTATGGATGCCAAGCTATAATAGATATGTTGAAATTTCATCATGCAGTAATTTTGAATCATTTCAGGCGAGAAGGGCAGGAATAAGGTATAGAAAGACTATAAAAGATAAGCCTGAGTTTGTTCATACTCTTAATGGATCAGGGGTTGCTATTGGAAGGACTACGGCATGTATTCTTGAAAATTATCAGCAAGAAGATGGATCAGTAATAATTCCTGAAGCATTAAGAAAGTATTTTAATTCATTGGAAGTAATAAAATGAAAATATTTTTTATAAGATATTGTGCATTATGAATAAGGTTATTTATTACTAATAGTCAATAAGTGTTTATCTTTTTTAAAGTATTAATTATCAATCTCTATGTTTTGAAATAATTAGATGGCAAAAATTATTTCAAAGCATAGAGATTAAAAGTATTTATAAACTTTCATTCGGTATATGGATTATTTGAATATGATAAAACAAAACATTTGTTTATATATGATTATTATTAGTGTTGCATAAAAAACTTTAATAAAAATCAACTGTAATATTTACCTGTAAAAATGTGAAAGCTCCTTTGTTAATATCAAGTGGGTTGGCCTGACAAGCAACCACAATAATTAACTAAGGAGCTAATGATATGGT